>LR134390.1:660479-1320959 GCA_900637705.1 Fusobacterium varium
ATAATGTCTTTATTTAATACAATAAGTTTTAAAAACTAAAATAAAAAGTTCAGTTACATAAATTTTTATATATTGAACTTTATTTTTAGAAATGATACAATAATAAAAAATTAATAAAAAGAATTTTTTTAATATATTTAATATGAAAAATTGTATATTTTTATATGATAGAAAAATGTTTAAGAGCTTTAAAAATACCATCATTATCCACTGTATCAGTAACATAATCAGCAATTAATTTTACATTTTCATTAGCATTTCCCATGGCAACGCCTATTCCTACATTTGAGAGCATAGTAATATCATTTCCACCATCTCCAAAAGCCATAGTTTCTTCCTTGGAAAACCCATAGTATTCTCTTATTTTCTCTACAGCTACATGTTTTCCACCACCAGCTGGAATAATATCTAAAAATAATGGATTCCATCTTGTAGCTTCACAATTTTTTAAAGCATTCATAAAAATATGTTCTTCTTCAGGAGATACATAAGGATTCAATTGAAATACTTCATTGTTTAAAGCTCTTGAAATATCTTTAACAGGCAGCATAGGAAGGTTTACAGCTTCTAAAACAGTTCTAACATTATCATTTATATGATTAATATACATTCCTCCTTCACCTTCTACAAAACCACAAGGATGAGGATAGTCTTTTAAAAATTCAATAAGACTTTTTATATCTTCAGGGGATATACTATTTTTATAGATTATTTCTTTATCATTAAAACAATATTGTCCATTAAGAGTTACATAACCATCAAATTTTAATTGATCAAGATTATTACCTAATGACATGATTGAAGGATGTCTTCCTGTTGCAACAAATGTTTTTATTCCTTTTTCATGAAGCAGTTCAAAAGCTTTCATTGTACTTTTAGGAACTTTATGAGTATTAAAACTAACAAGAGTTCCATCAATATCAAAAAATATAGCTTTTATCATTTAATCCTCCTTAAATAAAAATAAAATAATAGGCTGGTCAAAATTAATATTTGAGCCAGCCCTATTCCTCAAAATAAAATGATTTTATCCTTCTAAGAACTCTTCTAAATCACATTCACTATTAAGAAGTTCATAGAAGTTAACACCAGTAGTAGTAGTAACTATTCTAGCTTTTATGAAGTCTTTTTCTACAAGACTTTGTACAGCTTTATTAATCTCATCTAAAGTGTAATCTTTGAATTTTTCTTTTAATTCAATAGTGTTTAGAAACTTTCTTACAGTTTCCATTTCACTTCCATTTGCCATACAACCAAGTGTTACTTTTTCTTTTTCTATATATATTTCCCCTTGAGCTTCGTAGTCCAAAAGGGCTCTGAAAACCATCTCTTGTAAATTCATAGAATCTACCTCCTTAAAAAAGCCTCTTACAATTTTATTATACAACTTTCTTAAATTTTTTAAAATAGATTTTTAATATTACATAAAGTTCTTAAGATTTTCAGTAAGTTTATCCATTTTATCTTGGTATTCTTTTTGAATTCTTCTTTCTCTTTCTAAAATATGGGCAGGAGCTTTAGAAGTAAATCTTTCATCAGAAAGTTTTGCATTAACTTTATCAAGATCTTTTTGGACTTTTTCTATTTGTTCCTGTATTTTTTTGATTTCAACTTCAGCATTTAAAAGTCCAGTAAGTATCATATACACTTCAGAATTTCTAGCTACTCTAAATCCACTTTGTTCAGGTTTTGTCATATCTTTTCCATATTTAAGTTCTTCTATTTTAGCCAATTTAGTTATGAAGATATAGTTATCTTCAAGAGTTTTTAATTCCATCTCATCAGAAGTTTTAATAACTACTTTTACTTCTTTAGCTGGAGAAATTCCCATTTCAGCTTTTATATTTCTTAAAGAAGAAATAACCTCTTTGATATATTCAAACGAATTTTCAATATCTCTGTTGATTAGTGATTCATCAGCCACAGGATATTGCTGTATCATGATAGAATCTCCTTTAACTTTAATTTTTTGCCAGATTTCTTCTGTTATAAATGGCATAAATGGATGAAGCATTCTAAGTCCAGATTCTAGTACTGTCCAAAGTACATATTGAGCAGTTACTTTAGAAGCTTTTCCAGCTTCATCATCATTGTATAGTCTTACTTTTGCAAGTTCAACATACCAGTCACAGAAATCTCCTCTCAAAAATTCATAAACAGCTTTAGCAGCATCATCTAATTGGAATTTATCAATATAGTCAGCCACTTCTTTAGAAGTTTCATTCATTCTAGAGAATATCCATTTATCGACTAATTCAAGTTTAAGCTCTTCTTTATTTACAGATTTTACATCAAATCCTTCAAGGTTCATGATAACAAATCTTGCGACATTCCATATCTTATTAGCAAAGTTTCTTCCCATTTCAAGAAGTTTCTCTGAGAAATGTACATCCTGTCCTTGAGATGTGTTATATATCATAGAGAATCTGATAGCGTCTGCACCAAATTCATCTATTAGATTTAATGGATCTGGAGAATTTCCTAAAGACTTAGACATTTTTCTTCCAATTTCATCTCTTACAATTCCATGGAAAAATACATCTTTAAAAGGAATTTCTTTCATTTCATATAATCCAAACATGATCATTCTAGCTACCCAGAAGAAAATTATATCTGCTCCTGTAACAAGTGTAGATGTAGGATAGAAAGTTTCAAGCTCTTTAGTTTTTTCAGGCCATCCCATTGTAGAGAAAGGCCATAATGCAGAAGAAAACCAAGTATCAAGAACATCTTCTTCTTGGATTAAATCAACTTCTTTTCCATAATGTTTAACAGCCATTTCTTTAGCTTCATTTTCATCTCTTGCTACAAAAATGTATTTATCAGGACCATACCAAGCTGGGATTCTATGTCCCCACCAAAGTTGCCTTGAGATACACCAATCTCTTATATTTTCAAGCCAATTATAATAGATTTTTTCCATTCTCTTAGGCATGATTTTTATTTCACCATTTTTTACTACTTCTAAAGCTTTTTGAGCTAGAGTTTCAGTTTTAACAAACCATTGTTTAGAAACCCTTGGTTCAACTACAGTTTGACATCTATAGCATTGACCTACATTATGTTTTATATTTTCTATTTTAACAAGTGCTCCAGTTTCTTTTAATTCTTCAACCATTACTTTTCTAGCTTCAAATCTATCTAAACCAGCATATTTAGGAAACTCATCAGTAACTGTAGCTTCCTTTGTAAGCATATTTATTATAGGGAGATTATGTTTTTTTCCAACATTAAAGTCATTAGGGTCATGAGCAGGAGTTATTTTTAAAGCTCCAGTTCCAAACTCTCTATCTACATAATCATCAGCTATTACAGGAATTTCTCTTCCTACTAGAGGAAGAATAAGTTTTTTTCCTATAAGATGTTTGTATCTGTCATCTTCAGGATGTACAGCAACTGCTACATCAGCAAGCATAGTTTCAGGTCTTGAAGTAGCTATTATTATAAATTCATCAGAATCTTTTACTGGATATTTTACATGCCATAAATGACCATCTTTTTCCACATGTTCAACTTCATCATCAGCAAGAGCAGTACCACATCTTGGACACCAGTTTACCATGTATTCACCTTGATAGATAAGTCCATCATTGTATAAGTGAACAAATATTTCTCTTACAGCTTTTGAAAGTCCTTCATCCATTGTGAATCTTTCTCTGTCCCAATCAAGAGAAGCTCCAATTTTTCTTAATTGAGTAGTTATGATTCCACCATGCTTTTCTTTCCATTTCCAAGTTTCTTCAATGAATTTATCTCTTCCTAAATCTTCTTTTTTTAATCCTTCTTCAGCAAGTTTTCTTTCAACTTTATTTTGAGTAGCTATTCCAGCATGATCACATCCTGGAAGCCATAAAGTATTATAACCACACATTCTCTTGTATCTTACTAGAGTATCTTGGATAGAGTTATTAAGTATATGCCCCATATGAAGTATACCAGTGACGTTTGGAGGAGGAATAACTATTGAATAGCTTTCTTTTCCTTCTTCCATTTTTCCTGCAAAGTATTTAGAATCTTCCCAGATCTTATACCATTTTGACTCTATTTCCTTAGGGGAATAAGTCTTATTAAGTTCTTCCATTTAAAATTCCTCCCAATAAACTTATATATAAAATATTTAATCTTTATTTTCCAGCATAGTTTCTATAAAATTAAGAATATCTTCTTTTCCATTATCTGAAAGTGAAGAGTGAAAGAAAACATCCTCATTGTGAAACTCTATTTTTTTCTTTATTTCTTTCATTATTTTAAATTTTTCATTATTTGAAACCTTATCCATTTTAGTAAAAATTATTTTAAAAGGAATATCATGATGATCAAGGTATACAAGCATTTCTATATCTTCTTGACTAGGGATTCTTCTTATATCTAAAAGGACAAAAACCAGTTTTTTTCTTGGACTGGCAATATATCTGTCCATTGTTTTTCCCCATTCAGCTTTCATTTCTTTAGGCACTTTGGCAAATCCATATCCTGGAAGGTCAACTATAAAGAATTCATTATTTATTTTGAAATAATTTATAAGTTGAGTCCTTCCTGGAGTTTTACTTGTTTTTGCTAGTTTTTTTCTGCCAGTGATGCTATTGATCAAAGAGGATTTTCCTACATTAGATCTTCCCACAAAAGCAAATTCCATATTATTTAATTGCTCAGGGTAATCTTTTTCATAAACTGCCGATTTAACAAAATCTGCCTGTTTTATATTCATAAATCTTCCTCACTTAAAAATTATTTGTCTGCAAAAACTAATTTTTCAACATCGTCATATGTTTTAGCAAAGTGAATAGTCATATTTTTTGCTACTTCAGAAGGAATATCACTTTCATCCATTCTATTGTCATCAGGAAGAATAACTTCCCTAATACCAGCTCTATGGGCTCCTATAACTTTTTCTTTTACTCCTCCTATTGCAAGAACATCTCCTGTAATAGTAACTTCACCAGTCATTGCTATATCCTGTCTTACTTGTCTTCCTGTAAGAACAGAAAGTATAGCTGTAACAATAGTTATACCAGCAGAAGGACCATCTTTAGGTGTTGCTCCCTCTGGGAAGTGAAGATGTATATTTTTCTTTTCAAAAAATTCTGGATTTTCTAATTTATATTTATCAAGGTTAGCTTTTACATAAGTAAATGCTACTTGAGCTGACTCTTTCATTACATTTCCTAATGTTCCAGTTAGAGAAATTTCTCCTTTACCAGGGATAGAAACTCCTTGTACTTCAAGAGTAACTCCACCAACAGAAGTCCATGCTAATCCATTTACAACTCCTTGTTTAGGCTGTTTTTCTTTCATTTTTTCAGGTCTGAATTTAGGTTTACCTAAAAGTTTTTCAAGGCTTGAACTTTTTATAGTAAATTTCTTTTTCTTTTGTTCTACAACCTCTCTAGCTATTTTTCTGCAAAGAGTTATAATTTCTCTTTTTAAACTTCTTACTCCAGCTTCTCTAGTATATTCATCGATAATTTTTAAAATGACATTATCAGGAATATGAATATCATAATCTTTTAGACCATTTTCTTCTTTAGCTTGTTTGATAAGATAATTTTTAGCTATATGAAGTTTTTCAAATTCAGTATACGAAGAAATATTAATTATTTCCATTCTGTCTCTTAAAGGAGGTGAAACTGTTCTAAGATCATTTGCTGTAGCAACAAAGAATACTTTTGAAAGGTCAAAAGGCATGTCAATATAATGATCTTCAAAATGACTGTTTTGTTCAGGATCAAGAACTTCAAGCATAGCCGAAGCAGGATCACCTTTATAATCATTAGACATTTTATCAATTTCATCTAAAAGAATAACAGGATTTTTAGTTCCAGCATCTTTCATGGCTTTAATAAGTTTACCAGGCATAGAACCAATATATGTTCTTCTATGTCCTCTGATTTCAGCTTCATCTCTCATCCCTCCAAGAGAAACTCTTACAAATTTTCTTCCCATTGCATCAGCAATAGATTTAACAAGAGATGTTTTACCTATTCCAGGAGGTCCTGCAAGACAAAGAATTCCTCCTTTCATATTAGGATTAAGTTTTTTTACAGCAAGGTAATCTAAAACTCTATTTTTAGCATCTTTTAATCCATAATGATCTCTTTCTAAAATATCATTAGCTTTTTTTAAGTCAAGAATATCTTTAGTACTCTTTTCCCATGGAAGATCAAGAACAGTTTCAATATAGTTTCTTGATACTGTTGCTTCAGCTGAAAATGGAGGCATTTTAGAAAGTTTTTTCATTTCAACATCGAGTTTTTGTTTAACTTCTTTAGGAAGTTTAGCTTTCTTTAATTTTTCAACAAGATCAAGCATATCATCATCTTGTGAATAATCTCCTAACTCTTCTTTCATAGCTGTTATTTTTTCTTTTATGTAGTAAGCTTTTTGAGCTTCATTCATTTTAGTTTTTACTTTATCATCTATTTTCTTTTCAAGAGAAGCTATTTCCATTTCATTAGTAAGAAGTTCTAATAGCTTGTATCCTCTTTCTTTGATATCAAATATTTCTAAAAGTTCCTGTCTTAATTCGCTTTTTACAGGAAGATTAGATGAAATAATATCAAAAGCATTATTAATATCTTTGATACCCTTTAGATTAACTAAAAGTTCTGAAGATATCTTTCCAGTTAAACCTACATATTTTTCAAAGTAGCTTAAAACTTTTCTATATACTGCTTCAGTTTCTTTAGTTTTCCCATTAGTACATTTTAAGATTTTATATGCAACTTTATATTCTGTTTCTCCAACTTCTATATCTTCTATTGTAACTCTGTCTTCTGCTTCTACCAATACTTTTATATTATTATTTGGCATTTTTACTATTTGAAGTATGTTGACTATTACTCCAATATTATATATATCTTCAGGAAGATCAGGATTTTCTTTAGCTGGATCTTTCTGCATTCCTAGTACTAATTTACTTTTGCTGTTTACAGCTGATTCTAATGTATTGATACTTTTTACCCTACCTACATATATAGGTGTTACTATACCTGGGAAGATAACTAAGTCCCTAGTAGGTAAAAATAGTGTTTTACTCATAAAGTTATCCCTCCTAATTTTTTTGTTCTTTTTCAATAATAGCCTTTGTTGAATCAAGGACAGCTTCTTCTCCAATTGTAACTTTAGTTATTGAATCGTCAGAAGGAACCTCATACATTAATTCAAGCATAGTTTGTTCTATTATTGCTCTAAGACCTCTTGCTCCTATTTTTCTTTCAAGAGCAAGAACGGCGATTTTTTTAGTGCTTCTGGAGTAAATTCCAAATCTACTCCTTCTAAATCGAATAGTTTTTTATACTGTTTAACAATTGCATTTTTAGGTTCTGTAAGTATTCTGATAAGAGCCTCTTCATCAAGATCTTTTAAAGTTGTTATAACAGGAAGTCTTCCTACTAATTCTGGAATTATTCCTTGTCTTACCAAGTCTTCAGGTAAAACTTTTACAAATACTTCTCCAACCTTTTCTTCAGTTTCACTCTTTACATCAGCACCAAAGCCTATAACTTTTTTATTAGTTCTTGATTTTATTACTTTTTCAAGTCCTTCAAATGCTCCTCCTACTATGAAAAGGATATTTGCAGTATCTATTTCAATAAGCTCCTGATTAGGGTGCTTTCTTCCACCTTGAGGTGGTACTTGTGATTTAGTTCCCTCTATTATTTTAAGAAGGGACTGTTGTACACCTTCACCAGAAACATCTCTTGTAATAGATACATTTTCTGATTTTCTTGCTATTTTATCTATTTCATCTATATAAATAATTCCTCTTTCAGCTGCCTCAACATCATAATCAGCTGCTTGAAGAAGTCTTACTAATACATTCTCAACATCATCTCCTACATATCCAGCTTCAGTAAGAGTAGTAGCATCAGCTATTGCAAAAGGTACACTTAAACATCTTGCAAGTGTTTGTGCAAGAAGAGTTTTACCAGAACCAGTAGGTCCAATCAAAAGGACATTAGATTTTTGAAGTTCTACATTATTATCCTCTTCTCCATAGTTATTTTTATTCAGTATTCTCTTGTAATGATTATATACAGCAACTGAAAGGATTTTCTTTGTTTCATCTTGCCCAATTACATATTCATCAAGTTTTTCTTTTATCTCCTTTGGTGTCAAAAGAGAATCTGGTGATATATCTTCTGGAAGTTTTTCTCCCATTTTTTCATTAGAAAGTTCAAGGATATCAAAACAGCTTTCTATACATCTGTCACAGATAAGAGCTCCATCTATCCCACTGAATAATTTAGAAACTTCATTTTCAGTACTTCCACAGAAGGAACATCTAGCTTTTTTACTCATATCATTCTCCTTTATTTTTTAAAGACTTGGTCAATAAGACCATAATTTTTTGCTTCTTCAGCTGACATATAATTATCTCTTTCTGTATCAGTAATGATTTCAGAAAGTGACTTACCTGTACAATCAGCCAGTATTTGAGATAGCATCTCTTTCATTCTTAAGATTTCTTTTGCTTGTATTTCTATATCTGTAGCTTGACCTCTTGCTCCACCTAAGGGTTGATGTATCATTATTCTAGAATGTTCTAAAGCATATCTTTTTCCTCTTGCTCCAGCACCTAAAAGAAGAGCTCCCATGCTTGCTGCCTGACCAATACAAACAGTTTGTACATCAGGTTTTATATAATTCATAGTATCATATATAGCCATTCCTGCTGTTACTACTCCACCAGGACTATTTATATACATGATAATATCTTTGTCAGGGTCTTCAGCCTCAAGAAAAAGAAGTTGAGCAACAATTGCATTTGCAACATTATCATCTATTTCTGTTCCTAAAAATATTATTCTGTCTTTTAAAAGTCTTGAATATATATCATAGGCCCTTTCTGATCTACCTGTACTTTCTACTACTGTTGGACTATACATAAATATTACCTCCTTAAATAAATAACTAAATGATAGATGATTCCATTATTTAGTTATTTATTTAAGAGCTATAGGAAGCAGCTGGCTGCTTCCTATAGTATTAAAATAAAAATTATTATTTTGCAGTTTCAACTAAAAGATCAATTGCTTTTTGCATCATGCATTCACCTTTTAGTGTATATTTAAAGTTATCATAATTATTGTGTGCTTTTAATTCTTCTTCTAGTTTTGTTAGATCCATTCCATAGTATCTAGCAACTTCAGTCATTTTAGCAGTAACTTCTTCTTCTGAAACTTCTAAGTTTTCAGCTTTAGCTATAGCCTCAAGTATAAGATCAACTTTTACTTTTCCAGCAGCCATAGGTGCAATTTGATTTTCTAATTTAGCTCTATCCATTCCAGTCATTTGTAGATACATATCCATTCCTATACCTTGAGCTGAAAGTTGATTTTCCATTTCAGAAATTCTATTTTTAACTTCAGTAGCTACCATAGAGAAAGGAACTTCTACTTTTGAATTAGCAGCAACTTTATCTAGTAATTTACCAATGTACTCATTTTTTATTCTAGCTTCTTCTCTAGCTTTGATTTCTTCAGTTTTTTTAGTTTTAAGATCTTCAACAGATTCAAATCCTAGTTCTTTAGCCAATTCTTCATTTAATTCAGGAACAACAAGTTTTTTGATAGCGTTGATTTTAACTTTGAAAACAGCAGGTTTTCCAGCAAGATCAGCAGCATGATATTGCTCAGGGAAAGTTACATTGATTTCTCCTTCTTGACCAGCTGTATAACCAACTAATTGATCTTCAAAATTGTCGATAAACATTTTAGAACCTAATTTTAAAGTATGAGATTCAGATTTTCCTCCTTCAAAAGGAACACCATCTACAAAACCTTCAAAAGCAAGATCAACAGTATCCCCCATTTCAGCTTTATGTCCAGCTTCAGTATCTTCTAACTTAGATTTGCTGTTTACCATAATTTCAAGTTCTTTATTTAAAAGTTCTTCTTTCATTTCAAAAGTTTCTTTCTCAACTTCTAATCCTTTGTATTCTCCTAATTCAACAGTTGGATATACATCAACTTTGAAAGTAAGATCAAAAGCATCAGTAAGGTTAGTTACTAAACTATGAATATAACTAATAGGAGTGATATTTTCAGCTTTCACCACTTCTTCATAGTATTTATGTAAAACTTTCTCAGTAACTTCCTCTTTTAAAGCATCTTTGAATTGAGCTTCAACTTTGTCTAGAGGAGCTTTCCCTTTTCTAAATCCAGGAACTTCAGCTTTGCTTGCAAGTTCTGCTAATACCTCGTTTTTAATAGGACTTACTTCTTCAGTAGTAAGAGAAATTTTAATTTCTACTGCTGAGTTTTCTAATTTTTTGATTTCGTGTTTCATTTTTCCTCCTTGATCTATTTAGTAAAAATTTCATAAAAATCATCTTTTATTTTAATATCTTTTATCCTGATTTGGAAAATTTCTTCTCCTCTATATAAAGTTTTTTCTGGATAATAGACAATGTCAAACTTTTGAATTTTAGACTCTATTTCATTTATTTTATGCCCTAAGTCGAACGCTACCATATGGTAGTTCTTTCCATTTTTCCTTATTATTCCATTAAAATGCCTTTCATCTACTCCAAATTTTTTAATATTTTCAAATGAAAGATCTCTATCAATGAATAGTGGGTGTGGATTTTCAAGTCCATATGGAGATATACTTTCCATAGTTTCGAACATATCTTCATCAATGTTTTCAATAGAATATTCTGCATCTATTTTCAAACTCTTTTTTTCTTTTTCTATTTTTATATTTTCTATACTTGTTTTAAAAATATTTTTTACTTCTTCAAGATTTTCAGATTTTACTATAAAACCAGCAGCAAGGTCATGCCCGCCAAATCTGACAAGTTTTTCACTCATTTTTTGAAATATGTTAAAAACGCTTATTCCTTTTACACTTCTACAAGAAGCTTTTCCAATTCCATCTTTAAAGGCAATAAGTGTTACAGGAATATTATATTTTACACTCAATCTTGAAGATACAACACCAATTACTCCTGGATGCCATTTTTCAGAACTTAAAAATATACACTTAAGATTTTTAATTCCTATTTTTGCAATTTCTTGATTGGCTTCATCATATATATTTTTTTCAAGTTCTCTTCTTTTTTATTTGATTTTTTCATTTCTTCTATTATATTATATATCTCAAAGTCGTCCTCTTTTAAGAAAAAATCAGCTCCCATTTTGGAAATACCTATTCTTCCAAGCGAATTAATTAGAGGAGATATGAAATAGCTTACATCAGTTGTATTTATAGTCTTATTTTGAAACTTAAGATATTTTAAAAGATACATAAGACCTTTGACTTTAGTTTTTTTCAAAGCTTTAAGTCCTTGTTTTATTATTATTCTATTTTCATCAGTCATAGGAACAACATCAGCAACAGTTCCAATCATTACTATATCCATATACTGGTATAAAGCTTTTATATCTATTTTTAATTTTTGGTAAATTCCTTGAGCTACTTTTAAAGCAACTCCAGCGCCAGATAAATATTTAAATTCATAAGTATCACTTAATTTGGGATTTAAGAGAAGGAGATGGTCATCTTCCTCCTCTTTTATACTTTTGTGATGGTCAGTAACTATCACATCTATCCCTAAACTCTCTGCATATTTTACATCTTCTATAGAATTGACACCAGTATCAACAGTGATGACTAGTTTTCCATTCTTTGTGTTAATAAAGTCAATGGTTTTTTATCTAGCCCATAGCCTTCTTCCATTCTATTAGGAATGTAATAATCTACTTCTATCCCAATGTTTCTAAAGACTAGAACAAGAAATACAGCTGCTGTTATTCCATCAACATCATAATCTCCATAAATAAAAACTTTTTCCTTTTTTTCTCTTTTTTCTAAAATTTTATCTACTACTTTTTCCATTTTTTCAAACTTAAAAGGGTCTCTAAAATCAGAAATTTTTGGGCTTATAAATTCATCTGCTTTTTTTTCATCTTCAAAGCCTCTATTGAGTAATAAGGTAGTAAGTAATCTATTCTTCTTCCATTGAGCAGCCTTAGTATCAATAAGAGTTTGAGGTAGCGAACTATATTCCCAATGCATTAATATCACTACCTTTTCAAATCATTTAAAAGTTTTGATATTTTTACTGCATGCTCAATAGAGTCATCTATTTTAACTCTTATTTCAGGGATATATCTGATTTCAATTTCCTCAGCTACTCTTTTTCTTAAAAATCCTTTGATTTGATTTAATCCTTCTAATACTTCATCAGTATTTATATTTTCTTGACCCATTATACTGAAAAATACATCTGCAAATTTTAAATCTTCAGTAACATGTACACTTGTAACTGATACAATACCTTTTATTTTTGGATTTTTTACTTCTTCAAGAAGGGCTTGAGATATAACTCTAGCCATTTCTTTTTCTATTCCTGCTAATCTTTGTCTTTTCATTTTACATCACTCTCTTTCTACATGAACTATTGATCTAGTTATTTTAGAGTTCTTTTAATTTCTTGAATTTCAAACGCTTCAACAATATCGCCTTCTTTGATATCATTGAAATTTTCCACTCCAAGTCCACATTCTTGTCCAGCAACAACTTCTTTAGCATCATCTTTATATCTTTTCAATGAAGAAAGTTTTCCTTCATACATAACTATTCCATCTCTTAATATTCTGATATTTGAATCATTTTTAACTTTTCCATCAACAACAACACATCCAGCTATATTTCCAACTTTAGAAACTTTAAATACTTTTTTGATTTCAATTCTTCCAAGATATATTTCTTTAAATTCAGGTTCAAGCATACCAGTTAAAGCTTTTTCTATGTCTTCAGTAATATGATAGATTATATTTGAAGTTCTTATTTCTACACCATTAAGATCAGCTTCTTTTATAGCTTTTGTAGTAGGTCTTACATGGAATCCTATTATAATGGCATTTGAAACTTCAGCAAGTTTAACATCACTTTCTGTGATAGCTCCTGAAGCAGCTTGAATAATATTAACAGCTACTTCATTAGTAGAAAGTTTCATTAATGATTCTCTTAATGCTTCTACAGAACCTCTTGAATCTGCTCTTAATACAAGATTAAGTTCTTTAAGATTTTCATGATCAAATTGCTCTGATAATGATTCAAGTGAAATAGTTTTTTTACTTGTTTCAGAAAGTTTTCTTTCTTTAGCAACTTCTTCAACAATTCTTTTTGCATGTTGCTCATTTTGAATAACATACATAGTATCTCCAGCTTGTGGGACTTGATTGAATCCAATAATTTCAGCTGGTTGAGAAAGTTCTACTTTTTCTACTCTTTCTCCTCTATCATTAATTAATGCTCTTACTTTACCATAAACTTCCCCAGCAACGATAACATCACCTATTTTTAATGTACCTTCTTGAACAAGTATATCTGCGATAGGTCCAACTTTAGGGTCAAGTTTTGATTCAAGAACTACTCCCTTAGCTCTTTTTTAGGATTGGCTTTAAGTTCAAGAATTTCAGCTGTGATAAGTATAGTATCAAGCAATGTATCAAGATTTAATTGTTTTTTAGCAGATACTTCAACAAATTCAGTATCTCCTCCCCATTCAATGGAAACAAGTCCATGTTCCATAAGTTCTTGTTTTACTTTTTGAGGATTAGCTTCTGGTTTATCAATTTTATTAACTGCAACAATAATAGGGACATTAGCAGCTTTTGCATGCGATAGAGCTTCAATTGTTTGTGGCATAACTCCATCGTCTGCAGCAACGACTAATATAGCAATATCAGTAACTTGTGCTCCTCTGGCTCTCATATCAGTAAAAGCCTCATGACCAGGAGTATCAACAAAAGTAATTTTTTTACCACTTTTAACAACTTGGTAAGCACCGATTTTTTGAGTGATTCCACCATCTTCTCCAGATACTACATTACTTGCTCTAATAGCATCAAGTAATGATGTTTTACCATGGTCAACATGACCCATAATAGTTATAACTGGAGGTCTTTCAACAAGGTCTTCAGCTTTATCTTCAAGTTCAAGAGCAAACTTTTCTCCAAATTCTAGTTCTACTTCTTCTTCTTTTTCAACTAAGGCATCATAGTCTACAGCTATTTCTTCAGCCATTTCTATGGATATTGGGCTGTTAATAGTAAGCATCTGACCTTTTAGAAAAAGTTTTTTGATTATTTCAGCACTTCCTACACCAAGTCTTGATGCAAAATCACCTAAAGTGATTTCTCCTCTTATTTTAATTATTTTTACTCCATCTTCTTCAATGGTTTCAGAACCGACATTATCAATTGTTTTCATAACAAAATCAGTTCTTCTTCCTTTTTTCTTTTTATTTTTTTTTGATTTTTCATCTTCATTAGTTTTTTCTCCAGGAGCTGATTTAACTCCCTTCCAATTTTTTTTATCTTTTCCAATTTTTATTTGTTGAGATTTTTTACCATTACCTAATCCATCTTCTTCAAATATATCATCTGTTTCAACTTCTACAACCTTTTTATTCAAACTATCTCCCTTTCCATTTGAAGTCGTTTTTTCAGGCTTCACAATTACTTCTTCTTTATTATTCATATTTTCAAAATATTTATCTATTTTTTTCACATCTTCTTCAGCTAAACCAGATAGATGAGAAGAAACTGTGATTTTAATATCATCTTTTAAGAGATTTAAAAACTCTTTATTTCCCATATCATATTTTTTAGCTAATTCATGTACTCTTACTTTCATTAATTACCTCCTAAATTAGGTTAATTTATGAGGCCACGGGCTATTTTTTTATTTTTGACACCAACAACACTTACTTCTTCTTTGCCAAAAATATCTCCAAGTTGATTTTTATTTCCAAAATAAACAAAGTTTATGCTGAGTTCTTTAGCTTTAAGTAAAAGTTTTTTTTCATTTTTTTCACTTATATCTTGTGCTAGAACTAAGAAATGAGTATGTTCTATTTCATCTAAAACCATATTCATTCCAAAAGATAAAACTTGTGAATTTTTCATTGCTTTCAAAATATTTAAATAGTCCTTTTCTCCCTTTTTTAAAAGATTCAACATCTTCATTAGGTCATCTGTATTCATTTTTATCTTCTTATGCTTGGATAGTCTTTGAAGACATTCATGTGTTTTACAGATATAGTAGCCTCTATTTTGTTGCTTCTGTTTTTCATCAAAAACATACTTATCTTCTTTTGTTTTAATCAATCTGAATAAATCTTTTTTATCTTTTTTATCCTTACAAATTAAACAAGTTCTTTCTGGAAAATCCTGATTACTCACTTTGTTCTCCTTCTAAAGAATCATCTTTAGAACTATTTTCAGTTTTTATATCAACTCTCATACCAGTTAATTTAGCAGCAAGTCTAGCATTTTGACCATTTTTACCAATAGCTAGAGATAATTGTGAATTATCAACGATTACTCTTGCTGTATTTTCATCTTCAATAACCTCAACACTTTTCACTTTTGCTGGACTTAATACAGCTGAAACAAACTCTTCAACAGATTCTTTCCAAATAACAATATCTATTTTTTCTCCATTTAATTCATTAACTATGTTTTTTATTCTAAGACCTTTTTGCCCAATACAAGCTCCTACAGTATCAATATTAGGATCAGATGAGTACACAGCGACTTTAGCTCTTGATCCAGCTTCTCTTGCAACAGCTTTTATTTCTATTAAGCCAGATGTAATTTCTGGTATTTCAAGTTCAAATAATTTCTTTAGTAAACCTTCATGTTTTCTAGAAATAACTATTTTAGGGAACTTATTAGTTTTTTCAACTTCAGCAAGGAAAACTTTAAGTCTTTCTCCTACTCTATAAGTGTCAGCAGGAGATTGTTCAGTTGTTGGAAGAATAGCTTCTATTCCATCAAATTCAACAAAAATATTTTTCTTTTCATCGATTCTTCTAATGATACCATTTATAATATCATTTTCTTTTTCTTTGAATCTATCATAGATATATTGTCTTTCAGCTTCTCTTACTTTTTGAATAACAATTTGCTTTCCATTTTGAATAGCATTTCTTCTAAATTCCTCACAATTAATTTCTATTCTTACTATGTCACCAACTTTAGCTCTCTTTTTGATTTCTTGAGCATCATCAAGAGAAATTTCAATAGCAGCATCATAAAGGTCTTCAGTTTCTACAACAGTTTTAACTTCATAAAGTTTGACATCACCAGTTTCTCTGTTGATTTCAACTTCCACATTTTCCTCTTCACCATGATTTTTTTTATAAGCTGCCAACAGAGCCTGTTCAACAGTAAGAAGAAGACTTTCTTTGCTTATTCCTTTTTCTCTTTCTAATTCATCTAGGGCTTCTAAAAAAACTTTAGCGTCTTTACTTTTCATATTATTTTCATTACCTCCTGAAAATTCTATTAAAATTCTTCAAATTCATAAACAAGATTGGCTTTTCTTACTTCTGAAAAGGGAATTTCTATTATTTTTTCATTTTCTACTTCTAAGTATATAATACTATCTCTACAATCTATAATTATTCCTTCAAAGTTTTTATTGTCATTAACTTTATGTTTAAGACTTAATTTAGCTTTTTCTCCCTTAAATCTGATATAGTCGTCAATTTTCTTTAATGGTCTTTCAATACCTGGAGAAGATACCTCTAAAAAAATCTTTGTTCAATAAGTTTATCTATGTCTTCATCTACTTTATTACTGATAGTTGCACAATCTTCAAGAGTTATATCCCCTTCTAGATTTTCAACATATATTCTTACATACCAGTAACCTCCATCTTGAAGATATTCAATATCAACAAGAGATAATTTCATTTCATTTACTACTGGAGTAACAATGGTTTCAATTTTTTTCAAAATATTTTCCTTGTTATATTTTTCCATAAAGTATATATTCACCTCACTTTCAAGACAACTACTAAAGAGGGAGTGGACCAAAACCCACTCCCCTACATTAGCTAGCATAATTTATTTTCAAGGTATTATAACATATATTCTTAAAAAATCAAATTTAACTAATGAGAAGTTCATTGAAAAATATAGATGTACAAAGGTTATTATAAAGAAAAATAAAGGTATTTTTTAATTCAATTAAAAAAGTTTGCTATAAAAAATCATGTGAATAGCAAATAAATAAAAAATTAATTAAAAACCCTACCAAATGAATGACTGTTATTTAAACAATAAAAAAGCATATATTTTTTATAATTTTAAAATATATTTTTTACAATATATAAAGAAGAAATATAAGCTGAAATCTAAAACTGTTAATTAATAATTGAAAAAAATTAACAATTATTTAACAAAATGGTAGAAAATAGAGAGTTCAATATATTTGATTAAAAAAATAAATTTTTATCATTCATATTATTAATAATGCTTGATTTTTTACAAAAAAGAGGTATATTATTATTAAAGTTTAAATATCATACACAGAGGAGGCTATTTTTCATGGAAAAAAATGGAAAAAAAGTTGTAATTGGAGTTATTGGATCAGACTGTCATGCAGTTGGAAACAAAATTATTCATCATGTATTAGAGTCTAATGGATTTGAAGTAGTAAATATTGGAGTTTTATCACCACAAGCTGACTTTATTAATGCAGCTGTTGAAACTAATGCTGATGCTATAATAGTTTCTTCTTTATATGGACATGGAGAATTAGATTGTCAAGGAATGAGAGAAAAATGTAAAGAAGCAGGACTTAATAATATCCTTCTTTATGTAGGTGGAAATATTGTTGTTGGAAAACAAGTTTGGGAAGAAGTAGAAGAAAGATTTAAAGCTATGGGATTTGATAGAGTTTATAGACCAGGAACTCCTATTGAAGACACAACAGAAGACTTAAAGAAAGATTTAGGAATTGCTTAATTTTGATCAATTGAGATTTTCAAAAATACTTTACAATAAAAGAGAGTGGTTGTTATGAAAGTTTATCTAGCCATAGATTTTGGTAGTACTTATACTAAACTTACTGCTATAGATATGGAAAACGAAGTTATTTTAGCGACAGCGAAGGATATTACTACAGTTGAAGAAGATATAATGATTGGATTTAATAAAGCTTACGAAAAATTGAAAGCTGCAATAAATGAAAAAATTAATTTTGATTCTGTGGAGTTTGTAAGTAAAACAGCTTGTTCATCTGCTGCTGGTGGATTGAAAATGGTGGCTATAGGGCTTGTGCCTGAACTTACAGCTGAAGCTGCTAAAAAAGCTGCTCTAGGGGCTGGAGCAAGAGTAATAAAGACATATGCTTATGAATTAAATCATAGAGAACTTGAAGAAATTAAAGCTACTCCTCTGGATATAATATTATTGGCTGGTGGAACAGATGGTGGTAATAAAGACTGTATCATTCATAATGCTAAAATGATTGCAGAGTATAAACTTGATGTACCAGTTGTAGTTGCAGGAAATAAAGCAGCTATTGATCAGGTGGAAGCTATTTTTAAAGAAACTGGAATAGATTATTTTGTAACAGAAAATGTAATGCCTGTTATAAATAAATTAAATGTTGAACCTTCTCGTGAAGAAATCAGAAAAGTTTTTATGAATAGAATAGTAGAAGCTAAAGGAATGAAAAGTGCAGAGGAATTTATAAAAGGGATATTAATGCCTACTCCTGCAGCAGTATTAAAAGCTGCTGAAGTGCTTGCTGAAGGAACTGATGATGAGGAAGGAATAGGAGATTTAATAGTAGTGGATATTGGAGGAGCTACAACAGATGTTCACTCAATAGCTAAAGGAGAACCTACAAAGCCTTCTATTATGATAAAAGGTTTGGAAGAACCATTTGCCAAAAGAACCGTAGAAGGGGATCTTGGAATGAGATATTCATCAGTAGCTCTTTTAGAAGCAGCTGGAACAAGAAAAATAAGAAATTATCTACATGATTCTTTAAAACAGATTGATGTAAAAGCTGCATGTCAATACAGACATGATCACATTAAAATGGTACCTCAAAGTAATGAAGAAATAAGATTTGATGAAGCAATGGCAATGGTAGCTACTGAAATAGCAATGACAAGACACTGTGGAGTATTAGAATGTGTTTATACTCCAATGGGAACAATGTTTAATCAAAGTGGAAAAGATTTGACTGATGCACCTTATGTTATTGGAACAGGTGGAGTTATCATTCATAGCTTAAATCCTCAAGGAATATTGAAAGCTGGGAATTTTAATGAACAAGATCCTGTTCACTTAAAGCCTGTATCGCCAAAATTTCTTGTAGATAAAACATATATATTGTCAGCAATGGGATTGTTAGCTCAAGATTATCCAAATTTAGCTGTTAGAATAATGAAAAAATACCTAGTCGAAGTATAAGAAATTATAAGGAGGAATATTTAAATATGAAACTTAGATTTAAAAAATGGACTGAAGAAGAGTTCTTTGAAATGAGAAAAGAAGTTTTAAAAGGATGGCCTACAGGTAAAGATGTAAACTTAGAAGAAGCTGTAGCTTATCATAAAGCATTACCAGAATCAAAAAGTTTTTCTAAAAAATTAGTAGATGCTAAAAATGCTGGAATTACACTAGCTCAACCTAGAGCAGGAGTTGCTTTAATAGAACAACATATAGAATTATTAGACTATTTAGATAAAGTTGGTGGAGCAGATTTACTTCCAACTACTATTGATTCTTATACAAGACAAAATAAATATGAAAATTGTGAAAAAGGAATAGAGGAATCTAAAAAAGCAGGAAGATCACTACTTAATGGATTTCCAGGTGTAAATCATGGAGTTAGTGGTTGTAGACAAGTTGTTGAAGCTATAGACTTGCCTTTACAATTAAGACATGGAACTCCAGATGCTAGATTACTTTCTGAAATAATGATTGCAGCAGGATATACTTCTGATGAGGGTGGAGGAATCAGTTATAATGTTCCTTATGCTAAATCAGTTTCTTTAGAGAAAACACTAATTGACTGGCAATATGTTGATAGATTAGTTGGATGGTATGAAGAACATGGAGTATCAATTAATAGAGAACCATTTGGACCATTAACTGGTACATTAGTTCCACCATCAATGTCAAATGCTGTTGGAATTCTTGAAGGATTACTAGCTGCTGAACAAGGAGTAAAAAATATTACTTTAGGATATGGACAATGTGGAAACTTAATCCAAGACGTTGCTGCTATTAGAGCATTAACTGAACAAGGAGAAGAGTATTTCAAAGAATATGGATATAATGATATTGATTTAACAACTGTATTCCATCAATGGATGGGAGGATTCCCAGAAGATGAAGCTAAAGCATTTGGAGTTATCTCTAATGGTGCTTCTGCTGCTGCACTTGCTGGAGCTACAAAAGTTATTGTTAAAACTCCACATGAAGCAATTGGAGTTCCTACAAAAGAGGCTAATGCAATGGGAATTAAAGCTACAAAAATGGTTCTTAATCTTCTTAAAGGACAACAATTATCAATGTCTCCAGAATTAGCAAAAGAAATTGAAGTTATTAAAGCTGAAACTAAATGTATTTTAAATAAAGTATTAGAATTAGGAGAAGGAGATTGGGCTGTTGGTGTAGTTAAAGCTTTCGAGCAAGGTGTATTAGATGTTCCATTCGCTCCATCTAAATATAATGCTGGTAAAATGATGCCAGCTAGAGATAATGTAGGTAAAGTAAGATATCTAGCTGTTGGAAATGTTCCATTAAGCAAAGAATTAGTAGACTTTAATTTAGCTCAATTAGAAGAAAGAGCAAAATTTGAAGGAAGACCAGTTGGATTCCAAATGACTGTTGATGATATATTTGCAGTAGGAAAAGGAACTCTTATTGGAAGGCCAGAAACTGAACATATGAAAAACAATTAATTTTATTATTGAACAAAAAATATAAAAAATACATTGTAAAATTGATAGAATAAATAGAAAATAATTTAGAAAATCAATTTTTAAATATTGGTTGCAAATATGTTAAAAGTAGATTATATATATAATTAAGAAGTAAAGTGGGAATTGAAAAATTCCCACACAATTTAAAATCTTAGGAGGATTAATTATGAAAATTGTAGATGTAGTATGTTCTGCAGGAAAAACAGGATTCTATTTTGATGACCAAAGAGCAATAAAAGCAGGAGCTGGACATGATGGTATGTTCTATCTAGGAACTCCAGTTACACCAGGATTCAAATCAATCAGACAAGCAGGAGAAGCTATCTCTGTTTTACTAATTCTTGAAGATGGACAAGTTGCTCATGGTGATTGTGCTGCTGTTCAATACTCAGGTGCAGGAGGAAGAGATCCTTTATTCCTAGCAAAAGATTTTATTCCAGTAATAGAAAAAGAAATTGCTCCAAAATTAATAGGAAGAGAACTTGATAATTTCAAATCTCTTGCTGAAGAGTTTGATGCATTAGAAGTTAATGGAAAAAGATTACATACTGCAATAAGATATGGAATTACTCAAGCTTTACTAGATGGTGTTGCAAAAGCTAGAAAAGTAACTTTAGCTGAAGTTATTAAAGCTGACTACAATACAGGATTAGAAATCACTAAGAGACCTATATTTACTCAATCAGGAGATGACAGATATGTTGCTGCTGATAAAATGATAATCAAAGAAGCTGATGTTTTACCTCACGCTTTGATTAATAACGTAAAAGAAAAATTAGGATTACATGGAGAAATCTTACTTGATTATGTTAAATGGTTAAGAGATAGAATCATTTCTCAAAGAACTGATGCTAACTACTCTCCAATATTCCACATAGATGTTTATGGAACTATTGGTGCTGCATTTGATTGTGATACTAAAAAAATGGCTGACTACATTGCTACATTAGTAGAAGCTGCAAAACCATTCAAGTTAAGAATAGAAGGACCTATGGACGTTGAAGACAGAGATAAACAAATTGAAGCTCTTGCTGCTTTAACTGCAGAAGTAGATGCTAGAGGAATTGAAGTTGAATTAGTTGCTGATGAATGGTGTAATACTTTAGAAGATATTAAATTATTTGCTGATAAAAAAGCTGGACATGTAGTTCAAATAAAAACTCCAGACCTTGGAGGAGTAAATAACATAGCTGATGCAATTCTTTACTGTAATAAAGTAGGAATAGGATCATACTGTGGAGGAACTTGTAACGAAACTAACAGATCTGCTGAAGTTACTACTAACATCGGTATGGCATGTGGAGCTCTTCAAGTTCTTGCTAAACCAGGAATGGGTGTTGACGAAGGATATATGATCGTATTTAACGAAATGTCTAGAGTTGAAGCTTTAGTAAACAGAAGAAAAAAATAGTTTTCTTTTAAAAATATAATTATAATTTATTTTGATTTTGGAAAAGGTAGTTATATGACTACCTTTTTCCTTTAATTAGTCCTAATATTTAAAAAATTTTATTTAGAATTTAATAATGAGGTGAATCAAATGACAATAAAGAAAGCTGCTAAATGTGGTACTCTAGAATCAAATGATATATTTGTGATTCTAACTCCAGCTGAAAGCGGAATAGAAGTAGAATTAGAAAGTACTGTAGAAAAACAATTTGGAGCTCATATAAGAGAAGTTATAAAAAATAAACTTGTAGAACTTGGGATTGATGGTGTAAAAGTTCAGGCTCAAGACAAAGGGGCTCTTGATTATACTATTAGAGCTAGAATAGAAGCTGCTGTTGCTAGAGGATTATAATAATTATATTATTTTTTATATGAGAGGTGTTTATAGTGGAATTAAGAAGAACTATGTTATTTATGCCTGGAAATAATCCAGGAATGCTCCAAACAGCTGCTGTATTTGGTTCAGATGCTGTTATATTTGACTTGGAAGATGCTGTTGCGTTGACAGAAAAAGATGCTGCTAGATATTTAATAAGTGAAGCTTTAAGAACAAATAAATATGATGATGTAGAAGTTGTAGTAAGAGTTAATCCTTTATCAACTCCATATGCAGAAAAAGATATAGATGTAATAGCAAGATTGAAACCAGATGCTATACTTCTTCCAAAAGCATGTCCTGAGGACATAGCTGTATTAGATAAAAAACTAGATGAAATAGAAAAAGAAATGGGATTTGAAGCTGGAAGTATAAAAATACATCCATTAGTAGAAACTACTTATGGGGTAGAAACAGTTTACGAAACTATAAAATCAAGTCCAAGAGTCATTTCAGTTTTACTAGGAGGAGAAGACCTTGCAGTTGATTTAGGAGTAAAAAGAACTAAATCATCAGATGAATTATTCTATGCAAGAACTAAAGTGGTAAATGCATGTAAAGCTTGTAAAGTAGATGCAATTGACACACCATTTACAGATACAAATGACTATGAAGGATTGATGGCTGACTCATTAAAAGCAAAAATGTTAGGATTTACAGGAAAACTTGCTATAAACCCAAGACAAATAGATACAATCCATGCAGCTTACTGTCCATCGCAGGCTGAAATCAATCATGCTTTAAGAGTAATAGCAGCTAAAGAAGAAGCAGCTAAAGAAGGGCTTGGAGTATTTTCATTAGATGGAAAAATGGTTGACCTTCCAATTATAAATAGAGCTATTCATACATTGGATGTTGCAAGACTTATTGGTCTGATAGATTAATCAATAATATGTGAGGTGTTTATAGATGAAAAATGTTTTAGGAAGAGAAGTTCCTGATTTTATAGAAGGATATGGAAAAATCAGTCATTATAATGGATATTTAGCAAATACAACAGGAGTGGTAAAAAAGAATTATACTTTTAAAGTTGTAACTCCTAATGATAAGAAACTTCATACAGATTTTATAGAATTAATGGATAAGCTTCCATTAAAAGATGGAATGGTAGTATCTTTTCACCACCATTTAAGAAATGGAGATTATGTACTAAATTTAGTAATGGCAGAAATAGCAAAGAGAGGATACAAAGATATAACAATAGTTGCAAGTTCTATATTTCCATGCCATAAGCCTTTAGTAGAAATGATAGAAAAAGGAATAGTAACACAAATATATGCTGGATATATGTCAGGGCCAGTAGCTCAAGCAATATCACAAGGTAAAATGCAAAAACCAGCTGTTATGCATACACATGGTGGAAGAGCAAGAATAATGGAAACAGGAGAAGTCGAAGTAGATATAGCTTTTGTTGCAGCTCCAACATCAGATGAATATGGAAATATTAATGGAGTAGATGGAAAATCAGCATGTGGAGCTTTAGGATATGCTCATTCAGATGTAGAAAATGCTAAATTAGTAGTTGCAATTACTGATAATTTAGTTCCTTATCCAAATACAACAATAGAAATAAATCAAACTTTAATAGATTATGTATTGGTAGTAGATGCTATTGGAGATCCAAAAGGAATAGTATCAGGAACTACTCAGATTACTAAAAATCCAATTGGATTAAAAGTTGCTGATCTTACAGCTAAATTTATAGAACAATCAGGATATTTAAAAGATGGAATGAGTTTTCAGACAGGTGCAGGAGGAATATCACTTGCAGTTGCAGCAGAAGTTAGAAATCTTATGAAATCAAAAAATATAGTAGGTAGTTTTGCTGCTGGAGGAATAACAGGATATATAGTAGATATGTATAAAGATGGACTTTTTAAAGCTTTATTTGATGTGCAATGTTTTGATCTTAATGCAATTAAATCAGCAAAAGAGAATCCAAATCATATAAAAATGTCAGCAACAATGTATGCAAATGCAAATAACAAAGGTTCAGTAGTAAATATGCTAGATATAGTTATACTAGGTGCAACAGAAATGGATACAAATTTCAATGTAAATGTAACTACAGGATCAGATGGTGTTATTATGGGAGGATCTGGAGGACACAGTGACACAGCTGCTGGATCAAAATTATGTATAATAGTATCACAACTTGTAAATGCAAGAATATCAGTAGTGAAAGATAGAATAACTACTGTAACAACTCCTGGAGAAACAGTAGATGTATTAGTAACAGAAAGAGGAATAGCAATCAATCCATTAAGAAAAGATTTGATAGAGAAATTTAAAAATTCTAATCTTCCAATAAAAACAATAGAAGAACTAAAAGAAATAGCAGAAGCTATGACAGGAAAAGAAGAAGCAATAGAATTTGAGGATAAAATAGTTGCTGTGGTACAATACAGAGATGGTTCTGTAGTGGATGTTGTAAGACAAGTAAAAAATAACTAAATAATTATTGACATAATTAGTAAAAAATATATAATAAAGTATAAATGATAAATATAAAGAATGCCATCAAGAGAGATTGAGGGACTGGCCCGTTGAAATCTCAGCAACCTGCTTTTTAAGTGTGGTGCTAACTCCTGATAGATGGAATATTGGATTTAGAACTTAATCCCTTTCATCTGTCTGGTGAAAGGGATTTTTTTATCTTAAACATCAAATTAATGGTATATTTTAAGGAGGAAAAATGAAAAATTTAACTTATTTCACATCAGAATTTGTGTCACCTGGTCACCCAGATAAGGTATCAGATCAAATTTCAGATGCAGTAGTAGACGCATGTCTTGCTGATGATCCGAATTCAAGAGTAGCATGTGAAGTATTTTGTACAACAGGACAAGTTGTTGTAGGAGGAGAAATTACAACTACTACTTATATAGATATTCAAGACATTGTAAGAAGCAAAATAGATGAAATTGGATACAAAGAAGGAATGGGATTTGATTCAAATTGTGGAGTACTTAGTGCTATTCATGCTCAATCACCAGACATAGCTATGGGAGTAGATATTGGAGGAGCAGGGGATCAAGGAATAATGTTTGGAGGAGCTGTAAAAGAAACTCCAGAATTAATGCCATTGGCTCTTGTATTAGCTAGAGAGATACTAGTAAAATTAACTAAAATGACTAGAGCAAAAGAACTTCCATGGGCAAGACCAGATGCAAAATCACAAGTAACTTTAGCTTATGATGAAAATGGAAAAATAGATCATGTTGATACAGTGGTAGTATCTGTACAACATAATCCAGATGTAACTCAGGCTCAGATTAGAGAAGAAGTAATAGAAAAAGTAATAAAACCAGTATTAAAATCATATGAGCTTAAACCAGAAGAAGTAAAACATTTCCATATTAATCCAACAGGAAGATTTGTAATTGGAGGACCACATGGAGATACAGGAGTAACAGGAAGAAAAATAATAGTAGATACATATGGAGGATTTTTCAGACATGGAGGAGGAGCTTTTTCAGGAAAGGATCCTTCAAAAGTAGATAGATCAGCAGCATATGCAGCAAGATGGGTAGCAAAAAATATAGTAGCAGCAAACTTGGCAGACAAATGTGAAATACAATTATCATATGCAATAGGAGTAGTAGAACCAACATCAGTAAAAGTTGATACATTTGGAACAGGAAAAGTAGATGAATATGCTTTAGCAGAAGCAGTAAAAAAAGTATTTGATTTAACACCGAGAGGAATAGAAAGAGCACTAGAATTAAGAAGTGGAAAATTTAAATATCAAGACTTGGCAGCATTTGGACATATAGGAAGGACAGATTTAGATCTTCCATGGGAAAAAATTGACAAAGTAGAAGAATTAAAAAAAGTTTTAAATAAATAATTAAAATATAAAAAGATGAATCAAAGGACTAAAATTAGGATTTTGATCATCTTTTTTAAAGGGGAAGGAAAATGAAAAAATTAATAATAATGTTATTGATAATTTGTCTAGCAACAACTGTTTTTGCTCAAAAAATTGCTTTGATAGGAGCAATGGATTCAGAGATAGAACTTCTTAAAAATTCTATGAAAAATGTAACAGAAGTAAAAATAGGGGCTATAACTTATTATGAGGGTACACTTGAAGGGAAAAATATAGTACTTTTGAAAACAGGAGTTGGAAAAGTAAATGCAGCTATTGGTGCAGATACTGTTATTAGAGAGTTTGAAGTTGAAAGTATAATATTTACTGGAGTAGCAGGAGCAATTGATAATAAATTAAATATTGCTGATATAGTTATATCAAAGGATTTGGTACAGCATGATGTAGATTTAACAGCTTTTGGCAGACCAATGGGATTGATACCAGGTAATAACTCTATAGAGTTTAAAGCTGATAAAAATTTAATAGATATTGCCTATGAATCTGCTGTAAAAGTTTTAGGAAAAGATAAAGTTAAAATAGGAAGAATAGCAACAGGGGACCAATTTATAGCTGATAAAGATAGAGTTAAAATGATAGGTGAAATTTTTGAAGCTTCTGCTGTAGAGATGGAAGGAGGAGCTGTAGCTCAGGTAGCTCAGTTATATAATGTACCATTTGTTGTATTGAGAGCAGTTTCAGATAAAGCAGATGGAAGCGCTAAAATGACATATGAAGATTTTGTTGTTGTTGCAGCTGATAATTCAGCTAATATTGTAAAGGAAATGTTGAAAAGAATTAAATAGGAATAAATAATATTTTAAGTCAATCTAAGTGTATCTTGAATATTGGAAAATCAATATTCAAGATACACTTTTTAATATAAAAAATATTTAAAGTGCAAAATTATTGACACTCTTTATATCAAGTGTTATACTTTTACAGTATTGAAAAAATCAAGGAGATAGATATATGGAAAGATTGAAAAAGAAAGCAGTAAGTATGGAAGCTTTTGTGTGTTTAGGATTATTAGCAGGCTCTTGCATAGCAACAGCTAATATAATGGGACCTGTAAATATGATAAATACTATAATGGGAACTGCACATGATCTTTTAATAAACACAGTATTTTTCATAATGGGGGTAGCTGTATTAGCAGGAGCTCTTTCAGAAATATTATCTGAATTTGGAGTAATATCATTGATAAATAAACTGCTTTATTTTGTAATCTATCCTTTATATAAATTGCCAGGAGCTTCTGCATTGGCAATAGTAACAACATATATATCTGATAATCCAGCTGTTCTCAGTCTAGCAGCAAATAAAGAGTTTAGAAAATATTTTAAAAATTATCAATTTGTTGCTCTTACTAATTTAGGAACATCTTTTGGAATGGGATTTATAGTTTCAGCATTTATGGTTGCTCAAGGTGGGCTTATGAAAGAAAATCTTTTCAAGGCAGTTCTTATAGGAAATTTTGGAGCAGTAGTAGGAAGTATAATAAGTGTAAATTTAATGATGCATTATAGCAAGAAATATTTCAAAAGTATAGGAGAATCAGAAGAAGAAAAAGAAATAGAAAAATTTGTTCTTGATACAAGAGAAATAAGAAGAGGAACAGTTTTTGGAAGGTTTTTAGAAGCAATGCTGGAAGGTGGTAAAGTAGGAGTAGATATGGGAATTGCTATAATTCCAGGAGTAATCATTATATGTACAACAGTACTTATGCTTACAAATGGCATGCCAGAAGGTGGCTATACAGGAGCTGCTTATGAAGGGATAGGAATACTCCCAATAATTGGAGCAAAACTTAATTTCATATTGAAACCACTTTTTGGATTTAGTAGTCCAGAAGCAATAGCTTTTCCAATAACAGCTCTTGGAGCTGTGGGGGCTGCGATTGGTCTTGTTCCTCAATTTATAAAAGAAGGAGTAATAGGTCCAAGAGAGATTGCAGTTTTTACAAGTATGGGAATGTGTTGGAGTGGATATTTAAGTACACATGTAGCCATGATGGATAGTTTAAAGTATAGAGATTTAACTGGAAAAGCAATATTTAGTCATACTATTGGAGGATTAGCAGCTGGAATAGCAGCAAACTTTTTATATTCATTATTTATATAATCACAAAAGAAGATATATATTTATCTTCTTTTTTTAAAGGAAAGATATTTTAGTTTTGTATAATTAATGTATAAAGAGGAAATTTTGATAAAGGAGGTATTTTTATGAGAGGTGGATTAAAAGATAGAATAGATGCAGAAAATTTAGCTAAAGCTGTAGAAATGGGAGAAGAGTTTTTAGAAAAAGATAAGAAAGTAGAAATATCTTTTGATGGAAGTGAAATAGTTATTACTAAGATTATATCATATGCTATTACTGAAGAATTTGTTGAAGAAAATGAGAAAAAATTGAAAAAATTGGGTATATTAAAGTAAGAATATTGTATAAAATAAAGGTGACTAAAAAATTATTTTTAATCATCTTTATTTTTATAAAAGGAAATAGAATAAACATGATATATTGTACACTTATGAAAAAAATATTTTAAAAATTTATTTTCAGAAAATATATGTACTAGTTTAAGTTCATTACATCAATATTAGATATTAAATACGTAAATAAGACAAGAAAAAAAGAAAATACTTTACTTTTGTACAAAAAGGGAATATAATACATCATATAAGGCATTAAAGGCAAATATATATTGTTTAAATATAGTTTGCACTAACATAACAAATGAAAATAAATTTTCAAAAAATATTTTATAATAATGGAGGGAGATATTTATGCCAACAGTATTTGAAAGAGCATTGGAAATGCATGAAAAAAACAAAGGGAAGATATCAATAGTTTCAAAAGTAAAAGTAGCTAATAAAGATGACTTGAGTCTTGCTTATTCTCCAGGAGTAGCAGAACCATGTAGAAAAATAGCAGAGAATAAAGAAGATGTATATAAATATACAGCTAAAGGAAATATGGTTGCAGTTATTACTGATGGAACAGCAGTATTAGGACTTGGAGATATTGGTCCAGAAGCAGCTCTTCCAGTAATGGAGGGAAAATGTGTATTATTTAAAGAATTTGCAGGGGTAGATGCAATTCCTATTTGTTTAGATACTAAAGATCCAGAAGAAATAATAAGAACTGTAAAATTACTAGCTCCAGGTCTTGGAGGAGTAAATTTAGAAGATATTTCAGCACCTAGATGTATAGAAATAGAAACTAGATTGAAAAAAGAATTGGATATTCCTGTATTTCATGATGATCAGCATGGAACTGCAATAGTAGTTGCTGCTGGATTGATTAATGCTTTTAAGGTTGTAGGGAAAAAGTTCTCTGATGCTAAAGTTGTAGTAAATGGAGCAGGAGCAGCAGGAAGCTCTATAACAAAACTTGTAAGAGATTTAGGAGCAAAAGAAATATTGGTTCTTGATAAACCAGGAATCCTTAGAAGAAGTGACAAAGAATCTTATGATTTTTCTAAAAGAGAATTAGCTGAAATAACTAATCCTAATGATCTTGCTGGAGATTTAGCATTTGCAGTACAGGGAGCAGATGTTTTCATTGGAGTTTCTGTAGGAAATATTCTTACTACTGAAATGGTAAAAACAATGAATAAAGATGCTGTTATATTTGCAATGGCAAATCCTACTCCTGAAATAATGCCAGAAGATGCTTTGGCTGGAGGAGCAAAAATAGTGGGTACTGGAAGATCAGATTATCCTAATCAAATAAATAATGTTCTTGTATTCCCAGGATTATTTAAGGGAGCTTTAAGAGCAAAATCTAAGAAAATAACTGAAGAAATGAAACTTGCAGCAGCAAGAGGACTAGCTTCTCTTATTACTGATGAAGAAATGAATGAAAATTATATTATTCCAGATGCTTTCGATAAAAGAGTTGCAGATGCAGTTGCAGATGCAGTTGAAAAAGTAGCAAAAGAACAAGGAATATGTAGAGATTAATAAATAAAAAGGCAGACTGTTTTATGGGCAGTCTGCCTTATTTTTTAAAATAGAATTTCATGTATAGTAAGTTCTGATTCTCCCTCTCTTAATTCATTTAATTGAGGAACGAATGTAGTAAAATGTTGAGTTTTCATATGTTTATTTAAAACTTCCATATTTTCCCATTTTTCTATAAAGGCAAGAACACTTCTGTTATTTTTATCCTGTACCATTTCATAAAAAATATTTCCTTTTTCTTTTCTTGTTTCCTCTGCTAATTTTTTTGCTATCTCTAAATATTTATCAATATTTTTTTCAGGTACAATAGATTTTGCATATACAACTATCATAATATTGGCCTCCTTTATTTAATTAATCTTATTATAACTGTATCAGATATTAAAAATTATTACAAACTAAAATAAAAACTTTTTGGATTTGAAATATAAATACCACATACAGTACTCAATGGCAACATAGCATAATTACTAGTAAGTGAGGCACCTGTTTTTTCTCCATCAACGATTTCAAAAATAGTTTTTTTGATGGAATGATCTGGAATTGATGGATAGCCTATAGCAGGTCTGATATTAGGTATCCAAATATTTTTTTCTTTCAAATAACTTTCTAAAAATTCAGAAGCAGCCTCTGCGATTCTTGTGAGAAGAATATTTTCCATTATACTCATATAATTATCTTGAAGGAATAAAGAACTAGTTACTGAAATAACAAAAGCTCCTATAAAATCTTTTTTGTTGAAAAAATCGCTTATTCCAATATCTTTATTTTTTATTTTTCCTCTTGTAAAAGATATACTCCAGCTTTTATCTCCATCATTTATTGTTAAGGTATCTGAATTTTTACACATGGAAAAATTCCAAATGAACATCTTATTTTTATATTATTTTCTTTCATTTTATCGAAAATATGTTTAGCATCACCTAATGTCTGTTCTTCTAAAGGAGTATTTTTAACTTTCATATTATGTAAAAGAAAATTCCAATTGATATATTTTTCAATTCTTTCAAGAGTAAATTCTAGATACTGTTTTCCTAATTGATTTGGAAGTACAATTTCTGAAGAAAAGTTATCTTTTAAACAGATTTCTTTTTCAGAATTTTCTTTTTTAGTATTTAGATATATGCTGCAAAGGTTTTCAAGCTCTTTTGTTTTTTCTTCCATAAATACTTCTTTATCACCATAGATAAGTTTATTTATCATTGTGAGAGTATCCAAAGCATCTGTAGTATGAAAAGTCCTTTTTTTATAAAAGGGTTCTAATTTAACAGCAGTATGCAATTTCGATGTAGCTGCTCCTGCCACAAGAACAGGAATAGATATTTTATTCTCATTTAAAAGGGATAAAGTTTTTTCCATTTCTTTTAATGAAGGACTGATAAGACCACTTAATGTAATAATATCTACACTGTTTTTTATAGCTTCTTCTAATATTTTTTCTTTACTTACCATAACTCCTAAATCTATTACTTCATAACCATTACACTTTAAAACTGTTCCAGCAATATTTTTACCTATATCATGGACATCTCCTTCAACAGTGGCCATAAGAATTTTACCTTTTATTCTTATATCGGCTTTTACTTTCATGTGAGGTTTGAGAATATCCACAGCCTTATTCATAACACTTGCTGATCTTATAAGCTGTGGAAGATATAGTTCACCTTTTTCAAAAAGAATACCTATTTTATCCATACCTTTCATTAAGATATTTTGTATTATATCCAATGGAGTCATATTTTTTAGAGCAGTATTTATATCTGTGTCAAAAGTTGTACTTCCCCCATAAATAAGAGCTCTTTCTATTCTATCTTTTAAAGATTCAAAATCATTATTTATCATTTTATTAGTGGAAGAACTATTAGGTTTTAAGTTAACAGAAGCATTTTTTAATTTTGCAGCAAGTTCTAATATAGAATCAAGAGATTCTGTATTTCCATTTATCAATGCTAAAATTATATCCCTTTCATCTGAAGTAAGCTGGGGTGCTTTTTCACCAGGATTCATTATAGCAAAATTCATTCCTTTTTCTTTTGCAGCTTCAATAAAAAGAGAATGTATAGCTGCTCTCAATGAATTATTTCCTCTAAAAGCAAAAGATAAGTTGCTAAGTCCACCACTAATACCACAATATGAAAGATTTTCCTTTAGCCATTGAATTGTTTTTAAAAAATTTAATCCATTGTATCTATCATCTTTGCTTCCAGTACCAATAGCAAGTATATTTGGATCAAAAATTATATCTGAGTCAGAAAAGTTTTCTTCTTTTAATAATTTGTATGAACGATTACAGATTTCTATTTTTCTTTCAAAAGATATTCCCTGCCCTTTTTCATCAAAAGCCATAACTACTACAGCAGCCCCATATTTTTTTATTATTCTGGCTTTTTTTCTGAAGGATTCCTCACCTTCTTTTAGAGAAATAGAATTTACTATTGATTTTCCAGCTATATTCTTTAAAGCAGTTTCAATAGTGAGAAAATCTGATGAATCTATCATTATAGGAACTTTTGAAACTATTGGATCATTTTGGATTATTCTTAAGAACTTTTCCATTTCTTCGTGGGGTATTAATAATCCATCATCAAGATTGATATCTAAAACAGCAGCTCCTTTTTCTATTTGTAAGCGAGCAATTTCTAAAGCTTTTATATAATTTTTTTCTTCAATCAATGTTTTAAATATTTTAGAACCAGCTACATTATTTCTTTCACCAATTACTGTGAATTTATTATTGAAATTATATATTTCATTTCCAGATAAAAAACATTTATTTTCTTTAACAATAATAGGTCTGGGTTCTTTATTTTTTACTAAATCAGCTATTGCTTTGATATGTGAAAAATGTGTTCCACAACATCCACCTAGAATATTCACTTGTTTTTTATCTACTAATTCTTTTAAATATCCAGTTGTTATTTCAGGAGTTTCTTCATATTCACCATTTTCATTAGGAAGTCCAGCATTTGGATACAATGAAATATATTTATCTGTAAAAGCAGCTATTTTTTTATCATTGGAATAAGGTCTTTAGCTCCAAAGGAACAATTAAGTCCAAAGGAAATGATAGAAGGTCTATCTAGAGCAACAATTAATGATTCTATGCTTTGTCCTGAAAAGATTTTTCCTTGTTTATTTACAGTTGCAGAAATCATAATTGGAAGTTGAATATTTTTCTTTTCAAAAAGCTCTTCAGCAGCTATAAGTGCAGCTTTAGCATTTAACCCATCAAATATAGTTTCTATCAATATACAGTCAGCACCACCATCTATGACACCTTCTATCTGTTCGGAATAGATATTTTTCATTTGATCAAAATTAAGTTCTCTTTCATAAGGATTATCTCCAACTGGAAGGGAAAGACTTTTACTTGTGGGACCAATAGAACCAGCAACATATATTTTTTTTCCAGAAGTTTTATAGAAATTATCTGCTATTTCCCTAGCTAATTCAGCTCCTTTTTTTGAAAGTGTATAGGACATATCTTCTATTCCATAATCTTTTAGAGATATTCTGTTACAATTAAATGAGTTAGTTTCAATGATATCAGCTCCAGCTTTTATATAACCAGTATGTATTTCTTTAATAATATCAGGTCTTGAAATATTTAGAATTTCATTACACCCCTTTTTTCCTTGAAAATCAATCTCTGAAAGGTTATATTTTTGAATAGCTGTTCCTGTAGCCCCATCTAATACCAGTATTCTTTTTTTTAGTTCGTTTATCATTATCTGTTACCTCCAGAAATTTCTCTTATATGTGCAATATTTGCCATTATTTTTTTAGCTGTATCTACTTTATTCATAGTATACAAATGTATTCCATCAATATCAGATGTTATTAAATCTATAATCTGTTCAGTGGCATATGCAGTTCCAGCTTCTTTTAATGCTTGAGTATTATTTTCATATTTATTTAATATCTTTTGAAATTTTTCTGGAATACTGCATCCACACATTGAAGTTATTTTTCTTATTTGTTTTGCATTTGTGACAGGCATTATACCTGCAACTAATGGTATATTTATTTGAAGCTTATTTAACTTATCCCTAAAACGATAAAAAGATTCATTGTCAAAAAATATTTGTGAAATTAAGAAGTCAGTTCCAGAATCTACTTTTCTTTTTAGATTAAAAAGATCAAGAAGATCATTTGTTTCTAGGTGACCTTCTGGATAATATGCTCCACCTATTGAAAATTCTCTTTTTTCTTTAACATAAGAAATAAGATCTTGTGCATATTTAAAATCTCCTTCTCCTATAGGAGTAGAATCTTTAGGCTTATCTCCTCTTAAAGCAAGGATATTTTCTATATTATTGGCTCTTAATTGTTTTAATATATCATCAATTTCATTTTTTTTAGCTCCCAAACATGTGAGATGTGCTAAAGCTTCTATTTTATTATTATTTTTAATTTTTGAAGCAATTTCTACTGTATTTCCTCGGGTAGCCCCACCAGCTCCATATGTGACACTAATGAAGTCAGGTTGTAATTTTGCAAGTTCATCAATAGAAGAATAAACATCTTCCAAAGAATATATACTATTTGGTGGAAATACTTCAAAGGATACAATTGTTTTTTTTCTTTTAAATAATTCTGAAATTTTCATTTGCTCATCTCCTGTTTGAATCCAATAAAAAAAGCTTTTTCCACCTGATAGATGAAAAAAGCTTAAAATTTTAGAATTTAAACCATCTATCAGGAATTAGCACCACACTTAAAAGCAGGTTGCTGAGATATCAAAGGGCCTGTCCCTCCATCTCTCTCTATGGATTTAATTATTTCATGAATTGTATCACATTCAAATATTATTGTCAATAGAGGAAAAATAAGAAGTTATTCTTTTGAATTTATACAATAGTGAAAAAATGTGGTATAATTCTTATAAAAGGATATAGAAAAGGAGTAGATATGAGGGGAGTTATTTTAAAAAATGTTGAAAAAGTATATCCTAATGGCTTTAAAGCTGTTCATGGAATAGATTTAGAAATAAAACCTGGAGAATTTATGGTATTGGTAGGACCTTCAGGGTGTGCTAAATCAACCATGTTGAGAATGATAGCTGGGCTGGAAGATATAACAAGTGGAGAATTATGGATAGAAGGTAAAATATCTAATACTCTTCCACCTAAGGATAGAGGTATAGCAATGGTGTTTCAAAATTATGCTCTTTATCCACATATGTCTACTTATGAAAATATGGCTTTTGGATTAAAAATGGCAAAATTTCCTAAAAAAGAAATAGATAAGAGAGTAAGAGAAACTGCTGAAAGACTTGAAATAAGTGATATTTTGGATAGAAAACCTAAAGAAATGTCAGGGGGGCAGAAACAAAGAGTAGCATTAGGAAGGGCCATAGTAAGAGAACCAAAAGTATTTCTTTTTGATGAACCTCTTTCAAATTTAGATGCTAAATTAAGAGTATCTATGAGAGTAAGAATAACTCAGCTTCATAAAGAGCTTCTCAAAGAAGGTAAGGAAACTATAATGATATATGTAACTCATGATCAAGTAGAAGCAATGACAATGGGAGATAGAATATGTGTGCTTAATAAAGGAAAAGTTATGCAGGTGGATACTCCAATGAATATATATAATTCTCCTATAAATAAGTTTGTAGCTGGATTTATAGGTTCGCCAGCTATGAATATAGTTGAAGGAGAACTTTTGGAAGAAAATGGAGATATTGTAGTAAAATTAGATGCAGATACTTATTTAGCTTTAGATAAGAAAAAGTATGAAAAATTAAAAAATAACATTGGAGAAAAAATATGGTTTGGAATAAGACCAGAAAATATAAAGGTGTCTGATGAAATTGATAAAACCAAAAATAGAATTGAAGGGATTGTCAGTGCAGTAGAAAATATGGGAAATGAAGTATATATATATTTTAAAATAGGAGAAAAGGAGTTTACAGCAAGAGCTTCTACAAATGTAATTGAGAATGTTTCATTTGGGAAAAAACTATTTTTTGACTTTAATATGTTAAATATTCATATTTTCCATTATAAAACAGAAAAAAATATATCAAAATAGGAAAAATTAAATTTAATCTCTTTATTTCTTAAAGATTATGAGGTATACTAATATTAACTATACATCATTATCATTATTCAAAGGGGGAATAATCATGACAAATCAGTATAATAAAGATGGTAAAAAAGAAGGACTATGGGTAAAAACTTACGATAATGGGAGAATTCAAGAAGAAAAAAATTATGTAAATGGAATTAGAGAAGGCGAATACAAATCATATTATATGAATGGTCAGATAGAAACACATAAATTCTATAAAAATGGAAATATTCATGGAGTATATGAAACTTTCTATAGTGATGGAAAGTTAAGTTCAAGACGTACTCTTGTGAATGGAGAAACAGTAGGACTTTATGAAGAGTTTTTCCCAAATGGAAAATTAAAAAAATCATCAGAACATGTAAGCAACTCAACAACAACAAAAAATATAAAATATTTCCCGAATGGACAAGTGAAACTTGATGTTAATTTTAAAAATGGAGCTATGTATGGTTCTTATAAAGAATATTTTTCAAATGGAGTTCTATATATAGAATGTAATTATGGAGAAAATGGAAAATTAGATGGTGTTTATAAAGAGTATGATGCTGAAGGAAAATTAGTAAAAGAATGCTATTATTCTAACGGCTCAGAACAATTTAAATAATAGAAAGAGAAAATAAGTAGCTGCCTGAAGAAAGAATATCTTTACAGGCAGCTTTTTTAATAAATAATTTCTATTAATTTAGTTTCTTTTAAAATTAAAACGAAGTTACAATTGTATATTTAAACTTATCCCCTCTAACAATTCGTTCAGTAAACATTACAGGGTTCTCATCTTCAAAGGTAACTCTTTCTATTTTTATAACTGGTTGAAATTTCATTAAATTAAGATGTTTTATTATTTCTTCATCTGGAGTAATTGGGTAAAAAGTTTCTTCACCTTTAGAAAACTTTATTGAAAATCGAGTTTTCAATATATTACATAAAGATGAATTACTTAATTCGTCTTTATGAAGGCAATTAAACTTTTCTACTGGAAGATATGTTTTTTCAAAAATAAGTGGAACAGAATCTACAAGTCTTAAACGAGTAATTCTATGAATGTTACTATTTTCTTTTATTTTTAAAAAGTTTGCGACATATTTATCAGCAGGTATTATTTCAAAAGATAAAACTTTAGAAAAAGCTTCTTTTCCAAGTTTTTTCATTTCCTCAGTAAAATCATAAAATTTATATAGATCAGGTTTTAGTTGTTTAGAGGCAACAAAAGTTCCTTTTCCATGTTTTTTATAAATATATCCCATTTTTTCTAATTGAAAAATAGCCTGTCTTACAGTATCACGGCTTAAAGAAAATTTATCACAAAGTTCTCTTTCAGAAGGTAATTTTTCATGTTCTTTAAATTTATCACATTCTATTTCTGAAAGTAGAAAATTCATTAATTGACCATATAATGGCATTTTATTATTTTTATCAAAATCACACATAAAATTTCCTTCTCCCGAATTTGAAATTATTTACACTAATAACATTATATAATATAAATCTAAAATTGAATAAAAGCAATAGATTAAACTTAAAAAGTCTCTTTTCAGACTTGAAGTGTCAAAAAAGAGACTTTTTATGTAAAATGTTATTTTTTTAGAATTCTTAAAGTTTTTTCAATGGCTTTTAAAGTATAATCCAATCTATAGAAACGGGCATTTTCACCCATATGTCCTATTCTAAGGACCTTATTACTTAAATAAGAATAAGAACCAGCTATCATTACTTCAAAATTATGGAGAAGGTAATCAGATACCTCTTTGCAATCATATCCTTCTGGAAGGCAAAAAGCAGTTACAGTTGGAGAATATCCATTTTTTAAGTAAAGTTCTACTCCCATATCCATAAGTCTAGTTCTTACATATTCAGCAGCTGTGTGGTGTCTTTCTCTAACTTTTTCTATTCCCTCATTATAAATGTTATCAATAGCAACATCGAAAGCAATCAAATCACTGGCAGGCATTGTATAAGGAAAAAGCTGTTCTTTTACACAATTTTTCCATAAAGATAAATTACAGTAAAAAGAAGCAATAGGAGTTTTTCTGCTCTCAATAGCTTTCCAAGCATCATTGCTTACTGTCATTATTGTAATTCCAGAAGGAGCAGAAAAAACTTTTTGAGAACCTCCTAAAGCAATATCAATTCCCCAGCCATCTACATCTAACTGTACTCCACCTACGGCAGCAACGCTGTCAACTACTGTCATGATTCCTTCTGATTTTAAAATTTTACAAATAACTTCAACGTTATTAAGTACTCCAGAAGGAGTGTCACAATGAACTATAGTAGCATATTTAAAATTTTTATTTTTTTCAAGAAATATTCTTAATTTATCAATATCAAGAGTTTTTTTTATATCAGTTTCAAGTAGAGTAACTTCTCCACCATAAGTTTCTACTAGATCTTTGAATCCATCTCCAAAGATACCATTTGATATAACAAGAACTTTATCTCCAGGTTCAGTAAGTGAGGCACAAGCAGTATCTAATCCAAGCATACCTTCACCATTCATTATAATAGTCTGAGCTTTTTTAGCACCAAATAATTTTCCAGTTTTTTTACATAATTTATCATAAAAATTAAAAAAATTAGGATCTAAATCAGGATTTCCAAAAAAGCTACATCTAGCTTTTAAAACATTTTCTCTTACCATTGTGGGTCCAGGAGTCATCATAAGATAATTTGCTTTATACAATCAATACACCTCCAAAATTTTAAAACCTCTTTATTTCTTTAATTATATCATAAATTAAATATTTTTTAAGAATTTTTTAGGTTTTTTCTGGCAACAGATAGCATAAGTTTTATTCTATTTAATTGATTAACTTCAGAGTAAGCAGGATCATAGTCAATTGGAGCTATATTGACATGACTATACTCTGATCTTAATTTTTTAATCATACCTTTTCCAGTTATATGGTTAGGAAGACAACCAAAGGGTTGGACACAAACAATATTAGGAACTCCCTTTTCTATAAATTCTATCATTTCTCCCATGAGGAACCAACCTTCACCAGATTGATTTCCTATTGATATATATTGAGAGGTTTTTTTAGCAAGGTCTTGTATAGAGTCTTCATGTTCAAACTTAGAATTTTTCTGTAAAGCATTATTTAAAACTTTTGTATATTGATCTATTACCCAAAGTGTTGCCTTTAATTTTAATGCTGCAATTTTGCCTTTAAATCTTTCTGTTATAAATATATCACTATATATACAATATTTAATAAAACTCATAAGACTTGAAGTATAAACTTCTCCACCTTCAGCTTCTATAAATTCAGCTAGATTATTATTAGCAAAAGGGCTAAATTTTACAAGTATTTCTCCAACTATTCCTACTTTTATTTTCTTTTCATTAGATACTTCTATTTTAGAAAAGTCATTTACTATTGCATTTATGTTATTTTTAAATTGAGAAAACTTACCATTTTGTATATTTTCTTTAACTTTTTCATTCCATTTTTCATATAATTCAAAAGTGCTTCCTTTAATTTTTTCATAAGGACGTACATGATAGAGAAGTTTCATCAGTATATCTCCATATGATACAGCAATCAGGCATTTGTGAGCAAAAGGAAGAGTTATAGAGAAACCTTCCTGTTTTTCAAAACCACTTGCATTTAAAGAAAGGATAGGAATTTTTTCAAAGCCACTGTCTTTTATAGCTTTTTTTAAGAATCCTAAATAGTTAGTAGCACGGCAACTTCCACCAGTTTGTGAAATCATAACAGCAGTTTTATCAAGATCATATTTTCCTGATTTTAAAGCAGCAATGAGTTCTCCAATGACCAATATTGATGGATAACATGCATCATTATTAACATATTGAAGTCCACAATCTAATGCCTCTTGAGTTTCATCTAGTACTTCAAGATTATATCCTTCAGCTTTGAATGCAGTTTTTAGCAATTTAAAATGCATAGGTGCCATTTGTGGAGCAAGAATAGTATATTCTTTTTTCATTTTTTTTGTAAATTGAGCACGTTTGTATTCTATTTTCTTTTTAATAGATGATCTAAGAACATTTTTCTTATAATCTAAAGCAGCTAAAAGACTTCTTATTCTTATTTTTACAGCTCCAAGATTACTTATCTCATCTATTTTTAAAAGGGTATGTACTTTTCCATGATTAGCCAAGATTTCTTCAACTTGATCTGTAGTTACAGCATCTATACCACAACTAAAACTATTCAATTCTATAAGTTCAAGGCAATTACTTTTTCCTACATAAGCAGCAGCTCTGTATAACCTTGAGTGATATGTCCATTGATCTATTACCCTTAATTCTTCATCTAAAGAAGCAAGGCTGGCAACAGCATCTCCTGTAAGAACAGCTATTCCAAAAGAATTTATTATATTAGGGATACCATGATGGATTTCTTTATCACAATGATAAGGTCTTCCACAAAGTACCACTCCAGTTTTTCCAGTTTTTTCCAGTTCATCAATTATTTCGAGAGCTTTATTTCTCATATCTTTTCTGAAATTATATTTTTCTTCCCATGCAGCATCTACAGCTATTTTAGTTTCAGATTTTGATACTCCAAATCTTTCAAACTCTTCAAATACAGTCTTATAAAGTATTTCTTTACTTTCAAATGAGAAAAATGGCAATATTAAATCTATATGTTTTTCTTTTAAAATATCCATATTGTTATTAATAACTTCTGGATAAGACATAACAATAGGACAATTAAATTGATTAGAAGATTTTTCATCCTCTTTTTCTTCAAATATGACACAAGGATAAAAAATTCTTTTTACACCTTTTTCTATAAGATTTATAATATGTCCATGAACAAGTTTTGCAGGATAACATATAGAATCAGAAGATATAGTATCAATTCCCTTTTCATATAATTTTTTAGATGAATCATCTGATAAAACTACTCTAAATCCAAGATTAGTCAATAAAGTAAACCAAAATGGATATGAGTCATAGAAATTCAAGACTCTAGGAATACCAATTTCTCCTCTAGTAGCTTTTGAAGGTTCTAAAGGTGTATAGTTAAATAATCTGTTATATTTATAATCAAACATATTAGGTGCTGTATTTTTCTTCATTTTTCCAAGAGGGTTATCACATCTGTTACCAGATATGAAATTTTCCCCATTCTTAAATTTATGGATAGTCAATAAACAATGATTATTACAAAGCTTACATCTAGTAAGGTTTGTAGTACAGCTGAAATTATTTAACTCATCAAGAGTCATAATAGATGAACTTTCTCCAGCCTGTTCCATTGCTATAAGGGCAGCTCCAAAAGCTCCCATAAGTCCAGCAACATTAGGTCTGATTACATTTCTTTCTGAAACTAACTCAAAAGCTCTTAATACAGAATTATTAAGGAAAGTTCCTCCTTGAACAACTATATTTTTTCCTAATTCATCTTTATTTTTAATTTTTATAACTTTAAAAAGTGTATTTTTAACAACAGAGTAAGAAAGTCCAGCAGAGATATCAGCCACTTCTACTCCATCTTTTTGAGCCTGTTTAACTTTTGAATTCATAAATACAGTACATCTAGTACCAAGATCAGCTGGAGATTTAGATTCCATTCCCAATTTAGCAAACTCTAAAATATTCATTCCGAGGGAATGAGCAAAAGTTTCAAGGAATGATCCACACCCAGAAGAACAAGCTTCATTCAAAAGAATGGAAGTAATAATACCATCTTGTATTTTTAGGCATTTCATATCCTGCCCACCAATATCAAGTATAAAATCAACATCTGGCTGAAAAAATTGAGAACCTTTATAGTGTGCCATAGTTTCAACTATACCAATATCGACTCTCAATGCTGCTTTGATTAGAGTTTCTCCATATCCAGTTACACATGAACTTTTAATAATAATGTTTTTATTCATTTTTGAGTATAGTTCTTTAAGTGTAGCAATAATATTATCAAGTGGATTTCCCTTATTATGGGAATAATGTGAGAATAGTATCTCTTTTTCTTCTGAAATAAGAACTACTTTAATTGTAGTGGAACCTGCATCTATTCCAAGGTAAGCATTTCCTTCATAAGTATCCAAATCTCTTGTTTCTATTTTTTCCTTTTCGTGTCTTTCAAGAAATTCATTCAGTTCATCTTCGTTTTCAAATAATGGCTGTAATCTTGAAGTATCAGAAGTATCTTTTTCATTAAGGCGCTCTACTTTAGTTTTAAGCTCTTCATAAGAAAATACAGCTTCATTTTCTTTAGATAGCAAAGCAGCTCCCTGAGCAACAAAAAGTTGTGAGTTTTCAGGAAAAATTACATCTTCAGGGGCTAATTTTAATGTATCAATAAATCTATTTCTAAGCTCACTTAAAAAGAAAAGAGGACCTCCTAAAAAAGCTACCTTTCCTGTAATTTTTTTACCACAAGCAAGACCAGTTATAGTTTGGTTAACTACAGCTTGAAATACAGATACAGCTATATTTTCTTTTCTAACTCCCTCGTTGATGAGGGGTTGTATATCAGTTTTTGCAAATACTCCACATCTGGCAGCTATTGGATATATAGAATCAAATCCTTTTGCAAGTTCATTAAGACCTGAAGCATCTGTATCTAAAAGACTAGCTATTTGATCGATAAATGCTCCTGTTCCACCAGCACAGCTTCCATTCATTCTTTGATCCATATCATTTTTTAGAAAAGTTATTTTTGCATCTTCCCCACCGAGTTCAATAGCTACATCAGTTTCTGGAATAATTGTTTCAATAGATTTTATACAAGCAATAACTTCCTGTACAAAATCTATTCCTATCCATGAAGATATCCCCATTCCACTGGAACCAGTAATATTTATTTTGTATCTTATATCTTCACCAAAATTATTTTTTATATATTCCAAAAATTCATCAAATATTTTTTTAGTTGTTTCTCTAACATTAGATAGATGTCTTTGATAAATTGAATAAATAATATTATCTTTTTCATCAAGACATACTATTTTTACAGTAGTGGAACCAACATCTATTCCTATGTAAAATTCTCTCATAAATTAATCTCCTTATTATTGTTCTTAAATATAATGTGATTTTTATGAGAGATTGTTAAATCAAAAGAATTCGGGAATCATACCGTTCAAGGATTGTATAAAATGTTAAAATATCTTTTTGTGGATAAATAACAGTATTTATGCAAGGATCTTCTGTAACAATCTCTGTCATTTCTAGAAAAGCAGGGATGGGATTTTTTAAAACTTCCCTATCTGCAAGCTCTATTTTATCTATCTTTATAAAACTATATTCTCTACTACTTTCTATTTTTCCTAAAAGTAAAATGTTTTGAGGTAAATCTTTAAAAGTAGAATGTTTTTCCTGAATATCAAAATTAGAAGTAAAAAACATAAACATAAATGAAATTACAAAATAAAATAATCTCATTGTCATATTTGCCTCCTTGTTAAAATTAAAAAATTATAAAGTTTCCACATCAGAATGTACTTTATAAATAACATCTTTTCTTTCTATAATAATTTCAGTATTTTTTTTCAAATAATCAGATTCTTTTATACTATTTAAAAGTTCAAGACTAGGATTAATAGCCCTAGGATGTCCAACACTAAGAAGCATACTGTAATCACCATGAGTATCCCCATAAGCATAACTTTTCATTAAATCAATACTATATTTTTTACAGAACATATCTATAGATTTCATTTTATTTTCTGAATCCCACATTGGAGAAATTTTTCCAGAAAGAACTCCATTTTCTACATGATATATAGAACCACAAAAATCATCAGCATTCCATTTTTTAGCCATTCGAGATACTAAAAAGTCTGGACTTCCAGAAATAAAAATAACCTTATGTCCCTGTTCTTTATGCCATTTTATCATGCTTCTTGTATAAGAATAAACTCTATTTCCTTTTAATTCAACTACCTGATCTGATACAAAATCATTATACTTTGTAGAAAGTCCTTTTATAGCATCAACATAAGTTTGTGTAAGACCAAGAAGATATTTGTCATAATCTCCTATTCTCTCGTCCCAGAGTTTAAAAGCTTCTTTTACCCTTGTGTCATATTCTCTGAAGTCTAACAATTCATATTTTATAAGTTTTTTAAAATGCTCAGTCAGAAGAGAATTTCTATAAATTGTCCCATCAATATCAAAAAATGCTGCAATCATATATATCATCTCCTCATTTTTATACGAAATTAACTATCTATGTTAAGAAATTATAGTTCAAAAATGAAAAAAAGTCAATTTTTCTCATTGTTTCTTGACTAAAATATGGTAAAATTAATATAATAGTATTTTTTGTAAAAAAGGTGTGTGAAATATGAAAAAATAAAATTTATTTATATATATTTTTTATTAACAGTGATAATTTTTGCTCAAGAAGGTTATATAGCATCTTTTAATACATTAAGACTTGGAAAAAGTCAGAAAGATTACACTTTGACAGCTCAGGCTCTTGAAATGTTTGATATAGTAGGACTTGTAGAAGTAATGGACATAGAAGGAGCAGAAAAACTTGTTAATGCTTTAGAGAAAGTATCTGGTGAAAAATGGGATTATCATATATCTCCATTTCCAGTAGGAAAGAATAGTTACAAAGAATATTTTGCTTATGTGTGGAAAAAAGATAAAGTAAAGTTTTTAAAAGAAAGAGGTTTTTATAAAGATGTAGAAGATAAATTTGCAAGACCTCCTTATGGAGCAGATTTTAAAATAGGAAAATTTGATTTTACATTTGTTCTTGTCCATTCAGTATTTGGTAAAAATGAGAGTGCACGAAGAGCAGAGGCTTTTAAAATGAATGAAGTATATGATTATTTTCAGAATATGGATTTGCAAGAAAATGATATTATTATTGCTGGAGATTTTAATCTTTCAGGATTTGATGAGTCATTTGAAAAATTACTTTCACATTCTGATAAAATAATATATGCTTTAAGTCCAGTAATAAAAACAACATTAGGGAAAAAAAGCTTGGCAAACTCTTATGATAATATGTTTTTATCAACAATATATACTAAAGAATTTACAGGGAAAAGTGGAGCTTTGGATTTCACTCAAGGACAATATAAACTTATGAAAGATAAAATATCAGATCATCTTCCTATATTTATAGTAGTAGAAATATCAGAAGATGACGATTAAAAAATAGAGGTAAGAATGAAAACAGCATATGTATTTTTTAATGGACAACTTGAAGGAAGTAGAGAATTTTATATAAAATTGATAGATGAAAAAAAAGGGGATATTTATTGTGCTGATGGTGGAGCCAATCATTTGGAGGCTTTAGGCATTTTTCCACTAGAAATATGGGGAGATCTTGATTCTGTAACAAAGGAAATTATAGAAAAATATCGTAATAATAATGTAAGAATAAAAAAGTTTCCTAAAGATAAAGATTATACAGATGGGGAATTAATATTGCAGCATATTTCAAAATTGAACTATGATGAAATTATTATAATCGGTGGATTAGGAGGAAGGATAGACCATTTACTGACAAATTTGAATCTTATATTTAAATTTAAAAATTTAAAATTTGTAACAGAAAAAGAAAGAATATTTTCCATTGAAAAAAAAGCTGAATTAACAGGACTAAGAGGAAAAACTATTTCTTTTGTTCCTTTTTCTGAAAAAGTTGAAGGACTTACATTAGAAGGTTTTAAATATCCACTAAACAAATATATTCTTCATCAAGGGGATTCTATCTGTATGAGCAATATAGCTGTAGATGATATATGCAAAGTGACTTTTGATACGGGAAAATTGATGGGAATAATATTAAATAAATAGATTGTTATAGTAGGAGGGGTAATATATGTTAAAAGTATGGATTGGAATAGGAATATCGTTATTAATAATTGCAGCATATTTTGGAGTTCTTTTAGTGAGTTCAACAAAAGAATCAGATGATAAATATGTTGTAGGAGTATTGAGAACAGGTTATAAAATATTTGAATATTTTAATAGAAAGAAAAATAATTTAGGAATATATCTTTCTTATATTATCCTATGGGTAGGCTATATGGCATTGAATGGAAGAAAACCTAAGTTAAAAAAAGATACAATGAAGTAAACTATTGACAGAAGCACATTATTGTAGTATAATTTTTCGAGAATTTAATATCAGGAGGATAATAATGCTGAAAGAAGGAATGAGCTTAACACTTGAAAAAATAGTAAGTGAAAATGAAACAGCAGCTAAGATTGCATCAGGAGCTTTAAATGTTTTTGCAACACCAATACTTATAGCATTTATGGAAAATGCCTCATTTGAGTTGGTTCAAAAAGAACTTCCAACAGGGGAAACAACAGTAGGGACATCAGTAAATATAAAACATTTAAAAGCTAATCTTATAGGAGATAAGATCAAATGTGTGTCTGTCCTTGAAAAAATTGATGGAAAAAAACTTGAGTTTTCTGTAAAGGTATATCATGGAGATACTTTAGTTGGAGAAGGAACACATGGAAGATTTATAGTAAATGAAGAAAAATTTCTAAATAAATTAAAGGGGTAGTCTATGTACTATCCTTTTTTTAAGGATAAATAAAATTTTAAATAATATATTTTAAAGGGGGAAAAATGGAAAATAACATGGAAAAAATAGGAAGTAAAACTAAGCTCTTGTTGGGAGCACAACATGTACTTGCAATGTTTGGAGCAACAGTTTTAGTTCCTTTTTTAACTGGGCTAAATCCTTCAATTGCACTTATAGCAGCAGGAGCAGGGACACTAATATTTCACTTTTGCACAAAAAGGATAGTACCAGTATTTTTAGGTTCATCTTTTGCATTTATAGGAGCTTTGACTTTGGTGTTAAAAGAGGAAGGAATAGGAGCTGTAAAAGGTGGAGTTATAGCAGCAGGATTTATTTATTTGGTAATGGCTTATTTGGTAAAAATTTTTGGAGTAGAAAAAATAAAATCTTTTTTTCCACCAGTAGTAACAGGACCAATTATAATGGTAATAGGTCTTAGAATGAGTCCAGTAGCTTTAAGTATGGCAGGATATGCAAATGGAAAGTTTGATCCTAAAAGTTTGATAATAGCTCTAGTAGTTATTATTTCTATGATTAGTATTACAATAATGAAAAAGTCTTTTTTCAGACTTGTTCCAATCTTAATATCTGTAACATTAGGATACATAGTGGCTATGTGTATGGGGCTTGTAAGCTTTGAACCAATAGCACAGGCAAATTGGATAGGACTTTCATCAGAAGCAGCAAATGATTTATTTACATTACCTAATTTTTCTGTAAGTGGGGTACTTGCAATAGCTCCTATAGCTTTAGTAGTTTTTATTGAACATATTGGAGATATTACAACAAATGGTGCTGTTGTAGGAAAAGATTTCTTTAAAAATCCTGGAATCCATAGAACACTTATGGGAGATGGAGTTGCTACAATAGTGGCAGGACTTTTAGGAGGACCAGCAAATACTACTTATGGAGAGAATACAGGAGTTCTTGCAGTAACTAAAGTTTATGATCCTTCAATTTTAAGAATAGCAGCATGTTATGCAATTGTTTTAGGACTTTTAGGAAAATTTGGAGTAATTCTTCAAACTATACCTGCTCCAGTAATGGGAGGAGTTTCAATAATATTATTTGGAATGATTTCATCAGTAGGAGCTAGAACACTTGTAGATGCAGGATTAGATTTTTCTAATTCGAGAAATCTTATTATAGCATCATTAATATTTGTATTTGGAATAGCAGTAGATAATATTGTTATATGGAAAACAGTTTCTCTTTCTGGATTAGCTCTTGCAGCTTTTGCAGGAGTGGTTCTAAACAAAGTTCTTCCATTAGATAGAGAAGTTATGATAAATAAAAAGATAGACTAATAAAAAAATCCATAAATCAAAATATTTTGGTTTATGGATTTTCTTACTTTTTTAATTGTTATTTTTTATAAGAGATATTGTTCTCTTTTTATAATTATCTATAAATTCAGCAATAAAAGCACTCATTATTCCTAATACTATTCCTAATAAAATTCCAACTGCTAAAATCATTTTAGCTTTACTTTTTGTTTCTATTTCATAGATAGAGGAATCTAAAGTAATTATATTTTTTACTTCATCATCTCTTTTTAATCCATTTAAACCAATCAGCATTTCAGAACTTTGATTATATAGACTTGTTACCTTTTCTCTTTCAACAGATAAAATAGGATTAGTATATTCAATAAATTCTTTGATATTAGTATCTTTATTTAAGTTATTTTTTCTTTTTCAAGTATTTCCTTGATATGATTTCAATTTTGTTAAGTTTTTCTCTTGAAATTCTATTTTCAGATTCAACAAAAGTATATCTATTTTCTATTTCATCATCAACCTGAATATTGATAAGGGATTCTATAATGGTGATGTATTTATTTAATATGTCTTTTTGAAGTTCCTGATCTTTTTTCATAGTGACTGATACTGTATAGCTGTTAGTATCTCTATTAAACGAAACTTTTAGAATATCATTTAAAAATTTAGATCTTGAATAATCATTTCTGTTTCCTTCTTTTATTTTTTCTAAATAGAGTTCATTCAATTTTTCCAGTTTGAAGAATTCATCAACATATTTATTAGTAATCAGAATATTATCTACATTTATTTTTGTAAAATTTAAACCAGATTTTGCAAAGAAATAATTATTTTCAAGTTTAGCATAGTTGATATTAAATTTTAATGCTAAGGTATCTTGTTTAAGGCTTCTGACAAAAAAAGCAACTCCTAGTCCTAGTAAAGAACAGATAATAAAAATTGCTAAAACTAGTATTTTTCTTTTAATAATAATGTCTACTAGTTCATAGATATCTATTTCATCTTCTTCATAGTATTCTCTTTTTTCTAATTGATTCATAACAACTCCTGTGTATAATTTTTATATTTTTAAATTCTAGTAGAAGTATATAAATTTTTATTAAGTGAAAAATCCTATACTTACAAATAATTCTATCTTATAATTTAATTTTTGTCAATTTTTATGCTTTTAAAAATTGATAAAATTTATATTTGTTTTGCTTTAAAGAAAGGGAATGATTCAAAATGAAAATCAAATTATTCTATAATAATATAGTGCATATTTAATGAAGTTTTTATGGTTAAAACAGAATTATATCTTGATAAAAATCAAGGAAAAATTAATTTTGAAAAAGAGATCATTAAACTTAAAATTTTTTAAAAACTATATTTCAAACCTATAGTAATTTTTGTATCCCTATATCCACTTCCTCCCCATTGATGAGAAACATTTCCCCAAAGGTTAAAATTAGGATTTACTTTTATTTCTGTTCCAATTTTTACTTCTCCAATATCTTTTGTGCCTCTTATTTTATTATTTACATCGTCCATAGATACTTTGATATCTTTGCTGTTATGAATCCAGTTTGTTTCAACAAAAGGTTGAACCTCCTTGCTGTTGTTTTTGTCTGCAGAGTTGAAATGATTTGCATATACTCTTACTCCTACACGAGTTTGAATATTTCCTTCCCCTTTAGTTTCAACTTTAGTTCCATTGACTTCAGTATGGTTATCAGTATTAACACCCATATATATAATTTGTGCCTTTGGCTGAATATAATATGTTTTTCTGTGAAAGTCATCATTATTTATTTTAAAGCTATATCCACTTTCAATTGAAGCTGTAACCCCTTTTGATTTATATTTTTCTTTTTCTAACTCTTCACCATGAACTTCGTTATCAAACCAGCTGTATGTCAGCCATGTATCTGTATAGAATCCAGATTTATCATTTTCATTGGCATAGTATGTTCCATAGACTCCAAGATTGAAACCTTCTGTTTCCCCCTTTGAAGTATAAGATATTTTATTTGACTCAGTTTTGCTGTGATTGAACCCATATCCTGCCATAATACCTAAATGATAACGATTGTTTTCATTACTGCTCCAATCAGCAATATCTCCTCCTACTTGAATTATGTTCTTTTTATTTTTAGTTTTTAATTGATTTGAACCATCTCTAAATGTACTGTATCCACCAACATTTCTCACCCATATACTTGATACTTTTTCTTTTTATTCAGAGCATCTGTATATTGTGGTTCTCCTAAACGATCATGAAGTGTATGAATAAATAAAGAATTTACTGCTACAGCATTTGCTAGATAACTTCCAGATTCTGGACGATAAATAGGATTAATTACAGGTGGAACCACCAAAGGAGGAGCAATAATCTCAGGATCTGTTGGATCAATAGTTGGAGGAATAACAGTAGGTGGAACAATCGAAGGAATCATACTTGTCAAATACCAATTATTACTATCTGTAATGACTCCATCACCACGATTCAGGAAGTATTCATAGGCTCCTGCTACTATTCTTCCATCTTTTATAAATTCTCCATCTGAAACTCCAAGAACAGAAATAAGTTCAATCCCATTTACTGTATAGGCTCCCTTTCCTCCCATATTATTAATTCTTACTTTAGTTGTTCCAGAGGTATCTCCTTCAACTATCATTTTATCAGTAATAGAATTATCATCTTCAAGTTGAGTATTAAAAACTATTGTACTGTTATCTCCATAATAATTTTGAGATATTGTGAGAGTTCTGGCAGAAAAATTATTATAGTCTGGAACAGCATTGATATAAACAGTTGTTCCATTTAGTATATTTAGATTAGATATTATTGAATCATCTGTAACATTCCATTGACTCCCAGTCATTGTAATGTCAACAGTACTTTCATTTCCTATATATGAAGCTCCTTCCCAAAAAGAACCATCATTCATAGAAACCTGTATTTGAGAATTATTATTAGCATAGATGCTTCCCTTTAAATTCATTAAAGAATTTGTGGCATTTATTTTTCCACCATTAACTGCATAAAAAACGGCTTGTATACCTCCAGAATTAGTTTGAACAGTAAAATCTCCTGTTATATTTACACTTCCTTTATTGGCATAGATTCCTATTTCATGTCCATTGGTATAGTTATCTCCAAATATTATTTTCCCACCATTATTTAAATTAAGAATGCCATTAACATTAGATACAGCAAGTCCATAAGCACTAGATGTATTGTCACTGACAGAATTATTTATTACAGTAACAAAATCATTAAAATTTGTAGTAGATAAAGTATTAGTTGCATTAGAAATTACTCCAGTTGCTCCATTTGAATTAAGGTATATATTTACATCTTGATTGAAGTCTGTATTTCCAAGACTGTAAATTCCTATTTTTCCAGTATAAATATTTACACTGCCATAACCAGTATTGTTCTTGCTAAAACTGTTAGTAGTTCCTTCACCTAAATATAATCCATATCCTTTTTCAAAATTAGAATTGATTATAGTATCTCCCTTTATATGAAGCTGAGAATTTACTCCAATAACTCCAATAGTATAATAATCATTGTTATTATTCATTATATTTGCAGTAAGCCCTCCATTAAAGTATGCTTTACCTCCATCAGTTACTAATACAGCATCTCCAGTGGTAGGACCTAATTGATTTACAATTACCATACCATCAGCTGTAAGTTTTCCACCAGACTCTATGCTTAACACACCAGTATTAGGTTTACCTGACATATTTGATTCAAATACAACTTCATTAATATTTTGAATATGAACATCTCCTCCATATTCCCAATTTCCTGAGTTAATCCAAGTATGACCTTTAGATGTAGTAAAATCTCCATCTGTCCAAATTGTTTGAGAAAATGTACTATTTCCTATATATAAAAAAGCTGCAATCAATTGTCCCCAAAATAATTTTCTTTTCATTTTTCCCCCTATTATACGTTAAATTAAAAAATAAAACTTTTTATTAAAGTATTTATGAAATGTCATATATATTTTATGGTAATGACCATTTTATTCTACTAGTAGATATATGTATTCACTTAATCCCTCCTGTTATCATCACAGTGGTATTTTTTACCAAAAATATATTTATTACTAAATAATGTATATATTTTATTGCTGTATCCTCCAAGAATGTTTTTAATGTCTGTGATTTTTATTTTTATGAGAATTTAGCAGATATATTATGTTAAGTTTTTCTCGCTTTTTATAAATTTTTATAAAAAATTTTTAATTTAAATATTTTATAAGCAACGATAATATGTATTCCAATTTTTTATATATGACATCATTTTATTTCAAACATTTCTTTAAATAAAAGTTTTTAAAAGATAAAAAATATTATTAATTAAATTTAATATATATGTGTGTTAAAAAATGTGATAAGTATGATGAAAAAAATAGAATGAGAATAAAAAAACTTTAGAATGTAAAATTATGAATAATAGAAATTTTTAGCAATGAATATTTTTTATAATTAAAATTTGATTCTATAAAAATATTAAGTTTCAAAAATAAGGTGAGATATTTAACAGTATGATATTTTCTTAAAAAGTATAAAAAGATTGAAATGTTTTTGTGAAACCTACTTTTTAAAATAGGTCCAATGTGATATAATTAATAATACTATAATTGATTTGAGGAGAATTGACATGAGTAGGGAGAGAGAAGCAGTTAAATATCGAAGGTATGGACTAATTCTTTATTACATACTGAAAATAGTAGGAAAAACATTAAATATAAAAATAATAAAAAATGATAAAATTAAAGAAAATGAAGAGAGCTATGTTTTTGCATTTTGGCACAATAAACTTGTAGCTCCAAGTCTTTGTCTTGATTATATAGAGAAAAGAGCTGTGCTTGCCAGTCCTTCAAAAGATGGTGAACTTATTTCGGTTCCTCTAGAAAAGATGGGATTTCATATGGTAAGAGGTTCTTCAGATAAAAATTCAACATCTAGTTTGATATCTCTTATTAAACTGATGAAAAAAGGATATAGTATAGGAACTCCAGTAGATGGTCCTAAAGGACCTATATATGAGGTGAAACCTGGAATGATTTATTTAGCTCAAAAGGGAAAGATACGGATGGTTCCCCTGGGAGGGGCCTATAAGAGAAAATGGACATTTAATAGAGCATGGGATAAATTTCAATTTCCAAAACCTTTTACAACAATGGTATTTTTGATGGGAGATCCAATAGAAATACCTAAAGATGCAAATATAGAAGAATATTGTGAAATTTTAAAAAATAAATTAAATGAATTAGATAAGGAAGCTGAAAAATATTTTTAGCAAAAATATCTAACAAAAGAGGAGAGATAAATGAGTAAAAATTTTTATGTAACAACACCTATTTATTATGTGAATGGAGATCCACATGTTGGAAGTGCTTATACAACTATAGCAGCAGATGTTATAGCAAGATATAAAAAAACTATGGGGTATGATGTTTTCTTTTTAACTGGAACTGATGAACATGGACAAAAAGTAGAAGAAACAGCTAGACAAAAAGGATACACACCTCAAGAATGGACAGATATAATGGCACCAAAGTTCGTGGAGATGTGGAAAGCTTTAAATATAGAATACACTGATTTTATAAGAACTACTGAACCAAGACATAAGGAAGCTGTAAAAAAAATATTAAAAAAAGTTTATGATAATGGAGATATATATAAAGGAGAATATTCAGGAAAATATTGTGTATCTTGTGAAACATTTGTTCCTGAAAATCAAATAGTAAATGGGAATCATTGTCCTGACTGTGGAAAAGAATTAAGAGTAGTAAGAGAAGAATCTTATTTCTTTAAAATGTCAAAATATCAAGATGCTCTTTTAGCTCATATAGATTCTCATCCAGATTTCATTCTTCCTCGTTCAAGAAAGAATGAAGTTGTTTCTTTTATTAAACAGGGATTACAAGATTTGTCTATATCTAGAAATACTTTTGAATGGGGGATTCCAATAGAGTTTGCTCCTGGACATATAACTTATGTGTGGTTTGATGCTCTTACTAACTATCTTACAGCAGTAGGATATGAAAATAACCCTGAGTTATTTGATAAATTCTGGACTAATGGAGAAGTTATGCATCTATTAGGAAAAGACATAGTAAGATTCCATGCTATTATTTGGCCATGTATGCTTCTTTCAGCAGGAGTAAAGCTTCCTGATAATATTGTGGCTCATGGATGGTGGACTTCTGAAGGAGAAAAGATGTCTAAATCTAAAGGGAATGTGGTAGATCCAATAGCAGAAAGTAAAAAATATGGAGTAGATGCTTTCAGATATTGTCTGCTTAGAGAAGTTCAATTTGGAAATGATGGAGATTATTCAACAAAATCAGTAGTTACTAGAATCAATTCTGATCTTGCAAATGATTTGGGAAATTTATTAAATAGAACACTGGGAATGTATAAAAAATACTTTAATGGTGTAATCGTTGATGGAACAGAAAGAGATGTTTTTGATGATGAAATAGAAAATTTATGGAATGAAACTTTAAGTGAAGTTACTGAACAAATGAATATAGTTCAATTTTCAAAATCTCTTGAAGCTATATGGAAATTTATATCAAGACTTAATAAATATATTGATGAAACTATGCCTTGGTCACTTGCAAAAGATGAGAATAAAAAAGATAGACTGGCAGTTGTAATGAACCATTTAGTAAATGGATTGTATAAAATAGCTGTAATGGTTTATCCATATATGCCTGCTGCAGCTCAAAAAATATGGAATCAATTAGGAGTAGAAAAACTTGTAAGAGATGCTAAAGTAGCAGATATTACAGGTTGGAATCTTCTTCCAGCTGGACATATATTAGGAAATGCTGAACCAATATTCCCAAGACTTGATTTAGAAGCTCTTGAACCTAAAAAAGATCCAATGTCAGTAAATCCAGAATTGGTAATAGAAAATGCAGTAGATATTTCTGAATTTGATAAATTAAAAATACAGGTAGTAGAGATATTAGAAGCTGGAAAAATAACTGGAGCTGATAAACTTCTTAAATTTAAAGTAAGTCTTGGAGATCATGCTAGACAAATAGTTTCTGGAATTGCAAAATCATATCCAGAACCAGAAAAATTAGTAGGAAAAAAAGTTCTTGCTATAACTAATCTAAAAACTGTTAAACTTAGAGGAGAAGTATCTCAAGGAATGCTTTTGAGTACTGAAGATAAAGTAAATGGACTTAGATTAGTAGAAGTAGATAAAAGTGTAGTAGTAGGATCAAGAGCAAAATAGAGATAGGAGGAACAGATAGAATGAAAAAAGTCACAAAGGCAGTAATTCCAGCAGCAGGACTAGGAACAAGAGTATTACCTGCTACGAAAGCACAGCCTAAAGAGATGCTTGTAATAGTTGACAAACCATCTTTACAATATATTGTGGAAGAACTTGTAGAGTCTGGAATCACAGATATAGTAATTGTTACAGGAAGAAATAAAAATTCTATAGAAGATCATTTTGACTACTCATACGAACTTGAAAATACACTAAAAAAAGATGGAAAAGATGAACTTTTAGAGAAAATAGAAAATCTTTCAACTATGGCAAATATTTTTTATGTAAGACAAAATCTTCCTAAAGGATTGGGACATGCTATATTGAAAGCAAAACCTTTTATAGGAGATGATCCTTTTGTTATAGCTCTTGGAGATGATATAGTATATAATCCAGAAAAACCAGTAGCTAAGCAATTAATAGATGTATATGAAAAATATGAATCAAGTATAGTAGGGTGTCAAGAGGTAGATGAAAAAGATATTTCTAAATATGGAATAGTTAAACCAATTGAAAAACTTGATAAAAGTACTTGTGTTATAGAAGACTTTATAGAAAAACCATCTCTTGAAGAAGCTCCTTCTAATTTTGCATGCCTTGGAAGATATCTTTTAACAGGAAAGATATTCAAATATCTTGAAAAAGTTAAACCAGGAAAAGGTGGAGAAATACAGCTTACAGATGCTATATTGGATATGCTTAAAGATGGAGAAAGAGTTCTTTCTTACAACTTTGAAGGAAAAAGATATGACATTGGAAATAAAGTTGGACTTCTAAAAGCTAATATAGAGTTTGGACTTAAAAATGAAGAAACAAGAGAAGAATTATTAAAATATCTGAAAACAGAACTTAAATTAGATTAATAATCAAGATGATGAGCATGATTTTATATCAACTCATCATTCTTTTTTATAATACATAGAGGGGGAAGTATGGGAGGAAAATTAAAAAACATAAGTGCAATGCTGATATTTGGAACAATAGGAATATTTGTAAAAAATATAGAATTAGCTTCCAGTGAAATAGCTTTGCTAAGAGGAATAATAGGAGGAATTGTTCTTATTATTGTTTCTATTTTGGTAAAAAATAAAATATCTTTTAAAGATATAAAATCTAATCTTCTACTTCTTTTATTATCAGGAGGAGCTATTGGATTAAACTGGATATTTCTGTTTCAAGCATATAAATATACAACTATTTCTAATGCTACATTGAGTTACTATTTTGCTCCAGTTTTTGTTATGCTTCTTTCACCAGTTATATTAAAGGAAAAACTAACTGCAAAGAAAATATTTTGTGTTGTATGTGCAATGCTGGGAATGATATGTATAGTAGGAAATAGTAATGGTGGAGCAGAAGGAAGAAATGATTTTCTAGGTATAGTCTATGGACTCACAGCAGCAGCTTTTTATGCCAGTGTTATACTTATGAATAAATTTTTAAAAAATTTAAAAAGTCTTGAAACAACTTACATACAATTAATTTTAGCAGCAGTTGTACTTATGCCTTATGTATTCACTGTTGAAGGATTTAATATTTTCAGAATTCCTGCATCTTCAATACCATATATACTGATATTGGGAATGGTTCATACTGGACTTGCTTATTTGTTATATTTTTCATCTCTGAAAGAATTAAAAGGTCAGACTATAGCAGTTCTAAGTTATATAGATCCCATATCTGCTGTAATAATTTCAGCTATATTTTTAAGGGAAAAAATGGGATTACTTCAGATAGCAGGTGGAATTTTAATTTTAGGTTCCACATTTGTAAGTGAACTTACAAAAAACAAAGGGGGGAATAAATGAGAATTTTATTTATAGGAAATAGTCATACTTATTTTAATGATATGCCGCATATTTTCAAGATGATATGTCAAGAAAATAATATTGATACAGAAGTAACAATGATAGCACATGGTTATAAAGGGTTGGATTTCCATAAAGATGAACCTGAAGTTAGATTTAATATATTTTATGGAAATTATGATTATGTTGTGCTTCAACATCTTCAAAATGGGTTTGATGAAAAAGTTCTTAGAAGTTCTGTTGAAGCAATTAACAAATTTATAAAAATGGCTGGTTCAAAAGCTATATTATATATGCCATGGACTATAAAAAAGAAGAAAATAAACAGAAAGCTATGTCAGAGGCTTATCTTAATTTAGGTTTAAAATTAAATATAGCTGTAGCTCCTGTTGGTATAGTATGGTGGAATTTTAAGAAAAAATATTCTGAAATTGAATTATATTTTAATGATAATGAACATGCTTCTGAAATGGGATCAACTTTAGCTGCTTATACTATTTTCAATACTATATTTAATAAAAAAGCAGCATGTAAAACAGAAATATGTGTAGATATGGTTGATGAGACATATAAAGTAATAGAGGAATTAAAAAAATAAAAGAGACTAGTTCAAGATAAAAGTATAATAAAAAAAGACCAATCTCTTAGATAAAAGAAATATAAAATTATCCTGTATTTTATGTAATAATTTAGCTAATTTAAAAAGAATAATTTTTTTTAATTTAAGACTAGCTTCAGTAGAAAGAAAATCTATTAATTTTGTTCATACTCCTAAATCGGTAAACTCATTTCGCTTATCGCTTCATTCAAACAGTACCGATTTTGACGAAGTATATTACTTCATTAATTTACGATTTTCCTTCTAATTTTCGCTAGTCTTAAACTAAGATATTTTTTATAGCAAATAGTTATTATTTTATTTTTTTGCTTGGTCTTTTTTTATTGAAAATATAAGTAATTTTATTTTTTAATTAACTTTTTTTATTACAAATGATTTGTTATCTATCGCTCTCATTGTAGCAAGTATTCCATCAAGATGATCATATTCATGCTGCAGAAGTTCAGCAAGATCTCCCTCTAAAGACATTTCTTGTTCTTTCCAGTCCATATCTAAATATTTTATTCTGCATCTTTTATAACGTTTTACTTTGACTAAAAGGTTAGGAAAAGACATACAATCATCTAATACTTCCATCATTTCATCATCTGGAAATTCCAGAACTGGATTTATAAATATCACAGGTTTATCAATGAACATATAAAGAAGCCTTTTTTAACTCCTATTTGAGGTGCTGCAATAGCACGACCAGCATGATATTTTTCTCTGAAATCCAATAATGTATCATGAAGATTTTGAACTATAAATTTAATATTCTCTATTTCATCTTTTTTAATGGTTCACTTATCTGATATAATTCTTCATTTCCGAGAAGAAGAATTTCTTTTTTCATAGCAATCTCCTATTTGTTGTTTGATAAATAATTTAAAGCAAATTGAGCATATAATGCAGTACCAACTTCAAGCATATCTTCATCTATATCAAATTTTTCATGGTGATGAGGAAAATCACTTCCTTTTTCTTTATTTCCAGTTCCAAGTTTTACCATAACTCCAGGAACTATATTAGAAAAGAATGAGAAATCTTCTCCTCCAGTAGAAGGAGGAACAGTAACAACATTTTCTTTTCCTACAAGAGAAGCAGCTGTTTCTCTTGCTAAAGCAGCACAGTTATCATCATTGATAGTTGGTCCGACTCCCTCTGTAAATTCCACCTCAGCAGTAGCTCTGTAAGCTTCAGCTGTAGATTTAGCTATTCTTGTTATAGAAGTGAAGAAATTTTTTCTGACTTCTGGACTGTAACATCTAGTAGTCCCAGTCAATACAGCAGTAGGAGCAATTACATTAAATCTTGTTCCAGATTTAATTTCTCCAACAGTGAGTACAGCAGGATCAAAAGGAGAATATTCTCTGCTGATTACAGATTGAAGGTTCATAACAATAGCAGAACCTACTACAACAGCATCTACACATTGTTCAGGTCTTGCTCCATGTCCCCCTTTACCTGTTACAGTTATTTTAAACATATCCCCTGAGGCCATTCTTGCACCACTGTCAGCAGATATCTGTCCAGAAGGAACATCTGATGAAACATGAATACCCATGATAGCATCTACACCTTCCATAACTCCAGCAGCTATCATTTTTTTAGCTCCAAGTACAACTTCCTCTCCTGGCTGGAAAAAAAGTTTAACAGTACCATTTATTTCATCTTTCATTCTATTTAAAATCTTGGCAGCTCCGAGAAGCATAGCACCATGAGAATCATGTCCACATGCATGCATTAATCCATGCACTTTAGAAGCATATTCTTTTCCAGTCTGTTCAATAACAGCTAGAGCATCAATATCCCCTCTCAATGCAACAGTTTTTCCTGAATGGGCACCACGTATTGTAGCAACTACTCCTGTATCAGCTACAATTTCACATTCTATTCCATCTTTTTCCAGTTCATTTTTTATTTTTTAGAAGTTTCATATTCTTGAAGACTTGGTTCTGGATTCATATGAAACTCTCTTCTCATATTTATTACATAATCTTTGTACTCTTTTGCTAATTCTTGTGATTTCATTTTGTTTCCCCCTTATATATTAAAATATTAGATACATTTTAACTCATATTTTTATTTATGGAAATAGAATTATTATTTTTCTCTTAATACAAAGGCATTAGAGATATCTATATATCCAGTTTTTTTCATGATAAGTCCCTCTACATTTTTATTCATTCCCAAGTTAAGTTTAGGAAATACTAAAGTATAATGAGGAAGATCTCTTTGAAGAATATCCTGTACATGTTTGTATAAAAGATTTCTTTCATCTTCATTTACAGAATTTCTAGCTCTGTCTAAAAGTTCATCAGCTTCCTTAGATACATAGTTGCTTCTGTTAGCTGAACCATTTCTTTGTGAAGAATGAAACATTGGATACAAAGCTGCATCAGCATCTCCAGAAGATACATTCCAAGAGAAAAGGTAAAGCTGTTTGTTATGTTCTAATGTTTTTGAAAGGTAAGTTCCCCATTCAAATACTTCTATTTCAACGTTTATTCCAAGAGCTTTTAATTGATCCTGAATGATAACACACATATCAACTCTTGTAGATTCATCATTTACCCATAATTTTATGTTAAATCCATCTGGGTATCCAGCTTCTTTTAAAAGCTCCTTAGCTTTCTCTATATTCACTTCATAGATATTAGAGTCAGGATTGTATCCAGCTACTACAGTAGGAAGTGTTGAATTAGCTGGAACAGCAGCTCCTCTGAATACAGCATCAGCAAGGACTCTGTTGTCTACAGCATATGCTATGGCTTGTCTTACTCTTATATCAGCAAATAGTGGATTTGTTTGATCAAAGGCAAGATATAAACTTGAAGGTGCTTCCACTTCTACTAATTCAAGTTTTTTATGATTCATAACAGCTTCTCTATCCATGATACCAATATCAAAAGCTACATCTATTTCCCCAGTTTCAAGAGATATCATTCTGTTGCTTACTTCAGGAATATTTCTGAAAATTATATTTTTTATTTTTGATTCACCTTTCCAATTTTCAGGAAATGATTCAAGAATTATTCTATCTCCAGTTATCCATTCTTTAAATTTATGCTGTCCAGTTCCAACTGGATTTTTAAAAACATCTTCTCCAGCTTCTACAGCAGCTCTTTTATTGATAATAGAACCATTTGTAGTAGCTAAATGTTTTAATAAAGGTCCGAAAGGTTCTTTTGTAGTAACCTTTATAGTATTTTCATCAATAATAGCAACCTCTTTTATGGGATTAAAAAGATATGAAGCCTGTGGAGAAGCTATTGCTCTGTCTAAAGAATATTTCACATCTTCAGAAGTAAGGATATCTCCATTATGGAATTTTACTCCTTTTCTCAAATGAAATATCATACTATAATCATCAACTCTTTCCCATTTTTCAGCAAGTCCAGGTTGAATATTAAGATTTTCATCCATAATAGTAAGAGTATCAAATATCATTTGCATAACTTTGTTTGAAACAGTATCAATACTTTTTTGTGGATCAAGAGTTTTTGCATCTGATTTTTGAGCTATGACAAGAGTTTCTTTTAAAGCAGTATCATTACCAGTCTTTTTTTCAGAAGTTACAGTTTTTCCAAATCCAACTAATACCAGTATCGTAAGTATTAATCCTAAAGTTTTTAAAATTTTCTTGTTCATTTTTTTCCCCCTTAAATTTTATAATAAACTTGAAATTTGTATAAAAAAAAGCAGCCCAGTCAGGCTGCTTTAAATATACTTTCATTTATCCTAAAATAATCATTTATTCAATTATAACTAATAAGGTTTTCCTATTAATTACAACTGACATCAATAGGAACACAAAAGTTGTTAAAACTATGGAAACTAAACCTAACATCAGAGATAATTGTATATATATTTCTTTTAAAGTAAAAGTAAAAAAGTAGTAAAAGTAATAAAAATATACAAATGCTCTAAATTCTAAGTTAGTTCTTAACATACCCTGCGTCCTCCTTTTCAAAATGATTACTTCTTGTAGAGGATTGTAATACTAAAAAAACGAAAAGTCAAGAAATATTTTAAAATATTTTTTAATCTTTATTTTTATCTAAGAAATCAAGAGCATATTGAGCATAAAACGCTACTCCATCTACAAATACATCTTCATCTACATCAAATTTTCCATGATGATGTGGATATGTAGTACCTTTTTCTTCATTTCCTGAACCTAAATTACACATAACTCCAGGAACTATTGAAGAAAATTCAGAAAAGTCCTCTCCACCAGTTGCAGGAGGAGTTTCTATTACATTTTCTTTTCCAACTATCTTTCCAGCTGCTTCACGAGCAATGGAAGTACAGGTATCATCATTGATAGTTATTTTTACTAGATTGGAATATTCTATTTCAGCAGTTGCTCTATATGCTTCAGCTGTAGCTTTGGCTATTCTTTCAATTGCAGCTGGCACTTTTTCTTTAAATTCTGGATTATAATATCTTACAGTTCCTTCAATAACTGCTCTGGGAGCTATAACATTGAATCTAGTTCCAGAATGAATAGATCCTATTGTTACAACTAGAGGATCGAAAGGACTGAACTCTCTGCTTACAAGGGACTGAAGATTCATAACAACAGCAGAACCAGCAACAACAGCATCTATTGTTTTTTCAGGTTCAGCACCATGTCCTCCCTTTCCTGTAACAGTTATTTTAAAATAATCAGCTGATGCTGTTTTTGCACCTGGATCAGCATTTATGGTTCCAGAAGGAAGTCCACTTGAAATATGCATTCCCATGACACTGTCTACTCCCTCAAGAGCTCCCTCAGCTACCATGGCAGCAGCTCCTTTTCCAACTTCTTCACCAGGCTGAAAGAAAAATTTAACAGTTCCATTTATTTTATCTTTCATTTCATTGAGAACCATAGCAGAACCAAGAAGCATAGCACCATGAGTATCATGTCCACAAGCATGCATAAGTCCATGTACTTTTGAAGCATATTCTTTTCCACTTTCTTCTACTACTGCAAGAGCATCAATATCTCCTCTTAAAGCTACAGTTTTACCAGGGTGATCACCTTTGATAGTTGCTATAACTCCAGTACCAGCAATACTTTTATTTTCAATACCAGCTTTATCAAGTTCCTCTCTTATTCTTTTGGAAGTATTATATTCTTTCATACTTGCTTCAGGATTCATATGAAATTCTCTTCTCATATTTATTACATAATTTTTATATTTTTCTGCCAATTTCTTAGTTTGCATTTTTCCTCCCAACCAGTTTTATTTTTCAACATATGCTTTAGTTAAATCAACATATCCATTTTTCTTAAAAATCATATTTTTTACTTTAGTACTTTTTGCAAGATTAAGTTTAGGATAAACTAAAGTATAATGAGGAAGTTCTTCTTGAAGAATATCTTGTACTTTTTTATAGATTTCAGTTCTTTCATCTTGGTTTACCGAAGTTCTTGCTTTATCCAAAAGGTCATCTACCTCTTTGTTAGAATAGAAACTTCTGTTACCAGATGCTCCATGCTGAGTAGAGTGGAACAGAGGATAAAGAGAAGCATCTCCATCTCCAGATGAATTCCATGAAAGGAAATAAAGTTCTTTATCAGGAAGAGCTGTTTTAGAAACATAAGCTCCAAATTCAAAAACTTTAATTTCAACATTGATACCAACAGCTTTTAATTGGTCTTGAATAATTACACACATATCAACTCTAGGTCCATCGTCCATTACCCATAACTGAAGATCAATTCCATTAGGATATCCTGCTTCTTTTAAAAGCTCTTTAGCTTTTTCAATATTTTGGTCATATTTTTTTACATTTGGATTATAAGCAGGAGAAGCTTTAGCCATAACTGAGTCAGCAGCAACAGCTGAACCTCTGAAAATTGCATCTACAAAAACATTATTATCAATAGCATAGGCGATTGCCTGTCTTAATTTTTTATTTTGGAATTTAGGTACAGTCTGATCAAATCCAATATAGAGAATAGAAGGAGATTCTACTTCAAGTAACTCTAAATTTTTGTGATTTTTAACAGCTTCTTTATCCATAAGTCCAATATCAAAAGAAATATCAGCTTCTCCAGTTTCTAAGTAAATCATTCTGTTACTTACTTCAGGAACAGTTTTAAAAGTGATTTCTTTAATTTTAGGAGCACCATGATATGAATCATTAAACGCTTCAAAAACAATTTTATTTCCAGGAAGCCATTCTTTGAATTTGTATTGTCCAGTTCCTACAGGATTCTTAACATAATCTTCTCCAGCAGCTTCAACAACTTTCTTATTAACAATTCCACCTTGAATAGCAGCAAGATTTTGTAGAAGAGCTCCAAAAGGAGTTTTTGTAGTAACTTTTACAGTATAGTCATCTATAACAGTAACTTCAGAAATAGGATTATAAAGATACATAGTTTGTGGAGAAACAACAGCTCTTTCCAATGTAAACTTAACATCTTCAGCTTTTAGTTCATCTCCATTATGAAATTTAACACCTTTTCTTAAGTAAAAGACAACACTATATTCATCAATTCTTTCCCATCTTTCAGCAAGAGCAGGTACTATATTAAGGTTTTCATCTAATTCTAAAAGAGAATCATACATAAGATTGATAGATTTGTTAGACATAGTATCAATACTTTTTTGAGGATCAAGAGTTTTAGGATCAGATTTCATTGCTACAACAAGAGTATCTTTTAATTGAACATTGGCAGTAGCCACAGGCGCTGCTTTTTCCTCTTTTGATGAAGCAGAAATTTTCATAGCACTGAATAAACCAACACAAACCAATAGTACACCCATTCCAAGTTTTTTAAGCATTTTATAATTCATTTTTAATCACATCTCCTTAATTATTCCCAAGGGTCCCTAGAGGGACTTGGGATTCTTCTTTAAATAGTCAATAGCATATTGTGCATAGAATGCAACTCCATAAACAAAGGCATCTTCATCTACATCAAATTTTCCATGATGATGAGGATAAGTTATTCCTTTTTCCACATTTCCAGCTCCAAGTCTAGTCATAACTCCTGGAACTATTGAAGAAAACTCAGAAAATCTTCTCCACCTGTACCAGCAGGAGTATGTATAACATTTTCTTTTCCAACTATTTTAGCAGCTGATTCCTGAGCAAGTTCAGCACAGACATCATCATTGATAGTAGGTTTTACAAGACTTGAATATTCCATTTCAGCAGTTGCTCTATATGCTTCAGCTGTTGATTTTGCAATTCTTTCAATAGCATCAGCAATAATTTTTTTATATTCAGGTTTATAATATCTTACAGTTCCTTCCAATACAGCAGTAGGAGCTATAACATTGAATCTAGTTCCAGATTTTATTGAACCAGTAGTTACTACAACAGGGTCAAATGGAGAAAGCTCCCTGCTTACTATTGATTGAAGATTCATAACAGTAGCAGCTCCAACAACAACAGCGTCTATACATTGTTCAGGTCTTGCTCCATGTCCTCCTTTTCCTGTAATAGTTACTTTAAAAGAATCAGCAGAAGCCATTCTAGGACCTGGATCAGCATTTATAGTTCCAACAGGCATATCAGAAGATATATGTATTCCCATAACACCATCTACTCCTTCAAGAGCTCCTTCGGCTACCATAGCAGCAGCACCTTTTCCAACTTCTTCACCAGGCTGGAAGAAAAATTTAACAGTTCCTTCTATTTCATCTTTCATTTCATTTAAGACTTTTACAGCACCAAGAAGCATAGCTCCATGAGTATCATGTCCACAGGCATGCATCATTCCATGAACTTTTGAAACATAGTTATGAGTATTTTCTTCAACAACAGCCAAAGCGTCAATATCTCCTCTAAGTGCTACAGTTTTACCAGGTTTATTACCTTTTATAGTAGCTATAACACCAGTACCAGCTATTCCCTTATATTCAACACCCATTTTTTCAAGCTCTTCTTTTATTCTTTTGCAAGTATTGTATTCCTGCATACTTACTTCAGGATTCATGTGGAATTCTCTTCTCATTTGTATGACGTAATCTTGATTTTTTTTAGCTAAATCTAAAGTTTTCATAATTGGTTCCTCCCAGTTTTAATTATCAATTTTATTTTTCATTTATAACATACATATTTTCAACATCTATATATCCATCATTTCTGAATATCATATTTTTTACATTTTTTCTTATGGCTACATTCAACATAGGATATACTAAAGTGTAATGTGGAATATCTTCTTGTAATATTTCTTGAGCTTCTTGATACAATTTTGTTCTTTCTTCTTGATTAACTGAGTATCTAGCTTTATCTAAAACTTCATCTAATTTCTCATTTTTATAGAAACTTCTGTTTCCAGATAAACCTTGTTGGCTAGAGTGAAACAAAGCATATAAAGCAGCATCTCCATCACTAGTAGAATTCCAAGAAAGCAAATATAATTGTTTATTAGGCTGAGCAGTTCTTGAAACATATGCTCCCCATTCAAATATCTTTATTTCAGCATTAATTCCAATAGCTTTTAACTGTTCCTGCATAATCACACACATATCAGTTCTAGGACCATCATCATTAACCCATAATTCTATATTCAATCCATCTTTATATCCAGCTTCAGCCATTAATTGTTTAGCTTTTTCAATATCTTGATCATATTGTTTAGCTGGAGTGATATGAGCAGGACAAGCTTTTGGCAAAGGAGAATCAGCAGCTATTGCAGAACCTCTGAATACAGCTTCAGCTAAAACTTTAGTATCCACTGCATAAGCGATTGCCTGTCTTAATTTTTTATTTTGATATTCAGGAGTTGTCTGGTCAAATCCTAAATACAATGAAGATGGAGAAGCAACTTCTAAAAATTCCATATCTTTATTTTTTTAACAGCTTCTTTATCCATTATTCCAATATCGAAAGCGATATCAGCTTCACCAGTTTCCAAAGCTATCATTCTATTGCTTACTTCAGTTATAGTTCTCATAGTAATCTGTCTAACTTTTGGAGCACCTTGAAAAGCTTCATCAAAAGCTTCAACGATTATTCTGTCACCAGGTATCCATTCTTTAAATTTATATTGTCCAGTTCCTACTGGGTGTTGGAAGAAATTTTCCTCTCCAACTTCCTGCACAGCTCTTTTGCTCACTATGCACCCTTGTGTTTGAGCCAAGTTTGTCAATAAAGGACCGAAAGGTTTTTCAGTAGTAATTTTTACAGTATTTTCATCAATCACTGTAACTTCTGTTATTGGTTTGAATAAGTAAGATGTCTGATTAGAAACTCTTGCTCTGTCTATTGAAAATTTTACATCTTCAGCAGTCATTGTATCTCCATTGTGAAATTTTACCCCTTTTTTCAAATGGAATATAGTATTTGTATCATCAACAGCTTCCCAACTTTCTGCTAAACAAGGCTGAACATTTAAGTCTTTATCTAATGACAACAATCCATTGAATATCAAACGAATAGTTTTGTTAGATGTTGTATCAATTGTTCTTTGTGGATCAAGTGTTTTTGCATCAGCTTTTGAAGCTATTACTATATTTTCTTTATAAGAATTAACTGTTTCAGTTTTTTTAGTTTCAACTTTTTTATCAGTAGCAATGACATTCATTCCTGTAAAAAATATAACTGCTGCAGCAACAGCTATTATTCCAATTTTTTTTATTACTTTATTTTTATTTTCCATTTATACCACTCCCTGTGTTTATCATCAAAATTATTAAAGATAGAATTAGAAATATTTTTCCCATTATTTAGTAATAGTGATGAACAGAGTAGTGTAGAATAGTTAGTTTTAAAGTTTTTCATTTTTATTCCCCCTAAAGTTATTTTTTGTGATTTGTATAAAAAAAGCAGCCTGTTAGGCTGCTTTAATAACTAAAACGACATTTTATATTTTCATTCTGAATAAACTCACTATAGAGTATCACAAAGAATTTAAAAATATTTTTAAATAGGATTAATACATAACTTAACATAATCTAAGTTTATATGAAGCAGTTATATATTTTAGATTCCTCAAAAAGTCGAATAATGTTTAAATTGACCTTAACATAATTATTGGCATATGAAATTTTATTAGAACTGAGTATGAGCACTATTATACATATGACAAATATTATTATGTTAAATAAAAACATATTCTGACCTCCCCCTAATTTATTTGTTGTTCAGAGTATAAACCCAAATTAAAAAAATTGCAAGAAAAATTTTTAAAAATTACAAAAAAATAATACTTAATTACCAAAAAATAAGTTGTCTACCTTTTGTGAATTAGGCTTTCCAAGAAGAGAACCTCCAATGAAAAGTATTATAGAAAAAATTATTACAGGAACAATTTGATGCATACCAATAAATTTTATATCCATAATTACCATGTATAAATAAGATATGACACTAAATATCATTGAAACAGCAGCTCCAGTGGCATTAGCTTTTTTCCAGTATAATCCAAAAAGTATAGGACAGAAAAAAGCAGCTTCCTGACCAGCTAGTGCAAAAAGATTTATCCATACCAGAAGCTGTGGAGGATTTAAAGCTAAAACAAAAACTATTATTCCAAGTATAAGAGAAGTTCCTAAGGAAAGTTTTCTTATTTTTGATTCACTTGGATTTTTTTCTACATAGTTTATATATAAATCTTTGACAATAGCAGCTGATGACATTATAAGTAAAGAATCTACAGAGGACATAATTGCTGCAAGAGGACCAGCAATAAATATCCCAGCAAGAATTGGATACATATTTTTTATAGCAAGTATAGGAATTATTTTATCTCCTACTTCAATTCCAGGTTCTACAGCTATTCCCATTACTCCTACTAAATGCATTCCAAGCATAAGGAGTCCTACAAAAGAGGTTCCAATTATCATAGCTCTATGCATTGCTTTACTATCTTTGAATCCCATACATCTAACTTCAGTAACAGGAAGTCCTAATACACCTATTCCTACAAGTAGCCAGAAAGATAAAATAAAAGGTTTTGATACAGCTCCTCCACCATCAGGAGTCAGGAGAGAAGGATTAGTTTCAAGAACTTTCTTCATTATATTTTCCATGCCACCACCTTTATTTAATATTATTACAAAAAGTAGTCCAGTAGCAAGAAGCATAACTATTCCCTGTATGGCATCAGTTATGGTTACAGCTCTAAATCCTCCAAAGGTTGTATATATAATAACTACAGCAGAAAATATAATTAATCCAAGGGTATATGAGTATCCTGTGACACTTTCAAATAATCTAGCACCTCCTACAAATTGAGCAACAATAGTTCCAATAAAAAATATCAGCATCATTAAAGATGAAAGTATAATGACAAGGCTACTTTCATATCTTGCTCTTAAAAAATCTGTAATAGTAACACCATTTATTTTTCTTGATATAATAGCAAGCTTTTTTCCTAAAACTCCAAGTGTTAAAAAAGCTGTAGGGACTTGAATACAAGCAAGAAATACCCAACTGAGTCCAAGTTTATATGCTATTCCAGGTCCTCCTATAAAAGAACTGGCTCCAACATAAGAGCTAATCAGAGTCATAGCAAGGACAAGTCCTCCCATACTCCTGCTTCCAATAAAATATTCTTCAATAAATTTTCCTTTTTCATTTTTATATTTGCCCATTTTCCATGCAATAAAGAGAATAATTAAGATATATATTATAATAGGAATTATTATCATTATTCTCCCTCCTGCTCTAAGTCAATGTCTTTAAAAAAGAATTTTACTGCTAAAAAAACAAGTATATTGATTAGAAAAAGTCCAACAACACATGAATAAAAAAACCATCTAGGTAATCCAAAAATAAATTTATATTCTGAAGGAGAAATATTTTCATCAATATATCCCCAGAAATACCACCATACAAAATATATTAAATAAAGAATAATAGTAATGATAACTTCTTTATTTATTTGTTTTCTTGTATTCATTTTTCACCTCTTATTGAAATTTATTTACTATACAAGAGGATAATATATTAAAATACAAAAAAAATCAATATTTTTTACACAGAATTAACTTAAAAGAATATTTAGAGTAACTTTTTTAATACTTTAATAGATTATAAAAAAACTATATTCAATATTATAAGAACAGAATTTATATTATGTGTAATATTATTATGTATAGGTATATAGGGAAAGAGATTAAAATTGCTAAAACATTTATTATAGGATTTATAGCTAGAGAAAATATAGAAGTACAGGAAGTTTATAGTCTTGTATTAAAAATTTTTAAATTTGTATATAACACTTTTAGATACATAAAATCTATTTTGGTTATAGCAGATGCAAAATATAATAACATAATTGTTTTATGAAAAATAATAAAAAATAAATTTAAAAATCATAGAAATAAAAATAAATATGTAGTAAGATAGGTATAATAATGTATTATGGAAGAGTGTATTAACTCAGGGGGAAAAGATGAAAAAAGAGATTATAAGATTTACTAAATTATTTATTGGATTGTTTGCTTGTGCACTAGGTTGCATAATAATTTTAAAGGCAAACCTTGGGCTATCTCCATGGGACGTTCTTCATCAGGGATTATCAAAAACTCTGGGAATAACAATAGGGCAAGCAAGTATAGGATTAGGACTGATGATAGTTGTATTAGATATATTTTTAGGGCAGCCAATAGGTCTTGGAACAGTATTGAATTTTATGTCCATAGGGGTTTTTATGGATTTGATACTATATTTAAATTTTATTCCAGTTGCAGAATCTCTGTCTTTAAAAATAATTATGCTGCTGATAGGAATTTTAATTTATAGTTATGGTATTTTTCTATACATGGTGCAGGGAATGGGGTGTGGACCAAGAGATGGATTTATGCAGATACTTACTAAAAGAACAAAATATTCAGTAGGACTTATAAAAAATATAATAGAAATAATTGCATTTTCTCTAGGGTGGCTACTAGGAGGAGAACTTGGACTAGGAACAATAATTACAGCTTTATCTATGGGAATTATTTTGGAAGTGATGTTTAAATTTTATAATGTAGATGTGAAAGAACTTCAACATAGAAATATTAAAGAGGAAATAAAACACTTAAGTAAAATTGGAAAAGTAAAATAAAAAATAAATTAAATACAAGTAGAAATCTAGGATTATCTTTAAATTTAGAAATTAAAATTTAGGAAATCACTCATTGTAAAATAGAATTGGGCAATAAGCTCTGGGGAGAGGTTATGAAAAAAATACTATATTGTATATTTTTACCATTTTATTTTATCCATCTTTTTATGTTAGGAATTGTTGAAACAATAAAAGAAGATAAAATTGATGAAGAATTTTAAAAATAAAATTATGAAAATAAAAAACTACCTTCAAATTATAAAGGCAGTTTTTTTTTATTATTCTTCGCTAATATCTGAAAAAGATTGTCCAATTATAAGGTCAAGAGCAGTATCGAGAGAATCTTTAAATCTTTTTTCTATCATTATCAATAATTTCAAAAGAATCTCTTTTTCATCTGATAGATTCAGATATTGTGTTGTAAAGTCCATATCGGTATTTTTTTCAGCATCTTCCATAAGTTCGTATACTTCAAATAATTTTAAAATTATGGTATCTTCCTTATCAAAAGATTTTTGCTGCTTTATTTTTTCAATTTTTATTTTTATATACTCTAAAATGATTTCTTCTTTCCATATCTTATTTCTTTCAAGATAATATTGATAAATAGAATTTCCCAAAGTTTTCTCTAAATTTTTAATAGGGAAAAATTTTCCAAAAGTTGAAATATTTACATCTAAAAATTCTTCTTCTAAATCAATTGGATTTTCTTCTAATTCTTTTTCTATCATAATACTCTTCTCCTATACAGTAACATCTCTTATCCATTTTAAAGTTCTATACCTAAATAATGAAAAAGCAAGTTTAATAACTTCTGAAAAATCTGCTATTCCAACTAAAATATAAACTGGAACTTTGTAATATGCTCCAATAAAAGCTACTGGAACAGCATAGAACCATAGTGGAAATATATCTAAACAGAATGCAACTTTTGTATCTCCTCCAGCTCTGAATAGTCCTATTAATAGAGTCCAGTTAATCATTTTTAGAAAAACAAACATTCCTACTGTCCTCATAGTTTTTATAGCTAATATATGTGTATCTGAAGGAAGATGATATAGAGAAACAATAGTATTTGTAAGTCCTTGAACAAGAAAAAGGCTAAATAAAGCCATTCCAAAAGCTATCTGTAATATTTTTTTTGAATATATGATAACTTTATTTTTATTACCCTTACCTATGGTATGTCCAATTATAACAGAAGCTGAGTTGGATATTCCCATAAATAATACAGAAGAAATAGCAGTGATAATATCAGCTATCTGCACACAGGCAGCCTGTGTAGTTCCCAGTTTAGAATATGCTACTGAAAGGGAAACTACTCCAAGTATCCACAACATTTCTGTAAGAAAAACAGGGGTAGAAATTTTTATTATTTCTTTTATAAGGTTTTTAGGAAGATTTAAATAAGATTGTAAATTTCCTTTTAGATTAAAATCTTTCTTATAAACTATAAATAAAATAGTTGAAAGTTCCAACATTCTAGCAATAACAGTAGCTAAGGCAGCTCCTCTTTCTTCTAAACGTGGAAATCCAAAATTACCATATATAAAACAATAGTTGAAAAATGTGTTTGCAGTAACTCCAATGGAAGCAGATATCATAGGAATTCTAGTAAGTCCCATAGCTCTAAGACAGAAGCCTATACTGAAAGAAATAGCATAAAATGTATAAGAAAATAGTGCTCTTCTTATATAAGATACCCCAATAGATAAAACTTGTGGTTCTTTAGTAAAGATTCCAATTATTTTTTCAGCTCCAATAAAAGTAATAATAGAAAAAATAAGAGAAAGAGTAATACCAGCAAGCACAAGTTTTCCTAATATTCTTCTTATCATTTCAAAGTTTTTCTTACCAAAATATTGAGCTATAAATACTCCCATACCACTACATAATCCAAATAAAAAAAGATCCAATATTCTATATACACTATTAGCAAATCCAACAGCTGCAATAAATTCAGTTCCCAGTCTTCCTATCATAAGATTATCAATAAAATTTAGTGATGAAGAGATTAGTTGCTGTATCATTAAAGGTATTCCAATAGTAAGGAAACTTTTATAAAATTCAGATAAATCAATTTTTTCTTTTTGCATGAATCCTCCCAAGATAAATATGCCATTTAAATATTTTATCAATAAAAAATTTAAAATACAAGAGTCATAAAAAGAAAATAAAAAATTGAAAAAAAGTATTGACAGAGAAAAGTAAATGATTTAATATGTATATGTAAAAACTAGCACTCGTCATCAATGAGTGCTAATAAAAAATAATGAATGGAGGGATATGTTGTGAATATCAGACCAATAGGAGAAAGAGTTTTAGTTAAACTTGTAAAAGTGGAAGAAAAAACTGCAAGTGGAATTATTCTTCCAGGAGCTGGAGAGAAGGAAAAACCTAATTTAGGTGAAGTTATAGCAGTAGGAAAGGGAGAAAAACTATCTGATATCAAAGTTGGAGAAAAGGTAGTTTATGCTAAATTTTCTGGAACTGAGATAAAAGATAAAGAAGAGAAATATCTTATTTTAAATATAGAGGATATATTAGCAGTAGTTGAATAATCAGGAGGGATATATAATGGCAAAAATATTAAAGTTTGATGAAGAAGCAAGAAAAAAACTTGAAAAAGGTGTAAATATATTAGCAGATGCAGTGAAAGTAACATTAGGACCAAGAGGAAGAAATGTTGTTCTTGAAAAAAGTTATGGATCACCACTTATCACAAATGATGGAGTATCTATTGCAAAAGAGATAGAACTAGAAGATCCATTTGAAAATATGGGAGCTCAGTTAGTAAAAGAAGTAGCAACTAAATCAAATGATGTAGCAGGAGATGGAACTACAACAGCTACTATATTAGCTCAGGCAATAGTAAAAGAAGGATTGAAAATGGTAAGTGCAGGAGCAAATCCTATGTTTATCAAAAAAGGAATTGACAAAGCAACTAAGGAAGTTATTGAGCATCTTAAAGCAAGAGCTAAAAAGATTCAGTCTAATGATGAAATAGCTCAAGTTGCATCAGTATCAGCAGGAGATGAAGAAATTGGAAAACTTATAGCTCAAGCTATGGAAAAAGTTGGAGAAACAGGAGTAATAACTGTAGAAGAGGCAAAATCTCTTGAAACAACTTTAGAAGTGGTAGAAGGAATGCAGTTTGACAAGGGATATATTTCTCCTTATATGGTAACAGATACAGAAAGAATGACAGCAGAGTTAGATAATCCATATATTCTTATAACAGATAAAAAAATATCAAGTATGAAAGATATACTTCCAGTATTAGAAGAAACAGTACAAGCTTCAAGACCAGTACTTATAATAGCTGATGAACTTGAAGGAGAAGCACTTACTACATTAGTAATCAATAAATTAAGAGGAACTTTAAATGTTGTAGCAGTAAAAGCACCAGCATTTGGTGACAGAAGAAAAGCTATGCTAGAAGATATAGCAGTGCTTACAGGTGGAGAAGTGATTTCTGAAGAGAAAGGAATGAAACTTGAAGAAACAACTATTGCACAGTTAGGAAGAGCTAAAAAAGTAAAAGTAACAAAAGATATGACTGTAATAGTAGATGGAATGGGAACAACTGAAGATATTAAAGGAAGAGTAAATTCTATAAAAAATCAGATAGAAGCTACAACTTCTGATTATGATAAAGAAAAATTACAAGAAAGACTTGCTAAATTATCTGGTGGAGTGGCTGTAATAAAAGTAGGAGCTGCTACAGAAACAGAAATGAAAGATAAAAAATTGAGAATAGAAGATGCACTGAATGCTACAAGAGCAGCAGTAGAAGAAGGAATAGTACCTGGTGGAGGAACTATTTTATTAGAAATTGTAAAAGCTATGGAAAATTTCAAACTTGAAGGTGAAGAAGGTATTGGAGTAGAAATAGTTAAAAAGGCATTGACTTCTCCATTAAGACAAATAGCAGAAAATGCTGGAGTAGATGGAGCAGTTGTTGTAGAAAAAGTAAGAGAAATGGAAGAAGGATTTGGATTTAATGCTGCAACAGAAAAATATGTAAACATGGTAGAAGCAGGAATTATAGATCCAGCTAAAGTAACAAGATCAGCAATTCAAAATGCTGCATCAGTATCTGCACTAATACTTACTACTGAAGTATTGGTTGCAACAAAAAAAGAGGCAAAGGAACCTGAAATGGGTAATCCTGGAATGATGCCAGGAATGATGTAATAATTAAGAATAAAAAACCTCTCCTTTTATGTAAGGAGAGGTTTTTTGATTTAGGTTAAAAAAGGGGATTATTTAACCAGATTTATAAAAAATGTGATGATGGCAGCATTAAAAAAATCAATAAATAATCCACCAACAATTGGAATAACAAAAAATGCTTTAGGTGAAGGTAGATACTTTTCTGTAAGAGCTTCCATATTGGCAAGAGCTTTTGGAGTAGTACCAAAACCACAACCACAATGACCTCCTGTCATAACAGCAGCATCATAATCTCTACCAGTAATATTGAAAGTAATAAAATATGCAAATCCACCCATAAGAATAGTTTGTCCAATAAGCATAAGAATCAAAGGAAGAGCCAATTCCTTCAATTCCCATAGTTTAAAACTCATAAGTGTCATTGAAAGAAACATAGCAAGAGTAAAACTTCCAATAATAGATACTATATCTAAATCAATTTCAAATTTTCCAGAGTAGTCAGACATATTTCTCATAATAGTTGCAGCAAACATTGCTCCTATGTATGGAGGAAGAACTAAACCTAAACTACTTAAAAAATTTGAAATTAAACTTCCAGCTCCCATAGCTATAACAATTTGAAATCCAGTTGGAAGAACTTTTTTAGCAGAAAGAAATTCATTTTTATTCCCAGAATTTTCAAAATCAGATTTATTATTTTTCTTTTCAAGTAACTCATGTTTTTTTATGAGTCTTTTACATATGGGACCAGCAATAATACTCCCTGCAATAAGTGCATAAGTGGCAGTTGCCATGGCAACCATAGTTGCTCCTTGGGCACCAAATTGTTCTATGATAGGACCAAAAGCTCCAGCAGTACCAGGACCTCCTGTTGTAGCTAGAGAACCAGTAGCAAGTCCAATAAGGAGATTGATATGAAGAAATTTAGCCATTGCCACACCAAAAACATTTTGAAGTATGGCAAGTCCTATAGCTGCCAAAAGAAACATTAGCACAGGTATTCCAGCTTTTTTTAACAATTTTATACTTGCAGAAAAGCCAACAGTTGTAAAAAAAGCTATCATGAAGACTTCTCTTAAAGTATCTTCAAAAATAAAAGAAAAGAAACCAGTTTCATGTCCTATTAAAGTCACTATTGAGAATATAGTTCCTCCTGTAACTGCATCAGGAATACAATTTTCTTTTAAAAAATTAAAAGTGTTGTTAATAAATTTTCCAAAATAAAGAACTAAGACAGCTAAAGCCATAGTCTGAATAGTGGTAAGATTTAATATCATTTTTGTGTCCTCCTTGAAAATATTCGTTATTTTATACCGTAAAAAAATTATATTCTAATCATATATTAAATATACTGTTACGATTAATATACCACAATTTTTATATATCTTTCAAATATATATAATATATTATTCCGAAATAAAATTAAATTTTATAAATGTTTTGTATATTTATAAGTCATTAAACTTAAAAAATGAAACACATCAAAATGTAAAAATGTAAATTAAAAAAAATTTTTTAAAAATATTTTCTGAATAAGATTTAAATGAGGTATAATATATAATAAAGTAATTTTAAATTGAACTAAAAATCTTAATATATTTGGAGGCATGGGTATGGAAAAAGAAATTTTAAAAAGATATGAATTATGGCTAAATTCAGATTACCTTGATAAAGAAGATAGAGAAGAACTAATGAGTATAAAAGGAAATGATGCAGAAATAGAGAATAGGTTTTATACTGATTTGAGTTTTGGTACTGCTGGAATGAGAGGAATAAGAGGGATAGGAAAGAATAGAATCAATAAATACAACATAAGAAAGGCAACTCAGGGACTTGCTAATTATATAATAAAAAATACAGGTGAAATTGGAAAGAAAAAGGGAGTAGCTATAGCCTATGATTGTAGAATAGACTCAGTTGAATTTGCATTAAATACAGCTCTTGTTTTAGCAGGAAATGGAATTAAAGCTTATCTTTTCACATCACTAAGATCAACACCAGAATTATCATTTGCTACAAGAGAGTTAAAAGCTCAGGCTGGAGTAATGGTAACAGCTTCTCATAATCCAAAAGAATATAATGGGTATAAAGTATATTGGGAAGATGGGGCACAAATAGTAGAGCCTCAGGCAAGTGGTATAGTAAATGAAGTGAATAGTGTAGATATATTCAGTGACATAAAAATGATTTCAGAAGAGGAAGCAAAATCAAGAGGACTATTAGAATATATTGGGAAAGAAATAGATGACAGATTTGTAGAAGAAGTAGAAAAACAAGCTATTAATAGAGATATACCAGGAAAGAAAGATTTTAAAATAGTATATTCTCCACTTCATGGAACAGGAAGGGTAGCAGTACAGAGAGTATTGAAAGAAATGGGATTTGATTCTGTGTATACAGTGCCTGAACAGGAAATGCCAGATGGAATGTTTCCAACTTGTCCATATGCAAACCCAGAAGATAAGTCAGTATTTAAGCTAAGTACAGAACTTGCTGATAAAATAGGTGCAGACATATGTCTTGCTAATGACCCAGATGCAGACAGAACAGGTATGGCAATTAGAGATAATGAAGGAAATTGGGTATATCCTAATGGGAATCAAATTGGAGTTCTTTTAATGAATTATCTTTTAGAAATGAATAAGAATATTCCTTCAAATGGAGCAGTAATATCAACAATAGTTTCTACACCTATGCTTGATGTAATAGCTAAAGACAAAGGAATAAAATTATATAGAACACTTACAGGTTTCAAATATATAGGAGAAAAAATTAGGCAGTTTGAAACTAAGGAACTAGATGGAACTTTCTTATTTGGATTTGAAGAATCTATAGGTTATTTAGTAGGAACACATGTAAGAGATAAAGATGCTGTAGTAGCTACTTTGATGATATCTGAAATGGCTGCTTACTATAATAGTATAGGGACAACTGTGTATAAAGAGTTGAATAAATTATATGATAAATATGGTTGGTATGTAGAAGAAACAGTAGCTATAACTAAACAGGGTAAAGATGGACTGGAAGAAATAGGAAGAATAATGGAAAATTTAAGAACACATGAGCATGAAGTAATATGTGGTAAAAAAGTTGAATGTTACAAAGATTTTAAACTACAGATAGAGAAAAATATGAAAACTGGAACAACATCAAAAATTGATTTACCTAAATCAGATGTTATTCAATTTATACTTGAAGATGGAACTTATGTAACAGCAAGACCTTCTGGAACTGAGCCAAAGATAAAGTATTATATTTGTGTTGTGGATAAGGTTAAAGAGAAATCATTGGCTAAGCTCGAAGATATTAAAACTGGTTTTCAAGCTTATGTAGATTCATTATAAACTAAATGGAGGAAAATCAATGGTAGATGGGATATATATACATATTCCTTTCTGTTTAAATAAATGTAACTATTGTGATTTTTTATCATTCAAATCTAATGAAGAGAGTAGAAAAAAATATGTAGATTATTTATTGAAGGAAATAGACTTATATCCTCCATATAAATATAACACAGTTTATTTCGGGGGTGGAACCCCCTCTCTTTTAGATTTTGAAGATATAGATAGAATTCTAAAAAAACTAGATATAGAAGAAGATGCTGAGGTAACTCTTGAAGTAAATCCTAAGACTGTAGATTATAATAAACTTGTTCAATTAAAAAAAATAGGAATAAACAGGTTGAGTATAGGGATACAGTCATTTGATGAAAAATATTTGAGAATACTTGGAAGAATGCATTCTTCAGAAGAAGGAATAGAAACTTATTATAATGCAAGAAAAGCAGGATTTGAAAATATAAGCCTTGATTTGATGTTTTCATTGCCGGGACAAAGTGTGGAAGAAGTAGAAAATGATTTGAAGAAACTATTAAGTATAAAGCCAGAACATTTTTCTATTTATTCACTTATCTGGGAAGAGGGAACTGTATTTTTTGAGAAGCTGAAAAAGGGACTTCTAAGAGAAACTGAAAATGAAATAGAAGCAGATATGTTTGAAAAAATAATAGATATAGCTGAGAAGGCAGGATATATTCATTATGAAATATCTAATTTTTCATTACCTCAAAAAGAGGCTATACATAATACAAAATACTGGGAAAATAAAGAATATTTAGGAATAGGTTTAGGAGCATCTGGATATATTGATAATCTAAGATATAAAAATCAGATGAAATTTTTAGAATATTATGGTAGTATAGAAAGTAAGGGAAAACCAATTATAGAAAAAGAGAGGCTGACTTCAAAAGAAAAAGAAGAATATAAATATATTTTAGGTTTTAGACTTTTAAAAAAAGGAGTTAGACCAGAAGGGGAGTATATAGAAAAGTGTATATCCCTTGAAAAACGAGGTTATTTAAAAAAAAGTGGAGAATATTTTATTTTAACTAAAAAAGGACTTATGGTTGCAAATGATGTGTTAGATGAATTTATATAAGGAGTTGAAAAATAATGGGTGATATTAAAAAAATATTTTAGAAATAGAAGAGGACATAAAAAACACTCATTAAATTCTGAAAGAGCAAGATTCATAGCTGTTACAAAGTATGTAGGAGCAGAAGAGATGATTCCAATAGTAAATTGTGGAGTAAAAGTTTTTGGAGAAAATAAAGCTCAAATTATGAAAGAGAAACAGGAAAAATTTAATGAAATGGGAATAAAAGATGTAGAGTGGCATTTTATTGGTAATCTTCAGAAAAATAAAGTAAAGTATATTGCAGAATATGTAAAAATGATACATTCAGTAAATAAATTATCTCTTGCTCAGGAAATTGACAAAAGAGCAAAACAGTATAATAGAATTATTGATGTCTTACTTGAAATAAATATAGCTGGAGAAGAGAGTAAAGAAGGATATGAGCTTGAGGAATTATATGAAGAACTTCCTCAATTAATGGAATTGAAAAATATAAATATAGTAGGTTTAATGACTATGGCACCATTTGTTAATGATGAAGAACTATTAAGAAGTGTTTTTAGAAGATTAAGAGAAATAAAAGATGAACTAAATGAAAAATGGTTTAAAGGAAAATTAGTTGAACTTTCTATGGGAATGACTAATGATTATAAAATAGCATTGGAAGAAGGGGCAACATTAATAAGAGTAGGTAGAAAGATTTTTCAATAGGAGGTTTTAATAGAATGAAGAAAAAAGAAGGTGGGAAAAACTCTTTTAAAGTTTTTCGAGATTTAAAAGAACTTTTAGGGATAGACAATCCTGAAACAGACGAAATAGATGATATGGAAGGATTAGAAGAACTTGATGATACTGGAATAATTGAAGTAAATTCTAATGGAAAAGAGCAGGAAGTTACAGCTCCTAAAGATAGCACACCATTAAATTTAGGAGGATATGGAAAAACATCTTCAAGTCTTGAAGCTGAATTAAATGCAGGAGGAAATTATCAGACTATATTTGTAGATCCTAAGACTTTTGCAGATTGTAAAAAGATAGCTACATATATAAAAAGTGATAAAATGGTAACTTTAAATCTTGAATATCTAGACCTTCCTACAGCTCAAAGACTGATGGATTTTTTAGCTGGAGCTATGAGTATAAAAGGTGCTAGTTTTATTGAAATAAGTAAAAAAGTATATACTGCTGTTCCTAAGAGCATGAAAGTATATTACGAAGGAAAAAAAGATAGTAAAGGCAGAACAATTTTAGATTTTGGAAGAGAGGAAAAATAGAAGTGGAAAAAAAGATAAAGGCATTGGCTCTTTTTTCTGGTGGGCTGGATAGTGCACTTGCTGTAAAAGTTATAAAAGATCAAGGTGTGGAAGTTATAGCCTTGAATTTTGTTTCGCATTTTTTTGGTGGAAAGAATGAAAAGGCTGAGAAAATGGCAGAGCAGCTTGGAATAAAATTAGAATATATTGATTTTAAAAGCAGACACACAGAGATAGTAAAAAATCCTGTATATGGCAGAGGAAAAAATATGAATCCTTGTATTGATTGTCATTCGTTAATGTTTAAGATTGCAGGAGAACTTTTAGAGGAATATGGAGCACAATTTGTAATATCTGGAGAAGTACTTGGACAAAGACCAATGTCACAAAATGCAGCAGCATTGGAAAAAGTAAAAAAACTTTCAGGAATGGAGGATTTAGTATTAAGACCATTGTCAGCTAAACTTCTTCCTCCAAGCAAAGCCGAATTAGAAGGCTGGGTAGATAGAGAAAAATTGCTGGATATTCAAGGAAGAGGAAGAGGAAGACAAATGGATCTCATGAAATATTATGGGATTGAAGATTATCCTACACCTGGTGGAGGGTGCCTGCTGACAGACCCAGCTTATTCAGATAGACTAGAGATATTAGAAAAAGATGGATTGCTTGAAGAAAAAGAATCTTATTTATTTCATTTACTAAAGATAGGAAGATTTTATAGATTAGATAAAGGAAAATATCTTTTTGTTGGAAGAGATGAAGAGGGAAATAATAAAATAGATCAATATAAAGAAATGGGAAGTTTTCATATAACAGGTTGTCAAATGGCAGGACCACATATACTTGGATATGGAAATTTTTCAGAAGAGGAAAAACAGTTTGCATTAAATCTGTTTTCAAAATATTCTAAAGTTAAAGGGAAAGTAGAGATAGAAGTAAGAATAAATGGTAATATAGTAAAAGTTCCCCCAGTGAATATTGAAGAAGTAGAGAAAAAATAAAAGAGTTTCAAATAGTAGGATAGCAGAATAGAAAAAATAAAGTAAAATTAAAAGAGTCTAATTCAAAAATTACTTAAATCTATTCATATCAGAGGTTAGAAAGTATTTTTGTATCAGGCTCTTTTTGTATTTAAAAATTGGAGGAAAAATGAATTCTTTTGAGTCAATAGTTGATATTATAAACAATATTATGTGGAATAAAAATCTGCTTGTAGTAATCTTAGTAATAAGTGGAATAGTATTTACAGTAAAAACAAGAGGTGTGCAATTTAGGTTATTTAAGCATATGATATCTCTTATAACTGAAAAAACCAAAAAAATAGAGAAGGAATAAGTTCATTCCAAGCTTTTTGTATAAGTACAGCTTCAAGAGTAGGAGTGGGAAACTTGGCAGGAGTAGTAGCAGCAGTTTCTGTAGGAGGACCAGGGTCAGTTTTCTGGATGTGGATAGTGGCTCTTTTAAGTTCAGCTACTGCATTTGTAGAATCAACAATAGCTTTAATATATAGAGAAAAAGACCCACAAGGAGGATATAGAGGAGGAGCTCCATATTTTCTCACAAAAGGATTGAATAAAAAATGGCTGGGAGTTTTATTTGTAATATTTGCTCTTATATGTTGGGCTGGAGTTTTTCAAATTATATCTAATTCTGTAACTGAGTCTTTTAATACTGCATTTGGAATAAATCCAAGAATTACATCTATAGTTATTGTAATACTGGCAGCAGCAGTTCTCTTTGGAAGAAGAGATAAAATAGTGAAGGTATTGGATAAGATGGTTCCTGCAATGGCAGCTATATATCTTATTGTAATTATTTTTATTATAATAAAAAATATTACTATACTTCCAGCAACAATTATAGATATATTTGAACATGCTTTTGGAATAAAGCAATTTTTAGGAGGAACATTTGGAAGTGTAGTAATGCAGGGAGTAAAAAGAGGCTTATTTTCTAATGAAGCAGGTTCGGGATCAGCACCATGTGCAGCAGCAGCTGCAGATATAGATCACCCTGTAAAGCAAGGTTTGGTTCAGGCATTAGGAGTATTTGTAGATACTGTATTAATATGCAGTGCAACAGCTTTTGTTATATTATTATCAAAAGGAAGTATTCCAGAAGGACTTGGAGGAATGACACTTCTTCAAGAGTCTTTTAGATATCAAGTAGGAAATTGGGGAGTTGTATTTACAGCAATTATATTATTTTTGTTTTCATTTAGTACTATATTGGGAGTAAGTTTCTATGCTAAACCAAATCTAGCTTTTTTATATGATAGGTCATGGCTTCAAGAAGCATTTAAGGTTTTTACTCTAATAATGCTTTTTATTGGAGGAGTTAGGCAAAATTTTTTAGTATGGAATCTAGCTGATTTAGGATTAGGACTTATGACAATAGTTAATTTGATAGGGGTATATCCTCTTGCATATAAAGCTGTAGAATCTTTGAAAGAGTATGAAAAAATTTATATAAAGAAATAAAAAAGTAGGTATCTCAAAAGAAAATTGAATAAGTTTTAGAGCTTTGGAAATTAGAGAGATTTACGTAATTAATGATGCAAGTAAAATGTAAAAAATAGTATGTTTGAGTGAAACGAGTTTACTATTTTTAATTTTATGAGCAAGATTAATAGGAAATCTTTCTACTGGAAAAGCTCTAAAATTATATTTTGACTAATGAGATATCTACTTTTATATTATTATGTTAATTACTATTATTTAGCTGAAGCATCTCTTAAATCTTTAAAACTTGTATTGCTTAATTTTCTCTTGACATCTTCTTGAATAGAATAAAGTAGAGAATTTACAGGATCAGTTTCAACTTTTTTAGCAGAGTTTATATTTTTTAAGCTTGTATTAATGAAAAGGTCGCCTTGAATAACTTCTATCACACTTCTCAAGCTGATGTCGTCTGCAGACTTTTTTAATTTGTATCCACCTTTTATACCTCTAAAAGATTCAACAAGTTTAACTTTACATAACCTTCTTAAAATTTTAAGAGCAAATTTCATAGACATTTTTTCAGCTTCACTAATTTCTCTTGCATTTGCTATTTCACCTTTATCTAATTTAGATAAATATAATACGATTTTTATTGCGTAATCACTTTCTTGTGTTATTTTCATTTTATGTATCACTCCTTATTTATAATTAAATCATTTTGTAAAATTTATTTTAGATATTCTATTTTTTGTATTTTATGCTATAATTTAGGCAAATAAAAAAATATCTGGGAGATTTTAATGGATAAAAAAACCGAATATAAGATTCTTTCACTTGCCTGTCTTACAGGAAAAATTATGTTGCAAAATGGCTCTGAAGTATATAGAGTAGAAAATCATATATGTCAGGTAGCTGAGCATTATGGAATGACACCTCAATGTTTTGCTACACTTACATGTATAATAATTACTCTTAAAAACTCCGAGGGAGAAGTTATCTCACTTGTGGAAAGAGTAACATCTAGAACTACTAATTTGGATAAAGTCTATCAAGTATATTCTCTAATAAGAAATATAAGCAACTATAGTTGTGATGAACTTAGAGAAGAACTTCTCAAAATTGAAAATGAAAAGCCATATTCATTTTTTATAAATGTTGCTGGCAACTGTATAGGAGCTGGATTTTTCACTTTCTTATTTTCAGGAAATATAAGAGAGTTTCTAGCTGCTTTTTTATGTGGTATACTTATTGCAATAGCAACAAGAATTACTGATACCCTAAAATTAGGAACATTTTTTACTAATCTTTTGTGTGGTGGAATATCTTCTGGAACAGCATGTTTATTCCTTCATTTAGGATTTATAACAGATGTTTCCATTCCAATAATTTCCACTTTGATGATATTGGTACCAGGAGTTGCATTTATTAATTCTATGAGAGATATATTCTCAGGAGATCTTGTTACAGGACTTTCCAGACTAGGTGAAGTAGCAATGATAGGAACTTCTATAGCTGTAGGTTCAGGTATAGCACTAAAATTACTTCTAAACTTAGGGAGGGCATACTAATGTCAATAGAAAAAATAATATTTCAGATTATAGCTGCTATATTCACTACCTTTGGATTTGGGTTAATGTTTAATATAAAACATAAAAATCTCTTCCATACCAGCATAGCTGGTGGATTGAGTTGGGCAGTATATCTTTTAGGGCAGCATTTAAATTATTCTGAAGGCTTGACATTCTTTATAGCAACATTTGCTCTTGCACTATATTCAGAAGCAGTTTCTAGGATAATATATACACCTGTAACAACAATATTGATAGCTGCCTTGATACCTTTAGCACCAGGAGGAGGAATTTATTATACAATGTATAATTTAATTGATAAAAATTATCCTATGGCAGTTCAAAAAGGCATTCAAACTTTTATTATAGCTGGAGCCATGGCTGTAGGTATTTTTTCAGCATCAACTGTATTTAGACTTTATGATGAAATAAAATCTAGAGTTAATAAAAATATTTAAGTTAAAAGGGAAGTATTTCCCTTTTAACTATTTTTAACTCTGTCAGCAAATTTTTTTCCAACTGTAAACTTTAAAACTCTTTTAGCAGGGATAACTATTCTTTCTTTAGTTTTAGGATTTCCATAAATTCTTTGCTCTCTATGCTCTATTTCAAATTTACCCCAATCTTTAAAGATAACTTTTTCATTTTCATCAATAACTTGTTTTAAAGTATCAAAAAAAACTTTTACTCTTTTTTTAGCTTCGCCTATATTTTTTAGTCTTCCATCTAGTTTGAAAGAGTCTAGATACATTTTCATAAATTCTTTTTCTGTCATTTTTGTGTGCCTCCTTGCTTCATTCTATTTTATTTTTAAAGATAGTTCTTTTTTTTCTTAAAATGAAGTATACTATGGGTATATTCATATTAATATATCCTATATTAACATTGTTTTGATTAATATAAAATTCGAATTTTTTTTCAAAAATAATGAAAAAAATTTCATAGGTTGTTTTTTTATAAATATGTATACAAAATTTGAAAGGAGTTAGAGATGCTTAATGGAAAAAATCTAAATATTCTAGGGCTTTTATTTCAGAATGAATACACGGTTGAAGACCTATCCTCTGTTCTAAATCTCAATTCTAGGACTATACGTTATAATATAAAAGATATAAATACAGTGCTAAATAAATGTAATTTAAATGGAATATTAAAAAATAAAGATAAATATTTTATTGAAAAAAAAGAAATGGTTAAAATAAAAAAGTTAATTTCTGAATTTTCTTCACTTACTTATATTGATAGAAGAGATTATTTAATAACTAAACTTTTAATAGATGACAAAATAATATTGAGTCATGAAAGTAGGATACTAGATGTAACAAGAAGAACTTTAAATTATGATTTAGTAGAGATAAAAAATTTCTGGCACCATACTCTATAACAGTTGAAGTTATACATGGGAAAGGAATAACTTTACATGGAGATGAAAAACATCTTAAAATACTTTTAATTGCCTTTCTTACTAAATTTATTTCAAAGGGAAAAGAGCTTAAAAATGTTTTTAAAGAGCTACTTTATTCAATAGTGACAGAAAAAAAGTTGAACGAATATATGCTTCAGGGAAATAAACTGCTCAAGATGGCTAATAAAAATATTCAAACATACAGTTTTTATGCAATAATAGCTGTATTTGTAGATTCTCATCTAAAAAGAAAGAGTTTTGAAAATAATTATATATATGCTCATTCATCACAGCAATATTATGAATATTTTAATATAGTAAGAGAGTTTGTAAAAGATGATATAGAACTAAGTAATTTTTCTATTCATACAATAACACTTATACTTATGGGAATATATTCAGCAGATTTGAATGAGAGTTTACATAGAGATATAGAAGAATTTTTAAAAGAGTTAAATGAAAAATATAATGATGAATTAAATATGGACGAAGAGTTTATTCGTAAAATATTTTCAGTAATTAAGATATCCATATATAAATCAAAATTTAATATTGTACAGAAAAATCTCGATTTTACAGATGTTCCTAAGTATTGTTTGAAAATTTTTAATACAATATATGAAATGGTACCTAAGTATTTTATGGAGTTTGTTATGGAAGATTTTATACTTTTGGCAATAATTCTTCAGGAAAATATTGATAAGAAAAAATATGCTGAGAGTAAACCTAAGAGAATACTTGTAGTAGATAATACTTTTGAGCAAAGAGCTACTGAAACAGTTATAAAAAAACTTCAGTGTACATACAAAATAGAGATTGTAGAAGTAATACCAGATTATCGAATAGAATATTTTCTTTCTGAAAATAAAAATATAGACCTCATCATATCTCTTGCAAATTTAGATGATGAGCCTCATGGAATACCAGTTTTAAAGATTTATCTCAGTGATTTTTGGAATGGAATAAATGTTTTAGATGAATTTAATATACCTAAAAATTATTAAAGGGAAAGAGGATTTTTGAATTAATCCTCTTTTTACTTTTTTATGCAAGTTTCATATACATATCAATGTGAGGAATACCATCTTCATCATATACATCAGATACAGCATTAAAACCTAATGAAGAGTAAAAATCCTTTAAATAGAATTGGGCACCAATAGTAATTTCCTTTTCCTTTAATATATTTTTTACGCAGTCAATACACTGTAAAACCAACTTTCGAGCATAGCCATTTTTTCTATAAGCATTTAATACCATAACTCTTCCAATAGATGCAGTATCATAAGATAATCCTGGAGCTAAAACTCTAGCATAACACATAATTTTATTATTATCTGTATCTTTTAAATAAATGTGAAGAGATTTAAAATCTTTTTCATCGAAATCTAAATAAGGACAATTTTGTTCTACCACAAAAACTTCTTGTCTTACTTTTCCAATTTCATAGAGTTCTTTTGTAGTTAATTCATCAAATGACTTTATAAAAAATTTCATATTTCCTTCCTCCTGTTGTTGATTATTATTCTTAAATTATACCTTTAAATACAAAACATTTCAAAATATATTTGACATTATTTAAATGATATGTTATCTTATTTGTAGAGATTACAAAAATGTAAAAGAAAATAAGGAGATGGTTTTAATGGAATTAAAAGGATCTAAGACAGAAAAAAATCTAATGACTGCATTTGCTGGGGAATCAGAAGCAAGAAATAAATATACATATTATGCATCAAAAGCGAAAAAAGATGGATTTGAGCAAGTATCTAAGCTATTTGAAGCAACTGCTAATAACGAAAAAGAACATGCAAAACTTTGGTTTAAACTTTTAAAAGGTGGAGATATTCCTTCAACTATAGACAATCTTTTAGATGCTGCTGAAGGAGAGAATTATGAATGGACAGATATGTATGCTGAATTTGCAAAAGTTGCAAAAGAGGAAGGATTTACTGAAATTGCAAGATTATTTGAAGGTGTGGCAAAAGTAGAAAAAGAACATGAAGAAAGATATAGAAAATTATTAGCTAATATCAAAGAAGAAATGGTATTTGAAAGAGAAGAAGAAGTAGCATGGGAATGTATGAATTGTGGACATATCCATCATGGAAAAAAAGCTCCAGGAGTATGTCCAGTATGTGCTCACCCACAAGCTTATTTCATGATTCAACCTAAAAATTTCTAATAGAATAAAAAAGTTGGACCAGTTTGGAATTAACAAACTGGTCTTTTTTAATTTAAAACAAATGGGATAGATTCTTGTAAATGGAATTTAAATTCATTTGGATTTTCTGTAATTTTAGTAAAAAATTATCACCCATGAGGTAAATTTACCTTGTGGGTGATTTTTAGTTATGGTAGGTAATTTTTAGCAAAAAATATTGTAAAAAAATATTTTATAAAATAAAAAAAGTAGAATTTTTTAACATGATTATATAAATAAAAAAAAATATTTTAGTAAAAAAAATCATCAGCCATTAGTTAAATTTACCGTGCAGGTTATTTTTGCTTACGGTTGGCAATTAAAGATAATTTTAATATCAAAAGGAGTTATATATTTTTTTTGAAAAAGAGATAAAAACAAATAATTTTTTTTTACAAAAGATAGAAAAATATTTAAAAAAATCCTTTAAAAAATATTGATGAAATAAGGGGGTTTAGTATAAATATTATAAATGATAGGAAGATGATTTATTCATTTCTTTATTTCAAATTTTTAATTCTTCTATATACAAAAATGGAATGTTGTGCTAAGATATGAACCATGTCATTTGTGAAAAATTTTGAATATAAAAAAGCATTTCAAAAAAGATTATAAAAAACATTAACTATAAAAAAAGTTTGTAGATATTACTACGAATTTGAAGGAGCGAAAGATGAAAAACAAGAGAAGTACAAAGGAGCAATCATTTTGTTGGCAGGAGAAAAAAGTATTGAGATTATTTAGATGTCTATATGTGGGAAAGGAACTTGACAGGATTAGAAATCTGTATCTGACTCTTACTGAAATCTACAGTGATTTTAATGGGCAGGATATAAAATACTATACTGAAACAATAGCTAAATATAGTGGATTAAGCAAAGGTTGGATACCTAAAGGACTAAAAATACTTGAAGAGTTAAAAGTAATAGAACTGGTGGAGGAAAGAAGCAAGGGGAAATTTAAAGGGAAAAAATTAATATTTACTCCTGAAAACGTTGAAGAAATGGAAAAATTTACTAGAGAAGAAGAAATCGATAACGAGGAAACTATTACTGAGGAAACTACTACTGAAGAAACTATTACTGGAGAAACTATTGCTGAGGAAACTATCACTGGAGAAACTATTACCGAGGAAACTATTACTGGTAAAACCATTACTGGTGAAACCGTTGCTGGTTTTTTACAGACATCAGAAGATAGTTTTGTTTTAGAAGATAATAAAAGATTAAAAGATATAAATAATACACACACAGAGGGAGAAAAAAATATTGAGAACAGAGAATGCAAAAAAGTTGACATGGAAAACACGCCAGTAGAGATACAGCAGATATTAAAAAATACAAAGAGTTGAATCTGCCTGATTTTGACTATAGACCAGAGAACCATATTTTGCTGAGGGCATATGGAGAATTGGGAGCTGCAAAGCTATTTGAAGCACTGACACTGATGTCACAGTCAAAATTTGTAAAAAACAACATGAGTGTGAATGCAATCTTTAAAGTGGAAAACCTCAAAAAAGCTATCAATGGGAACTTTAAGGATAAAATATATAAGGGGAAAAAGAGCATTTCTGATACTAAAAAAGAATTTAAAGAAATTGAGTATGAAGACTCTACAGGGGAATTTATAAAAGGGCTGCTTGCAAAAACATCTAGAGGGGGAGTAGATGAAGAAATGTGAATTTTGTGGGGAAGATTATGTGAAAAATGAGAATAAATATTTTGCTGCGCTTCCAAAGGGGATTAAAAAAGAGCTGGAATATATACCGAGATGCGATTGCCTAGAGAAAAATAGGGCAAAGGAATTGGAGAAACTGGAAAAGAAGAGAGTACAGGAGTGTATGAAAAACAAGCTGAAGAAGTGCCTGGATATTTCTGTAATGGATAAAAAGTTTATAAACAGCAGGTTTGAGAATGCAGATATGAGCAGCAGTCATATGCAGCTGGCTAAAAGATATGCAGAGAATTTTCTGAAGAAGGATAAAAAAGAGGGGTTGCTTTTTTATGGGGGAGTGGGAACAGGGAAGACATTTGCAAGTGCCTGTATAGCGAACTATCTTATGGAGCAAGGGGAAACAGTGATAGTAATCAATCTGGGGCTGTATTTGAACAAACTCACCATAGAATGGGGCGAGGGAGAAAAAATTATTCTGGAACAGACAGAAAAATGTGATTTGATGATTATAGACGATTTCGGAGCTGAAAAAGAACTGGATAAGAATCAGACAGGGTGGAGAGCAGAAAAAATATATAATCTCATAGATGGGAGATACAGGAGTGAGAAGCCTTTGATAGTATCAACGAATCTGAACTTCAGTGAAGATAGAAACAGATGTGAGATAACTGAAAAGTTTTCAACACAGGGGCAGAACAGGATAAGGGACAGAATAATTGATATGTGCTTTCCTGTACGAATAGCAGGAAAGAGCAGAAGGGGAATGACACAGGAAAGATTTAGCGAATTTATGGAATAAAAAATTTGGGAGGCAGGGAATGAAAAAGAATTTGGAGGAAAGTGGAGCAGAGATAAAGAGAGGGAGTACAGGTGAATAGCGAAGAGTATATTTACAGAAAACTTGATACTCTATCCTCTCTGGATAAGGTTTTATCTGAAGAAATGGTTAAACATCTAGGGGAGTGGGCAACGATAGATGATGTGGCAAAATATTTTAAAAAACATAGAAATACTATATGCTACAAGCTGGAAGCAGGAGATATACTGCACAGAAGAATAGGAACGAGTATTTTGATTTATACAAGAAGCTTGATTTTTCTATTGGAATAAAATGCTAATGCATATACAAAGACTGGTAGCATACCAGTTTTATGTAAAAAATAATACAACAGAAACTTAAAGAAAAAAGGCTGTAGTAGAAGCTGCAGTCTTTTTTTTACCCAAAAATAAAAGATGGAGGAAAAATTATGAAAACAATAGGAGTAAAATTCAGAATAGAAAATATAAAAACACTGACTGAGGGAATCAGAATCAAGAAAAAATGACAAGGACAGAAGAGCTTCTGATGAGGCATTAAGAGGGAGAAAAAATAGAGTATTAAAAGATTGAAAAAACGAGCTTTTTACTAAAAAGTTCTTGTTTATACATAAAGGCGAACACATTCCCTATATTTTCCCTATCATTGTACTCTTTAAATTTGTAAAAGTCAACATAAAAGTTTTGGGAGGTGAATGGGGTCCAAAAAATGAGGTATTAAAAATTGGGAGGTTAGAGCGTCTAAAAGTTCGCTTTTATGTATAAAAAGGAACTTTTCTCAGTTATTGGCTTAATTTCTACATTTAAATTTTCAATTTTAATTAGGATTTTGGAGGAAAAAATTGAAAAAAATTTAAGAAAAATTTAAATAAAAAATATATAAAAACAAACTTGGGGGAGGAAAAATATGATTGAAAAGATTATAAAGGCAGTAAAGAGCAGCAACAAAAGAAGAGGAAGAAACATAACGATAGGGGCAGTAGTAGGATTTCTATTGTCATGCACAGCAGTAATGGGAGCAGATAGCTATCTTTGGATAAAAGGAGATGGTGGAGAAATAGAATTTAATACAACTGAAACTGTTGATGGTAGTGGAAGTTGTAATGAAGGAAATTGGGATACAGAAAATCCATATGAAGATGTTGGAAATATTTGGGATACAGTAAAAAAAACTTATACAAACAATACGCTATTGTCATCAAGTAAAGTTAATGACAAAGATGGGAACAAAGAGATAAGTTATGGACTTAGGTTAAGTGGTGACTTGACTGATGTGAATTTTGTAAATAATGCCTCAATAACAGGAGAAATGAGTAGTAGTGGTAATAGTTATGGTTATGGAATATATAATAAATCAGGTACAATGAAAAATATAACAAATGCAGGAGTAATAAGTGGCTCAGGTATTTATAATGGTAGTAGTGCTAGTTATGGTTCTGGAATATATAATAAATCAGGTACAATGAAAAATATAACAAATGCAGGAGTAATAAGTGGTACTGGTAGTAGTTCTAGTGGTTATGGTTTTGGTTATGGAATATATAATTCAGGTACAATGAAAAATATAACAAATAGAGGACTGATAAGTGGTACAGGTAGTAGTGATAGTGGTACTGGTTATGGAATATATAATAGTTTAGGTACAATTGGAGATATAACAAATGCAGGAATAATAAATGGTTATGGTAATAGTACTAGTGGTAAAGGTATTGGTTCTGGAATATATAATTTTAAATCTGAAATGGAAAATATAACAAATGCAGGACTGATAAGTGGTACTGGTAATAGTACTAGTGATGCTGGTACTGGTTCTGGAATAAATAATGATAGTGATGATAAAGAAATGGGAGCTATAACAAATACAGGGATAATAAGTGGTTATGGTACTGGTTCTAGTAGTGTTAGTGAGGGTTATGGAATATATAATAAATCAGGTACAATTGGAGATATAACAAATGCAGGACTGATAAATGGTTATGCTGCTAGTACTTCTGCTGCTTTTGCTTATGGAATATTTAATGATACTAATGCTATAAAAATAGGAAATATAACAAATACAGGGGTAATAAGTGGTTATGGTAATGGTTTAGATTCAGGGTCAACTGGTTCTTCAAGTACTGCTTTGGGTTTTGGAATATATAATAAAGATACAATGGGAAGTATAACAAATACAGGAATAATAAGTGGTATTGGTACTGGTGCTGGAATATATAATCACTCAGGTACAATGGGAGCTATAACAAATACAGGAGTTATTTATGGAACCAGTAATGCTATAAAGAAAAGTGATGGAACTATAGATCCATCAAGTAATTATGGAATACTTGTAAATGGAGATAGTAATAATGATGTAGTTGATGGATTAACAATTGTTGATGAAACTCCTAAAGAAAATGAAATATTAAACAAAGGTTTAATATTTAAGGCAGTGGTAGGAGGATATAAAGCAGAGGAAAAAGATTATAAAAAATTTGGAAAAACTTTTGATAATGGTGCAGGAATTACAATAATCAATGCTAAAGCAGTGGGAGATAAAGCTAATATATCAGGAACTGAAAGTTTAGAATTAAAAAAAGGAATTTTAACAACTGGAGATTCTCAAACAATAAATATTTCTTCAAGTAAGGGATATATATTAAACGGTATAACAAATACTTTGAAAGTTTTAGAGGGAAATAATGAACTTAATGGTTCAGTAATTAATGCATATAAAACAGCAGTTGTATTTGGAGATACAGGAGATAAAGAGCTGACTTTATTAGGAACAGTAGTAAATGGTGGAATAGATGGAAGTGCAGCTATATTAGGAAGTGACAATGGAGATACTTTAATACTTCAGTCTATGACTAGTAGTGGAGATACTCAAAATACTGTAGTTAATGGAAATATAAATATGGGAGCTGGAGCTGATACCCTTACAATTGGAGATGGCACAATAATTAATGGAATTCTTGATGGTGGAGATAGCGATTCTGAAGATACTCTTAATTTTGGAGTAAGTTCAGGTGCTAAGTCAATTCCAGGCGAAAGTCAAGGAATAAATATTATGCACAATATAACTAATTTTGAAAATATAAATGTAGGAGAAAATACAAATGTTACTTTATTTGAGAAAACTATTGGTGCAGATGGAAAAGAAAAAGAATTAAAAGTAACAGGAGTAGAAGAAATAAACATAAAAGCAGGTGGAGTTCTTAATTTAAGAATAGACAGTCAGACAATAAAGAATGGAAGATATGAAGGACATGCCCTATTTGGAAATGCTGAACTTAAGATTAATGGAGATATTAGTCAGTTGCCAGGTGGTAAAACAGAAATTAAAGAAACAGAAGTTGAAAAATACAAAGTAGGAATATTTAACCTTATAACAAATGGATTGGGAATAAATTCTATAATTGCTATGGACGGAATAACTTTAAATGAAAATCTTTTTGTTAAAACTAATTCTATATTGGATAAAGCTGTAATTTTAGAAGAGGATGAAGAAGGTGAAGGGAAAGGAGAAAAAGGAGATATAAAGATTGAAGACAATGAAGATATTTTTGTAATAAACAAAGAAATACCAAGAGATGAGCAAAAATATATAAAATTAAATGAAATATATAAAGGAGTACATTCAAGTGCAAGGGAAAATTTTAATGCATTAAAAGATATTTTAACTTTAAATGCAGCAGGAGGAGATTATACATCAGTAACAGATAAAGAACAGCTAGCTATACTTTTATCTTACTTAAGTAATATCTACACAGAAACTCCATACTCATATTCAAGCGAACTTTCAAGAAAATCAATGGGAATGTTTAGAGATATAATCACAGAGAACCAGTTCAAACCAAATTTAAATCAGTGGTTGATAATGGGTGGATTAACTCACAGAGATGGAGGAACTAAAGATACATATTATGGAAAAAATTATCATGGCTTTGATACGGGTACAGCAGATGTAGATGTGGATATGAAGCTTACTGGAGCTTACGCGCTTGGTAAATATGGATATTCGGAAAATGTAGCATTAGGAGTAACAGCAGGAGGAAACAGAAGTGAAGCTAAACTTCCAATGTCAAAAGTAAAAGGAAACAGTGGATATGTAGGAGCTTTTGCAGAAAATTATAGAGGAAACCTTACACTGAAAGCAGGAGCAGGAATTCAATATTCAGAATATGATGCTAATAGAGCAACATTAGGAGGACACAGCTACAGTGAAAAATATTCAGATATGACATATGATATTTATCTAAATGGAAGATATTCTTATAATATAGGAGAAAACTTGTTCTTAGAACCATATGGAACATTATCATATACATATGTAGACCAAGAGGGAGCAGATGAAGGAAGCAAAGTATTAGCAATAGAAACAGATTCAAAATCATTTGATTATACAGCAGCTAAAGTGGGAGTAGACCTTAAGAAAGTAATCCCTCATGAAAAAGGAAAGAGTACGTTATCAGCAGGGGTAAGCTACACAAGACTGCTTACTGGTGCAGATGAAGAGAATATCACAGGAAGATTTAAAGGAGAAAGTGCAACTGATTTTGATATTCTAGTTCCTCACAAAAATGAACACAGCATAGGATTAAATGCTAAGTACGCACTTGAACTTGAAAGTGGAATCCTATTTGATGTAAAAGGAAGCTACTCAGTAGAAAGAGATTCACATAATGGAACAGGTAAAAACAGAACAAAAGGTGAATGGATAGTTGGCGCAGGAATAGGATACAAGTTCTAGAATAGATAATACTTTAATCAAAATACACAGGATACTCTAAATAATTTTTTTAAGGAGAGCTTGAGTAGAGAAAACATTGATTAAGCCTGAATAAACAAAAAAGTGTTCCCTTTTATCTATAAAGGTGAACACTTTTCTGATATTACTATCATGGTAGTGGATCACCAAATTATGGTTCGCCTTTAGGGTAGCGAGTCACCCAAATCATCATTCATATTTAAGGTAGGGAAACACCTATTATTATTTTTATCATATCACAATAAGAAGAAGTCAAAATGTAACATTGTTATAAAATGGTTCGCTAGATAAATTCTAGTCAAATATTTACTCATCATCTATCTTAATATACATTGGAATGCATCCGTCTAAATATCTTTTGTTATTGGCAATCATAAAATCTCCAAAATATTCAAATTTACGTCTTCTATAAAGAGATTCAGCTTCTGGAACTGAATAAAGTGTTATAAATGTTATTCCAATTACTTCAATAATATCATTAGTTATATATTCTAAAACTTTAGTAAATAAAAAATCACTTAAATAAAATTTTATTCCTTCTTTTTTTGAAATTTCACTCCAATACATATGATGAAATTCAGAGTCTAATGCAAAATTAGCTATTTCTACTCCAGAAGCATTATATCTCTGTTCTTCTTCTTTAACTCCTTTTCCCTCTTTATAACTAATCAAAGAAACTCCTGAAGCACTTAATGAAAAAAATCCAAGTATTTTTTTAGAACCTTCATCATCATAAATAAATAAGTATGTTCTTGTTCCACGTTCATATATTGCATCATTAATTAAAAAATCATCCAATATTTCATTTCTACATGAAAAACCCTTAACTAAATCACAATTATCTCTAGTTAAGGGTTGCATTAATAATTTATTTTCATCTATTTCATTTACATATTTGAACATTTTTTATCCAGCTCCATAAGTTCTTTCATAATTTTTCTAGCTTCGGCAATAGCTGACTTTGCATTTTTTTCTTGTTTTTCATTAATAATTTTCATAAATTCTTTTGTTTTGTTAGGTGCTACAATAAATGGTATATTAGGTTTTCTAACAGATCTTATCATACTATCACCTCCTTCTTTATTTATATACATTTATATGTATTTTGTACATATATAATAACATATTATAAAAAAGAATTCAATCGAAATCTTGACTGAAAAATCAAAAAATCCTTGATTTCACTGGACTAAATTATTTTTTTGACAGTTAGAAATCTATCTTTTTCTCGTTAGAGCAGCATTTCTCTTTTTTTAATATAAAAAAATTAAAAAACAAAAATAGTTATATATTTATATTAATTGATAGCTTTTTCTATTGCTTTTAAAAGAGCATAAATATCATCTGGGTATACTTCACCAATATTTCCAATTCTAAAGCTATCTATATCTGTAACTTTTCCAGGGTAAATAACAAATCCTTCTTTTTTTAATTTATAGTAAAAGTTTTCAAAATTATAATCTGGAGATTTTGGTGCAAAGAAAGTAGTAATTATTGGAGATTGGTATTCTTCAGGAATAAGAGATTTAAATCCTAAATTTTTCATTCCATTTCTTAAAATAACATTATTTTTTCTATACCTTTTTTCTCTTTCTACTATACCACCTTCTTTTTCGAGTTCTAAAAGAGCTTGATAGAATGCTCTTACTGTATGTGTTGGGGAAGTGAATCTCCATTTGCCATTATTTTCCTCCATAACTTTCCATTGACTATAGAGATCAAGAGAAAGAGAACGAGCCTGTCCTGAACAAGTTTCTAAGATATCTCTTTTGCATATAATAAAAGAAAATCCAGGAACTCCTTGAATACATTTATTTGAAGAACTAATTAAAAAATCAGCTTTTACCTCCTCAATATCTATTTCTATTCCACCAAAACTTGACATAGCATCTACAATATATATTTTATTAAATTCTTTTACTAATTCTCCTATTTTTTCAATGGGATTTAAAATTCCACTTGTAGTTTCGCTATGTACTACAGATACATGAGTGATATCTGGATTAGACTCAAGTATTTCTCTCACTATGTTGATATCTATAATATCTTTATCACCAAATTTTTCTATGATATTATTTATTTTTAAAACCTGAGCAATTTCTCCCATTCTATCTCCATAAGCACCATTTGATAGAATTAATAATTTTCCATTTTCAGGAATGGAAGTACCAATGACAGATTCCACTCCAAAGGAACCACTTCCCTGCATAAGAACAGAAGTATATTTATTATAATTTTCTGAAGGTACAACTAATTTGACCAATCTTTCTCTTATTTCCTGAACTATATTATTATATTCTTTATCCCAAGTACACCAGTCTTTGAGCATAGCTATTCTTACTCCATTACTTGTAGTTAATGGTCCTGGTGTTAAAAGCAGATATGGTTTTTCTAGATATTCTTCTAAAGTATGCATTCTTAATTCCTCCCATTTATCTATTTTAGGCTCTTTCGCCATTTATTAATTTTTTGTTAATGATATCTATTATATATGGAACTTTTGAAATATCTTCTATTACAAAATGAGCTCCAGCAGAAAGCATTTTTGAAGCAGTTTTTTCCATTTTTTCTTTTAATTCATTTTCAGGGAGGGGATTGACTTCTTCAAGGGATAATCCTAGTTCACTGCTTCCCTTTAGTATTCCAACTGTCCACACTTTTGCATTTCTTCCCTCTTTAATATCAGAAATGGTATCTCCAATTTTCACAACACAATCTGTATCCTCTTCTCCAAGAATAAGCATATTTTGATATATCATATATGGAGCAGGTCTTCCAGCTGGAACAGCATTAGGAGTAGTATAGTAATCTGGAAAGTATCCCTGAGATTTTGCACCAGCAGTGATAATCTCCATCATTTCCTGTGTGTATCCTGTTGTTGAACCTATTTTCAATCCTCTTTCTCTCAAAATATTTACAGTTTCAATGCAATGTGGAACAGGTTCAGTATAGTCAGCAAGTATTTTAAAAAGCTTGTTTTCAAAATTTTTATAAAGCTCGTCTATATCATTTTCGTTCCACATTCTATTATATTTTTCTTTCCATAGAACAGTGACTCTATTAAGTGACAGCATAGCTTTGATATGATCTATTTTCAACATTCCCATAGGGCCTCTTGCTTCTTCCAGAGTTACATCTATATTTTTTTCTTTGAATATTTCAATAAAAACTTTTACTGGAGCAAAGCAGCCATAATCTACAGTAGTTCCAGCCCAGTCAAAAATTATTAGATTTATTTTTTTCATAATTAAACATTCTCCTTTTTTATTTTATTTTTTCTTTTTTGTAAAAAGTTTAAAATTATTTGATATATTATTTTAATTATTACATTTGTTAATAGTATGATTATAGACATTGCAGAAGCTTTTGCAATCTCTCCAGTATCATCTAAATTGATTACTGCAATAGAAAGCAGACTCAGATTTGATGTATAAAGGAATACAAGAGCTGAAATAGTTACCATAGAATTTACAAAATAATAAAAGAATATCTCTAATATTGATTCTAGACACATTGGAAAAGTTACATTGAAAAATGTTTTGTACCATGGAATTCCCATAGAAAGGGAAACTCTTTCAAATTCTTTATCTAATTTCTTTAAGGCTGTGTTAGCTGTTAAAAAAGATATTGAATAAAAATGTATCACATTTGCTAACACCATTATCCAAATGGTTTTATATATTGAATTAAAGGGATTCATTATATTTATATTTAAAAAAGGTATTGTAAAATAACTTTTATTGAAAAAGAATATAAATGAAATTCCTATTACCATTCCAGGAAGTGCTAAAGGGACAAGAGAAAGAAAATATATAATTTTATCTTTTAAAGTCTTATTTTCTTTTTTCTCAATTAAATAGGCACTCATAAATGTCATAAAAGTTCCAAATATTCCTGAAAGTATCGCTAGAATAAATGAATTTTTAAAAAATATCTCAATTCCACCATTATAATCGTAAAATTTAAAATTATTTAAACTAAAGCTAAGATTATAAGGCCATAATTTTGAAAAAGCAGAAACAAATATGGTAATAAAAATTGAAAGTATAAAAAAACAAATTAAAATAGTATAAATATAGAAAAAAGTATCACGTATCTTATTTTTTTTAGCTCTATAAACAATAGATTTAGCATTGAGAACGACTCCCTGTTTTTTCTGTATTTTCTGATCAATGAAAAATGCTATTACAGATGGAATAAGAAGTATGATGCTGACTACAGCACCCATCGCCATATTATTTTGCCCGACTACTTTTATATATACATCTGTAGCAAGAACGCTATAGTTTCCCCCAACTACTTTTGGAGCACCAAAATCTGTGAAAGAAAGTATAAATGCTATAATAAAAGAAGATATCATTCCATATTTCATATTTGGAAGAGTGATGGTAAAGAATTTCCTGAAATTGCTTGTTCCTAACATATCAGCAGCTTCATACAGCCTGTAATCAGTTGAGGAAAGGGCAATATTTAATACTAGAAATATTTGTGGAAAAATATATAGAACTTCTGCTATTATTATTCCAGTGGCACCATAGAGATTGATATCAAAAGCAAGCTGAGGAAATTTATCAAAGAAACCAGTAGTAACAGCTCCTTTTCTTCCAAAAAGATATACAAGAGATATCCCATGCATCATTGTAGGAGCAAAGAGAGGCATAAGGGCTATATATTTGAATATATTCTTATATTTGATTGTGGTTCTCTGGATACCATAAGCATAAATAAAAGCCAATAATAGAGAAATTATGCTTGATGCTGCTGAAATAGTAAAAGTATTTTTTAATGAAATGAGAAGATTTTTATTAGAAAAATATTCTTTAAAATTGCCAAGTCCAATAAATTCTCCAGAATTATTTTCAAAAGATTTTATTAATAAAAGCCCCAAAGGAAAAACTATAATAATGATTAAAAATATAAGAATAAACCATGTAAATATTTCTCTGATAATTTCATCTTTAGTTTTTTCCATTTATGATACCTCATTTTTAAAATCTAGATAGAAGTTTTCATCAAATTCAAGGAAAAATTTATTTCCTTGTTTTAGAGTTTCTTCGTTTATAAAATTGCAGGGAACTTCGACTTTTAATATTTTATCTCTGTTTTTGAAAAAAAGCCTGTAGGAAGGACCTAAATATTCCCAACTTTCTATCTCTCTCATTATAAATTTGTTCTTATTATTTAGTATATTTGAAACTATTTTTACATGCTCTGGACGGATAGCTTTGCCATTTTCCAGAAAATTTATTTTACCTATAAAATCAGCAGTAAAAGATGAATTAGGTTTTTCATATATTTCTCTTGGAGTTCCCCATTGCATTATTTCCCCATCTTTCATAATCATAATTTTATCTGACATAGATAATGCTTCCTCTTGGTCATGAGTTACCATAATGGTAGTAAGACCAAGTTTTTTTTGAAGTGATTTAATATCATTTCTTAACTTTTCTCTTACTTTTGCATCTAAAGCAGAAAGAGGCTCATCTAACAGCAGTATATCTGGTTCAAGGGCAACTGCTCTGGCAAGAGCAACTCTCTGCTGCTGTCCTCCACTCATTTCATTTGGATATTTATTACTTATAGAAAAAAGTCCTACCATTTCTAATACACTTTTAACTTTCTTTTCTATCAATTCTTTAGGCATTTTTTTATTTTTTAATCCATAGGCTATATTTTCCCAAGTTGTCATATTAGGAAAAAGAGCATAAGACTGAAAAACAATAGAAAAATTTCTTTTAGATGGATGTAATATAGAGATATCCTTACCTTTTAGAAATATATTTCCAGAATTAAGTTCTTCAAGTCCTGAAATAACTCTCAATAAAGTTGTTTTTCCACAACCACTTGGACCAAGAAAGGAGATAAACTCACCTTTTTCAATAGATAAACTTATGTTTTTTAATACATGAAATTTACTATAATATTTATTTACATTTTTTATTTCTAAGTAACTCATATTTCCTCCAGAATAAGGATACCCTTATTTTTGTTCAGCTTTTGCTCCGAATTTTTCACTCCATTTATTTAAGATAGTATTTTTATTTTCTGCAAGCCATTTAAAATCATTTTTTACAAGATGGCTTACTGGGTCAACTGGATAACCATCAGGAACTGGATTATTGATATCAATACTTATGATGGCATATTGAGTACCATATAATTTCATCATTTCTTCTGAAATAGCCCAATCAAGAAATATTTTAGATTCATCTTTTATATCTTTTTTATTGATAAGAGCATTGGCCTCTGAATCCCAACCAGAACCTTCAGCTGGAAAAATTACTTCAATAGGATTTCCTTCATTCATAAGTTTAACGCTTGGGTAATCATAAGAAATACCAATAGGGTATTCTCCGTTGGCAGCTTGTTTAGCTGGCTTTGAACCTGAATGAGTATAAACACCTATATTTTCATGAAGTTTCTCCATATATTCCCATGCTTTCTCTTCTCCCATTATTTGAATGAATCCAGCTATAGCAAGAAAACCAGTACCTGAAGAAGCAGGGTGAGGCATTGAAATCAGTCCTTTATATTTTGGATTTAAAAGGTCTTCATAAGTTTGGGGAATTGGTAGTCCAAGTTTTGCAAGTTCATTTTTATTTACAGCAAAAGTTGCCATCCATGCATTATTTCCTACCCATACAGGTTCTTTTGCAGAATCCTTAAATTTAGCATCAACTTTTTCTAATCCTTTAGGAGCATAAGGTTTTAAAAGATTTTCTTTATCCAGCATAAGTAATCCAGTAGCAGCAGTTCCCCATACTACATCAGCTTGAGGATTATCTTTTTCAGCCAGAATTTTTGTGATAAGGACACCTGTTGAATCACGAGTTATATTTATTTTGATGTCAGGATAATGTTTTTTAAAATTTTCTAAAAACATTGGAATCTGCTCATTTTCAAGTGCAGTATAGACATTGATTTCTTTTGGTTTTTGAGAAGAATTACTTTCTTTAGATTGACAGCTTGTTAATAAGATTCCTGCAAAAAGAATAGTTAAAAATTTTTTCATTATTTTCCTCCATATGTTTAATTTGTATTTTTATATTTTTTTCTAGTTTAAGACAGAGATGTTAATGAAGTTTTAATTTGAAGTAAAAAAAAAGTGAAAAGCAACTTCACATTAAATTTACACAAAAGTATTGATTTTTTTACAGAGAAATAATAGAATGAAGAAATATAGAGAAAAAATATAGAGAAAATATAGAGAAAAAGTAACATGGGAGGAAAGGGAATGTGGTTTGTATTTGCATTGATGTCAGCAGTATTTGCAGCACTTACATCTATTTTTGCTAAAATAGGAATAGAGGGGATAAATTCAAATTTAGCAACTGCTATAAGGACAGTGGTGGTATTATTTATGGCTTGGGGAATGGTATTTTTTACTGGAACTCAAAATCAAATTGGAAATATAGGGCAGAGAAGTTGGATATTTTTAATTTTATCAGGAATGGCAACAGGATTTTCATGGCTTTTTTATTATAAAGCACTTCAAATAGGAGAAGCTTCAAAAGTTGTACCAATAGATAAGTTTAGTGTAGTAATTGCTATGGTAATGGCTTTTGTGATATTAAAAGAAACAGTTACATTGAAAACTGTTTTAGGTGGGGTATTTATAACAATAGGAACATTTATTATGATATTATAAAAAGAGGTTGACTAACTAAAAAACTAAGATAAATTTTAGAAATTTTGAAATCAGAGTGAAATGAGCTTCCAGTAATTAAGCAGTTAAGCAATTTTAACTGCTATAATTATTGAGATACAACAGGAGAACTGTTGTAATCCTTCAAATATTCTCTTATATTTTATGAACAAAATTAATAATAAATATTTCTACTGGAAAAATTCTAAAATTATACTTCTTTTAATGAGCCAACCTCTCATTTAACTTTATAATATATCGTTTAATTTATAATCTGTGACTATATTTTCAGATTCAGTGATAAATTTATCTAAAAATTCTATATGTGCTTTTATGCTTTCTTTTCCAGGTCCTCCAAGAGTACAACGTTTTTCTACACAATTTTTAATAGATATCATTTCATAAATATCGTTTTCAAATAATTCAGAAAATTCTTTATAAGTATTTATAGAGATTTCCTCAAAAGTAGTATTGTTGTCAATACAATAAGCTACCATACTTCCAACTATTTTATAAGCATCTCTGAAACTCATTCCTTTTTCAGTCAGATAATCAGCTACATCAGTTGCATTGATAAATCCTTGAGCTGCAGCAGCAAGAAGTCTTTCTTTTTTTATAGTCATAGTATGAATCATTCCATTGAATACAGCCAGACATCCTTTTACTGTATCAAGGCTGTCAAAGAAATTTTCTTTATCTTCCTGCATATCTTTATTATATGCAAGAGGAATTCCCTTCATAGTTGTAAGTAAAGCCATTAAATCACCAAAAACTCTTCCACTTTTTCCTCTTATAAGTTCAGCAGCATCAGGATTTTTCTTTTGTGGCATAATACTGCTTCCAGTAGAGAAAGAATCACTTAACTCTATGTAGCCAAAGTCATTAGAACTATAGATTATTATTTCCTCACAGAAACGAGAAAGATGTACCATAATAAGTGCAAAAGCATTCATTATTTCAATAAGGTAATCTCTGTCGCTGACACTATCCATACTGTTCCAAGTAGGAGAAGAGAAACCAAGTATAGAGCTCGTGAAGTTTCTATCTAAAGGATAAGTAGTCCCAGCCAGAGCAGCAGATCCAAGTGGTGATGTATCAGCTAAAGCAGCAGCATTTTTAAGCCTGATAAAATCTCTTCTAAACATTTCAGCATAAGCTAAAATGTAGTGTGAAAAAGAAACTGGCTGAGCTTTTTGAAGATGAGTAAACCCAGGCATATATGTAGATATATTTTCTTTAGCGATTCCATTTATAATTTCAAGCAGATCAAGAAGCTGTGCCTGTACTTTAACTATTTCCTCTTTTGTAAATAATTTCATATCTAGAGCAACCTGATCATTTCTGCTTCTTCCAGTATGTAGTTTTTTTCCTACATCTCCTATTCTATCTATAAGAATTTTTTCAATATTCATATGAATATCTTCATACTCAATAGAAAAAGTTATTTTTCCATCTTCAATGTCAGTAAGTATTTCTTTAAGAGTTTTTTCTATAAGTTCACAATCAGCAACAGGAATTATTCCCTGCTTTCCCAGTCCTCTAACATGGGCTATACTTCCCATAATATCATATTTATAAAGTCTTTTATCAAAGTTTATTGATGAATGAAAGTCAAGAATAAGATGACTTGCCTTTTCTTTAAATCTCCCAGAAAAAAATTGCATTATAACATCTCCTTAAAATTATTTATTTCCTTGTTTTATTTTTATAACCGTTAAAATTGTAAGTTGTAAAATAATAGCTACAACCAGTACAATATAGCTTTGGAAAAATCCTCCTATAAGAAAAGTTCCTAAAGAAATTACTCCATTGATAGCTGCATAATAAAATTGAGTTTTTACATGCTCAATGTGACTGCAGCCAGAACCAGCAGAAGCAAGTATAGTTGTATCTGATATAGGAGAAACGTGATCTCCAAATAATCCTCCAGACAGTATAGAACCAATAGTTACATATAAAGGAGTATTAAGTGCTACAGTCATAGGAATAACTATAGGAATCATTATACTGTATGTTCCCCAAGAACTTCCAGTAGAAAATGATATTATACATCCAAGCAGAAAAGCTATCATTGGAATAAATCCAGAATTTAGATTTATGCTTTTTATAAAATGAACTATGTAATCAGCAGAACCAAGATTTTTATTGATAGTTCCTAAAGACCATGCAAGTATAAGAATTATAGTTATTTGAGTCATTTTATTTATACCATTTAGGTATATTGAAAATATTTCATTAAAAGTTTTACTTTTGTTTATTATCATCATAACAGAAAGAACAATAGCTGCATACAAATATCCACTGCTTAATGCTGCTCTGAATTCACTTCCAGAGAATCTTCTAAACATAAAATCAAATCCAAGCATAGAAAATAATGTGATTAAAAGAACCAGTATTGGAAGCCATACATAGATAGGCTTAGCATTTTCTACAATATACTCTTTTTTCTCTAAAACTTCAAGTTCTGTATCATTAAATATATCATCTTCTACTTTTTTCATAGGTCCAAAATCAAGCTTCATAAGAGCCAGAGCAGGAACAATAGTAAGAGCAAGAAGAGGATATGTATTAAATGGAATTGCTTTCACAAAACTTTCATAGTCTGAAAGATTTAAATTTAAATTTTCAAATTCTTTTTGAAGAAGCCCTATGATAAAAACTCCCCACCCTATAAAAGGAACTAATACTGCTACAGGTGATGAAGTAGTATCAAGAATAAAAGCAAGTTTCTCTTTAGATATTTTTAATTTTTTGAAAAATGGAGCAAATATTGGTCCAACAATCAATGGAGTACCTAAATCAGAAAAGAAAATAACTATTCCTGCAAGATATGCTGAAAGTTGAGCTTTAGTTTTGGAATTGATATATTTACCAACACTTTGAGCAAAAGCATAGGCTCCTCCTGATCTCATCATAAGTTCAATAAATCCACCTATGAATACCATTAAAACAATAACTCCAGCATTATAACTGTCAGTCAGCTGTTTTACAAAATAATCTGTCATTAGTGTTTTTGTTGTGAGAAGAGGATTATAGTTTAAAAGTATAAGAGCCCCCAAAAAGACACTGCTGAAAAGTGATAAAATTACATTTTTAGTTTTTATTGCCATAGCAACTGCTACTATGATAGGCAATATAGATAAAAACCCATAGTTTTCCATAAAGAATTCCCCCTTGAAATTAAATTATAATATAAAAAGCCAGCCAAATAAATGACTAGCTTGATTTTAATAAAAAAGCCAATAGACAAACTATTGGCTAAAAAACTTTTTTATGCTCATAAAAATAAAAATTTTATCTTTAATCTTTTCCAAAAGAAATATAATCAATCAGCCATTGAAAGTGGAATATTAATTTTATAAGTTAGATATACCTTGACTTTCACGCCTCAATAACATTTTATTTCCCCCATTTTTATTTTTTATCTAAGTTATACTACTAAAAAAAAATGAATATATCAATAAAAATTATTTTAGAATACCATATATTGCATCTATATCTAAATTATTTCTAAGTAAATCAGCTAATTTATTATATTCATTTTCTTTAAATTCAGAAAATTCAAAAAGTTCATTCAGTGGATTTAATCCTTTTTTCTTTCTGATATTATTTAAAAATGTTCTGGTAAATTTACTGTTATCAAAGATTCCATGTATATATGTTCCAAAAGCATTATCTTTTGCAAGTACAGTATAATCAGTTTCAACAGTAAGATTTTTTTCACTTCCATGTGTAATCCCCTGATGAATCTCATATCCTTTTATATGAAGTCCATTACATCCACATAATAGTTCACAGTCAGATTCAGAAAGTGTTTTTTCTACCTGTTTTGTATATTTTGTTTTTTCCATTGTAGTAACAGTATCCATTATTCCAAAACCTTCAGTTTTTTCTATATCACTTTCAATATGGTGAGGGTCGAAAATTTCTTTTCCCATCATTTGAAAACCACCACATATACCTACTACTGTAGTTCCAGTGGAATATAATTTTTTTATTTTATCAAAAATACCATTAGCTTTTAATAGTTCAAGATCAGAAAGAGTATTTTTACTTCCAGGTAGGATAATTATATCCTCTTCTCCAAGTTGTTCAGGACTGTATACATAATTTAGTGCTACATCTGAATATTGGCTTAAAGCATCAAAATCTGTATAATTAGACATTTTATTAGTTCTGATAACACTGATGTTTATATCTCTTTTTTCATTAGTATTAGCAGTCAGTTTTTTAGCTAAGACATCTTCTTCTTCAATATCAAGTTTTTCATAAGGGACTACACCTAAAACTTTTATATTCATACCTTCATCTTTCAGTTTTTTTTCAAACATATCTATACCAGGTTTTAAAAGCTCCAGATCACCTCTAAATTTATTAATTATAACTCCCTTTATTCTTTTTCTGTCATTTTCATCAAGTAAGGCAATAGTTCCATACAGTGAAGCAAAAACTCCACCAGTTTCAATATTTCCAACTAAAATAACAGGAGCATCTACAAGTTCAGCCATTCCCATATTTACCAAATCCCATTTTCTAAGATTAATTTCAGCTGGACTTCCTCCACCTTCAAGTACTCCAATATCAAAATTTTTTTCTATTATTTCATAATTTCTTTTTGCAATAACTTTTAACTTGTTAGAATTTGAAAAATAATCTACAGCATTCATATTTGTGTCAGGAATTCCCTCAATAATAATTTGTGAATTATTATCAGAATTAGGTTTTAGAAGTATTGGATTCATAAAAGCTCTGGGAAGTTCCATAGCTGCTTCAGCTTGTACAACCTGAGCTCTTCCCATTTCCAGTCCATCAATATCCACAAAGGAATTCAGAGCCATATTTTGAGATTTAAAAGGAGAAACTCTATATCCATCTTGGGCAAAGATTCTACATAATCCAGCTGTAATAATACTTTTCCCAACAGATGAACCAGTTCCTTGTATCATAATTTTTCTATGCATAATACACCTCTATTGATATTTTCTTTCAATTAATGGTATCATAGTTTTATATATAATTTCAACAACTAAAAAATATATGGATAAAAAGCAAAACTTTTAGTGTCTGAATGTATATTTAAAAGTATTAGTAAAAATATAATTTATAATAGTAGTAAAACAGAATACCAATTTAGCTTTTATGAAATGAAAATAATGGTAACAGAGTAGTTGATACTTTCAAAACATAAATTTATTTTAAAATGTAAAATACATATTTAGAAAACAAAAGAAAATATTCTATATGGTTTCAAATATGATTTTTAAAATGATACAATAGCTAAGAAGAAATAATTTAAAGATAAAAATAAAAGATAAAAATAAAAGATAAAAATAAAAGATAAAAATAAAAGGATAAGTGATAATGATGATAAAAAAGTTTTCAATAATAATTTTTTTACTTTTTTCTATTGTATCTTTTTCAAAGGAATATAATAGAATAGCTTCTGGAAGTCCAGCAATAACAGAGATATTATATGAATTGGGACTAAAAGATAAAATAATTGCTATGGATAAAAATTCTGACATAAAAGAATTAGATGATATGAAGATACCAAAAGTAAGCTTTTACCATATGAATACAGAGAGCATTTTTTCTTTGAAAGCAGATTTAATAATTCTTTCAACATTTAATAAAGCAGATAGAGAAGATTTTATTGAATTTATGAGAAAAAAAGGAACAGATGTTATTTATATTTCTGATATAAAAAGTATAAAAGATATTTATGATTGTATAAGGGAGATAGGAGAAAAGACAGAAAGGAAATCTGAAGCAGAAAAAATAATTTCTAGAATGGAAAAAGAAATAAATGAAGTACAAGAAATAAGTAAAAATATAAAAAAGAGGAAAAAAGTATATTTTGAAATTTCTCCATTTCCATCTATGTATACATTTGGGAAAGGTGTATTTATGAATGAAATGTTGGAAATTGCAGGAGTAGAAAATATATTTAATGATAAAACTGGGTGGTTTATACCAAGCTTGGAAGTCATAGCAGCAAGAAATCCTGATATAATATTTACCAGTACTTACCAAGTAGCTGATCCAGTAAAAGAAATCATTGATAGAGGTAATTGGAATATAATAAAGGCTGTAAGAGAAAAGAGAATATACCCAATAAGCAAGGAAGCTGTAAGACCATCAACCAGAGTAACAGAAGTGATAAAAAAAATATCAGAAATCAGTTACCCAGAATATTATAAAAAATAGATATAATGTATTTAGTAAATATAATAATTTACATATTTGGTATGTTTTAGGTTAGGTGTTATGATGAGTTATCTCTAGAGAAAAAGTAAATTTTATAGGAGGTAATGAAAATGTATGTACGTAATTTTACACAAAAAAAAATAAGATTTTTTTATCATAATACTGAAGAAAGCTATAGCGCTGGATTAAGTGTAAAAGTAAATAATAGTGACTATATTGAAACTCAGCTTTTATATGATTATGTATGTTTTGAAGGTGAAAGAGAAAGTAGTACTGTCAAAATAAAATATCCAAAAGGAAAAAAAGCAGAACCTGGAAGAAATTTATGTGTCTTTGTTTACTTTAATAAAGACACACAAAAATTAGATCCTACAGTTGCTAATGTTTAAAAAATTACTAAGATGTTAATTTACTAGGAAGATTAATTTCTTCCTGGTATTTTTAGGATTTATCATTTAGTTTATCAAAACAATCTTATAAATAATATTGAAATGTAGTAATAATTTAGTACTATAAAATTGTAAGAATAAATTATTAGTATTGTGGTTGGGCACACGTTGGTACAAATATAAAATAAAATATCTGTAAATTAGAAATAGGATCAAAGACATTGGGAGTCTCTAATCCTATTTCTAAATTTGGTTAAATTTAAAATACAGTAACACTTCAAGGAAAGGGTCATCTTTATAATATCATTACTTTAATATTTTGTCAACAAATATTTTGATAATCAAAAATATTTTTTTATAAAGCTTTTAATATATAAAAATATATGTAGCAAATTATACTTAAATGAAAGAACTTTACATTTTGTTGGACTGTAATGATTTCTTTCTTAAAAATTGATAAATAAAAGAACTTATAAAAGTATTCAATGTTCCAATAAGTAATGTAATTAAAATATTTTTTAGTAAACTAGAGATATTAAAGAAATCCAAGAATGTTCTTGTAAATACTACAACAAATGGAGTTGTAAGGGAAAAATTGAAATAAAAACTAATAATGCTATAAATAAAAAAATATTTAAATCTGAAATTTTTATCTCTTAACCAGTAAATAAAAATAATAAAGTAAAAAGAAAAATACAGATACTTTTTTAAATTAAATAAATGTATATTTATAAAAAACTGAAACAGCCCAGTAATTAAAGTGAAAATAATTCCTAAAATAAGGAGAAAGCTATTAAATTTTTTGTCCATAAATCACCTCCTGACTAATGATAAATTTTATCATAAATTTAAAATGCTTACAAGTGATTTTAATGTGCTTTTAAATGAAATAGAGGGTATCTCCAAAGTATTGAAATGATTAAAATTATGTTTATAATGAGGAGTATTTATAATTTTTTATAGAGAAAATATTTTTATTTTTATTCAGATTATAGGTATAAAAAACTTTTATAAAAAGAGTGTTATTTTAAAGGGAAAACATAGAAAATATTGTAAGAAAATATTATAAGAAAATATTATAAGAAAATACTATAAAGGAATTTATATTTTAGAAAAGTAAAAAATGACTGCTAGTCAGCAGCCATCTTTATGTTATTATTTTTTCCACAAATAAATTTGTGCTTTTTCATAGCTATTTAAAGCCATAAACCAAAGTAATAAAGCATATACCAATGTATAAAGTCCTGTTTTTATTAAAAAGTTTAAATAATTAACTTCCACTAGATAAAGATTTAAAATATATCCAAGTGCCATTCCAATTGCAATAGGTATTGACATGTGAAAAATATTTTTCCAAAATTTGATTATATCTAATTTTACTACAACTTTATAATAAATATTCATAACTATTATCTGTCCCAAGATAAAAGAAAATCCTGTAGCTATTGCACAGCCGATTACTCCTATTTTCTTTACCAAAATAATACTTAGTATTAAATTTAAAATAGCTATTATAAAATAAACTATCGATCTAAATTGGTGCATATTTTTGGCTTGCATTATACTTATACCAGTAGTTTGAATTAAAGGGACTGTTAATGGAATCATTATCCATAATGCAATACTGTATGCTTCAATGTACTCCTTTCCAACCCATAAAGTTATAAAATCTTTTCCGAATAATATAAAACCAGATGATATTAACCCTAGAAGAATATATTGCAATCTTCCAACCTTCAAAAATATTTCATCTACTTCTTGATGTTTTTCTTCTACTATTAATTTATTTATTCTAGGAAATAAAACACCTGAAACTGCTGATGCAAATCCCATATAAAGAGTATTGAAAATTGCTCCAACTGAGTATATTGCAATTCCTTGAACACCAATGTATTTTGCTATTATAACTCTATCAGTTCCCCAATAAATTTGATCAATTAAGACATTTAAAAAAATAAAAATGAGTATATAAATATTTCTTTTAAAATAATATTGTTAAATTTAGAAAATTTTATTTTCATACCCAATTTAAAAGCATAAATCATATCAAATAAATAAGAAATTAATGCAAAACATACAGTAGAAGCAGTTACTGCTATTAATCCAAAGCCATTTATCATTAAAATTGCTCCAACAATAGGATTCAATATGATTGTAATGAGTTTTATTCCTCTTTGGTATATAAATTTTTCTTTAGATGTTAAATTAGTTGAAAAAATTCCCATAGGAAAGGAAATAATAACATTTAAAACCAATATTGTAAATACTGCTTTTGTTTTTTTTAGTTCCTCTATTGTAAAGCTTACTTTAAAAAATTTTTCTATATTGAAATATATATACACACCAATAATAAAAGCTATTGCCATTAAAATTGAGAAAATCATTAAGAACATTCCATTTAAAGATTTTTCTTCTTCTATCTTTCCTTCAGCCCGATATTTTGTTGTATATCTTAGCATTGTATTTCCTAAACCTAAGTTTAAAATAGAGATATATCCTATTATTGATTGAACTAATGAATTTATTCCATAATCTCCAGGACCTAAATATTTTATGTATAGAGGTGTATATAAAATTTGAATGACTGAGCTTACAATTATTGTCATCATTGAAAGAGTTGTTCCTATTTTTAATTCGTTCTTAGCCATAATCACCTCTATTTGCTATTTAAAAAACTATCTAATTTTAAAAAGTGTTTTTCTCCATCTTGAGCTGCATTTAAAAGAATATTCGGAGATAATACTTTATTTTCTCTAAATTTTGAAAAATTTAACTTTTCTAAATTTTCTAAAGAAACATAATTTTGTTCAAATTCTAAATCTTCTAAGACATTTGTCATTTTTTTACTGTATGCTATAGGAAATACAGCTTTTTTAAGAACAAATCCCAATATCATAGCATGAAATCTTGTTGCAATAATACTATCAGATTTGTTTAATATTTCCAGTGCTTCATTTATATCTCCTCTATAAAAATACTTGGAAATATATTTATGCTGCTCAATTGGTATCATACTTAATAATTTTTTTATAGCTTCTTCATCTTTTTCACCTTGGCAAAAAGACATAAGTTTTACTTCTTTTCCACTTTTTATAATATCTAATACCAATGTTTTTAATTTACTAAAATATTCTGCTTCTATTTCTGAAAATTCTGGTCTTGCAGATGGTAAAATTATAGAAAATAATACGTAATTCTCTTTTTCTACTACATCTTGTTTTAGACTAAAGACTATGTCCTTTCCAAATCTTACATTTTCTAAATCTTTAAAAAGTTCATATGAATATTTTTCTCTAAAACATACATCTTTACATTTTTTAAAGAATTCATGATACATATTTTTAAAGGCTTCACTTTTATAAGGACCAAAATTTGCTCCTAAAATAAAGTAATTTTTTCCGAATTTTAAATTTCTTTCTCTAATTTTAAAATCTTCCTTTAAAAAATCATTTTCTATAAAAATTGAACCACCTATATTAACCACACCATCTAATTCTTTTAGTTTTAAATCTTCTAGAATATTTGGTATTCCAATTTTTTTTCCTAAACGGAATAATACTTTTTTTGTAAAAGTATCATTATATAAAATTTTTAAATTGTTTGTTTTTATTCCTTTTAAATTTTTATATTCAGGGGTAGCAAAAAGATAAAACTCAGTATTTTCATATCTTTCGCAAAGTATTTTTATAAAAAGATCATCTCCTAAGTTTAGCTGTGTATATGCTTTTATTAATATTTTTTTCATTATTTTTCACCTAATTTTCTTGTTAATATTTTTTTTAGTGGCTTAAGCCACAACATTTTTAGCCTGAAAATTCTGTAATAGTAATACATTTTTATATCTAAAGTTTCTATTCTATTTAATTTTTTTATTTCTTTTTTTATTTCCACATAATATTTTTTCCAATTTTCAATATTATTTTCACTTAATTTTTGAAGTACATCAAAGGGGTACATTATACCATGATATTTGAAGCATTCCCTAACTTTATTTATATTTTCTTTATATACTCCATTGCTTTTATAAAAGTTTATTAATTCATTTATAACAATATAAATATCTATTCTGTTTTTATAATTATTTGAAACTGATTCTTGATTCATAAAATAATTATAATAGGGTTTATCAATAGATATGATATTTTTACTGTAGAAAAAACACATAAAATTAAAGAATAGATCTTCTCCTGCATAGACATCTAATAAAAATTTAATATTATTTTTATCTAATATTTCTTTTCTATAAATTTTATTCCATGGAGATGCAAACCAATCTGCTGTACAATCTACATAGTCATCTTTATTTTGTTTTTCAGAAACATTAACTATTGAAAGAAGATTTCCATTTTCATTCAGTTTTTTAAAACCACATATGACTATATCTGCTTTTTTTCTCTCAGCCTCATTTACCATATCTATATACATATCTTCATCTATCCAATCATCTGAATCTAAAAAAGTTATATATTTTCCTTTAGCTAAAGAAATACCTAAATTTCTGGCAGAACTGCAGCCACCATTTTCAACTTTTTTGAATATTATGTTCTTATTTTTAATGACAACTCTAGACATATATCAGAAGTTTTATCTTTTGAACCATCATCTATAATTATTATTTCAATATTTTTTAATTTTTGATTTAAAATTGAATTTATACATCGTTCAATATATTTTTCAATATTATAAGCTGGGACTACAACACTTAACATTTTAACCTTCCTTATATAATTTTATTTTAAATTATATAATGAAGAATAAAATAATTCAAATAAATTTATAATCAATACAATACTAGTTGTTTAATCTTATAGTTTTTATAGTACTGGATTATTGATATAATATTAGCTGGAGGAAATATTAAATAAGTTATTAGAGAATTATAGATTTATGGAAATTATATTGGTTGAATATAAATATAAAGATGGATAGCAAAGAGATCTGTTCTTAGAGAAATGCAAGAAGCTTTAGGCATAGATAGAGAAAGAATAGTAGCTGGAGAAACTAAAATAAAAACTTAGAGAGGGAAGTTTAAAAAAAATAAGGACCAGGAAGTTTAATTTCTTCCTGGCATTTTTATATAAAAACATAAGAATAATTGCATTATAAAGAAAGTAATAATATATTTTAACTCAATTGTTTTTTATAAGAATTTAAAAATAGTCCTATTTGGAATAAGAAATATGTTATAATAACTTCAAAAATAATTTTGATCCCTTTAAAATAATAAAAAATCATTCTAATAAAATATTTAAGTAAAAAATATTCGGGTTTAGAAAAGAGTTTATGAAATCTAAAAATATTGCAAGAGAAATCTTAGAATAGCCTTGATTTTTATTATAGTTAAAAATTTCAAATTATGATACAATAAAAAAGTTAATATGATAGTAGAAAAGTAAGAGGTGCAGTATGAATTTTTCATGTAATAAATTGTTAAAAAGGTTAGTAAATGAAAAAGTTAAAAAAGTAGAATTACAAAAAGAAATAAAAACAAGTTTAAAAACAACTTTTAAGCTGTTTAATTACAGTGTTTATGAAATTATTGAATATAAAAAAGAGAAGGTTTAAAAATGAGATTTATTGGAGGAAAGGCATTAATTATGCCTTATATACTTAATTTAATAGATAAAAAAACAGAAAATGTAGAGTCAGTATCAGATTTATTTTCTGGTTCAGGGATAGTAACAAGAACATTGAAAAAAAATGGATTTAAAACAATATCAAATGATTTAATGTATTTTAGTTATGTAATTTTAAGAGGGACTGTTTCTTTAAATTATAAGCCTACATTCAAAAAATTAAATATCAGTAATCCAATAGAATATTTAAATAAATTAGAATCAAAAAATATGAAGATAGCTTCTGAGAAATTATTTATTTATAATAATTATAGTCCTAAAGGACAAAGGATGTATTTTACTGAAAAGAATGCAATTAAGATTGACTTGATAAGAAATGAAATTGAAATATGGAAAACGTCATCAAAAATAACTGAAGATGAATATTATTACTTGTTGGCATGTCTTTTAGAATCTGTTCCATATATAAGTAATATTACGGGTGTATATGGAGCTTATTTGAAGCATTGGGATAAAAGAGCTTTAAATGAATTAGAATTAAAAGAATTAGAAATTGAAAATAATTCCTATAAAAATTTAGTTTATAATGAAGATGCAAATGTACTAACTAAAGAAATTGAATGTGATTTAGCATACTATGACCCTCCATATAATCAAAGACAATATTTACCAAACTATCATATCTTAGAAACAATAGCTAGATATGATGCTCCAATTATAAAAGGTGTAACTGGATTAAGAGATTACAAAAAACAAAAAAGTAAGTACTGTAGTAAAGCTACAGTGTTGAAGACTTTTGAAAGTTTGATTAAAAATACTAAATCTAAATATATAATCATTAGCTATAATACAGAGGGAATATTGTCTCATGATGAGATATGTGATATATTATCAAGATATGGAAAAGCACACACATTATATGTTCAACACATTGAGTATCTAAGATATAAAAATGTACATACAAATAAAAATAAAGAACTGAAAGAAATATTATATTTTATAGAAAAGGAGGTTTAGTTGTATGTATTTAAAATCACCATTTAACTATATAGGAAATAAATATAGACTCCTACCTCAAATTTTACCTTTATTTCCAGAGAAATGTGATACTTTCTATGATATGTTTTGTGGAGGGTTAGATGTCACTATAAATATGAATTCTAAAAGAAAAGTGGCTAATGATATTAATCATTTTGTTATTGAAATAATGGAGTTTTTTAAAGGAAAAAATTATGAAGATCTTATTAAAGAAATAGAAGAGACTATAGAAAAATTTAATTTATCAAAAGAAAATAAAGAATCTTATTATTTATTTAGAGATTATTACAATAAGAATAAAAATCCTTTATGCCTTTATGTATTGATGAGTTTTTCATTCAATTACCAATTTAGATTTAACTCAAATTTGGATTATAACAATCCAGCTGGAACTGATAGAAGTAGTTTTAATCCTGCCCTTAAAAATAGACTTTTTGAATTTATAAAAAAACTAGAAAATATAGAATTCTTAAATAAAAATTTTAAGGATTTTGATTATTCTTGTATAAAAAGTAATGATTTTATTTATTGTGATCCTCCATATAGAATGTCAGTAGGATCATATAATGATGGAAAAAGAGGATTTGAAGGTTGGGGAATAAAAGATGATCTTGCTTTATTTGAAATATTAGATGAATTAAATGAGAGAGGAATACGATTTGCTTTATCTAATGTATTTTTTAACAATGGATTTACCAATAAGGAATTAGCAAAATGGAGTGAGAAATATAATGTACATATTTTAAAAATTAATTATGAAAATAGCAACTATCAGAGAAATAAACTTTTTAAAACAAAAGAAGTCCTGATCACTAATTATTAGGAGGAGTATATGATAGAAAGAACTTTTGGTTGGATACAAAATCCTTCCGATTTCTCAAAGCTAAAAAATGTAGTTTCAGTTTTTATGACTGACAGTGATATTTATAAAGATCTTTTAAATAGGAAAATTCCATCTCTAATTGAAAATGAAGTTTTAAAAAAAAAGATGATAGAAGAAATGAAAAAAGTTCCATTAGAGATGGATTACAGATTATTGAAAGGACATGGTCCTTGTAATAAAGAGTCTAGGAGCAATGTAAAATGTTCTGGAATTATCCAAGCAGCAATACCAAATCAAAAGAGAAGAGAATATTCAGATGATTGGACAGCAGATGGATTCCTTAGATGGGCAATTTCTATAGGTTTATTAGATTATAATATTGATAATGATACAGTTTCAATAACAGAATTAGGGAAGAAGTATATTCTTGCTGATGATAAGAAAAAGAAAATGAAATACTTGTAACTGCATTTTTATCATATCCTCCCGCTGTTAGAATTTTAAATTTATTAGAGTCTGGAGATATATTAACAAAATTTGAGATTGGAAAGCAACTTGGTGGATTAGGAGAGGCTGGCTTTACATCAATTCCACAAGATTTATATATACAAGCAATTGAAACAACAAATGATTCAACTAAGAGTAAGATTAGATCAAATACAGAAGGATCTGCTGATAAATATGCACGTATGATATGCAGTTGGCTATTAAAAGTGGGACTTGTTCAAAAAGTTAAAAAAGAAGTAAAAACTATTATAGGGAGTATTGAATATAAGACTAAAATTGGTCATTCTTATAAAATTACACTTAATGGGTTAAAAGAGTTAAAAAGAACAAAAGGAGTTTCTTCATATAAAAGAATCAGTAAAATTGTTTATTGGCAAATGCTAGCTACAAAAGGTAATGATAGAGATTATATTCGTAATCGTAGAGGTTATATTATTAAGGCTATCAATAATAGATATAAGAAAATAGAGGAAATTCAGAAGTATTTGAAAAAGAATAGTATAGAAGAAAATATTGCAACAATAAATGATGAAATACAAGTATTAATTGCTATGGGATTATCTGTAAAAGAGAATAAAAAAGGTTTTATCATTGATGATACTATTTTAAAATTTGAAATTCCAGTAACAAAAGTATCCAAAACAAATATACTAGAATTAAAAGATAATACAAGAGAAAAATTAGTTTATTTGGATCATAGGTATTTATCTTTATTTGATTTAGCTTATGATGATAAAGCAAGTAGAGATTTTGAGATACAAACAATAGATTTACTAATTAATGAATTACAGTTTAAAGGATTAAGGTTAGGGGAAAGGAGAAAGCCAGATGGTATTATTTCATATGGAGTAAATGGTGTTATTATTGATAATAAAGCTTACTCTAAAGGATATAACCTGCCTATACGCCAAGCTGATGAAATGATTAGATATATTCAAGAAAATCAAAGCAGAGATGAAAAATTAAATCCTAATAAATGGTGGGAAAATTTTGAGGAAGAGACAAGTAAATTTAATTATCTTTTTATATCTTCTAAGTTTATAAGTGGATTTAAAAAAAATTTGCAATATATAGCAGATAGAACAGGAGTAAATGGTGGAGCAATAAATGTTGAAAATTTATTATGTTTTGCAGAAATGTTAAAATCAGGAAAATTAGAATATAATGATTTTTTTAACCAATATAATAATGATGAAATAATTATGAGATGATCTTTTAATTGAATAGGAGGGTGCATTGCAAATTATTTTGTTAATTTGATTTAAAATTATTTATATTAAGAATAAATAAATAAATGTATTAATTTATAAAAACCAGAGATTATTTGGTCTATACCCTGTCAAGTAGACAATTAAAAAAAAGAATGACTAAATGGTTTGAATTCGGTATTCTACTGGACTCAAACCATTTAATTTTTTTTGGATCCTTTCATTGTTGTAAAAATCTATATAATTTTTCACTATTTCAATTGTTGTTTCCATATTTGATACCTTATTTAAATACAATGCTTCACTTTTAAGGTGACTAAAGAATGATTCAATAGGTGCATTATCCCAGCAGTTACCTCTTCTAGACATTGAAACTCTTATCCCATGGCTTTCTAATCTTTGAATATATTTTTCTCTAGTATATGTACTTCCTTGATCGGTATGGATTAAACAATTCTTAGCTAGTGGAAGTTTAAAAAGTTTTTCTAAAGTCTTATCTACAAGTTCAGCATTATTGCTTAAACTTAATTCATAAGCTACAATTTCTTTATTTGAAATATCTTTTACTGCATTTAAATACAAAAAATTTCTTGTTCCAAGTATTTCGATATATGTTGTATCCATAGTTAAAACCTTTAATGGTTGAGTTTCATTAAACTCACGATTTAAAATATTTTGAGCTACTCTAGCTGGTTGATAATGTCTATATCTATATTTCTTTCTAATGACGGATTTTATTCCATTTTCTTTCATAATTCTGTATATTCTTTTATGATTTACTTGATAATTTGTATTTTTATTTACATAAATTTGAAGTCTTCCAACGCCATAAATACCTTTTATCTTTTTATGACATTCAAGTATTAGCGCTGTTATTTCTATATTTTGTTCAGCTCTTTTAGAGAGAGTCCTAGTTCTATTTTTCCATTTGTAATATCCACTTCTTGAACACTCAGCAAAACGACATAATGAGCTTAAAGAATATTTTTTCCTCATCTCATCAATGATTTGAAATGTATTAATTTTTTTACTTTTTTGCTGAGCCCGTAACTTTTTTAAATACTCATTCTCCATTCTCAAATACTCAATCTCTTCTTCAAGAGAATTAAATTTAGTTCTTGGTCTTCCTTTGATGGGTCCTTTAACTTTACCACGAGTTTCAAAATCAAAGGCAGTTTCTCCAAGTAATTTAAACTTTTTTACCCAAGCAGCAACTTGGGAATCATTCTTAACATTCATTTCTTTAGCTACAGTCAGATATCCACCGTTTCCCTCAAGATATCGCTTAACTACAGCTAATTTAAATTCTTTAGAATATCTGTTATTAATTTTAGACATAAAAATCCCCCTTAGTTAGACCTTACAACACTATTATATATGTGTTTTTTTCAAATGTCTACCTAAAGGGGATTATACCAATTCTCTGGCTTTTTTTGTATTATATTCACCTTCATCAAAAAATATTTTGATTATCATAATAAAAAACTACTATTTTTTAAAAATTTATTGAAAAGTGTTTTTTTATGAATTAAAGAATAAAATTTTTGTTTTTGCGGTATGACTCAGGTATGACTCACTTTTTTTATCAATCTTCTCAAACACACAACAAAAGCTCCCTTGAGAGTGAGAGCTTTTGTTCGTAGAAATTAAAATGTAATTTAAGGAAATGTCCTATGACAATATTATTATATCACATATAATTATTCTGTCAACAAATATTTTGAAAAACAAATAAAAAATAAATTTGTAGTTGTCATATAATAAATAAAAAGGTATAATTTAATATAGTATTTTGGGAGAGAGGTGCATAAATTATGAATAAAGAGTCTTCTATAGGAATTTTTGATTCTGGAATAGGTGGGTTAACTATATTAAAAAAGATAAGAGAATTACTTCCAAGAGAAAATATAATTTATTATGGTGATTGGAAAAATAATCCATACAGTGAAAAAAGTAAGGAGGATATACAGAATTTAAGCGCCAAGATAATGGATTTTCTTATTAGAAATAATTGTAAAGCTGTTGTTATTGGGTGTAGTATTTTTTCAGCTGCTTCTCTTGATTTTCTTAAATCTCAATATAATATTCCAATAATAGGTATGATAGAAGGAGGAGTAAAGTCAGCTATATTAGAAAGCAAACAAAAGAAAATAGCAGTTATGGGTTCAGCTTTTACCATAAAATCTAATGTATATGAAGAAAGTATAAAAGAAATAGATCCAAACATAACTGTGTATCAAATTTCTTGTAAAGCCTTATGTGCAATGCTGGAAAAAGGTTGGGAAAATTATCCTGATAGAATGGAAATATTAGAAAGTTATTTATGTCAAATACCAGATACAGCAGATACTTTAATTCTTGGAGGAACACATTATCCTTTTATTTTAAATGATATAAGAAAATTTTTTAGTAAAAAAATAGTAGACTCTTCTGTAGAAAGTGCTATAGAATTATTTAGAGTATTGGGGCAGGAAGATTTATTGAGAGAGGGTTATAAAAAAGGAAGAATAGAATTTTATATTAATGGAGATAAAGAAGTTTTCAAAAATGTAGCTGAACAACTTTTTGAAAAAGAAGAAATAATAAATATGTTTTCATTATATTAATTAAAAGTTATAAATTTTAAAATAAAGATAGTAGCGCTATCTTTATTTTTTTATTATATATAAAATATATTGTACAAAGTTTATATGATAGAGTATACTCAATCCTATAATATTAGTTTAGATAGAGGAGCAGAAAACAAGAGTATAACTATATTAGTCTGGCAGACATTTAAAATAGTTAGAAAGGGAATTTTGCCGAAATGGAAGAGAATTAGCCATTCTCTTTTGTTGGGAATATAGAGAATATCTATATTACTGTCATTGATTATCAATGGAGTGCTATCTGTGGGAAAGAGAATTTTTATGATATTATTTATATATAATATCATTTTTATGATTGTATTTATCACAGTTTAGCATTGAACTGTGATTTTTTATTTTTAAGATAAAAATATAAATTGCGTTAATAAATATATTTTATTTTGTTTATACATATTTTTTACATAAATAATAGTATCTTGTATATATATATACTGTAAATTTTTTTTAGAAGATATATAAGAATGATATTAGGGATATAGAAAACAGATATTTGTTTTTTATTTTAATGTAGAGTATATAAAGAAGTATAAAATATTTTATTAAAAATACAAAAATATTTTAAAATGGGAGGAAGGAAAGATTATGATTAATGGAATTTGGTGTGGAATGATAATTATTGGAGTGATTGTATCTATATTTACAGGAAAGATACAGGCAGTGACAGATTCAGCGATATCTTCAGCAGGAACAGCAGTAGAGATATCAATAGGATTGGTAGGGGTAATGGCATTGTGGCTTGGACTTATGAAAATAGCAGAGGAAGCAGGATTGGTAAAAGCAATGGGAAAAGCAATGAAACCTTTAATGATAAAGTTGTTTCCAGAAGTACCAGCAGATCACCCAGCAATGGGAAGTATGGTTGCAAATATGGCAGCAAACTTTTTTGGACTTGGAAATGCAGCAACACCTCTTGGAATAAAAGCAATGCAGGAATTACAGGAACTGAATCCAAATAAAGATGAGGCATCAAATGCAATGGTAATGTTTTTAGCGATAAATACATCATCTGTAACTCTTATATCTTCAAGTGTAATAGCATACAGAACAGCAGCAGGTTCACTAAATGCAGCAGAAGTTATAGCGCCAACAATAATAGCAACATTGGTATCAACAACAGTTGGAATAATAGCATGTAAAGTTTTACAGAAACTACCAGCATTTAAAAGAGAAGAAATTTAAGAAATAAAACAGATGAGGGAGGAATAAAAAATGTTTGTAATAATAATGAATCAGATATCGTTATATGCAATACCAATGATAATATTTATAATAGTAGGATATGCATTTTTGGTAAAAAAAGTAAAAGTATATGAAGTATTTTGTGAAGGAGCGAAGGAAGGCTTTACAACAGCGATAAGAATAATACCATTTTTAGTGGCAATGCTTGTGGCGATAGGAATATTTAGAAGTTCAGGCTGTATAGATATAATGATGAGAGTATTGGATCCAGTATTTTCAGCTATAGGAATGCCAGGGGAAGTATTACCGATGGCAATAATGAGACCATTGTCAGGTGGAGGAGCAACAGGAATAATGAATGACCTTATGCTCACATATGGACCAGATTCGTTAATAGGAAGAATAGCATCAACAATGATGGGATCAACAGAAACAACATTCTATGTACTTGCAGTATATTTTGGAGCAGTAAGCATAAGAAAGACAAGACATGCAGTAGCAGCAGGACTTTTAGCTGATTTAGCAGGGTTACTGACAGCAGTATGGATTTGTAATGTAATGTTCAGATAAAATTTTGAGGTGATAGTGTGTTAGGAAAGAAATTAAAAAAAGGAGATACATTAGGTATCATAGCACCAGCAAGCTTTGCTTCTATGGAGAAAGTGGAAAGTGCAAAAAATAATCTTGAAAAAATGGGATTTAAAGTTATTCTTGGGGAAAGCACTAAAAGTAGATGGTATTCATATGCTGGTCCAGAAGAGGTAAGGGCGAAAGATATAAATAATTTTTTCGCTGATTCAAGTGTAGATGGAATAATTTGCATGAGAGGTGGATATGGGTGTAATAGACTTGTAGAAATGGTAGATTATTCTATCATTGAAAAAAATCCTAAGATTTTTATAGGATACAGTGATATAACAACTTTACATATGGCTATTTTTCAAAAAACAGGGCTTGTAACATTTCATGGACCTATGGCTGTAAGCAACTTCTCTGGTGAATACAATAAAGATACATATAAAAGTTTTGAAGAAGTGCTAATGAATGATAATAATGAATTATTATTAAAAAATTTCTCAAAAGAACTAGGAGTTCTTTGTGAAGGAATAGGAGAAGGGGAGATAGTAGGGGGAAATCTAGCTACTTTAATAGCAAGTCTTGGAACAGATTATGATGTGGACTATACTGGAAAAATACTTTTTCTAGAAGAAGTAGGAGAAAAAACATATAAGATAGATAGAATGTTGAATCAGTTAAAAAAATTCAAAGTTTTTGAAAAAATTAATGGAATTATACTTGGTGATTTTAAAAATTGTCCTGCAGATTCTGAAAATGATATGTCATTAATGGAGGTATTTGAAGATTATCTCTCAAAGTTGAAAATACCTGTAGTTTATGATTTTGAGTCTGGGCATAGTGAACCTATGATAACTCTTCCTTTAGGAGCAAAAGCCCAAATAAATACAGTATTAAAAGAAATAAAAATATTAGAAAAGGTTGTAAGATAATCTATGAATAATAAAAATAGTATTTTAAAAGAAAAAATAGAAGAAAATAATGTTCTTTTTGTAGCTTGTTATATGGGGAGATTGATACTGCAAAATGGTGGTGAAACTTATAGAACAGAAGAAACTATAAGAAGAACATGTGAATACTATGGAATAAAAGCCAATAGTTTTGCAACTTTAAATACTATAATTACTTCAATAGATTCTTTTGATGGAAAAAGATATTCAAAAGTAGATAGAATAGATTCAAGAACTTTGAATTTAGACAAGGTAGATAGATTGAATAATATAGCTAGAAATCTTAATAAATATAAAATATCAGAAGTAAAAGAAAAAATAATGGAAATAGAAGCTGAAGATAAGATGAATTTTAGAAAAAAAGTATTGGGAAATGTACTTGTTGGAAGTGCATTTGCCATACTTTTCAAAGGAGGGATAAGAGATAGCGTTGTAGCTCTTATCTCTACCTTTATCCTTGCATGTACAGATGAGTTTATAAAAGATTTAAAATTAAATAACTTTTTTGTAAATTTTATTGGAGGGGTTATAGCAGCTATAATTTCATTGATGTTTTTTAAATTTAACTTTATAGATGATATATCTATTTCTATAATTTCTGCTTTGATGCTTCTTGTGCCAGGAATTTCTTTTACTAATTCAATAAGAGATATTATAGCAGGAGATTTTGTTTCTGGAATATCAAGAGGAGTAGAAGCTGTAACTACAGGAATAGCATTAGCCTCGGGATCAGGAATGATACTTTCTATTTTTCTATGATTTATGGGAGGAAAAATGATTATTCAAATAACTGCAGCAATAGTAGCAACTTTAGGATTTGGAATACTTTTTGGATTAAATAGAAAAAAATTATTCTATGCAGGAATGAGTGGAGGAATAGGATGGTTTTTTTATTTAATATCATTAAAAGTAAATTTATCAGAAGCAATAGCATTTTTAGCAGCTTCATTATCAATGACAATATATTCAGAAATAATGGCTCGAAAATTAAAATCTCCTGCAATAACATTTCTTATTGGTGGATTTATACCATTAGTTCCAGGAAGTGGAGTTTATTATACTATGTATGGACTTATAAAAAATGATATGCAGATGACAGTTCAAAAAGGAATACAGACATTTATAATAGCTGGGGCTATAGCAGTAGGAATACTTTTAGGTTCTACAATATGTCAGATATACTTTTCAAAGAAGAAAAAAGCATGAGTATCACAGCTTAGAAAAGCTAAAATTAGGAGGAAAGAAATGAAATTATTTGGTACTATGAAAGCAGAAAATGGAATATTAGAAATAGGAGGAATAAAAGTTACTGAATTAGCAGAGAAATATGGAACACCTCTATATATAATGGATCAATCTCTTATAGAAGAAAATATAATTAAATATAAAAATAATTTTAAAAGTAGTAAATTTGATACATCTATTGTATATGCTTCCAAAGCATTTTTATCAAAAGCCATATGCCAGTTAGTTGAAAAATATGATATAGAAATAGATGCTGTATCTGGAGGAGAATTATATACTATAAAAACAAGTGGACTTCCTATGAAAAAAGTTCATATGCATGGAAATAATAAAACTGATGAAGAATTAGAAATGTGTCTTGATTATGAAATAGGAAGCATTATTATTGATAACGAAGAGGAGATAGAAAGATTATCAAGAATATGTAAAGAAAAAAATAAAAAATTAAAGTTATGATGAGAATAAATATTGGAATAGATGCTCATACACATGAATATATAAAAACTTCTAAACATTCATCAAAATTTGGAGAATCAATATTCGATGAGAGAATAACAGAAATTGTAGGAAAGATAGTTAAAGATGAAAACATGGAATTTTTAGGTTTCCATTGTCATATTGGATCTCAAATATTTGATACTAAAGCTTTTCATGAAGGAATAGAATCTATGGTAAAAGAAACTAAAAAAATATCAGAAGTTTTAGGAATATATATTCCAGAAATAAATCTTGGAGGAGGATTTGGAGTATACTATACAGAGAAGGATACAGCAATAGATGTAGAACAATTTATGAAATCTATGATAGAACATTTAGAAAGAAGTTTAGAAGCTGAAAAGATGAAATTAAAAAAAGTTTCTATTGAGCCAGGAAGAAGTATTGTTGCTAATGCAGGAAGCACTTTATACACAGTTGGAGGAACAAAAACTACTTATGGGGGAGTAAAATATATATTTATAGATGGAGGAATGACTGACAATATAAGACCAGCATTATATCAAGCTGAGTATGAAGCTGTAGTAGCAAATAAAATTAATGAACCAGCAGAAGATGTAGTGACAATAGCTGGAAAATGTTGTGAATCTGGAGATTTAATAATTAAAAATGGGAAACTGGCAAAGGCTGAAACAGGTGACTTAATATTGGTAGCAACAACAGGGGCTTATGGGTACTCAATGTCTAACAATTATAATAAAGCTCCAAAACCAGCAGTAGTATTTGTTAAAGATGGAAAAAGTGCTCTATCAATAAAGAGGGAAAGTTTGGAAGATCTTGTTAGAAACGATGTATTGATAGATATTTAGTAAATTTTAATTTTTATAACTACATAATATTCTAAAAATATGAATTTAATAAAAAAATATTTTTATTGAAATAACGATATTATAATATAAAACTATGAACAGAAAAATATTTATTTTGATTGCTAGAAGAAAAATAAATAAATTGATAAAATCATTAGGGAATAAAAAATTTCTTGAAATTTGGAGGAAAAATGAATATTAAGAGGCTAAAAGAAGAAATTGAAAAAGAAAAGGATTGGCTTATAGATGTTAGAAGAGATTTTCATAAAAATCCAGAGTTAGGACAAGAAGAATATAGGACAATGGAAAAAATATGTGAATATTTAACAAAAATGGGAATATCATATAAAGATAAAATATTCAAAACAGGTGTAATTGCAGAAATAAAAGGAGAAGATACCAATTATACAATAGCGTTGAGAGCTGATATAGATGCTCTACCTATAATAGATAAAAAGCATACTTCTTATGCCTCAATTAATGAAGGAAAATGTCATGCCTGTGGACATGATGCACACACAACTATTGCTTTAGGAGTAGCTAAATATTTTTCAGATAATAAAATAATTCCTCCATGTAATATAAGATTTTTATTTCAACCAGCTGAAGAAACAGTGGGGGGAGCTAAACCTATGATACAAGAGGGAGCTCTTAAAAATGTTGATTGTGTATTTGGATTACATGTAGATGAATATTTGCCAACAGGTCATATAGGAATAAAATATGGAGCAATGAATGCTTCATCAGATACTCTTAAAATAAATATATATGGAAAATCTTGTCATGGAGCATATCCTAGTGATGGAGTAGATGCAATTCTTGTTGCCTCTCATGTAATGGTAGCCCTTCAATCTATAGTAAGTAGAAATATAGATGCTAGAGAAAGTGGAGTTGTTACTATTGGAACGATTCATGGTGGAACTCAGGGAAATATAATAGCAGATAAAGTTCAATTAGTAGGAACATTAAGAACATTAAATCCAGAGGTAAGAAAGACAATGCTGGAAAAAATTGAAGAGATAGTAACTAATGTTCCTAAAGCTTTTGGAGGAAGTGGAGAATTTATAAGAGAGGAAGGATATACTGCTCTTATAAATCATGACAAAGAGGTAGATATAGTAAGAGAAAATGCTGTAGATCTTTTAGGAGAAAATAATATTTTTGAGAAAAAGACTGCAAATATGGGTGTAGAAGATTTTGCATATTTTATTGAGAATACTCCTGGAGCATTTTTTACTTTAGGGGTCAAAAATAAGGAAAAAGGGATAGATGCCCCTGCTCATAATGGGCTATTTGATATAGATGAAGATGCACTTATGATTGGAGTAGAAATGCAGATATTAAATATATATTCAGCTTTTAATAAAAAATAAATTTTTTGGAGGGAAATAATGCCGGAAATGACAGGAGTAACTGAAATAAGAAGAAAAAAATATTTTGAAGGAATGAAAATTCCCCATACATATGTAATAATTTCATGTATTGTGCTACTTGCATTTATAGCAACATATCTTGTTCCAGCAGGAGTGTATCAAAGGGTTTTGGATCCAGCATCAGGTAGAAATGTTATAGATCCTACAACTTTCCAGTATGTAGAAAATACTCCTGTAATGTTTTTTTCAATGACTCAGCCTAACCTTTTTACAGCATTTGTAAAAGGATTAAAAAATTCAGCAGGAATTGTATTTTTTACTTTTCTAGTGTGTGGTTCTTTTAATATGATGCAAAAGACAGGAGCTATTGAAGGTGGAATAGCAAGAATAGCTCTTCTATTGAGAAATAAAAGTATGCTTCTTATTCCAATTGTGGTATTTGTATTTTCAATTGGAGGAGTTACAATAGGAATGAATACAGAAGCTATCGCATTTGTTCCTTTAGGGATAGTAATGGCAAGAGCACTTGGATTTGATGCCATGGTAGGAATGTCAATAGTAGCTCTTGGAGCAGGAGTTGGATTTGTTGGAGGATTTGTAAATCCTTTTACAGTTGGGGTAGCTCAACAGGTATCGCAACTTCCTATATATTCTGGAATGGGGTATAGAGTGGTAGTGTATGTAATTCTTTATATTGTAACTTGTGCTTATATAATTAGGTATGCTCACAAAGTAAAATCTAATCCGGAAAATAGTGTAGTGAAAGAGTTAGAAAAAAGTGATAATTTTAGTATTGATTTTGATGCTCTTCCAAAACTTACAGGAGCTCAAAAAATTGTTTTAGGAATATTCTTTATAGGTTTTGGAACAATAATCTATGGAGTTCTAAAATATGGTTGGGGAACAGATGAACTTATCAGTGTATTTCTATTAATGGGAATATCATCAAGTTTTGTATGTGGAATAGGACCAAGTAAAACTGCTGAAAATTTTATAGAAGGGGCTAAAGGAGTATTATTTGGAGCTTTGTCTATTGGAATTGCCAATGCAGTATTAGTAGTTTTACAACAAGGACAAGTAATAGATTCTATATTACATTCATTATCACAGGCTATTTCTCATCTTCCAGGATATATATCTGTAGTATTAATGTATATAACTCAAATATTTACAAATATATTTATTCCTTCTGGTTCAGGACAAGCAGCAACAACAATGCCAATCATGGCACCATTAGGAGATTTGTTAGGGATTTCAAGACAGACAACAGTTTTAGCATTTCAATATGGAGATGGATTTACAAATTATATAAATCCTACAGCAAGTGGGCTAATGAGTTATTTAGCTATAGCAAAAATTCCATATGAAAAATGGATAAAATGGATGGGACCTTTAATGGGGATATGGTTGTCTATTGGAGCAATAGCAGTTATAATAGCATACTTAACAGGTTATTAAAATAAAAAATAAATAATTTAGATTGGTAATATGACAATGATACAACTTTTGGAAAAGAGCAAAATAAAATTCATAAATAGTATTACCAATTTTTATATTTTCAGTATAAAATAGAAAGGAGTAAGAAAATGAAATTTTCAAAAATGCAGGCAGCAGGAAATGATTTTATTCTTGTAAATGGTATGATAGAAAAATCTCTTAATTGGAATGAAACAGCCAAAAAAGTATGTGATAGACATTTTGGTATAGGAGCTGATGGACTCATGTTTTGTGAAAGCAGTTCAAAAGCAGATATTAAAATGTATTATTATAATTCTGATGGTTCAAGAGGAGAGATGTGTGGCAATGGAATAAGATGTTTTGCAAAATTTATATATGATAATGGAATTGTAAAAAAGGAAAAGTTCTCAGTAGAAACAGATGCTGGAATAAAATATATTAAACTTGATATAGGAATAGAAGGAAATATAGAATATCTTGAAGTTGATATGGGAAAAATTGATTTTAGGGGAAAAGAAATTCCTTGTACTATACAAAAAGAAAATATTTTAGAAGAAGAAATATTTATAGAAAATAAAAAAATAGTTTTTTCAAGTGTACTTATGGGAGTTCCACATACAACTATTTTTGTAGAGAATTTTGATGAATATGATGTAAATGAAATAGGAAGCCTTATGGAGAAAAATGATATTTTTCCTGAAAAAACAAATGTGAATTTTGCTAAAATAATAACAAATGATACTATTATGATAAAAACATGGGAAAGAGGAGCAGGAAGAACACTTGGTTGTGGAACTGGGTGTTGTGCAACAGCAGCTTTAGCTTATAAGTTAGGAAAAATAAAGAAAAATAAGATAAAACTTTTGGCTGAAGGAGGAGAGCTTTTTATAGAAATAGGTGAGAATTATGAAATAACTATGTCTGGAAAAGCAGAAACAATATGTCATGGAGAGTTTTTAAAGTAAAAAAATATTAAATTCATAATTTTATAATTAAAGATAAAAAAATAATTTATAAAATACAAATATTAAATTTATATATAAATAAGGAAAATTTTAGAATTATTCACTAAATAGAAAAAATTAAATTTTAAATAAAATAGTGAGGTGTTAAAATGGCAGAGTTGAATAAGAAAAAAAGTGTATGGGAAGCCTATCGTTTTTCTATTATTTTAATAGGGGCGATAATTTTGGGAAGTATCATTGGAACTGTAATGGGAGAAAAGGCAAAAGTATTTAAACCTTTTGGAGATCTGTTTATCAATGGAATGTTTACGATAGTTGTACCATTAGTAATGGTAACTATAAGTAGTTCAATTTCAAGTATGAATGATATGTCTAGATTAAAAAGTATTCTTAAAAATTTAATACTTGTATTTGTTTCAACAGGATTTATAGCTGCAATAATAATATTAATTGTGGTGAATATTTTCCCTCCAGCTCAGGGAGTAAATCTTAATATTCCAGCAGCAGAAGCATTAAAGCCTTTTCAGACTGGAGATCAGATAGTAAAAGCAATAACTGTTACAGATTTTCCAGAACTTATTTCAAGAAAAAATATGCTTCCACTTATTTTATTTTCAATAGTATTTGGTTTATGTGTAAATATGGTTGGAGAAAAGGGAAGAAAAATTGCTGATGGACTAGATGCACTAGCAGAAGTATTTTTAAAGATGATAAATTTGTTAATGTATTATGCACCAATAGGGTTAGGAGCTTATTTTGCAGCACTTGTAGGAGAATATGGAAAAGAGTTAATAGGTTCATATACAAGAGCTATGATAATTTATTATCCATTATGTTTTGCGTATTTTATTTTTATGTTTCCAGTGTATGGATATGTAGCTGGAGGGAAAGCTGGGCTAAAATCATTGAAGCATCTTCTTTCTCCAGCTATAACTTCTCTTGCCACTCAGAGTAGTATAGCTACTCTTCCAGTAAATTTAGAGGCAGCAGGAAAGATTGGAGTTCCAAAGGATATAAGAGAGATAGTACTTCCAATAGGAGCAACTGCTCATATGGACGGAACAGTATTCAGCTCTATATTAAAGATATCATTTTTATTTGGGATATTTGGTGTTCCATTTACTGGAGCAGGAACTTATATAAGTGCTATTCTTCTTTCAATAGTTGGAGGAGTAGTAATGTCAGGAGTTCCAGGTGGAGGACTTATAGGTGAGATGTTGATAGTAACTATGTATGGATTTCCACCAGAAGCATTTCCTATAATAGCTACAATTGGATATCTTGTTGATCCACCTGCTACAATGATAAATGCAACTGGAGATACAGTAGCAGCTATGCTTGTAACAAGAATGGTAGAAGGAAAAGATTGGATTAAGAAAAATCTGGGATAATATATGTGCAGTATTTTGAAGAGAATGAACATATAGATGGAATGAATTTCTATCTTTGCTCATTCTCTTTTTTTGTAAAATTAAAAAAAATTATTGTATTATATCAGAAAAAGGAATAAAATAAGAAGTAAAATTAATATACTTATGGAGGATTTCATTATGAATTCTGAAAAAACTGCAGAAGATAATTTAAGATTATTACAAAAGGGAAGCGGAAAACTGTATATGCTCTGTTTAGGTGTTGGGATAATGACAGGTCTTATTGTTTCCGTTTATAGATGGGGATTAGGATATGCTAACCATATTAGGGAAAGTATTTTTAGTCATGAAGATATGGAAAGTCCAATGTTTCTAGCTATGGTATGGGTAGGATTTATTGGTATTGGTTTGTTAGTGGATTTGATTGCAAAAAAATATCCTAAAACATCTGGTAGTGGTATACCTCAAGTAAAAGGAATAATTTTAAGGCAACTTGATTATGTGAAATGGTTTCAAGAGTTGATTGCAAAATTCATTGGGGGATTGTTTGGAATTGGGTGTGGACTTTCTCTAGGGAGAGAAGGACCTTCTGTACAGCTGGGTTCTTATATTGGATATGGAGTTACTAAAATCTTTAAGAGAGATTCTGTTGAAAAGAAATATCTGGTAACAAGTGGAGCAAGTGCAGGATTAGCAGGAGCTTTTGGAGCACCTTTAGCTGGAGTTATGTTTAGTTTGGAAGAGCTGCATAAATTTATATCTTCTAAACTTTTAATATGTACTTTTTTAGCTAGTATTGCATCTGATTTTGTAGGAAGAAGAATATTTGGTATGCAGACAGCTTTTAATCTAACTGTAAATTATCCTAAGGAAATAAACCCTTATTTTCAATTTGGTTTATTTGTTTGTTTTGGTATAGTTATAGCATTTTTTGGAAAAATATTTACAATGACTTTAGTAAAAATTCAAGATATATATAAAGGAGCTAAATTACCAAGATGGGCAAAAGTTTCTTTTGTTATGACAACTTCATTTATTTTATGTTTTATTCTACCAGAAGTTACAGGTGGAGGACATGAATTAGTTGAAGAAATGGCAGGAGGAAATAGAACTATAAAGTTACTTGTTATTATATTTGTTGTAAAATTATTATTTACAGCACTATCATATGCAACAGGTTTTGCTGGAGGAATATTTCTTCCAATGTTAGTATTGGGAGCTATATTAGGAAAGATATATGGAATACTGTTGGTTAATATATTAGGTGTAGGTCCAGAATTTATACCTCATTACATGGTATTAGGAATGGCAGGATATTTTGTAGCAGTAGTAAGAGCTCCTATAACAGGAGCAGTTCTTATTCTAGAAATGACAGGAAATTTTGATCATTTACTTGCACTTGTAACAGTTTCTGTGATAGCATATTATATAACAGATTTATTAGGATTAGAACCAATCTATGAGATTCTTTATGAAAAAATGGCAAAAGATGTTCCTAGTGAAAAAGTGGAACCTAGTAAAAAAACTATAATAACTGTCCCAGTAACAGGTGAATCTGAACTAGATGGAAAGAGAATATGCGAAATAAAATGGGCTGAAGATATTTTAGTAGTAGCTATCATCAGAAATGAACATGAAATAATTCCAAAAGGAAATACCAAAATAGAGGCTGGAGATAGAATAACAATACTTCTTCCAGAAAAGAAAGTTCATATTATGAAAGAGAGTTTATATAAATTAGGTACATGTAGTTAATTAAAATATCTAAAATGGGGGAGTAAATATGGAATTTAAGGTAGAGCATCCACATTTTGTAGAAAATAAAATAACTTGGGAAATTTCTGGACTAAAAAGTACACTTAAATATAATGGAAAACCTGTTAAATTAAAATGGGGAAAAACAAAGTTGTTTGATGATTATGGAATTGAAAGAGAAGTAAAAATATCAGATAATTTTTTTAATTCTCCAATGATAGTTATTGATAAAATAGAGAAAATAAAAGTAATGGAAGATTATTCAAAGATAGCATATTTTTTTATAATACCTTCTTTCTTCTTTTTAATAATAGGAGGAGCTTTAGGGGCAGTATTTGCAGTGGCTAATATTTATTTTGTAAGAAATAATTTCCTTACAGATAGACCATTAGGAATAAAAATAGGTTTGAGTATTCTTTCTACTATTGGAGGAATAATATTTTGTTAGGTTTATCAATAATATTTACAATTTTGATAAGAGGATTTTAAATAATTAACATAAAAGTGGTTCAAAAGTAGGGAATTAAATTTTTAACTTTTGAACTATTTTTTTAGGAGGGATATAATGCTTGACTTTAGGATTTATACATTTCTGGAATTGTGTAAAACATTGAGTTATACTAAAACTGCTGAAAAACTTCATATGACACAACCAGCAGTAACTCAGCATATAAAATTTTTAGAAGAATTTTATAAAAACAAATTATTTTTATATTCAGGAAGAACTTTATCGTTAACGGAGTATGGGAAACTACTGCATCGTTATTTAGTAGCAATGAATTCCGACTCTGAAAAAGTAAGAGAAAAAATATTAAATCTTTCATCAAATAATCACACTTTAAATTTTGGAGCAACACTTACAATAGGTGAATATGTGATTCCAAAGGTGTTGAGAAAACTTTCCTCAGATTATCCAGAGATAAATGTATCCATTTCTGTAAAAGATACTAAATTATTATTAGAAAAATTAGAAAATGGAGATATAGAATTTCTTTTAGTAGAGGGATTTTTTGAAAAAACTAAATATGATTCATTTCTTTTTTCAAAAGAAGAGTTTGTTGCAGTATGTTCTAATAAAAATAGATTTTCTCAAGGAGAATTTACATTTGAGGACCTTTTAGAAGAAAGAATAATAGTTAGAGAAAAGGATCTGGAAGCAGAGATATTTTTGAAAAAATATTATATGATAATAATCTTTCTATTAATGATTTTAATAAAAATATGAAATAGAAAATATAAAAATAATAAAAGAAATGGTAAAAATAATGCAGGTATAACTTTTATATATAAAACAGCGATTGAAGAAGAAATTAAAAAGGGAGAAATTACAGTAATAAAATTGAAAAATTTTCATGCTGAGAGAGAATTTAATTTTGTTTTTTTAAAAGATAGTATACATAAACAGGAATATAAAAATTGGTTTGAATTTATGAAAAAATGCTAAATTTATTTTAATAGTAGAAGTTTTTATTGAAATGGGATATTACATAAATAAAGTTTGTCAATCTTTGGGAGGGATTTATGTTTAAAAAAATTGATAAGTTTGTATTTTGGGTGAGAATAAATTCAATTATTATTTTAGCACTTTTTATATTCTTATATGGAATATTATATGGATTATCATATATAAATTTTGATATAGATACAAGTAAGATAGTAAATTATATGAATATTATTTGTTATATAATTTTCTTTTTTTACAAACAAAAAGATAAGTTTTTTAAACTAAAATATTTTTTTTGTTATGTAATCGTTAGTTTTATTGTAGGAAGAGCTATAGATTTTTTAGTGATAGCTTTTTCTATAGAAGAATTCATAAAAATTGCAAAAATTAGTGAAAGTTTATCGTTTTTTATTATATCAATTGTTTTAGAAAGTTACCTAGAAGGTTTTCTATATCAAACTTTTAAAGAGATTTCATATAAAAGGAATAATAATTAAATTTTAATGAAATAAAAATATCTGTAGATAAAAAGAGAATAGTACATTTGCATTTCAAGTACCATTTTAATTTTATTAGAGTTTTAAAGCACAAGACATATCAAATATATTAACTTAAAAATTAAAAAAAAGAAGAGGAAAACAAAAAAAGCTGCCAGCAGGCAGCCATTTTTTAAACTAAAAATTCATATATACCTATTCCAAAAACTCCAGATACAAGCATCACACAAATTGGATTTATTTTAAATTTTCTAAGAGCTATAACAGCACAAAGAAAAATTGCTACAGAGATATAATTGATATGGTTTTCTTGAATATTTATTTTATCACCAAAAAATGCAATAAGTGCTATTGTAGTTCCAGCAGAGGCTATAAGTCCAACTACTGCAGGACGTAATCCTCTTAAAATTCCTTTGATGATTTTAAGATCTCCATATTTAAAATAAAGGAATGTAAAAATCATCACTACAATAAAAGAGGGAGTAATACAGCCAAGAGTTGCAACAAGAGCCCCTTTTATTCCAGCTATTTGTATTCCTACAAATGTAGCACAATTTAAAGATACAGAACCTGGAGTCATTTCAGCAATAGTTATAATATCTGTAAATTCTTTTAATGTAAGCCATTGATGTAAATCAACGACTTGAGATTTGATAAGAGGCATTGCTGCATATCCTCCTCCTATACTAAATAATCCTATTTTGAAAAAACTTATAAATAAGTTTAAATATATCATAAGTGTCACCTCTCTTTAAAGATTTTGAGTTTTAAATTTATAGCTGCTAGAAATTGCACCAATAAATCCACAAATTAGAACTATAAATATAATATTAATTTCAAAGAAGTATACTGCAATAAATACAGCTATTGTCATTAAACTAAAGATTAATTCCTTTTTCTTTACTACATCTTTAGCAAGAGAAAATGTTACATCAAAAATAATTGCTGCAATAGCAGCTTGCATGCCTTTCATTAGGGCATTTACTGTTACATTATCTTTAAAAGAGATATAAAATAGTGAAACTATTGATAATGTAATAAGTGGTGGAAGAGCAGTAGCTGTTATAGAAATTAACGCTCCTGGGATACCTGCCAATTTGTATCCGACTAGGATAGATATATTAATAGATAGTGAACCAGGTGATGATTGAGCAATAGCTATAAGATTCAATATCTCTTTTTCTTCTATCCAATGATATTCTTTTACAAATTTTTTTCTCATAAGAGAAACAATAACAAATCCTCCCCCAAATGTAAATGCACTAAGGTAAAGCATGGTTGTAAAAAGTTTCCAATAGCTTTTTTTCTGTAAAGTTAACTTTTCCATAATTTACCTCCATTTTTTCTAATATTTCTTTTTAATTTTATACACTTATTATATAACTTGTTTAATTATAAAAAAATAATATAATATTATAAAGTATATAATTTTTTTTATATGATAAAGGAAGTGATGATTGTGACATTAAGACATATTAGAATTTTTTTAGCAGTGTGTAAGTATAATAATGTAACTATGGCAGCTAAAGAACTATTTATAGCTCAGCCAGCTGCAAGTTTAGCTATAAAAGAATTGGAAGAATATTATGGAATAAAGCTTTTTGATAGAATATCTAAAAGACTTTATATAACAGAACCAGGAAAAAAATTTTTAAGTTATGCTTCACACATAACCTCTCTTTTTGATGAGATGGAAAAAGAATTAAAATGTCATGATTTAGTTAATAACTTAAAGATAGGAGCAACTATTGCTACTGGAACATATTTTATGCCAAAATATGTTGAAAAATTTGCTGAGATACGTCCAGGAATAAAAATAAATGTATATATAGAAAATTCAAAAGTAATAGAAAATAAATTACTGACAAATGAATTGGATTTGGCTATAATTGATGGAATTATTCATTCGGAAAATATAATAAGCGATCCTATTTTAGATGATAAACTTGTAATAATATGCAGTCCTAAGAATCCATTGGCTCAAAAAGAAACTGTATCTTTAGAAGAAATAAAGAATCAAAATTTTCTTTTGAGGGAAAGAGGGAGTGGAACAAGGGAATTATTTGACAGTATTCTTTTTTCAAGAGGGATAACTATAGAGCCATTATGGGAAAGTATTAGTACAAGAGCTTTGGTAATTGCTGTACAGCAGAATATAGGGATAGCAGTATTACCTTATTATCTTGTAAAAGAGGAGCTTGAGAAAAAAATTGTATCAAGAGTAAGGATAAAAAACATAAAGTTTGTAAGAAAATTCAATATTATTCATCACAAAAATAAATATTTAAGTTCATCTGCAATATCTTTTATTGAAATGTGTAAAAATATGGAGAAATAAAAAATGAGGGGAGTCATAATTTCTTATGATTCGCCTCATTTTTACTATTAAAAAAAATTAAGCTTTTATAGTTTTATCATTAGATTCCATGAAAGCAAGATATTCATCTTTTGTCATAACAGGTTTGAAATTTTTAAGAATTTCTTTGCCAGTTTCTGCATTGTTGAATAGAAGATCTACTACTGTAAGAGCCATAGATTTAGCTGGTGCAAGGTAAGCATATTCTTCATCGACAATAGAATAACCTCTAGTATGAAGAGCTCCTTTTATTCCACCAAACATAGGGTGAAGAGTAGGAATAATATGAGATACATCACCGAAATCAAATGAACCAGTAAAATCACCACCATCTATAATATCTTCATCTTTAAGACCTATAAAGTGAAGATTTTCTCTTAAAACTTTTTCCATATCATTATGTTTTAAAATAGGAAGATATCCTGGAAGCTCAGTTATTTCTATTTCAGCTCCGACAGCCATAGCTCCAGCGATAAGAGCTCTATTTACTTTTTTGTTAGCATCAATCATACTATCAATAGTTCTAGCTCTTACATATGATTCCATTCTTACATCAGCAGGAACAACATTAACAATATCTCCCCCTTTTGTAATAATTGGATGGAATCTTACTCTATCAGCTTCTTTAAAAGTTTCTCTTTGAGCATTTACATTATTAATAGCAAGCATAGCTGCATTTAAAGCATTTATGCCTTCGTATGGAGCAGAACCTGCGTGAGCTTCCTTTCCAATAAACTTAACTTCTTTTCCGATAAATCCATTGCTTTCAGGACCTACAAGTACCTTTTTATCTCCAGTATCAAGTACATGGAACATTATACTCATATCTACATCGTCAAAGGCTCCTTTTCTGATAAGTTCTTGTTTTCCACCAAAATATTTGATATGTCCATCAGCTTTTAATTTACTTCTATAAGCAAGTTCGATGAATTCTTCAGCAGGAGTCGCAATAAAATCTACTTTACCATCAAGTTCTTTGAAAACACCTGACTTGATAAGTCCTACTGCAGCTCCAAGCATACCAGCAATTTGAACATTATGCCCACAAGTGTGAGAAGCTCCAATGCTATTGGCATCTGGGTGTTCAGAACAAGAAATTCCATCAAGTTCTCCAAGAATGGCAACTTTAGGTCCAGATTTGTCTTCATTTATTCTAGCTCTGCATCCTGTGTAAGCTATTTTTTCTTCAACTTCTAATCCAAGCTCATTTTTGAAAAAGTCACTTACAGTTTTTGTTGTTTCAAATTCTTTATATCCAAATTCAGGATTTGAATATATTTTTCTTCCAGCAGCTATTATTATATCCTTATTTTCTTCAATAGCAGCAACTACTCTTTCTTTTAATTCATTTTTATTCATAATGACTCTCTTCTCCTCTGAGGCTTTATTTTGTAATATATTTCAAAATAGCCTCTGTAGTTTTAAATAAATCATCAGTAACAAGATATTCATTAACTGTATGAACATTATACATTCCAACACCAATGATTATAGAATTGAAACCTTCTTTTGCTAGAATATTACTGTCAGATCCACCACCAATTATTTTTAATTCTGAATCAATACCAATCTCTTCATAAATTTTAGCAAATTCTTTAGCAAATTTCAAATCATCTTTTGGTTTAAGAGCTGGATAATCATGACTTTTTTCCATAGTATACTCTCCACCAAATAAGAGTGCAGCATTTTTACAAGCTTCTTCATAATTATTTAACATTTCAATAATTTTTTCTTCTGAATGACCTCTTAATTCAGCAGTAAATATACAACAATCAGAAACTACATTAGTTGGAAAATCAGAATTGATACTTCCTATATTAGAAGTAGTAAATTCATCAATACGTCCTATTTTCATATTAGATATAGCATGAGCAGCCATACATATAGCATTAATTCCTTTTTCAGGTTCAATTCCAGCATGAGCTTTTTTTCCAGTAAATGTAAAAGTAATTCCATATTTACTAGGAGCTGTATGAGCAATAAGTCCAGCTTTACCAGCATTATCAATAACAAGCATATTCATGGCTGGTTTCATAGTAGCAGGAACAGAAGACCAATCTATATTTTTAGCACCAAGCATACCAGCTTCTTCACAAGGTGTTAACAGTACAAAAATATCTCTATGCTCTAATTTATTTTCCTTAATAGTTCTTAGGACTTCAATGATACTAGCTATTCCAGCTTTGTCATCTCCTCCCAAAGTAGTAGTTCCATCAGTTTTTATTATATTGTTTTCTATTATTGGATTCACACCAAGAGAAGGTTCTATTACATCCATATGAGCAGCTAAAGTTACTCCATTTCCAGCTAAATTACCTTTAAATTTTGCAAAAATAACTGGAGCATTTCCACCATAGTTTTTATATCCATTATCTAGATATATTTCGCCATCAAGTTCTTTTAAAAGTTTTATTAAATATTCAGCATATAGTCCTTCATTATTAGAAGGAGAATGTATTTTTACCATTTCTAAGAAATTTTCTATCATTCTTTCTTTATTCATTTTGTTCTCCTTATTTTACAGATTTTTTAGAAAGTTCTTTATCCATTAATTTTTTTGCAAAAGTTATTGTAGAGAATACAGATACCAATGTTACTATAAATGATGGATTTCCTGGAATAAGAGCCACTAATTTTGTCATGATAAGAGATATTACTAGAGCAAATATTGCAGTTTTGGGTGACTTTACAGCAAATTGTGCAAAAACTCCTCCAAATAATGCTGGAATAATTAAACTAAGCATAGTCATAAAAGAAACAGGTAACTTTGACAAAAGAGTTTGTCCAGCAAAAACTGAAAGAAGTAAAAATACTATTCCTATCCAAATAGAAACTCCAATACCAATAGTTCCCATAATAGCTCCTTCTTCAGTACCTGATTCATACTCAGCAGCTTCTTGTGAGGCTATTGCAGCAGGTATTCTCATATTAACAAGATTTCCTGATAAAAATCCCATATAAAGACCAGCTCTACCAACTATTGGATAATAGCTGATAGGTTCACTGAAATAAAAAGCACCAGAAACAGACATTTGTGAAATAGCTCCAGCCATTATAGCAGTAATACCAGGATTAAAACCAAAATAAAATGTCATTACTAAAGGTGGAAGTAGAGTTGCTACTAAACCTAAAATCATTGTTGATCTACCAATTTTTGTTATACTTTCAATATAGTTATCATAAATACTCACTTAAATTTCCTCCTAATTATTTTTTAAAATACTATTGTAGCTATTATAGCTCCTCCAAACATTGCAATAGTTAAAGCCCATTCTTTTAACCAACTAAATTTTTCTCCTACTTTTAAGCAAATAACCATTATAATAAGTCCAGAAATAGCTGATAAAGTAATATCAGGATTAGTTGTAATTTTTAGATAATTTCCTATATTGAAATAAGCAAAAGAACCAAGCATAGCTCCAAGACCTACAGCAGGAAGAAGAGCTTTTCTTCCACTAGTAAGAAGACCATTTACTTTATCCATTTTATGTGCAAAAAGAAAGACAAATATAATCCAACCCATAGATCCTAATGCCATTGCCCAAAGTGCATTTGTGAATACAAGAGGTGTCATATGTGTAGAAAGTTCTGATCCCATAGCTTGAGCACCAAAGTTAGCAGCCATAGCTTCAAAATTAGAACCTCCAATAACACTAAGTCTAAGAGCAGAAATAGGAGAACCCATTGTGACAAGAAGAGCTAAAAGGCTTCCAACAACCCCAAGAGCAGGTCCAATACTTGCAATAGCAGCAGTTTTTATTCCTCTATTCATTCGTTCTTTAGGAATTCCCATATCTTTTCCAGCTTGGATAGACTTTTTAATAATTAGAGCAGATTGGATTAAAACTATTATAATTCCAACTGAGCAAATTAACCATAATACAGAATGGTTGGCATAGATCATGTGATTTAAATTTTCCATTTTATCTCCTTTGTTAATTATATAATATTTTAAATTTTTAGTAATTAAATTATATGAATGTAGAAACACCTAAACCAATAGGTAGTCTTAAAATATACCAAATAATCATAAGTGTAGTAAGAGTTAAAAGAATAACTATAGAATAAGGAAGAGTTAAGGAAAAAATAGTTCCAAAACCAGCTTCATCTACTTTTTTCCCTGTCTTCTTCTCTTTTTCAGAATTATATTGAGCCATAAGACCAATGATAACAGTTATTGCTGGATGTAAAGGTGAAATTATATTAGTTGCTGAGTCACCAATTCTATAAGCAAGTTGTGCATAGGCTGGATTAACTCCAATCATTCCAAATACAGGAACTACCATAGGAGCTAATAATATCCATTTTGTAGATGCAGAAGTCATAAATGGATTCATCATAGCAGTAAGAACAATTACTAAAATAAGAAGAAATAAAGGCCCTACATTTGCAGCTTTAATAAGTTCAGCCATTTTTATAGCTATTATCCTAAGGATATTACTTTTATTTAAAAGATCCATAAATAAAGCACAAGTAAGAAAAGTAACCATTAATGGAGCAGATTTTTTTGCTCCAGCTTGAAGAAGTTTAGAAACATCTCTTCCACTAGTTATTTTTTTGATTCCTACTCCATAGCTAACCCCTATGAAAAGAAATAAGAAAAATAAAATAACAACAATAGAGGAAAGTAAAGGTGATTTTGGCAAAAATCCACCAATAGAATTTCTGAAAAAAGCTCCTGATGGTAGAGTTAAAACAAGCATAATAACTACAAAAGAAAGAAAACCATACATTCCAAATTTTAATCCTCTATTTTCTAAATCAGAAAGTTCATATTTTTTTAACATAGAATCATCAGCAACTTCTTCTTCTGGAAAAAGTTTTATTATAAATTTTTCAGTGAATATTGTTAGAACAACAGTAAGAACTACTGTAGCAGCAGCCATAAAATAGTAGTTGCATAAAGGATTAATATCTAAATGGAAACCTGCATCTACAGCAACTTGTTCAGTTATTCCTGCTACAAGTGCATCTGCACCTGCAACTAAAAGGCTGGCACAATATCCTCCATTACAAGCTGCATATCCAAGCATTATTCCAAGAATAGGGCTCCTACCTATTGAAGCAAAAACTACTCCACCTAATGTAAGTGTAAGTATAACTCCAGCATCTGACATAACATTAGCATTTACACATGCAAAAATAAATACAGCAGTTATTACACTTTTAGGAGCTTTTAGCAAATATTTTCTCATGACAGAGTCAAAAAATCCAGTTTCTTCAACTACCCCAATAGCCATCATCATTATGAGAACAAGTTTTAAAGATGGAAAATTTACATAAGTAGTAGGAAAATCAGAAACAACTTGTCTTAATTTATTAAAAGTAAGTAAGTTTTCGATTTTTACTACAGTAAGAGATTCAGTTCCTTTTTCCATAAAAGAAGCTTCTACTCCCATTTTTGATAAAATAAGAGATATAATTAAAGTGAAAATAGCAAACAATCCAAATAGAATAAATGGATCAGGTAATTTATTTCCTACTCTTTCTACAGTTTTGATAAAAGTTGTCATTTTTGTGCTTTTAACACTTCCTTGTGTCATAAAATCCTCCCTCAGATATTAAAGACTTGTCTTTAATATGTCTTTAATTTTTTAACTAAATAGTTTATACAATTTTTTTTAATATTTGTCAATGTATTTTTTTCAATAAAAAAAGTAATTGTTTTTATTAAGAACAATTACTTTCAAATTTATACTTTTAAAAATTGAATTTGATTTTTCTTCTAGGTCTACCTGCACCAGGAGTATTTTCAAATTCAGCCTCTTCTCCATAACCATTTTCAATGATTTTTTTCAGTATGCGATTGACACTTCTTTCACTAATTTCAAATATTCCAGCAAGTTCTTTGCTAGAGAAAGTATTTTTATTGTATTTTTTTTAATCGATTTTAATTTTTCTAAATAGGTAGAACTGATACCTATCTTTTTAGAAAGTTCAAAAATATCTTTTGTAACAGAATCGCTATATTGAAGTGTGTTATCTGTTAATAAAGGACCAGAAATATTTTTTCCATCATAGAAGTATATCTCGTTTTTGCTTTTTAAAAGACTTAATTTTAAAGCTTTTCTTCCATTGACTTCAGCTTGCAGAATAGTTTGCCCTTCACCAATCCCTATTCCTACATAGAAATCTTTTTTAGCAGTGTTTTTAATAAGGGAAGTAATTATTTTTAAGCTTTCTTTTTCTAGTAAAAGTCCTTTATTGGCTAAAATATAATATTCTTCATTTCCAAGAAATTGTATATTCCCTTGAATTTCTTTAGCATATTCTAATAATTGCGTTTCAAAGCTATTTTTATTTTGTAAAGTCTTTTGAGTAAGTTCTGAAATATTTTTTTTAATAAGTTTAATTATTTGGACACCAATCCCTGTTTTTTCAAGTTCTTTTATTTTTGCCATGAATTCTAACTTTTTAAATTCTAATTTTATTTCAGTGTTAGTTGCCTGTAATCTATAAACTGGAACATTGAGTCTTTTTAAATAATAATAAATATATCCAAAAGCTGTAATAACGCAGTCTATTTCTTTTGATTTTAATTTTTCAAGATAATTTTTAAGATATTCTTCTTCAGTTTTAGAATATTCATATTCTTGAAGGTAGTAATTTTTTATTTTAATTTCATACTCTTCAAAAACATCTTTTAACATTTTTTCCTCAATAAGATCTATACCTATTTTTAAATTATCTATGAAGTCATAATCTTTTTGGAGATGTAAAAAAGCTTTGATTATTCCCATTTCACCTCTTTTGGTATAAACAATAGCTTTGTTAGAGAGGTCAGTTTTGAGATTAAGAGATGAATAAATTCCAATTCCTGTAAGGTATATTCCATCTATATCATTTTCTAAATTTTGAATAAGAGGAATCATTTCCTCAATTTTTTCTTTTGGATATTTAAAAAATTTAACTTCCTTGTATTCAGAAGAAAGAATACCATATATTTTCTCAACAGAGTCAGGAGCTCCTATAATAGCTATTTTCATTAAAATTACCTCTTTAAAAAATTAAATTGTTGTATAGAGTGAATTATATCATATTTTTAATCAAAATATAATAAAAATGAATATTTCTTAAAATATCATTTAATATTCCACTTGACAAGAATATTTCAAATCATAGATACAAATAATAGTTTGACATAAAACTAATTTTGTGTTAAATTAAAGGATAGGTGATGAAATATGAAAAATGAAGCTTTTGGAAATTCTTTGTACAGTTATCTGTCCAGAGCCCACCATAAAAGTAGAATTTTTATGGATGAAGAATTAAGAAAAAAGGGAATAACCGATTTAGGATATTCTCATATAAGGATAATTATAGTGTTATATGTCTTTAAAACTCTTTCTATGAAAGAAATAACAGAAAAAATATCAAAAGATAAGTCAACTGTGACTATACTTGTAAATAAGTTAGAGAAAAAAGGGTATGTAAGAAAAAGAGTTTGTTCTGAAGATCGAAGGGTTATGTATTTGGAATTGGAAGAAAAGGCTAAAGAAGTAATAGGAGTTATTTTTGATGTATCACAAATTTTTCATAAAAAAGTAGAGCAAATACTTGAAAAAGATGAAATAGATACATTGAAAAGGATAATGTCAAAACTTTTAGAAAAATGGTAAAATTTAAAAAGTAACAGGAAAGTTTTTAGGAGGAACAAATGAAAAATAAACACCAATTTATGGGAACGGAAAAAATCACAAAGCTTTTAGTACAATTTTCACTTCCAGCTATAATAGGAATGCTTGTAAATGCTTTATACAGCATAGTTGATAGAATATATATTGGGAATATAAAAGATGTAGGACACTTTGCAATAGCTGGAGTAGGATTAACTTTCCCAGTCACAATTTTTGTATTTGCTTTTGCTGTTTTAATAGGATTAGGAGGAGCAACAAATATATCTTTGAGTCTTGGTAGGAAGCAAAAAGATGAAGCTGAAAAATATTTAGGAAATGGAATAGGATATGGGATAGTTATTTCATTAATAATAGCAATATTTGTATTATTATATATGGATAAATTAGTTGCAGTATTAGGAGGAAGTGAAAATACAAGTAGATATACAAGAGAATATTTGTGGATAGTAGCTTATGGATTTCCAGCTACAATAATTGGATATGTAGCTAATGCTGCTATTAGGTCAGATGGAAACCCAAAAATGTCAATGGTTACATTATTAATAGGAGCTATAATAAATATTGTACTTGACCCTATTTTTATATTTGGAATGGATATGGGGGTATCAGGGGCAGCATGGGCTACAATTATTTCACAGTATATTTCAGCTGCTTGGACTATCTTTTATTTTAAATCAAGTTTTAGTGGACTTAAGTTACATTTTAAAAATATGAAACTTCAGTGGGAAAAAATCAAAAATATAATGGCCTTAGGTTCATCACCATTCGCATTGCAGATGGGATCAAGCTTAGTAAATTATACCTTTAATAGTACATTGAAAGTATATGGTGGAGATAATTCAATTGGTGCAATGGCAATTATTCAGGCAATAACTATATTTCTTGCTATGCCTATATTTGGAATAAACCAAGGAGTTCAGCCGATATTAGGATATAACTATGGAGCAAAGCTTTATTCAAGAGTAAGAGAAGCACTTCGTAAAGCTATACTTGGTGCTTCTATAATATGCATGATAGATTTTTTGACTATTCAATTTTTATCAAAATATTTTATATTTATATTTACAAGGGAAAAAGCATTGTTAGATATAGCAGCATATGGGCTTAGAATAAATACAATTATGTTTCCTATAATAGGATTTCAGATAATATCTTCTGTATATTTTCAGGCAGTAGGAAAGCCTAAATTAAGTCTTTTTATAAGTCTTTCAAGACAGATAATAGTTTTAATTCCTTGTATAATAATAATGTCTAAAATGTTTGGATTAACTGGAATATGGTTTGCAGCTCCAACTTCTGATTTTATTGCAACACTGTTAACATTTGTTTTGATAAAAAGGGAAATGAAACAGTTAAAACAGTTACAAATTTTAAGAGAAGAAGAGTTAATATTAGCAAGTGAAAAATAAAAGGGAAATAGAGATTGAAATAATTTTAAAAAAGTACTAAAATATAGATACTAAAACTGCATAAGGGGTTGTTATTGATGAATAATTTTGTTGAAAGATTTTTAAAATATGTAAAGATTGATACAGATTCAGATCCTTCGAGTAATGTATGTCCAAGTAGTGATATACAATTGAATTTAGCAAAAGTAATAGTAGAGGATTTGAAAGAATTAGGTCTTGAAGAAATATCATTAGATGAAAATGGATATGTAATGGCTGCACTTCCAGCAAATTGTGATTTAGATATTCCAACTATTGGATTTATAGCACATATGGATACTGCACCTACTTACAATGGAAGAGGAGTTAATCCAAGAATTGTAAAAAATTATGATGGAGAGGATATCATTTTAAATAAAGATTTAGAAATAGTCCTTTCTCCAAGAGATTTTGAACATTTAAAAAATTATATAGGACAGGATCTTATTGTTACAGATGGAAAAACTCTATTAGGAGCAGATGATAAAGCTGGAATAGTTGAAATAATTGAAGCTATAAAATATTTAAAAGAGCATCCTGAGATTAAACATGGAAAGATAAAAATAGGATTTACACCAGATGAGGAAATTGGAAGAGGAGCAAACCTTTTTGATGTGAAGAAATTTGATTGTAAGTTTGCTTATACAGTAGATGGTGGAGAATTAGGAGAGCTAGAATATGAAAACTTTAATGCTGCTTCAGCAGTGATTAGAATCAAAGGAAGAGATATTCATCCAGGAACAGCTAAGAATAGCATGATAAATTCAATTTTGATAGGAATGGAATTAAATTCTATGCTTCCAGTGGAGCAAAGACCAGAGTACACTGAGAATTATGAGGGATTCTTTTTGCTGAATGATATGAAAGGGACTGTTGAAGATACATCAATGAATTATATAATTAGAGATCATTCAATGAAAAAATTTAATGAGAAAAAAATTCTTATAAAAGATGCTGTACAATATCTATCTAGAAAATATAAAGATGCAGAAATAGAAATAGAAGTGAAAGACAGCTATTATAATATGAAAGAAAAAATAGAACCAGTAATGTATATAATAGATCTTGCACATAAATCTATGGAAGAGCTTAATATTAAGCCTTGTATTAAACCTATAAGAGGAGGAACAGATGGAGCAAGACTTTCTTATAAAGGACTTCCATGTCCAAATCTTTTTACAGGTGGGCATAATTTCCACGGGAAGTATGAATATGTGTGTATTCAATCAATGGAAAAAGCAAGAGATCTCATTGTAAAAATAGCTGAAAATTTAGTAAAAATGAATTTTGAAGAAAAATAAAAAAAGAAAATAAGAACCTGAGCCTAAAGTATAATTAGGAGCAGGTTCTTTTAATTTTATATTATTTTGCAAAGTAGTTTTTTTAAGATTGAAAGGGAGAATAAAATAATGTATAATTAATAAGATATGGGAAAAAGTTTATAAAAATAAATTATAGAATGGAATTGTGAGGCATGATTATGAATATAGATTATTTTAAAAAGTTATCACCATCAAGAAAATTGATATTAGGATTTTTATTTGCAATATTATTAGGAACATTTATTTTAATGATGCCTTTTTCACTAAAAGAAGGAGAAAAGTTGAGTTTTTTATCTTCTCTATTCACAATTGTATCAGCAGTATGTGTAACGGGACTAACAGTAGTAGATGTAAGCAAAGTATTTAGTCCAGCAGGAGATTTAGTAATAATATTTTTTATCCAACTAGGTGGATTGGGGGTAATGACATTCTCTTCAATTCTATTTTTAGCAATGGGGAAAAGAATGACATTTTATGAGAGGGAGCTTTTAAAAGAGGAAAGAAATGCAGATAGTAGTGGAGAGATATCAAGTTTTATAAAAAAACTTCTTCTTACAGTTTTTATTATAGAAAGTATTGGAGCAATTATTCTTACATGGGAATTTGCCAAAGAAATGCCAATAAACAAAGCAGTATTTTATGGAATATTTCATTCGATTTCAGCATTTTGTAATGCTGGCTTTTCTCTTTTTTCTAATAATCTAGAAGCATATAAAGCGAATCCAATCATAAATCTCACTATTGGTTATTTAATAACCCTTGGAGGAATAGGATTTGCTGTAATTACTTCAGTTATTATGGTTATAAGAAGAGGAATAGATAGATTTAATCTAACATCGAAGGTTGCTATTATAATATCTATGATTTTAACTTTTGGGGGAATGATTCTATTTTTTATATTAGAATATTCAAATTCAGCAACTTTAGGAGATTTGAATTTTATTCAGAAAATTTTGGCTTCATATTTTCAAAGTGTCACATTGAGAACAGCAGGTTTTAATACAATTCCATTGGGAGAACTTAGAAATTCTACTATTTTTATGTGTTGTATTTTAATGTTTATAGGAGCTTCACCAGGTTCGACAGGTGGAGGAATAAAAACTACAACCTTTGGAGTAATATTATTTTATGTAATAGGAATAGTAAAAAAGAAAGAGAATGTAGAAATATTTAATAGAAGGCTTGATTGGGAAATAATGAACAGAGCATTGGCAATATTAGTTCTTGCAATAACTTATGTAAGTATTGTGATAATGCTTATGCTTATTGCAGAAAATTTTAGCCCAGAAGAAATAGTATTTGAAGTTATTTCAGCTTTTGGAACTGTAGGGTTAACCTTAGGAATAACTCCAGATCTAAGTACATTTTCAAAACTTCTTTTGATATTTACTATGTTTGTAGGAAGATTAGGACCAATGACATTTGCTTTAGCCATTGGGGAAACAAAGAAAAAAGCCTTATCTAAATATCCAAAAGAAAATATTTTAGTTGGATAGTTAAGAATGAATAAATGGAGGAAATGATGAAACAGTATTTAGTCATAGGACTTGGGAGATTTGGAACAAGTGTGGCACAAACTTTATATGAGTCTAATGAAGAAGTTCTTGCATTGGACATAGATGAAGAACTTGTACAAGAAGCTATAAATAGTAATATTGTAGATAATGCAGTAGTGATGGATGCAACTGATGTTAAAAGTTTAAAGGAATTAGGAGTGAGTAACTATGATATAGCCTTTGTATGCACTGGAGATATTGAACCAAGTATAATGATAACTCTTAATTTAAAAGAACTTGGAATAGAAAAAATAATAGCTAAAGCTGTAAGTAAAAGTCATGGGAAAGTTTTGGCTAAAATAGGAGCAACAAAAGTTATTTACCCAGAAGAATATATGGGAAGAAGGGTAGCTCAGTTAGCTATGGAACCCAATATGATAGAACATTTAAGATTTTCTTCTGAATTTTTATTACTGGAAGTAAAAGCTCCATCTGTTTTCTGGGGAAAAACTATGGTAGAATTAGATATTAGAAAAAAATATAATGTAAATGTGGTCGGTATAAAAAAAGAGGATCAATCATTTAAGCCAAATCTTTCAGCAGATACTTTAATAGAGAAAGGAGATGTCTTGTTGGTTATAACAGACAACAAAACTGCTGATTATTTAGAGAATTTAAAATAATTTAATTTATATATTTTAGGAGGACCAAATGCAAAACTTTGATGTCATTGTGGTAGGAGCAGGACATGCAGGATGTGAAGCTGCTTTAGCTGCTGCTAGAATGGGAGCCCAAACAGCTATTTTTACTATAACTTTGGATAATATAGGAGTAATGTCATGTAATCCATCTCTTGGAGGACCAGCAAAATCGCATCTTATTAGAGAAATAGATGCTTTAGGTGGAGAAATGGGGAGAAATATTGATAAAACTTATATCCAGATAAGAGTACTTAATACCAAAAAAGGACCTGCTGTAAGATCGCTGAGAGCTCAAGCAGATAAAATAAGATACAGCAAAGAAATGAAGAAAACTATTGAAAATTGCGATAATTTAAGTGCTATTCAAGGAATGGTAACTGATATTATAATTGAAAATGGAAAAGTCGTTGGAATAAAAACTAGAGAAGGGGTAGAATATAGAGCAAAATTTGTAATAATAGCTACTGGAACTTTTTTAAGAGGACTTATTCATATTGGAGATAAACATTTCAGTGGTGGAAGAATGGGAGAGCTTTCTTCAGATGATTTACCATTATCATTAGAAAAAGCAGGATTAAAATTAGCTAGATTTAAAACAGGAACTCCCTCAAGAATAGATGCCAGAACAATAGATTTTTCAAAAGTTGAAGAACAACCTGGAGAAACTGAAGATATTTTAAAGTTTTCTACAAGAACACCAGATGAAGAGTTAATAGGAAGAAAACAGATATCATGTTATATTGCACATACAAATGAAATTGTTCATGAAATAATAAAAAATAATAAAGATAGATCTCCATTATTTAATGGAACTATACATGGAACTGGACCAAGGTATTGTCCTTCTATTGAGGATAAAGTTTTTAGATATGGAGATAAAAATCAACATCATCTTTTTCTTGAAAGAGAAGGATATGAAACTACAGAAATATATTTAGGAGGACTTTCTTCTTCTCTTCCAACAGATGTACAAGATGGAATGGTAAGAAATATATCTGGACTTGAAAATGCTCATATTATGAGATATGCATATGCGATAGAATATGACTATGTTCCACCTCAAGAAATAAAATATACTCTTGAGAGCAAGACTATAGAGAATTTGTTTTTAGCTGGACAAATAAATGGGACTTCTGGTTATGAGGAAGCAGGTGCACAAGGACTCTTAGCTGGAATAAATGCTGTTAGAAAATTACAGGGAAAAGAACCTATAATACTTGATAGAGCAGATTCATACATAGGAACTCTTGTAGATGATTTAGTATCAAAAGGAACTAATGAGCCATATAGAATGTTCACAGCAAGAAGTGAATATAGACTAGCTTTAAGAGAAGATAATGCAGATTTAAGATTATCAAAAATTGGATATGAAGTTGGACTTTTACCTGAAGAAGAATATTTGAGAGTGGTACAAAAAGAAAAAGATGTAGAACTAATAAAAGAAAAATTAAAAGAAAATTATGTGGGACCTAGTAATCCAAGAGTAAATGAAGTTTTAAGAAAATGTGGAGAGGCTGAATTAAAAGATGGGACAACATATTTTGAACTTTTAAGAAGACCAGATGTAAAATATTCTGATATAAAATATATAGCAGAACTTTCTGATTTGGAATTAGGTGATTATTCTAAGGATACTGAATATCAGGTAGAGGTACAAGTAAAATATTCGGGGTATATAGAGAGATCAATGAAAATGATAGAAAAACATAAAAGTTTGGAAAATAAAAGACTTCCTGAAGATTTAGATTATGATTCTTTAGAAAATATACCTAAAGAAGCAAAAGATAAACTTAAAGCTGTAAGACCTTATAATATAGGTCAGGCTTCAAGAATATCGGGAGTTTCACCAGCAGATATTCAAGTATTGTTAATATATTTAAAAGCGAGAGGTAACTAATTATGAGAGAGTTCCTATTAGAAGGAATAAAAAAATTAAATATTGAATATACAGATGAAAAAATAAATAATCTTATAAAATATTTAAAATTATTGACAGAATATAATGCACATACTAATCTTACAGCTTTGAGAGATGAAAAAAGTATAATTGAAAAACATTTTTTAGATTCTCTTTTACTTCAAAATCTTATAAAAAAGGAGTTTAAAAAAGCCATAGATATTGGAACAGGGGCAGGATTTCCAGGAATGGTATTAGCAATATTCAATCCTAACATAGAATTTACATTAATGGATTCTATTGGAAAGAAGACTAAATTTCTTGATTTGGTAAAAGAAAGACTTGAATTACATAATGTTACTGTAGTAACTTCAAGAGCAGAAGATTATATAAATGATGAAAATAGAGAAACGTATGACTTAGGATTATGTAGGGGAGTATCTAAACTTGGAACTATTCTTGAATATATTATTCCTTTTTTAAAAGTAAGTGGAGAGTTTTTATCACAAAAAATGGAAGGAACTGGAGAAGAAATTGAAGCTGAAAATGCTTTAAATATACTTAAAAGTGAAATAACTGAAACATATAATTTACAGTTACCTTTTTCAAAAGATTCAAGGGTGGTTATAAGGATAAAAAAAACTGCGTCTAATGATAAAAAATATCCAAGAAGAGCAGGAATACCGTTAAAAAGACCTCTATAAGGTATAGGAGGAGGAAATGAAAGAATTTTACAAGAATAATAAGAAGAAAATCATAACTGGACTTTCCCTCCTTTTAATTCTGGCAGGAGGATACTGGTCTGTAAAATACCATCTGTCAAAAACAGTTGAAATTATACTTCAAATAGCATTAGGACCTAAAATTTCAAGTAGCTCAATAGAGTTTAAAAGGTATGGACTAATAGAAATAAAAGATCTTAAATTAATAAATAATAAAAAGACAATTATAGACGCTCCAAAAGTTGAACTATTATACTCAAAAGAATCTCTAAAAAAATTAAGAATAGAAGAGATAATAATATATGATGGAATAGCTAATATAACAAGAGAAAAAAATGGAGATATAAATATAGTTGCAGCATTTACTGGAGAAAGTAAAGAAGGAAAAAATGATACAGAAGCAGAAGAAAAAGAATATAAACCAGGAATAGGTGTGCCTATAGATAGAATAACTGCTATAAATGCTACAACTAATTATACAGATCTTTCATATACAAATCCTATACAGGAAACTGCTTATGGAACAAATGGATTTCTTACTTTCAGTAAAGAAAAAGGAATTAATTTAATATTTAAAGGTAAAAATGAAAATCAAGTATATACTTTTGCTTTAAACACCAATAAAGAGCCATATGATATAAATATAAAACTTGAAAACATAGCTGTAAAAACAGAATTACTTCAATATGCTTATGATGGAGATGAGGTATCATACAAAGGTGGAGTATTAAATCTGGATCTTTCAATTTCACCTAAAGGTTTGTTTGGAAATGCAGATTTTAAAGATGTTACAGTAAGATATAAAGAATTGGATACTGATGTAAAAGTATCTGAAGGAACAGTGGATTTTCAAGGTAAAACTGTAATAGTGAAAGCTGATTATGAAGTTTTTGATACAAAAGAAAAATTTCTTTTGGTATATGCTGATGATGAACTGAATATAGATTTTGCTGCTAAAAATGTAACATATCCTCAAATACAGAAGTATTCTCTAGCTAAAGATCTTAATTTGCCTTTAGAAAATTTAATTGTGAATAATGTGAAATTTAATCTCAATCTTAATCCACAAAAAGAATTTAAAGTTACAATAGATTTTTTAAGCAAAGATTTTAATTTAAACAATTTAGAATTAAAAAATACTAAAGGAATATTTGTTTATGATAGTCAAGGAATCCATATAAAGGATTTGAATACTGATCTTTCATTTTGGAATAAAGAAAGAAAAAAGGAATTTTTTAAAAAGAAAATAGCATTGTCACTTGATTATTTTGAAAATGAAGGTGCTTTGGCATTTGATATAACTGGAAATGATTCAATAAATAATTATATACCAAATATTAATGGAATATTTAATTTTGAAACTAAAAATAAAAATTTTAATTTTAATTTTCTATCAAATATTATTAAATTAAGAGGAAGATATTACTCAAATATAGAAAAAATAAACCTTTACAGAGCAGGTAAATTTTCACTTGATTATGATTTGAAAAATAAAAATCTAGAAAGAGGAAGTGGAGTAATAGATTTTAATCTGTATAATTTAAGATTTGCTCTTGATTTTATAGCAGAAAATAACAGGATAATGATAGACAGTCTTACTGCTCATGATAAAAATGAAGATAAAATAACTCTTAATCTCACTGGAGAAACTAATATAAATAAAATGTCTTATGATTTGAAATTTGATGCTGAAGAATTAAATGTAGAGAGAAATATTCTGAATGAAGATGCTCTTTTAAATGCTTCACTTAATGGACATATATCTGGAGAAAAAGGAAATTTAGAAGCTTCAGTTGATGTAAAATCTTTAACTTTTAAGTATCTAGCTGAAATCAAAGATATTAGTGGAAAATTTGAGTTAAAAAAAGATGAAAAAATATATGGTGATTTTAAAGGAAGTATAGGACAAATAGGATATAATGGTTATGATCTTAGTGGATTTATTTTTGCAATGAGAATAAAAGATGAAAAATTTGAAATAAGAGATTTTAGGAATGGCATATTAGACATGAATGGAAATATAAATTTAAAAAGTCTGGTTTCAAATATCGGTTTTTCTGTGAAAAATTTAAACTTTGAAAAATTTAATATCAAATATCCTAAATTTTTATTAATGATGTAAAAGGAAGAGTAAGTGGCAAGATAAATAATCCAAAAATAGATGTAAAAATAAATGATATAAAATTAAACATTGGAGATGAAAAAAAAGATATCCTTGTCCATGGAGAAATAAATTATTATGATTCACTTGTAAAAGCAAATAAAATTTATATTAATAATAATATTTTTAATGGAAAGTATAATTTAAAAGATAAAAAATATAATGCAACTTTAAATATAATAGAAGATGACCCATCTGAATATTATTCAGATACAAATTTAAAATATAGAGTAATTGGAACTTTAAAAGCAGATGGAGAAGATAAAAAAATAAATGCTAGATTGAGTTCTACAGTAGATAAAATATATATTAGAGGAACAAAACTTCCAAATGTATATATAGAAGGAAGATATAAAACTGATAATATTTTTGATGGAATTATTGAATTGAATAAAATAATTTTTTCAAATAGTAATATGGAAGATATTCTTAAGTTGACAGCTAGTTATGATTTGCGAACAAAAGAAATAAATGCAGGAATAGATAATCAAATAGTTAAACTTAATACATTGAAAGAATATACAAAAGAGGAAATTATAAATGGAAATCTTATTTTCAATGGAAAGCTGTCTGGGAAAATAGAGGACTTGAAATATGATTTGAAAGTAAATACTGATCTTATTTCAATGAAAGAAATAAAATTTAAAAACTTTCTAATAAAAATAAATGGAAATCTTGATAAAGTATTTTTAGATGAGTTCTCCTTCAAATACCTTGACAATTCCTTTTATTCTAAAGGAGATATAACTTTAGAAAATAAAAAATATAATTTTTTAGTAAATTCTTCTAAAATAAATTTAGATTTTTTAAACATTTTTTTAGAAAAATATGGTATAACTAATATAGAAGGAATTGCAGCCTTCAATTTAAATTTAAAAGATGATGGAAACAGCGGGTATTTTAATTTGATGAATTTTGGAATGGAATCTAAAGATTTTTTTATTGATATGAATAATTTCAACAGTACAATTAAACTTGATAAAAAACGTCTTTATATAGAAAAATTTCAAGGTAAATTAAATGATGGAGATACAATTTTAAAAGGGTATTTAGAATTACCAAGCATGACAGATATAGCTGAAAATCCTTATTATATGGAAGATTTAGATTATGATATCTCACTTGATACAAAAGGAGTGAATTATAAATACAGCGATTATTTCAGAGTCTTATTCGATACAAAATTTAATATAAAAAACAATAAATTAGCTGGAAGTATTAATATTGTAGATGGAGAAGTTGAAAATATTCCAAGTAATTCAAAATCAATATTTCAGGTAATAAAAAACTTTTTATTTAAATCCTCATCATCAATAGTAAATAAAAGTGAAGATCTTGGAAAAGATTTTCAAATTAACACTATTTTTGAAAAATCATTAGAGTTAGATTTAACTTTGAAAATAGATAAAGGAATTAAACTTGATATACAAGATGTTAATATATTTGTTGGTGATGTAGAAGGTATTGTTGTAGGAGGAGGAAGACTTTCTGGTAAGAATGGGAAGTTTGTTTTCCTAGGAGATGCAGAAATTAAAAATGGTTCATTAGCAATAAATGGAAATACATTTGAATTAGATAAAGCACTAGTAATATTTAATGATAGAAAAGACTATCTGCCTAATGTAAATCCAACTTTAGTTATAGATTCTAGAGTAAAAGTCCAAAATGATGAACTAGGAATGAGTATAAATGGAGAATTAGATGCTTTAAGGTTTACGATAACATCTAAAAATGGAAGTGCCAGTGGTAATTTGTCATCTTTATTGATAGGTGATGAGGAATTTTCAGATAGTGCTTCAGCAACATTATTTAAAACCGTTATAGGTAGTCAGTTGTCACAGACAATATTTAGACCAGTTTCAAATTTGATAAAAAATACTTTAAATATATCAAAATTTAGAATAAAGTCAAATATTTTGACAAGTGAAAATCAAAATCCAAATGCAGAGGACAATAGATTACGTTTAGGTGCAGTTATAGAGGCAGAAGATAATATTTACAAAGATAAATTATACTGGGTAGCAAGAGGGACCTTATTGGGGGATGATAACGCGGAAAATAATAATGAAAGAAATGGTGGAGCATTTGAGGAGTATGATTTTTCAATAGAATACAGATTTAAACCTGGACAATCTATTGGAATAGGAGCAGGAAAACTACCTAGAAAGGTTAAAACTAAAGCTGATGAAAATTCAAAAAATTCTATAAATTATCATATTGACTTCAAATTTGAGAAAAAATATGATACTCTATTAGATATCTTCAGAAAGCAATAAAAAACGGAGGTAAGGATGAGAAAACAATTAATAGTACTAATGATTTTTCTATTGGGACTTTTCAGTTTTGGTGCTGAATCTAATTACAGCATAAAAAAAGTGGAAGTTATAAATAATAGAGAAATTCCTTTTGAAATCATTTTGGAGAATATGAAATCAAAAGAGGGAGAAAAATTTGTAACGGATAATATGATTGAAGATTACAAAAGCATCAAAGGGTTAGAATATGTAAATGATGTTTCTATTCAGCCAACAGTTTATGATGGTGGAATAAAACTAACTGTTGATATAACAGAAAATAGAGATGCAAAATCTATGCTTGAAAAAAAAGGAATTATTCCTTTATCAGAAAGAGGAAAAGTTGACACTTCTTTATTGGTAAATTCAGTTGAATTTATTGGGAATCACTATGTAAGCACTAAAGAGCTTATGGAAAAAGTACCAGTAAAAGTTGGAAGTTATTTCTCTAAAAATAAAGTTATAGAAGGTCATAAAAACCTTATAGAAAGTGGATATTTCAGAGATGTTATTCCTGATGCTGTAAAAAGTGGAAAAGGGGTAAAAGTAATATATGAAGTTATGGAAAACCCTATTCTTAATGGAGTGAATATCATAGGAAATACTGTTTATACAACTGAAGATCTTATGAAGGTTATAAAAACTGAACCTGGAAAAATATTTAATATTAATACTATTAGAGAAGATAGAGATAGAATTTTAAAAAAATATCAAGATGATGGTTATACACTTACTGATGTTACTGATATAGGAATTAATGGAAATCTAGAGCTTGAAATTTATTTGAGTGAAGGAACAGTAAGAGATATCCAATTCAAAAAAATGGTAACAAAACAAAAAGGTGCTAGAAGAAAACCTACTGATGATGTTCTAAAAACTAAAACATATGTAATAGAGAGAGAACTTGAGTTTTCTAAAGATGAAATATTTAATTCAAAAAAATATGATGAAACTGTAAAAAATCTAATGAGATTAGGGCATTTTAAAAATGTTAAATATGAATCAAGAGATATTCCTGGGGATCCAGATGGAAAAACTATAGTGCTTCTTCTAGATGAAGAAAGAACTGCTATACTTCAAGGAGCAATATCTTATGGTTCTGAAATAGGACTATTAGGAACTATCTCAATAAAAGATACTAACTGGAAGGGTAAAGGACAAGAACTTGGATTTACATTTGAGAAGTCAGATGAAGATTATACAAGTTTTTCAATTAATTTCTATGATCCTTGGATAAAAGATACAGATAGAATTTCATGGGGATGGAGCTTATATAAAAACAGTTATGAAGATGATGATAGTAAATTATTCCATAAAATAGATACTATTGGAGCTAAATTTAATATAGGAAAAGGACTTACTAAAAATGTAAGATTGAGTCTTGGAACTAAATTTGAGTATGTAGAAGAAAGAGCTCAAAAAGGTAAGTTCTATGAAAATGGTGGAAAATATTACTGGTCTAATGGTGGACCAGAAGTTAGAGGGATTGATGATGATTATTTTATCTGGAGTTTATTCCCATCTTTAACTTATGACACAAGAAATCATTTCTGGAATCCAACAGCAGGAGAATATGCAAAACTTCAATTGGAAGGTGGATATGCTGGTGGTTATGATGGAGATGTTTTTGGAAATGTAACATTAGAATTGAGAAAGTATCATAGAGGATTCTTTAAAAACAATACATTTGCTTATAAAGTTGTTGGAGGAATAATGACTGATTCTACAAAAGAAGCTCAAAGATTCTGGGTAGGTGGAGGAAGTACATTGAGAGGATACGATGGTGGATTCTTTAAAGGTACTCAAAAACTTGTTGGTACTATTGAGAACAGAACTCAAATTAATGAACTTCTTGGATTTGTTGTATTCTTTGATGCAGGTAGAGCATGGAAACAAAATGGAAGAGATTTAGAATATGGTCAAGATGCAGACTTCCCAGATAAAGTAGCTACAACAGCAGGTGTAGGATTAAGACTTAACACACCTATTGGGCCATTAAGATTTGACTTTGGTTGGCCAGTAGGAGATAAAATGGATAGTGGAATGGAGTTCTATTTCAATATGGGACAATCATTTTAACATAATATAAAGTAACGGAGGTATCACACATGAAAAAAATATTAATACCAGCAATGGCGCTAATGCTTTCAGTATCAGCATTCGCTATGAAAGTTGGGTATGTTAACTCACAAGAGGCTTTTGCTAAATTTTCCCAAACTAAAACAGTTCAAGAAAATTTAAATAAAGAAAAAACTAGACTTGAAAATGAAATCAAACAAAAAGAAGTAGCGCTTCAAAAAGCACAACTTGAACTTCAAGCAAAAGGAACAAAAGTTACTGACAAAGAAAAAACAGCTTTTGAAGGACAAGTAAAAGCTTTCCAAAAGTTTATACAAGATTCTCAAACTAAATTAAGTAAAGAAGAATTTACTAGATTCCAAGCTATTGAAACTACAATGAATAATGCAATTTCAGAAGTAGCTAAAGCTGGAAAATATGATTATGTATTTGAAGCTGGAGCAGTAAAATTTGGTGGAGAAAATATAACTGACAAAGTAATAAGCACTATGGAAAAAAACAAAAAATAGAAATATTTTAAGGAGGTAACATGAACTACAAGTTAGTTGATTTGATTGCCCTCCTTGGTTGTGAAGTAAAGGGAGATTTAAGTCTAGAAAATATTTCTGGACTTGCTCCCTTTTTTCAAGCACAAGAGGACAGTTTGACATTTGCATCAGATGAAAAATTTTTAAAAAAGTTGCATGAAACTAGAGCAAAAGTAATAATAGTACCAGATATTCCTTTACCAGAAAATATTGGGAAAACATATTTGAAAGTTAAAGAAAATCCGAGAACACTTATGCCAAAACTTTTGAATTTTTTTAAGAGAAAAACTAGGCCTTTTGAAAAAATGATAGAAGACTCTAGTAAAATAGGAAAAAATGTCAAACTAGCACCAAATGTTTACATAGGACATGATACTGTAATAGGAGATAATGTAATTATTTATCCTAATGTAACAATAGGAGAAGGGGTAACAATAGGAGAGGGAACAGTAATTTATTCTAATGCAACTATTAGAGAATTTTGTGTGATTGGAAAAAAATGTGTGATTCAGCCAGGAGCAGTAATAGGATCAGATGGATTTGGATTTATAAAAATTAATGGAAATAATACTAAAATAGAGCAGATAGGGCATGTAGTATTAGAAGATGAAGTGGAAATAGGAGCTAATACTACAGTAGACAGAGGAACTATTGGAAATACTGTGATTAAAAAATTCACTAAAATAGATAATCTAGTACAAATAGCTCACAATGATATAATTGGAGAAAACTGTCTTCTTATATCTCAAGTAGGAATAGCAGGTAGCGTTGAAGTAGGAGATAATACTACTCTTGCAGGACAGGTGGGAGTAGCTGGTCATTTAAAAATAGGAAGTAATGTAGTTATAGCTGCTAAGTCAGGGGTAAGTGGAAATGTAGCAGATAATCAAATGCTTTCAGGATATCCTTTAATGGATCATAAAGAGGATTTGAAAGTAAGAGTTTCTTGGAAAAAACTTCCTGAATTGCTAAAAAGAGTAAGAGCTATAGAAAAAAAATTAGAAGAAAATGATAAGAAATAAAAAACATATTTGAACTATCTGGAATAAAGTGGTAAAATGACAGAATACAAAATAAATATTATCAGAGGTAAAAATGAAAAAAAGAGTGTATTTTGATAAGTTTGGGGAAATGAAATTTATTTCTCATCTGGATTTACTCAGATTTTTTGACAGACTTTTAAAAAAATCTCAGATTCCTGTAAAATACAGTCAGGGATTTCACCCAAGACCGAAAATGTCTTTTGGAAGTCCTGTGCCTTTAGGAACAGAAGCATATGATGAATTGATGGATTTTGAATTAGAATCACCAATGTCAAATGAAGAAGTATTTGAAAGACTTAATAGTAGTAATGTTATGGGATTCAGAGTGAATAAAGTTGAGGAAGTGCCTAGAAAGTCCTCCATAATGGAGGAATATACTATTATGATATATGAGATTGAAGGAAGTGAAAAAGATATCTTAAAGTTAGAAGAACTTTTGAACAGAGATGAAATAGTAGAGGTAAAGGAGAAAAAAGGGAAAATTGTAACAAGAGATCTCAAAGTGAGAGTAAAATCTTTTAAAAGAGATAATAATAAAATTATCATGGAAATAATAAATACTTCGCCTAACTCCTATCTTGAACTTATAGGTATTGAGCAACAAAATGTAAAAATTAAAAGATGTGGATATAAAATAAATTCTTAAAATAATAAATAATTTAGAGAGGGGATAAATATGTTAGAATTGAAATTTATTCGTGAGAACAGAGAACTTGTAAAAGAAATGCTTGCTAACAGAAATAGTAATATTGATCTTACAGAATTTGATAAGCTTGATGAAGAAAGAAGAGCAATATTAGGTGAAGTAGAACTTTTAAAACAAAAAAGAAATACTGAGTCTGCTGAAATAGCAAGATTGAAGAAAGAAAAAAAAGATGCTTCTCAAATAATAGAAGAGATGGGAAAAGTTTCTGCTCAAATAAAAGAACTTGATACAAAATTGGCAGAAGTAGACGAAAAACTTACTTATTTTCAAATGGTAATTCCTAATATGTATCAAGAAGGTACTCCAGTAGGTAAAGATGAAGAGTCAAATGTTGAAGTGAGAAGATGGGGAACTCCTAGAAAATTTACATTTGAACCAAAATCACATTGGGAAATAGGAGAGAATCTAGGAATACTTGATTTTGAAAGAGGATCAAAGTTGGGAGGATCAAGATTTGTATTATATAGAGGAATGGGAGCTAGAATAGAAAGAGCTCTTATCAACTTTATGCTTGATATGCATACTACAGAACATGGTTATACAGAACATATAACTCCATTTTTGGTAAAAAGAGAAATTTGTGAAGGAACTGGACAACTTCCTAAATTTGAAGAAGATATGTATAAAACTACTGATGATATGTTTCTTATTTCGACTTCAGAAATTACAATGACTAATATTCATAGAAAAGAAATATTAGATGAAAAAGAACTACCAAAATATTATACAGCTTATTCACCATGTTTTAGGAGAGAAGCAGGATCATATGGTAAAGATGTTAAAGGAATAATCAGAGTACATCAATTTAATAAAGTTGAAATGATAAAAATAGCAACTCAAGAATCATCTTATGATGAATTAGAAAAAATGGTGGTTAATGCTGAGGAAGTTCTTAAAAGACTTGAACTTCCATATAGAGTTATTCAATTATGTACTGGAGATTTAGGATTTTCAGCAGCTAAAACTTATGATTTAGAAGTATGGCTTCCATCTCAAAATAAGTATAGAGAAATTTCTTCTTGCTCTAACTGTACAGATTTCCAAGCTAGAAGAATGGGACTTAAATACAGACCTAATGGAAGTTCAAAAAGTGAATTTTGTCATACATTGAATGGATCAGGACTTGCAGTTGGAAGAACTTTTGTAGCTATTATGGAAAATTATCAACAGGAAGATGGATCATTCCTTATTCCAAAAGCTTTAGTTCCATATATGGGAGGAATAGATGTTATTAAAAAGTAGTTTATTTATACTGCTTCTGAGTAACATAGTTATCGATAATATAAAAGTGATGATGGGAATAACTTTCATTCTTTTTATAATGAATATTATTCTAAATAAAGATTTTAAAAAAAATATTGGAAAAATGAAGTTTTTGTTCTTTTTATATTTTACTACATGTCTTATTCAACTTTTTTATATGCAAGAAGGAAGAGTTTTATTTAAAATAGGAAATTTTTATATAACTGAAGAAGGTGTTTTTAATTTTTTACTGAATTTTTTAAGAATATTTAATCTTTTACTTATATCTTGGATAGTGAGTGCAAAGAATATAATTAATGGAAAATTTAACAAATATCAGCATGTTATAGAAAATGTAATAGATCTTGTACCACAAGCCCTTCTCCTTATAAAAAAGCGAATGAAAATAAAATGGTTTTTTAGGCATATTTTAAAACAAATAAGAGTAAAAATATGATCTATTATAGAATTGATTTTATTTTAAATATCTGGTAGAATTAAGTATATACAAAATTTCAAGGAGGCTATAAATGTATAAATATAAAGATTTAGGACTTTCTAATACTAAAGAAATGTTTGCTAAAGCTAACAAAGAAGGATATGCAGTTCCAGCATTTAATTTCAATAATATGGAAATGGCTCTTGCTATAGTAGAAGCATGTGCTGAAATGGGTTCACCAGTAATTCTTCAATGTTCAAAAGGTGCTCTTAATTATATGGGAGCAGATGTAGTACCTTTACTAGCTAAAGCAGCAGTAGATAGAGCTAGAAATATGGGTTCAGACATTCCAGTGGCTCTACATTTAGATCATGGACCTGATATTGAAACTGTAAAAACTTGTATTGAAGCTGGATTCTCTTCAGTAATGATTGATGGATCTCACTATGATTTTGCAAAAAATATAGAGGTATCAAAAGAAGTAGTAGAATATGCTCATAAATTTGATGTAACAGTAGAAGCTGAGTTAGGAGTTCTAGCTGGTATCGAAGATGATGTTAAAGCTGAAAGCCATACTTACACAAATCCTGATGAAGTAGAAGAATTTGTAAATAAAACAGGAGTTGACTCTTTAGCAATAGCTATAGGAACTTCTCATGGAGCTCATAAATTTAAACCAGGTGAAGATCCTAAATTAAGACTTGATATATTAGAAGAAATCGAGAGAAGAATCCCAGGATTCCCAATTGTACTTCATGGTTCATCAGCTGTACCAAAACAATATACTGATATGATCAAAGAATTTGGTGGAGAAGTTAAAGATGCAATAGGAATACCTAATGCTGAATTAAGAAAAGCTTCTAAATCAGCAGTTGCTAAGATAAATGTAGATACTGATGGAAGACTTGCGTTTACTGCAGCTATAAGAAGAGTTCTAGGAACTACTCCAAAAGAATTTGATCCAAGAAAATATCTTGGAGCTGCAAAAGATGAGATGAAAGCTTACTATAAAACTAAAATAGTAGATGTATTTGGTTCTGAAGGAGCTTATAAAAAAGGAACAAAATAAAAACCTATAATTAAAATAAATGGAAGACAGCAGAAATGCTGTCTTTTTCATATAACAAAAAAATGGCATTTTTATTGTTTTTTAAGATTTATACTACTTATGCTTTACAAAGAAAGACCAATGTATTATAATTATAGGAAAGAAAGTATTAAAAAACGAAAATAGGAGGAATCATGGTAAAGGAAAACAGATTGGTACAAACTTTTATTGACATGGCGAGTATTTCATCACCATCATTAAAAGAGAGAGAAGTTGGAGATTACTTATTGAAAGCTTTAAAAGAACTTGGACTGGAAGCTTATGAAGATAATGCTGGCGAAATCCATGGTGGAAATTGTGGAAATATTATAGGAATATTGAAAGCCCCAGGGAAGAAAAAAGTTCTATTTAGCGCTCATATGGATACTGTACTTCCCTGCGACAAAGTTACACCAATCATTGAGAATGGTATCATCAAAAGTGATGGAACATCTGTTCTTGGTGGAGATGATAAAGGCGGAATAGCTGCAATCCTTGAAATGATCAATGTGATAAAGGAAAATAATCTTGAGCACCCAGAAATAATAGTTGTATTTTCTATAGCAGAAGAAATAGGACTACGTGGAGCAAGAGTTTTTGATATAGAAAAGTATTCACCAGATTATTCATTTATTCTTGACTCAAGTGGTAAGCCTGGAGTAGCAATTGTTCAAGCTCCTTATTCAGCAAAAGGTGAAATGAAAATAATAGGGAAACCAGCTCATGCAGGAATAGCTCCTGAAAATGGAATAAACGCTCTAACTGTTGCTTCTCATGCTATAACTAAGATAAGATTGGGAAGAATAGACAGTGAAACAACTTCTAATATAGGGATAGTAAGAGGGGGAGAAGCTGTGAATATAGTAATGCCTGAACTTTCTCTAATGTATGAAGCAAGAAGTTTTCAAGGAGATAAGCTAGATAATCTTTTAAAGGAAACTAATGACATATTTGCTGCTACAGCAAAAGAATTTGGGGCAGAATTTATTAATGATGTCAAGAAAGGATATGATGGATTTACATTAGATTCTGAATCAGAAATATTAAAATGTTTTGCTAAAGCTTGTGCAAATGTTGGTTTAGAATGCACACAAAAATCTTCTGGTGGAGGAAGTGATGCTAATGTTTATAATGCAAAAGGTTTTAAAGCAGTAAATCTTGCAGTAGGAATGAGTAAAGTTCATACTAAGGAAGAATTTATTGAAATAAAAGATATGGTAGATACAGCAAAATTAATTCTTGAAGTTTCAAAGGAATTATCTAAATGATAAGAAAAGATAAGTCCTCTAGCAAGAAGAATAAAATATTGTTTTTGTTTATAGGGATTATACTGCTCCTCTTTTTCTTTAGAGGAGCTCTTAATCATATTATAGATGGAATAGGATATCTTTTTTTTCCAGTCCAAAAGTCAATCTATAATACTGGAAATTATTTTAAAGAAACTTCATATGCTGTTACAGAATATAAACATATCTTAGAAGAAAACAAGAGGCTGAAAACTGAAAATGTAAAATTAGATATGGCTATGGAATTTAATGTAACCCTTGCTGAAGAGAATGAAAGACTAAAAAAACTTTTAGAAATGAAAGGGGAAAGTCAAAAAGACTTGAGAGTAGCAAGAGTTAATTTTAGAACTCCAAGTAATCTTTATGAAAGATTTTATATAGATTTAGGAAAAAATGATGGTATGGAAAAAGATATGATTGTACTATCTGGTAAAAATTTAATAGGAAAAATAGGAAAAGTTTATGATGATTATTCAATGGTAGATATGATTACAGGAGAAAATTTCAATATAAGCACTTTGACTGAAAATAATATGCTAGGAATAGCTAAAGGAAGTAATGAAGGAAATGGAGAGCTCTATTTTGAACCAAATACTTTTGAAAATACAATAAAATCAGGAGAAAAAGTATACACTTCAGGTATCAGTGACATATATCCAAAAGGATTGTATATTGGGTATATTTCAGATATAAATGAAGACGAGAGTGAAATATTTAGAAGTATTAAAATAAAAACTGATATAGATGTATTAAATCTTAATGAAGTTTTGGTCATTATACCAAAGGAGAAAGAATGAAAAAGTGGATTTTAACAGTTTTTCTTTTGATATTTTTTACAGCTTTTTCATCAGAAAAAAGAATTTCAGATATTAAAAATCTAGCTTTTTCTACTCAAGAGATTCTTGTAGTAAATGGAAAAGAAAGAGAAACAAAGTATGATATAAAATTTCAAGTTCCAGATAAAATAAAAAAAGAAATTACATTTCCAGAACTAAATAAAGGGGAACTTTATATCTATAATAAAAATGAAAAAACGATTTATCTTCCTATTTTTCATCAAATTACTCATGAAAAAATAAGTAATGATGAGAATAGAATAATAGAAGTTATAAATTATATTTTTGAAAAAGAAAAAAAAGATATCAATTTTAGAAAAAAGTATTATAATAGTGAGATAAAAGAAATATCTCTTGATGATGGAGTAAAAATAAAGTTTGATAAATTTGAAAAAATAAATGGGTATATTCTTCCAGTTTCTTTTGAACTTTTTGATGATGAAATTAAAATTGGAATTATTAATATAAAAAATTATCAGATTAATCCTGAATTTGATGGGAAGGAATTTGTGCTGGAATAATGAAGTTTTTGATAGTAATGGAATAGTTATAAATAAAAAGATTTTGGAGAAGCAGACAGATATATAACTATTTTTACAGAAACATTTGGAAAAGTAAATGTTATTGTAAAGGGCATAAGGAAAAGTAAGAGAAGAGAGCAAAGTTCTACTGATATATTAGCTTTATCAAAATTTACTTTTTATAAAAAAGGAGAGAATTTTATACTTTCTAATTTAATTACAATAGATTCATTCAGTGAGATAAAAGAAAATATAGATGTGTTAGGAATAGGGTTATATATAACTTCTGTATTAAATTCAATTCTTGTAGATAATAATAGAAAGAAAGAATTATTTTCACTCACTCTAAAAACTTTAAACTTTTTAAAAAAGAGTAATGATGAAAAAAAAATTATATATTAACAGCCTTTTATCTTTTTAAAGTTATCAAAGATGAGGGACTGGGGTTTTCATTTGGGGAAGGGTATTATTTTTCTTTTGAAAGAAGTACTTTTTAATAGAGGGGACAGAAGGATTTTTCAAAATATCTCCTGGGGAAAAAGAGATAGTAGAGAAATTTATGAATGGAAAAGTAAAAAGTATTATTGAAGAAGAATACAGTATTAAAGAAATAAAAAATATAATATTGCTTTTTGAAAGATATTTAAACTTTCATTTAGGAATAGAGCTAAAATTAAAAAATTATTTAATGGGGGTAGAGAATGATTAATATAGTAAAGATTACTGATTACATGTCAGAAGACTTAATATCTCTTAATCTAAAGTCAAAAAATAAAGAAGATGTTTTATTGGAGCTTGCTGAACTTATTGGAGTATCTCCTGATGTGAATAATACAGGAAATGCTATATATAAAGCATTAGTAGAAAGAGAAAAATTAGGTAGTACAGGAATTGGAAAAGGAGTTGCTATTCCCCATGCCAAAACTGATGCTGCTGAAAAATTAACAATAGCATTTGGTATTAGTAATGAAAAAATAGATTTTAAGGCTTTGGATAATGAGAATGTAAATTTATTCTTTGTATTTGCTTCACCTGTGAAAGATAGCCAGGTATATTTAAAAGTTTTAGCAAGAATATCAAGATTAATAAGAGAAGAAAGTTTTAGAAATGAACTGCTTGCTTGTAAAACTCCTAAAGAAGTTTTAGAATGTATAAATAATAAAGAATCAATATAGGTGGTAAAAATGAAATGTCCATTTTGTAATTCTGAAGATACAAAAGTAGTAGATAGCCGTTCTTTTATGGATGGATATTCAATAAAAAGACGTCGTGAGTGCATAAAATGCGAAAAGAGATTCACTACTTTTGAAAAAGTAGAGGAAACTCCTTTGTATATAGTGAAAAAGGATAAAAGACGAGATAAATTTGATAGAAATAAGCTTATGAGAGGACTTGTAGCAGCTACAGTTAAAAGAAACATAAGTAGAGAAAGTCTTGAAACTTTTGTGCTTGAAATAGAAAAAACTATCCAAAATTCACTGAGAGGGGAAATTACAACTCAAGAATTAGGAGAAATGGTAATGGAAAGATTGAAGAGCATAGATCAAGTGGCATATGTAAGATTTGCTTCAGTATATAAAGAATTTAATGATATAAAATCATTTATAGAAATTGTAGAAAACATAAATAAAGATAATGATAAAAAAGATTAGAAGCAGGTGAAATAATGAGAATACTTTTTATGGGAACTCCTGAATTTGCAGTTCCTTGTTTTGATGTATTAAACTCAGAATATGAGATAATAGGTGCTTTTACTAAAGTAGATAAACCAAATATGAGAGGGAAAAAAATAAAATTTACTCCTGTGAAAGAATATGCTTTAGAGAATAATATACCTGTATATCAACCAAACAGTTTAAAAACTGAAGAAATACAGAAAACTATTAAAGATTTAAATCCAGATTTAATAGTAGTAGTAGCTTATGGTAAGCTACTACCTAAAGAAATAATAGATATTCCTAAATATGGAGTGATAAATGTTCATTCTTCACTTCTTCCAAAATATAGGGGAGCAGCACCTATTAATGCAGCTTTGATACATGGAGAAAAGGAATCAGGAGTAACTATAATGTATATTGCTGAAGAATTAGATGCTGGAGATATAATTTCTAGTGTTTCAACTGAAATAAAAGATGAGGACAATTTCTTAACTCTTCATGACAGATTGAAAGAGTTAGGGGCAGAAGCTCTTCTGAAAGCAGTAAAACTTATAGAAAAAGGAGAAGCTCCACGAATTCCTCAAAACCATTCAGAGGCAACTTTTGTGAAACCTTTTAAAAAAGAGGACTGTAAAATAGATTGGAATAAGACTGAAAGAGAGATATTTAATTTTGTAAGAGGAATGAATCCTTTTCCAAGTGCTTATACAAACTTCAATGATAAAATATTTAAAATATATGGAGTAAAAGAAAATTTTAAAAGTTATGATGATGGAGCAGTTGGAGAAGTAGTGGATATAAAAAAAGGTGAAGGAGTCATTGTAAAGACTGGAGATGGAAGTGTTATATTAACAGAAGTAAAACCTGAAAATAAAAAACTTTTAAGAGGGGTCGATATTATAAATGGAAATGTCCTTAAAAAAGGAGATAAATTGAATTAACTGCACAACTGGAAGGAGAAACTATGATATTAGATGGAAAAAGCATCTCTTCTCAAATAAAAGAAGAGCTTAAAAAAGAATTACTAGAAATAAAAAACAAAACTGGTCTTGTACCTGGATTTGCAATAATAATGGTTGGCGAAAATCCAGCATCAAAAATATATGTAAATTCTAAAATAAAAGGTTGTAAAGAGATAGGAATAGAATGTTTTCCACATTTTCTTCCAGAAGATGTAAGTGAGAAAAAGTTATTGGAAACAATAGATGAATTAAATAAAGATCCTAATATAGATGGAATGCTTGTACAACTTCCACTTCCAAAACATATAGATGAAAGTAAAGTTATACAGAAAATTGCTTTAGAAAAAGATGTAGATGGATTTAAGCCAGAAAATTTAGGATTGCTTTTTTTAGGAAATAAAACTTCATTAAAACCATGTACTCCATTGGGAATAATGGAATTATTGAAAAAATATTCAATAGAGCTACAAGGAAAAGATGTAACTATTATAGGAAGAAGCAATATAGTAGGGAAACCTATGGCAGGATTTTTTATAAATGCTGGGGCAACTGTAACTGTGTGTAACAGTAAAACAAAAATTTAAAAGAAAAAACGAAAAATGCAGATATACTTGTAGTAGCAATTGGAGTTGCAAAATTTATAACAGAGGATATGGTAAAAAATGGAGCAGTAGTTATAGATGTTGGAATAAATAGAACTGCAGATGGACTTTTTGGAGATGTGGATTTTAAAGAAGTTGAAAAGAAAGCATCATACATAACTCCAGTTCCAGGAGGAGTTGGACCAATGACTGTTGCAATGCTTTTCCATAATACAGTGCAGGCTTTTAAAAATAATAGAGGGATATAAAAATATACTTAAAGATGTGGAGGGAAAAGATAGATGAACGAAAAGGAAAAAAGAGAATATTATATCGTTGACAAAAGAATACTACCTAACTCTATTCAGAGTGTAATTAAAGTTAATGATTTAGTACAGCATAGTAAAATTTCTAAGTATGAAGCAATTAAAAAAGTAGGGATAAGTAGAAGTACATATTATAAATATAAAGATTTTATTAAACCTTTTTTTGAAAGTGGAAAAGATAAAGTATTTAGTATTCATATGTCACTTGTAGATAAGCCAGGTATCCTTGCAAAAGTTTTAGAAATAATAGCTACTGAAGATATGAATATACTTACAATAATACAAAATATTGCTATAGATGGGATTGCTAAATCAACTATTTCACTTCAAACTACTGAAAATATGCTTAGAAAAATAGAAGGTATGTTAGAGAGAATATCAGAAGTTGATGGAGTAAAAGATTTAAGAATAATAGGAAGTAACTAATTTGGAGGAAAAAATGAAAATTGATTTAAAAACTATAAAAGATTTGGCAGAAAATATTGATAAGTATAATTTAAATGAAGTAGTTATAGAAAGTGAAGGTGCAAAGGTAACATTAAAAAAAGAAATACCTGTGCCAGTAGAAACAGTAGTAACAGCTCCTAGAGGAGTAATAGTACAAAATGTAGAAGAAGTAACAGTAGAGAAAACTGTAGAAGCTACAGCAGAGCCAGAAGAAATGGAAACAATAAATTCTCCAATGGTAGGAACTTTTTATAAATCTTCAGCTCCAGGAAATCCAGCATTTGTAACAGAGGGACAAACAGTTTCAGCAGGAGATACATTATGTATAATAGAAGCAATGAAACTTATGAATGAGGTTAAATCACATAAAAATTGTACAATAGTAAAAGTTTTAGTGGAAGATGGCCAACTTGTTAAGAAAGGTGACAAATTATTTTCTGTAAAATAAAGCCAGATTCTTTCTGGTTTTTATTTTTTTTAAATGAAATTTGACTTTTTTGTGGTATAAATATATAATAAAAGGCATTTTTGCAAATCTTCTATAAAATTTATAAAATTCAAATATAAAAAAAGATTGTATCTTAGAGATAAACTGAAGTTATGTTGTTTTTTGATAAATTATATGGTAAGATTATATCACATGGAGGTGTTTTATGAAAAAAGTTAAAGATGTATATAATAAAAATATAGTCACAATAGGAAAAGATACTCTTCTTGGAGATATTATTTTTATAATGAAGAACCAAGGGTTTGGAAAGCTTCCTGTAGTAGAAGGTGACAAAGTAATTGGTGTAGTAACAAGAGAAGATATACTTATAAAACAAGGAAAAACTCCATTACCTCCAGTTATTGCATTTTGGGAAGTAATGATAGCTCTTCCTAACAGCAAAGGATATAAAGAAAGTTTAAAAAAATTTATTTCATTTAAAGTAGAAGATATTATGCAGAAGGATTTTTATGCTGCTGATTTAAATGATGAATTAGAAGATGTAGTAACAAATATGCTCAACAAAGGATATAATTATGTTTTAGTAATGGAAAATGAAAAATTAGTTGGAATAGTCACAAAGAGTGATTTAATAAATAAATGTTATTAGTTTAAAAAATAAGGAAGGTGTATGAGTAAAAGTGGACACGTACCAAAATGTTGTGTTACTTGTGTTTTTAATTTTGTTATCAGGATTTTTTTCAGCTTCAGAAACTGCTTTGACAGCATTTAGAAGTATACATTTAGAAAAGTTGGAAGATGGAAAGCATAATAAGCAAGTAAATCTTTTAAAAAAATGGTTAAAAAATCCTAATGAAATGCTTACAGGGTTGTTGTTGGGAAATAATATAGTTAATATACTTGCGTCTTCAATAGCAACTATAGTTACTATTCAATTTATGGGAACTTCGAGCAAATCAGTTGCTGTTGCAACTATTGGAATGACAGTTGTCATATTAGTATTTGGAGAAATAACTCCTAAAATAATAGCTAAAAATCATTCATTAAAGATAGCAGGAGTGGTTATAGTTATTGTTTATTGGTTTAGCTTTTTTACAAAACCATTAATAAAAATATTGATATGGATATCAAAGTTCATAGGAAGACTTCTCGGAATAGAACTAGAAGATGAAACATTGATGATAACAGAAGAAGATATAATTTCTTTTGTAAATGTAGGAGAAGCTGAAGGTGTAATAGAAGAAGATGAAAAAGAGATGATTCATTCTATAGTAGGATTCGGAGAAACTTCTGCTAAAGAGGTCATGACACCTAGAACAGCAATGCTTGCATTTGAAGGAAATAAAACTATAGACGATATCTGGTATGAAATGGTAGATAATGGTTTTTCTAGGATACCAGTATATGAAGATACTATTGATAATATACTGGGAGTACTTTATATAAAAGATATAATGAATTGTATAAAAGATGGAAATACAAATGTTCCTATAAAAAACTTTATAAGACCAGGATATTTTGTTCCTGAAACTAAATCTATTATAGAGATATTAAAAGAGTTCAAAGCACTCAAAGTACATATAGCACTAGTATTAGATGAGTATGGAGGAATAGTAGGACTTTTAACTATAGAAGATCTAATAGAAGAAATAGTTGGTGAAATACGTGATGAGTTTGATACTGAAGAGGAAGAGTTTATTACACAAATAGATGAAAATAGTTATGAAGTAGATGCTATGATAGATATAGAAACTCTAGATAAAGAACTATGTTTAAACCTTCCAGAATCTGATGATTATGAAAGTCTTGGGGGATTGATTGTTACTGAATTAGGAAGATTAGCTACTATTGGAGATGAACTTAAATTCAATGGAGTTAAACTAAAGGTATTGGAAATAAATAAAATGAGAGTATCTAAGGTTCTAATAGAAAAGGAGCAACAGTCTGATGACTAAACATATAAAAAGTTATTTTTATGCAGGACTATTTTCTCTTCTCCCATTAGTTTTGACACTGTATATATTTAATTGGGTGATGAGTTTAGTAATGATAGTTTTAAATGACTCATTTGTAACAAAAGTAATAAAAGAGATTATTTTAAATCTGGTAGGAGAAGAGGATTATTTATTTTATTTTCAGGTTCTTACATATATATTATCATTAGTTACAATGGTAGTATTTATTTGCTTTGTAGGACTTACTTTAAAAATGGTATTTTTTGCAAAGATAGCCAAAAAGGCAAAAGCTTTTTTGGCAAAAATTCCTTTTATAAATCAAATATATTCTACAATAAGCCAGATAATAGATGTTATTACTTCTGATAGATCAAAAACATATCAAAAGGTAGTAGCAATAGAATATCCTAGAAAAGGAGTTTATAGTATAGGATTTTTAACATCTGAAAGCAATCCTGCTCTAGAAGAAGTGACAGGAATAGAGAAAATGTGTAACATTTTTATTCCAACTTCACCAAACCCAACTTCTGGAATGTTTATAGCTATAAATATAAAAGATGTAAAAATATTGGATATAAAAGTTGATGATGCAGTTAAGATGATAATATCTGGAGGAGTTATTTTACCAGAAAAGTATTTAGAAGAAAAAAACGAGAAACAGAAAGAACAGGAGCAGAGAATAGTAGAATGAAAAAAATATTTTTTCTGTTAGGAATATTGCTTTTAGGTGGATGCTCTGGAGCAGATAAAAAAGAAAAGAATCTTATTCAAGATGATTATGCCTTTATAAGAGGAGTAAACTTTTATCATAAAGGAAAGAAAAAAGAAGCTTTAAAAGAGTATGAACAAATATATAAAAATAATTCAAAAAATCTTATGGTAATGAAAGAAATGGCTGTAGTAAATTGTGAGTTAGGAAACAGAGAGGCAGCTATTTATTATCTAGAAGAAGCTTATAAAATAGCTCCAAATGATGAAAGTGTTTTAAAAAATTTGGCTAGTATCTATTATAAGGATAAACAATTTGAAAGAGCAGAAAAGTATTTAAATATGTTTCCCAAAAATTCAAAAGATAATATTATTTTGAAACTTAGAGGATATATAGCTTATGAAAACAATGACTATAAAAAATCATATAATTATTTAAAAGAAGTACAAGAGGAAAGATATGATGCAAGATTATATCATACCCTTAAAAATAATCTTATGAAACTGAATAAAAAAGAAAAGCTCTATTTTTTATTAAATGAAAAATATGAAGACTATAAAAATGAAAAAGATTATATAATATTGTATTGTAATACTTTATCGAATATATTTTCTGAATATAATTTAGCTGCAAAGATATTGATAAGATACATATCAGAGTATGGTGGAGATGATGAACTTTTCTTTATACTCTCAAAATTGTATTTTGAGAATGGAGAAGAAGAAAAGGCATTTAATTCATTTAAATTAATTTCAGATAATTATAAATATAAATCAGAATATATAGAGCTTGAAAAAAATTAAATAAAAACAGCGTAGATAATTAATGGGGTGAGATAGAATGGATTTGAAAAATTATGTAGCAACTGTATTGGATTTTCCAAAAAAAGGGATTGTATTTAGAGATATAACACCTTTGATGAATAGTGGAGAAGCATATAAAGAAGCTACTGATCAAATTGTAAATTTTGCTAAAGAACATAATATAGATGTAGTAGTTGGGCCAGAGGCTAGAGGATTTATTTTTGGTTGTCCAGTTTCATATTCTTTAGGAATAGGATTTGTTCCAGTTAGAAAACCAGGAAAGCTTCCAAGAGAAGTTATAGAGTATTCATATGATCTTGAATATGGATCAAATGTCTTATGTATGCATAAGGATTCTATTAAACCTGGACAAAGAGTTTTGATAATAGATGACTTATTGGCAACAGGTGGAACAATAGAAGCTGTTATAAAATTAGTTGAATCTCTAGGAGGAATAGTTGCGGGACTAGCATTTTTAATTGAACTTGAAGAGTTGAAAGGGATGGAAAAGCTTAAAAATTATCCTGTATTGACTTTGATGAAATATTAGAATAGCAAAAGCCTGACTCAGAATTTATTTGTTTTGGTTGGGTTTTTTTATTTTAGGTTCTTTTAAAATGAAATTACATTATAGAAAAGAGGAAATATATGAACTATTGGGAAGAAATTGTAAATCAGATAAATAAGAATAATTTAAAAGTAGATCTGGAGAAAATCAAACTAGCTCTGTATTTTGCTGAAGAGTGCCATGAAGGTCAATATAGAAAATCTGGAGAAGATTATATCATGCACCCTGTAGAAGTTACAAAAATTCTAATAGACATGAAAATGGATACAGATACTATTGTAGCAGGAATACTTCATGATATAGTTGAAGATACATTGATAACTTTAGCAGATATCAAGTACAACTTTGGAGATACAGTAGCAACACTTGTTGATGGAGTTACAAAATTAAAAAGCCTTCCTAATGGTACTAAAAAGCAAGATGAAAATATAAGAAAAATGATTCTTGCTATGGCACAAAATCTTAGAGTTATAATAATTAAACTTTCTGACAGGCTTCATAATATGAGAACATTAAAATATATGAAACCTGAAAAACAGATAGCAATATCACAGGAAACTTTAGATATATATGCTCCTCTTGCACATAGATTAGGGATAGCAAAAATAAAATGGGAACTTGAAGATTTATGCCTTCGTTATCTAAAGCCAGAGGAATATGAGCATATCAAATCTTTAATAGACAGTAAAAGAAATGAAAGAAGTGAATATGTAGAGAGTTTTATAAAAACTATAGTAAAGCTTTTACATGACACAGGTATTAAAGGTAATGTAAAGGGAAGATTTAAACATTTTTATAGCATATATAAAAAAATGTATGAAAAAGGAAAAGAATTTGATGATATATATGATCTTATGGGAGTACGTATAATCGTTGATACAGAAGGTGAATGTTATAATACTCTTGGAGTGATACACAGCCATTTCAAACCTGTTCCTGGAAGATTTAAAGATTATATAGCAGTACCAAAATCAAATAATTATCAATCTATACATACAACAATAGTTGGACCACAAGGGAAATTTATTGAAATACAAATAAGAACAGAAGAGATGGACAGGGTAGCTGAGGAAGGGATAGCAGCTCACTGGAGTTATAAAGAAAAAACAAAAGTTACAAAAGGAGATCAAGTATATGGCTGGCTTAGAAATATACTAGAACTTCAAAATGAAGCAGAAGATACACAAGATTTTATTAAAAGTGTAACTGAAGATATAATGAATGAAACAGTTTTTGTATTTTCTCCAAAAGGAGATATACTAGAACTTCCTCAAGGTTCTACACCTTTGGATTTTGCTTTTGCAATACATACACAAATAGGTTGTAAATGTGTAGGAGCCAAGGTTAATGGTAAGATAGTTACACTTGATTATAAACTACAGAATGGAGATAGAGTAGAGATAATTACTGCTAAAAATTCAAAGGGACCTGCAAAGGACTGGTTAGATATAGTAGTTACTCATGGGGCAAAAAGTAAAATTAGAAAACTGCTTAAAGAGCAGATAATGGATGAAACTATAAAAAATGGTAGAGAAAATCTTGAAAGAGAATTAGGAAAATTAGGAATATCTCTAAAAGAAATGGAAGAGGATCCTATCATTAAAAAACATATGGAAAAGAATAATATCAGTAATCTAGATGATTTTTATTATCATGTAGGAGAAAAGAGAAGTAAAATAGATATTATTATAAAAAAACTTAGAACAAGAATAGAAAAAGAGAGAGCTATTTCCAATATCGATATTGATGAGCTTATGGAAAAAAAGAAAGAAAAAGAAAAAAGCACTTCAGGTAAAAATGATTTTGGAATAGTGATTGATGGAGTAAACAATACTCTTATAAGATTTGCAAGATGTTGTACCCCACTTCCTGGAGATGAAATAACTGGTTATGTTACAAAGCTTACAGGAATAACAGTTCATCGTAAAGACTGTAAAAATTTAAAAAGTATGATAGAGCATGATCCTTCCAGAGAAATAGAAGTAGCATGGGATAAATCTCTAATAGAAAAGAAAGTTAATAAATATAAATTTACATTTAATGTTCTTGTTTATGATAAACCAAATATACTTTTAGATCTTATTAATACAATAGCAAATCATAAAATACATCTTGTTTCTGTAAATTCAAATGAAATAAATAAAAATGGAGAAAAACTCATAAATATAAAATTGACTATTGAGATAAGTGATAAGAGCGAATATAAATATTTATTAAATAATATATTAAAATTAAAAAATGTAATATCAGTAGACAGATAGTATAAGATAGGAGAAAATATGACAATTAAATTACCTGTTACATATGAACTGGTAAAAAAGCAGGGTAAGGCCAGAGCAGGAAAAATAACAACTCCACATGGAGAAATAGAAACACCTGTATTTATGCCTGTAGGAACACAGGCAACAGTAAAAACAATGACACCAGAAGAACTTGAAACTATTGGAGCTGAAATAATACTTGGGAATACATATCATCTTTATTTAAGACCAAGTGATGAGTTAATAGCGAAATTTGGAGGACTCCATAAATTTATGAACTGGAATAAACCTATACTTACAGATAGTGGTGGATTTCAAGTATTCAGCCTTGGAGCTTTAAGGAAAATTACAGAAGAGGGAGTAAAGTTTAGTTCACATATTGATGGATCAAAACATTTTCTTTCACCTGAAAAATCAATAGAGATACAAAATAATCTAGGGTCTGATATAGTAATGCTTTTTGATGAATGCCCTCCAGGGTTATCAACAAGAGAGTATATAATTCCATCTATTGAAAGAACTACAAGATGGGCCAAAAGATGTATAGAGGCTCATAAAAGACCTGATGAACAAGGATTATTTGCAATTGTTCAGGGAGGTGTATATGAAGACCTCAGGGATAAAAGTTTAAATGAACTTATGGAAATGGACAATAGTTTTTCAGGTTATGCAATAGGTGGACTTGCTGTAGGAGAGCCTAGAGAAGATATGTATAGAATACTCCATCATATAGTAGAGAGATGTCCAGAAGAGAAGCCAAGATATCTAATGGGAGTAGGAGAGCCTCTTGATATGTTGGAAGCTGTGGAAGCTGGAATAGATATGATGGATTGTGTACAGCCTAGTAGAATTGGAAGACATGGAACTGTATTTACAAAATATGGAAGACTTGTTATAAAAAATGCTTCTTATGCTGAAGATGATAGACCACTTGATGAAGATTGTGATTGTTATGTATGTAGAAACTATACAAGAGGATATATAAGACATTTATTTAAGGCTGAGGAGATTCTTGGGCAAAGACTAGCTACATATCATAATCTATATTTTCTTTTGAAATTAATGAAGAATGCTAGGAAAGCTATATTAGCAGATAAGTTTGAAGAATATAAAAATGATTTTGTAAAAAACTATACTTTAGGAAAAGAGTCTGAATGGATTAAACCTAAAAAAATAATTGAAAAGTAAAAAAATAGATAAAATAAAAGATAATAGTATTAGGTAAATTATATTAAAAATTTGAAAATTTTTTAGTATCTGATACTTTATTTTATAAAAAATGCTGATAAAAAGAGAATCAAAATCTCTTATATCAGCATTTTTTATATTTAAATTATTTTAAATTTCTATCATTTATTTGATATAAAAAATATGTTTTTACATATTATTTTATTACAAAATATCAAAATTTTAAATTTATGTTATAGAAAGTTCTGATTTATAGAAATTGTTTCACACGCTCTTTTTACTTAACTTTGGATAGCACTGGTAAAGAAATTTTTAACTCTATCATAAGACTTTTCATCTCCTATGAAATAGAGAATATCTCCTTCTTGAAAGACAGTTTGTGGTCCTGGTGAGAGAATAGTTTTTTCACCATGTTTAATAGCAAATATAGTAGCTCCAGTATGATTCCAAAACATCACTTCAGCACTTGTTTTTCCAATAAAATTCATACTTGGAGTAATACGTATAGCAAGAGGTGTAAATGGATTTACAGCTTCAAATTTATCTGTAATTTCTAAAAGTTTTGTTATGCTGTTTAAAAGTTTTTCATTTTCTTTTTTTTGCCTTTTTATCCAGTCATGAATCTCTTTTTTATACTATCAATTGTTTGACTTTCTCCATATTGTTCCATATATCTGATAGCGTTTTCAATAGATTTTATCTCTATTCCACTTCCTTTTGATATGTTTAATATATCAAACTCTTTTAAAATATATACAGATTTACGAATAGTTTCAGGAGAAACCCTGTACTCAGAAGCCAGAGTAGACCTTCCAGAAAGCTTTTCTCCAAGACTGTATTTTCCATTTATTATTTTTTTAGCTATATCAATAGCTATTTTTTGATATACAGGAACTTCATCAATAATCTCATTTTTCATTTTAACCCACCTTGAGATATAGTTTTTAATTAATTATACAATGTTTTTTTCAAAAATAATAGAGGAGAATAACTTAAATGCTTAAGTTACTCTCCTCTAATCAAAATTTTTAGCATTATTTAATAAGGTTATTCAATTTTTTTATAAAATCTACAGGATTTTCTATTTGGAATCCCTCTAAAATTAAAGCTTCAGTATATAGTACATCAAGAAGATCATTGAAAGTTTCTGTATTTTCAGAATTTTGAAGCTTTTTAAATACAGGATGTTCTGGATTTAAAGCAAGTATTTTTTCAGCTTTTACTCCTTCATTTCCAGGTATTTGAGAAAGAACTTTCTCCATTTCTAAAGAAACACTTCCTTTTGCCAGAAGAGAAGAAGCAGCTTTTCCTAAATCATTGCTAAGTTCAACATCAACTATTTTATTTGATAGAGCTTCTTTTATTTTATCAAGAAGAGTTTTATTTTCTTCTGAAAGTTTTTTAATTTCTTCCTCTTTTTCTTTACTATCATCAATTTTAAAATCTGAATCATTGATAGATTTAAATGATTTACCATCATATTCCATCATAGTTTTTAGGGCGAATTCATCTATTTTATCTGTAAGAAGAAGAACTTCCATTCCTTTTTCTTTTAATGCTTCCATTTTAGGAAGAGAAGTAACAGTAGCTAAATCTTCTCCTACTACATAAAGGATTTCTTTTCTATCTCCCATACGTTCTACATATTCTTTTAAAGTAACATATTTTTCATCAAGAGAACTTCTGAAGATAAGGAGATTTTGAAGTTTATCTTTATTCATTCCAAACATATCATGGATACCAAATTTTATATTTCTTCCAAAAGCTTCCCAGAATTCTATATACTTATCTCTATCAGTTTTTAGAAGTTTTTCAAATTCACTTATTATTTTCTTTTCAAGGTTTCTAGAAATAGCCTGAAGTTCACTATTTTGTTGTAGAATTTCTCTTGATATATTAAGAGAAAGATTGTCACAATCTACAAGCCCTTTAATAAAGCTAAAATATTCAGGAATCAATTCATCACATTTATCCATTATAAATACATTTTTAGTATAAAGTTGCAGTCCTTTTTTATAATCTTTTGTGTAAAAATCTATAGGAGCTTTTTTAGGAACATATAAAAGTGAAGTATATTCAATATTTCCTTGGATTTTCAAATGAAAATGCATCATAGGGTCTTCCCAATCATGGAAATTTGATTTATAGAATTCATTATAATCTTCATCTTTTAAAGTTGACTTGTCAGTTTTCCATATAGGTTTTGTAGAGTTAATTATTTCATCATTAAAATAAATAGGATATCTTACATAATCAGAGTATTTTTTTACAAGATCTTTAATTTTCCAATCTTCAAGGAAGCTATCATAATCTTCCCCAGCTTTGATAGAAAGAGTTATAGATGTTCCTCTTTTTTCTACTTCAATTTCTTCAATTTCATAAGAACCATCTCCAGAAGATACCCATTTAACTCCTTTATCAGAGTAAGGAGATTTTGTAACAAGAGTAATAGTATCAGCAGCCATAAATCCAGAATAAAATCCTACTCCAAATTGACCAATGATATCTATTTCATCCTTTGAAGTATTCTCTAATTTCTCTTTAAAAGCTTTAGAACCTGATTTAGCTATGGTTCCTATATTCTCTGCTACTTCTTCATAAGTCATTCCAATACCATTATCAGTTATTGTTAATTCTTTTTTGTCTTTATCTACAGATAATATTATTTTAAAATCTTTATCATCACCTAATATTTCACTGTCAGTGAGAGAGTTAAATTTTAATTTATCAATAGCATCACTTGCATTTGATATAAGTTCTCTTAAAAATATTTCTTTATTTGTATAGATAGAATTTATCATTAAGTTAAGCAATTCTTTTGTTTCTGCCTGAAACACTTTTGACTCTTTTCTCATATTTAAAAATCCTCCTTTTAGCACTCTATAACTAATGTGGCTAATAATTATATACCATAAATCATTTTTCATGTCAATATAAAAATAAAAAAAGTTTTAGAATTTTTTTATTTTTTTAAATTCTAAAACTTAATCTATTTCACAATTTTATACTTATAAATCTATTATGCTAGATTTAAAAAATGAGTGGATAATCCAAAGTAAACTACAAGAGCACAAGCATCTACTATTGTAGTAATCAATGGACTTGCCATAATGGCTGGGTCAAGTTTAAAAGCTTTTGCCATTATAGGAAGAACTCCTCCAACAACTTTAGCTATTACAACTGTAAATAGTAAACTAGCACATACAACTAATGAAATTGTAAGACCAGCTCTGTCTATATAATAAATTCTTAAAAAATTTACAGCAGCTAATGTTATTCCAACTATTAAACTTACTCTGAATTCCTTCCAAAGTATTTTTCCAATATCTTTAAGCTGTATTTCTCCAAGGGCTATTCCTCTGATAATCAAAGTGGAAGACTGTGAACCAGCATTTCCTCCAGTATCCATTAACATAGGAATAAAAGCTGCTAGAATAACAACAGATTGAAGCACTTCTTCATATCTTCTTATGATGGTACCAGTAGCAGTAGCTGAAATCATAAGTACAAGAAGCCATATTATTCTGTGTTTTGCAAGTGAGAACACAGATTCTTTAAGATATTCCTCATCAGATGGATTCATGGCTGCCATCTTTTGAAAGTCTTCTGTATTTTCCTGATCAATTACATCTACAACGTCATCAATAGTAATTATACCAACAAGCCTTCCTTCATTATCAACAACTGGCATAGATGTTAGGTCATATTTTCTGAATTGAGAAGCAATAAATTCTTGGTCATCAGTAGTAATAGCACTAATAACATTAGTTTCCATTGCATCAACTAAAGGAAGTATATCATCTAAAAAAATAAGACTTTTTAATGAAATAAATCCAACAAGCTTTCTTTGATTATCAATAATATAGCATATATCAATGGTTTCGTTATCAATACCTACTTTTTTTATGTGATTTAAAGCCTGTCCAATATTCATATCGCTCTTTAGAGAAACATATTCCACTGTCATTACACTACCAGCACTATTTTCAGGATATTTAAGAAACTGGTTGATTAATTTTCTTGTGTCTGGGGAAGTATTCTGCAATATTTTATCAACAACATTTGCAGGCATTTCTTCAATAAAGTCCACAGTATCATCAATGAACATTTCATCAATTATATGACGTATTTCTTCGTCTGTTATATTTTCAACAATTTCTTGTTGTTTCTCTGAAGAAAGATATGAAAATACTTCTGCTGAAGTATCTTTAGGAAGAATTCTAAATATTTTAAGACTTTGTTCTTTAGTAAGATCCTCAAAAAGTTCGGCAATATCTACTGGATTTTCTTCCATAAGTGATTCTTTCAATTTTGCTAATTGATTATTTTTTAGGAAAAACAAAACATTTTCCATATTCCACCTCCATTTCTAAAAATTTTGTTACACATATAAGGGTAGCATTTTCTTAGAAAAAACGCAATATTTGTTTATAAAAAAATTTAATATCTAAACAGAAAACTTTTAATTATGCTGTAAATATTGTATAATAATTAAGATAGAGAGAGTTTAGGAGGATAAAAGTGAATGTAAAGCAAAGGGCCATTGGTCTTATACAGGAAGTTGAAAATGGAAAATATTCCAATATAGCTTTGAATGAATATTTTAAAGAAAATATTCTAAATAGAAAGGAAAGAGGCTTTATAACAGAACTTTTTTATGGTGTAATAAGAAAAAAATATTTTTAGATTATGAAATAAATAAAAGAGTAAGCTCAATAAAAAAAGATTGGATAAGAAATCTGCTTAGAATATCAATATATCAGATTACATTTATGAAGAGCGATAATAAAGGAGTGGTATGGGAAGCTTCTGAATTAGCTAAGAAAAATTTGGTGTGCCAGTAGGTAAATTTGTAAATGGAGTCTTAAGAGGATACTTAAGAGAAATGGACAATGATATAAAAGAGTTGAGAGAAACAGATAAGTTAGATATTCTTTTATCATATCCAAGATGGTTCTATGAGAAAATAAAAGAGGAATATGGGGAGAATGCAGAATTATTTTTAGAATCACTAAAAAAAATACCTTATATAAGCTTTAGAGTGAATACTTTAAAATATAGTGAAAAAGAATTTGAAAAACTGCTGTTGGATAAGGATATAGAAATAATAAAAAAAGTAGATACAGTATATTATTTAGATTCAGGAATTTTACTATATAGTAATGAATTTAAAGATGGGAAAATAATAGTACAAGATGCCTCATCTTATCTTTCTGCCAAAAATTTAAATCCAAATGAGCAAGATTTGGTTTTAGATACATGTAGTGCACCTGGAGGAAAGACAGCAGTACTAGGTGAATTGATGGGGAATAAAGGAGAAATTTTAGCTCTAGATATTTATCCTCATAAATTAAAGCTAATAGAGGAAAATTGTAAAAAATTAGGAATAGATATAGTAAAACCTATAAAAATGGACGCAAGAAAATTAAATCAACAAGGTAAAAAGTTTGATAAGATATTAGTAGATGCTCCTTGCAGTGGATATGGTGTACTTAGAAAGAAACCTGAGGCTATATATAATAAAACTCCTGAAAATATAGAATTACTATCAGAATTACAATTTGAAATACTTGAGTCAGCTTCACAAGTCCTTAAAGATGATGGAGAACTGGTATATAGTACCTGTACCATTTTAAAAGAGGAAAATACAGAGAATATAAAGAGATTTTTAGAAAAGTATCCAGAGTTTGAAACAGCAGAAGTGTATATTCCAGAAAATGTAAAAGGGACTTATGACGAAGCTGGTGGATTTACAATAGATTATAATGAAGATATTTTAGATGGATTCTATATTGCAAAAATCAGAAAAAAGAGGTAAAAAATGTTAGAAGAATTAAAGGAAGCCAATGAATATATAGCAGGAAAAATCAAAGAAAAAGATGAATTGATTCTTGAGATGGAAGCATATGCTCAAAAATATAATGTTCCAATTGTAACAAAAGAAGTAGCTGAATATTTAAGATTTTTAGTAAGCAGTTACAAAATTAAAAATATTTTGGAGATAGGGACTGCCATTGGTTATTCAGGCATACTTATGGCTAAAGAAATTAAAGAGAATAATGGAAAACTCTATACTATTGAAATAGATGAAGAAAGATACAATCTTGCTCAAGAAAATTTTAAAAAATCTGGATTGAGTAATATTATCTCTATTAAAGGAGATGCACTGGAAGAGGTAAAAAAAATAAATGATACATTTGATTTCATATTTATAGATGCTTCAAAAGGACATTATATGGAATTTTTTGAAGATTCATATAAATTATTGAATGAAGGTGGAATAATCTTTATTGATAATATAATGTTTAGGGGATATCTATATAAAGAATATCCGAAAAGATTCAAGACTATTGTAAAAAGGCTGGATAGTTTTATAGATTATCTTTATAAAAGAGATGATAGATTTGTACTTCTTCCTTTTGGAGATGGTGTAGGTCTTTGTTTTAAAGAAGCAAAAAATATTAAAGAATAAGATTATGAGGTTATAAAAAATTAAATAATGACTGAGCAATTACTAAATAGATAACATAATTATTTTAAATTAATATTAGGGAAATGAAAAAGCATGATTATTCACTTAATCATGCTTTTAGTTTTATATTAATGTAGAAAGAATAGATGCCTTGGAAACTATTCCCATAAGTTCGCCATTATCAATAACTGCAATAGGGAACTTAGTGTTTGCTGCAATAGGGAGAATGTCATTTATCAATGCATCTGAAGATGTAGTTGGAATTTCATTGAATATATAATCAGATAGAAATCCATTTTCGTTTCTACATTTTAGAGCATTATCAATAGTTATTATTCCTAAAAATTTCATATGATTATCAATAACATAAGCACTTGAAACTCTATTGCTTTTCATTTCACGAATAGCAATTCCTGCTCCCTCTTTTAGACGGATTATACAAGAGGGATTGAACATTATTTGTTTTACACTTATAACTTTAGTTTTATCAGCACTATCAATAAATTGGCGAACATAATCATCAGCTGGGTTAGCAGACATATTTTCTGGTGTATCTAATTGAATAAGCCTTGAATCTTTCATGATTGCAACTTTGTCACCAAGTTTAAAAGCTTCATTTATGTCATGAGTAATAAATATTATTGTTTTCTTTAATTTTTTTTGTATTGATAATAATTCAAACTGCATGTCACTACGGACCAAGGGATCAAGAGCTGAAAATGGTTCATCCATAAGAAGAATCTCAGGATCATTAGCTAGGGCTCTGGCAATTCCAACTCTTTGTTTCATTCCACCAGAGAGACTATTGATATTTGCATGTTCTAACCCTTCAAGACCTACCATTTTTAATACTTCCATAGCTTTCTTTTCTCTCTCTTCTTTTGAAATTCCTTTTATTTCAAGACCATATTCAATATTACTTATAACATCTCTATGTGACATCAAACCGAAATTTTGAAATACCATTGAAATTTTATTTCTTCTAAAATCTGTAAGCTCTTTTTGAGAAAATTTTCCAATATCTTTACCATCAAATAGGATAGTACCAGATGTTGGATTATGAAGCCTATTTAAACAACGAATAACTGTAGATTTACCAGAACCAGAAAGACCAATTATGACAAAAATCTCTCCCTGTTTAACATCAAAGGACATATCCCATATAGCAGAAGTTACCCCAGTTTTTTTAAAAACTTCATTTTTTTCAGCGCCAGCTTTAAGCATTTTTACAGCTTCATTTTTATTCAAGCCATAAAGTTTTGTTAAATTTTTTACACTTAAAATATATTTATCTTCATTGCTATTTTCTATATTTTTGTTCATTATTTTTTCTTCACCTCACTTCTAGTAATCCATGCCTGAGTAATACGATCCATCAAGATAGCAACTATAACAACAGCAGTACCTGCAACAAGACCACGTCCTATCTCAATACGATTTACTCCTATGAGAACTTCCATACCCAGACCACTAGCACCAATCATAGAGCATGTAACAACCATAGCCATAGCCATCATTAATGTTTGATTTACACCAGTCATAATAGTTGGAAGAGCTTGAGGTATTTGTACTTTCCAGAGTGTTTGAAATTTTGTAGAACCAAATGCCCGTGCAGCCTCTACCACTTCTTTATCTACTTGTCTGATACCATGACTAGTAAGTCTTATAACAGGAACAATAGCATATATTGTAGTGGCAATAACTGCAGGAGCTTTTCCAAGTCCAAAGAAAAGAACTGCAGGAATAAGATAAACAAAGACAGGCATTGTTTGCATAGTATCAAGTATAGGTCTTACAAAACCATTTATTTTATCATTACCAGAAATTAATATACCTATTGGAAATCCTAATAAAAGAGAAATAAAAACTGCAGCAAGAACAATAGAAAGTGTATCATTCATTAAATCCCAAAGACCAATTATTCCTATGAAAAAGAGCATACAGCTATAAAGGATACCATTTCTCAATTTTCCTGTAAGTTTCCAACCAGCAAGAAATACAAATAAAACAAGTACCCACCATGGAATAAAATTAAGTATGGTTAATATACCACCTATTAATCCATTTAAAATATTTTTTATAATATTAAAGAACCCACTAAATTGAACACTGAAATTTTTAACAGTTCTATCTATAAGAGCGACATCGATATTCAGTTTAAATGGGAAATTAAAAATCCAATTCATAATATCCTCCTATATTAATTTAAAGCTTTTCTTACAGCTGCTGCTTTGTCAGCAGTCAACCATTGATCTATTAAATTGTCATTATTTTTAAGAAACCATTTAGCAGTTGCATTGTAGTTATCTCCAGTTTCCTGCATATGTGCTAAAGCCTCTGAAGTTAATTTGCTTGAAGTATGATACTTACTTAGAAAATCAGCAATTTCAGGAGCTTTTTCTTTAAACTTATTACTTGCTGCAATAGTTACCTTTACAGATGGACAAGCAGTTTTTCCTTCAAAATATTTTTCAGAATCATAAGGCTCATCTTCTAAAAGAATAAAATCATATTTACCTAATAACCAAGTTGGTTCCCAATAATAACCTACAATTGGTTCCTTTTTTTCATATGCAGCTGTGAAAGCAGCAGATAATGCAGCATCAGAACCTGGTCTAAAATATACAAAATCTTTATCTAGTCCATAAGCTTCATATTTTTTATACATAATATTATCTATTTCCCAACCAGGAATAGCACCATAAATACGTCCTTTTTCAGGATTTTCACTATCTTTAAAAAGCTTCTTATATTTAGGCAAATCTTTTACAGATTTTAAATCAGGAGCCATGTTCTCTATTACATATCTAGGAACATAAATTCCTTGTTTATTATCATCAAAGTTGGTACCTAATTCTTGGAAAAGACCTGCTTTTAAATCAGGATAGTAACTAGGAATATTATCAGTCCATTCTTCCATATGTATATCTATTTCTCCACTTTTAATAGCTTCGTGTAAAATAGGTGTAGAACCAGGAACTTCACTCCAAGTATAACCAAATGCATTTTCTATAATAAAACCAGCAACAGCATTATGAACTTTATTACTGTCCCAACCTGCATCAGCAAAACGAACTTCTTTTTTATCATTTCCACCACAACCTATGAATGCCAAAGTAAGAAAACCAGTGATAATGAAAGTGAATATTTTTTTCTTCATAATAAAACCTCCTGTTATGAAATAAAATATATAGTTAATTTATTATTCGACTGTAACTTAAAAATTCTTTTTTAAAGTAACAACTTTATTTTATAACTAAGTTGTTACTTATGTCAAGATTTTTTTGTAAAAGTATGTTATAATAAAAAGGTATAAAGTTAGTACCAATGAGGAGGAAGAACTATAAAAAAGATATTTGTAATTGGATTTTTAGCTGCACTCATAGGTGCAAAATTTTATTTTCAAAATGAAGGAAAGGGAAAAGAAAATCATAATAAAGAAGATATAAAAATAGAAAAACAAGATAAGAAAGAAGGAGAAAAGATGGAAAAGAAAATTTTAAAAAGGGAAGATATAGATAAAAAATATAAATGGAATCTGGAAGAATATTATCCTAATTGGGAAGCTTGGGATAGAGAACTTGAACAAACTAAAGAATTAATGAAAAAAGTTCCTGAATATAAAGGAAAAATAAAATATAGTTCTGAGAAATTTACAGAAATGATTCAGTTAGAAGAAAAGATAGGAAGAACAATAGAAAAATTATATATATATCCATATATGTTAAAAGATATTAATTCAAAAGATGAAACTGCTTCAATAAAATTACAGGAAATAATGGCAATACTTACAGAATACTCTGTATCTACTTCTTGGATGACACCTGAAATATTGGAAATACCAAAAGAAACAATGGAAAAGTGGATAGAAAAAAATTCAATTCTACAAGAACATGAATTTAGTTTAATGGAAATATATAGATTGCAGGGACATGTATTAGATGAAGGAAAAGAGAAACTTTTATCTTACTATGGTCAATATATGGGAGCTCCAGATGATATATATGGGGAACTTTCTATTTCAGATATAAAGTGGAATGAAGTTGAACTTTCAGATGGATATAAGGGACCTATAACTAATGGTATTTATTCAAAAGTTTTATCTACTAATAGAAATCAAGAAGATAGAAAAAAAGCTTTTGAAGCTTTATATGGCTCATATAATGTTAATAAAAATACTTATGGAGCTATATATAGATCATTGTTACAAAGAGATGTAGCTGCTTCAAAGGCTAGAAATTATAATTCAACATTAGACAAAGCTTTGGAACCTAAAAATGTACCAAATGAAGTATTTGAAACATTATTAAAATCTGCAATAGACAATAATGCACCACTTCAAAGATATGTAAAACTTAGACAGAAAGCTTTAGGCTTGGAAAGTTATCATTATTATGATAATAGTATAAATATTGTTGATTATAATAAGGAATTTTCATATGACATAGCAAAAGAAATGGTATTAAATTCAGTAGCTCCTCTTGGGAAGGATTATACTGAAAAAATGAATAAAGCCCTTAGTGAAGGGTGGATAGATGTATATGAAACTGAAAATAAAAGAAGTGGAGCTTATTCTATAGGAATTTATGATGTTCATCCTTATATGCTGTTAAATTACCAATCTACTATGGACGATGTATTTACATTAGCACATGAACTTGGCCATACAATGCATACAATTCTTTCAAATGAAAATCAGCCTTATGCATCTTCTAATTATACAATATTTGTAGCTGAGGTAGCTTCTACATTTAATGAAAGACTTATGCTTGATTATATGATAAATAACAGTAATGATTCAAAAGAGAAAATAGCATTATTGGAGCAAGCTTTAGGAAACATAGTAGGTACTTTCTATATTCAGACTTTGTTTGCTAATTATGAATATCAAGCTCATAAATTAGTTGAAGAAGGAAAAGCAGTGACTCCAGATGTTTTAAGTGGAATAATGGAAAATTTATTCAAAGAGTATTTTGGAGAAACTCTTACTATGGACGAATTACAGAAGATAGTTTGGGCAAGAATACCACATTTCTATAATTCACCATATTATGTATATCAGTATGCAACAAGTTTTGCATCATCAGCAAATTTATATGATAGAATAACTAATGAAAAATATGGAATAGAAGAGAGAGGAGCAGCAGCTTCTGCTTATCTTGAACTATTGAAATCTGGTGGAAATGATCACCCAATGAATCAATTAAAAAAAGCTGGAGTTGATTTAGAAAAAGAAGAAAGTTTTCATGCAGTAGCAAAAGAATTTGATAGACTTTTGGATCAATTAGAAAAAGAACTTGAAAATTTAGAAAATAATAAATAAACTAGCTATTAAAAAAGAATTATTATATTTTTTTAATAGCTCAAGTAAAATGTTGGAAATATACTGACATTGTATTTTAAAAGGATTGGTTCCTGTATTTAAGTAGGAATCAATCCTTTTAATTTTCATTATAAATTTCAATTCTTTGCTCACTGGTTAATTTAGAAATAAAAAAACTGTACCCCAAATCTTATCTCTAAAATTTTGGGTACAGTAAAAATCATCAATTGCAACAATCATTTCCTATTCTTGAATAAAACTATTTACTACCATTCCAATTGCAACTAAGATTATTCCAATGATACCCAATACTGTTGGAATATTATCATTAAAAATAAAAACTCCACCTAAAAGAGTAAAAATAAGTTCTCCAACTTGAGTAGATTCTATAACAGCAAGTTTATGACTATCTCCTTTGACTATATCAGTAGCTTTAAAAAACATTATAGTGGCAATGACACCAGAGGAAACAGCAACAATAAGAGATTGAATAATTTGGTTATGACTGGGAATTCCAGTCTGGTTTACTCCAAGAATTACAATAATTATCCAAAATGGAATACTGCACATTGTCATTCCAAATACTCTTTGGAGTGTGTTTAATCTATTATTACATAGTTCCATCATTTTACGATTTCCTAAAGGATAGGAAAATGCTGCAAAAAGGACAGGAACTACTACTAGTATACTATCGATAAGAGATATTTTTCTAGCTTCTTCAGAAAGCATGAGAAATATACCAATTAATATTATAAGAGAAACAAGCAGGAATTTTTTAGGAATATGATTTTTTATTTTTTTCCCATCAATTATTGTGTAGAAAAGTGGCGACATTAGAGCACCTGCTATTATAGTTAGTTGCCAAGTTCCAGCTACTAGCCATGAAGCTCCATATGCTGAAGCAAAACTTAAGGGAGCATAAAAGAATCCAAAACCTACAGTACTCCATATGAACCATTGAATAGGATTTTTTTTGATATCTTTTATAACTGGAAATAATTGTTTTTTTGCTGTTACTATAAAAAATAAAATTGGGAGCATAAAAAGATATCGTAAAGATGAACTCCAATACCAGCTTCCTCCTCCAATATTCATCTGTCTATTAAGGACAAATGTAAAGGAGAAGAAAAAAGAGGCTCCTATACCAAATAAAAGTGCTTTTTTCATTTCTTTCTCCTAATGAAAATTTAGTTTCTGAAATAATCATTATTTATGAACTAATCAAGTGAATGTTTGTGATAATCAAAATATATAAAGAAATAATAATTGTGATATTTAAATAATCAATTTAAATTAAGAGGATTTTATCAAATTTAATAGTAAATGTCAAAATATATTTATAAAATTTATATAAGAATATAGTTAGAATTTTTTAAGATTTCTATTGCTTTATCAAACTTATCCGATTTTAAAAGGATATAATCAGTATTATATGTAGAAACAGCAAATATACTTATTCCATTTTCAGCAAGAATAGTAGATATTTTAGCAAGTATTCCAATCAATGAAAAATCTAAAACTCCTTCTATTCTAAAACCTTTCCAGTTGTTGTCACATTCAATATATTCTTTGGGAACATACTTGGTAGAACATACCAATGAAAGTTCTTCATCAGTTTTTCCAATAAAAACAAATTCATCTTCATAGTTTATATCATTTAGATTTTTTATTTTGCAAATAGAAAAGTCATTGGATAAAATTTTTAAGTTCATAAATCCTCCTTATAGAAAAAATAATGCAATACCAAAAACAGAAACAAATGCTCCTAAAATTTCTCTCATCTTAACTTTTTCTTTAAAAACAATTATAGAAATAGGAATTACTATAATTGGGCTAATAGAAGAAAAAGTAGAAGCAACTCCTGCATTTATTAAATTAAAAGCAGAAATTAAAAAAGTAATACCAACAGTAGCAGTAACGGTTCCTAATAAAATAAGACCCATAAGTTTTTTATCTGCAAGAGAAAAAAGATTCTTCCCCATTTCTTTTTAAATGTGAGATAAAATAGAAATACTCCCATAGCACAAATCATTCTTATTTGCGTTGAGGAACTGGGATCATACCCTTTTGCCCCAATTTTTGTAAATATATTACCAAGAGCTTCCAAAATAACTGCTGTAGTAATGAAAGCTATTCCTTTTGGAGAAAGTTTTTTATCTTCAGGATTTTCGCTTTTAGGTTTTAAAACAACCATAAGCACACCTGAACATGTTATAAACATAGCAAGAGTTTGAGTAAATGTAAGGGATTCACCAAGAAATAAAAATCCAAATAATCCAACAATAAGTGGAGTCATAGTCATAAAAAGCATACATATTCTTGCTCCTATAAGAATATAAGATTCATATAAAAACATATCTCCAAGAAAAAGTCCGATTATTCCAGAAATACTCAAAAAAGTCCAGTTATGAATTGTAGAGTCAGTAGGAAAGAAGACTCCTCTTGTAAAGAAGGTAGCAGCTCCTAGCATAATTATTCCCATAATAAGTCTAATTACATTGACTGTTATACTGTCAGCTTTCTTAGAAGCTGCTTCAAAAAATATGGAGCTGAAAGCCCAACCAAAAGCTGTTATCAAAGCATAGAGTTCCCCAAGGTAATTCATTTTATCCTCCTATTTTTATTTGTTAAAATACATTATAGTATATTTTTATTAAAATAAAAAGAGAAATAAAAAAAGAATCTGCTAATTAAAACCAGATTCTTTAATTTTATTAGATTAACCTATCATTTTACTAAATTCAATGAACACTCCAGGTCCGATTGGTAATCCAAACACAAACCAAATTGTAAGAAGTATAGTCCATCCAATTAAGAAGCAAATTGAGAATGGAAGCATCATTGAAATAAGAGTTCCCATACCAGAATCTTTATCATATTTTTGCATGAAAGCAACTATCATTGCAAAATAAGACATTAATGGAGAAATAATATTTGTTGATGAATCTCCGATTCTATAAGCAGCTTGAGTAAATTCTGGCGAGTAATTAAGTTCCATAAGCATTGGAACAAACACAGGAGCCATGATTGCCCATTTAGCAGAAGCAGATCCCATAAACAAATTAATGAATGCAGTGAATAGAACAAATCCTAAGATTAATGGTAATCCTGTAAATCCTATTGATTTTAAAGTATCAGCACCTTTAACAGCAAGGATAGTTCCTAAGTTAGTATATCCAAAATATGCTATAAATTGAGAAGCTGTAAATGCAAGGGCCATATATCCACCCATTCCAGCAAGAGCTTTACCCATAAGTTTAGCAACATCTTTATCACTTTTTAAAGTTTTAGCTGTAAATCCATAAGCTAATCCAGGAAGTAAGAAGAAGAACATCATTGCTGGAATAAGTCCAGAAGAAGTCCAAGCTTTTAAGCTTCCATCAACTTTTAATATAGCATTACTTGGTAGAGTAAGAACTAACATAATTGCAATGTAAGCAAGAACAACTAGTCCAGCAGCTCTCAACCCTTTTCTTTCAAGGTCAGTTAATTCTTTCATATCGTGATCGACATCACCATGGTAAGGTCCAAGTCTAGGTTCAACTATTTTTCAGTAATAATAGTACCTAAAGCAGTAATGATAAATGTAGAAACAAACATGAAATAATAGTTAGCAGTTGCAGCAACAAAGTAGTCATGTCTTATAAGTTTTGCAGCCTCTGTAGTAATACCACCAAGTAATGGGTCAGTAGTTCCTAATAAAAGGTTGGCAGAGAATCCTCCAGATACTCCAGCAAATGCAGCAGCCAATCCAGCCAATGGATGTCTTCCAAACGAAAGGAATATAACTGCTCCTAATGGAACAAGAACAACATATCCAGCATCAGAAGCAACATTAGACATAACTCCAGCAAAAACAACTATAGCAGTTATAGCTCTTCTTGGAGTTCCCATAACGACTTTTTTGATAGTAGAAGACATAAGTCCACTTCCTTCACAAACCCCAATACCAATAATACCTACAAGAACTGTACCTAATGGAGCAAATCCTGTAAAGTTTTTAACCATAGAATTAAATATGTATCTAATACCAGCAGCATTAGTTAAAGATTTAACTGTAACAGTTATCTCTTCAAAGTTTCCAGTTTTTTTATTTAAAGCATTGTATGTAGCTGACACACCCATTTTTTCAGTAATTCCTGAAACTATAATAATAGTTAAACAGAATAGTACAAAAAGTGTAACTGGGTGTGGTAGCTTGTTTCCACCAACCTCAATGAAATCAAGAAACTTATTAAAAAAGCCTTTTTTTTCTTGTTTAATTTGACTCATAAAATCCTCCCTAAATTTTTTCTTATTTTTTGATATCAATATTCACTACTTATATTATTTAACAAATTGTGTATATTTGAAATCAAAAGTCATTATCTGAACAAATTATACATTAGAATGATATTAAAATCAATTTGAAATTACTTATGGAAATAATATATATTATATATCCTTTAAAGAAATTGAGTATATAAGAACTTGATTAATAGGAAAAAATAGAATAAAACAATAAAAAAATAATACAAATAGATAATTAAAAATGAAAAAGAAAATTTTAATTAGCAGGCAAGTATGAGATTAAGAGAAGTTAGTTTTATATTTTTATGAATAAATAAAAAGTAATTAAAAAGAAAATTTGATAAAGTTTGACACTAATGTGCTGAACTGTTATTATAAAGTTGTAAGGAATAAAATATGGAGGTAGGTGTGGCACAGTGAAATTTTTAAAATTTTTAAAAAAATTTATTTTAGGAACAATCTTATTTGTAATAAAAGAAATATTTTCTTTTTTTATAAAAGCTTTTTTATTTCTTGTGGTAATATTTTCAATAGGAGCTTTTTTTGCAAAAACAGCATTAGAAAAGGATAAAGTGACTATCGAAAAAGGAAGTTATGTAGAAATAGATTTGTCAAAAGAATACAAGGAAAAGGGAAAAAATCTACCAGAATTTTTAAAAGGGCAAGATACTAATTTCTTTTCAATGTTAAGAGCTTTCGATTCCATAGAAAGAGATGGTAATATTAAAGGTGTAGTATTGAAGCTTGATAATCTATCTCTTGATAGTGCTCAAATAGAAGAAGTTGGGAAAAAAATAGATAATTTGAAAAAAAGTAAAAAAGAAGTATACTCATATATGACAATGGTTAATAATAGAAATTATTCATTAGCCATAAAAAGTAATCAGATTTTCATGCCTCCTACAATGAGTGCTCCTGTTAATATTACTGGATATTATGGAGAACTTATGTATTATAAGCTTTTAGCAGATAGATTAGGAATAGAATTTAATGTTATTCATGTTGGAGATTATAAAGCTTATGGAGAAAATTTAATAAAAGAACATATCTCAAAGGAATATAAAGAAAATATTGAGAGAATGTATAATAGAAAATATAATAATTTTGTAAATAACATAGCAGCTGAGAGGAAAGTAAATCATGATTTTATTAATGAAAAGATTCTTAATGGAGATTTAATGGTTTCAGAGCCAAATCAAATGAAAAAATTAAATCTAGTAGATGAATTTATGTATTACGATCAACTTAAACAGGTTATTGGAGAAAAGAAGTTTCTTTCTTTTGAAGATTATAATACTTTTTTATCAAAAGATAATATTTTGGGAATAACAGAAAATAAAAAGAAAGATAAAATAGCAGTAATATATGCTGAAGGAACTATATTTATGGATAGTACTTCAGGAGGAATTTCAGGAAATGTAACTCCAAATGTAATGATAGAAGAAATAAATAAAGCACTAAAAGATGATACTGTAAAGGGGATAGTTTTAAGAATAAATTCTCCAGGAGGATCAGCATTAGCAGCCAATATAATAAGTAATAAAATAGTTGAGGCAAATGGAATTAAGCCAATATATGTTTCAATTGGAGGAGTTGGAGCATCAGGAGGGTATTATATAGCATCAGTGACAGAAAAGATATATGCTGATAAAGATAGTCTTACGGGTTCTATAGGAGTTGTAAGTATTATTCCAAATATAAAGAAAATGTTAGGGAATGTGTCAATAAATGTAGATGAAGTTAAGAAAGGTGAATATTCAGATATTTATTCTATGGTAAAAGATTTTGATAAGGATAAAAGAGATAAACTTTATGCTTCAAATTTAAAAGTATACAATGAATTTTTAGATACAGTATCTTTTGGAAGAAAACTTAATAGACAACATGTAGAAAGAATAGCTCAAGGGAAAGTGTGGCTTGGAGAAGAGGCATTGGAATTAGGATTAGTAGATGAAATAGGAGGATTGGAAAATGCAATAAAAGGTCTTGCTGGAGATCTTAAATTAATAGATTATGAAATAGTAGAAATTATGAATGCACCTAATTATAATTCAATTTTAAAGAAATATGTACCAGCAGTAAAAATATTAGAAAAATATGATTCTTTTATTTTAGATAAAGAGCTCTATTTTAAGCCTATATACTATTTTCCTTATGATGTAAACTTATAGGTTGAAAAAGTAGGTTATATTATGATATAATCAATCGTAAAGAACAAAAACTTTAGGAGGAAAAAGACAATGGTAAGAAAATTAAAGGGTGGAAGAACAGCTAATGGAGCTTCAAACCAAATGGATATATTAAAACAAGCTCAATCAATGCAACAACAAATGATGGTTGTTCAAGAGGGGCTTAAAGAAAAAGAATTAACAGCTTCAGTTGGTGGAGGGGCTGTTACAGTAAAAGTTAATGGACAAAAAGAATTATTAGAAGTTAAATTAAGTGATGAAATAGTTAAAGAAGCTATTGAAGATAAAGAGATGCTTGAAGATCTTATCCTTTCAGCTGTCAAGGAAGCAATGAGACAGGCTGATGAATTAGCAGAAGCTGAAATGGGAAAAGTAACAGGTGGAATCAACATTCCAGGATTATTTTAATATTAAGTATAAAGGGACTGAAAACTTCAGTCTCTTTTTTAATATATTTGGAAATTCTAAAACTTTAAAATAATAAAAAATATTAAGTAAAAATTGAAATAAGTAAAGTAGAGAAGGTTTGAAAATAAAAAATGAAATAGAAAATTATAGATATCTTTGCAACAAAAAGTAAAATTACCCTATAGAGAAATAGCAGATAATTAAAGGATAAAAAATTAGAAATTAAGATAAAATATGGAATTGAGAAAATCTTATTTGAAATTATCTATTTTATTTGAAGTTATTTTATGGTATGATTTAAATGTATTATTAACTTATTAAGGAGGAAAAAAATGGGTTCATTTATTGTATTTTTACTATTTGTATTTATTATAGTACTAATAGCTTTTCATGTAAGAATAGTGCCTCAATCAAGAGCTTATGTTATAGAAAGACTTGGAGGATATAAGGAAACTTGGAATGTTGGAATAAATTTTCTTGTTCCCTTTATTGACAGAGTAGCTAAAAGAGTTTCTTTGAAAGAGCAGGTTATTGATTTTAAACCTCAGCCTGTTATAACAAAAGATAATGTAACTATGCAGATAGACTCTGTAATATATTTTCAAATTACAGATCCAAAGTTATATACATATGGAGTAGAAAATCCTATGAATGCTATTGAGAATCTTACTGCTACTACTCTTAGAAATATAATAGGAGATATGGAGCTTGATTCTACTTTAACTTCAAGAGATACTATCAATACTGAGATGAGAGCTATTCTTGATGAAGCTACAGATCCATGGGGAATGAAAATAAATAGAGTTGAGTTAAAAAATATAATTCCACCTAGAGAAATTCAAGACGCAATGGAAAGACAAATGAAAGCTGAAAGAGAAAGAAGAGAGGCTATATTAAGAGCAGAAGGACAAAAAAAATCAGCTGTTCTTGTAGCAGAAGGAGAAAAAGAATCTCAAATTTTAAGAGCAGAAGCAGAAAAACAGTCAGCTATATTGAGAGCAGAAGGACAAAAAGAAGTTGCTATAAAAGAAGCTCAAGGTAAAGCAGAGGCAATATTATCAATACAGAGAGCAGAAGCAGAAGCGATTAAATTATTAAAAGAAGCAGATGCAAGTAAAGAAGTACTTATGATTAAAGGAATGGAAACATTTAGTAAAGTTGCAGATGGAAAATCTACTAAGATAATTATTCCATCAGAACTTCAAAATTTAACTACATTCAGTACTTTGTTTGGAGAATTTAAAGAAAAAGATAAGTAATATTTTATCAATTTAAGATATATTTGAGAGGTTGTTACATTTTCAAATAGTTTAAACCAAAAATATTGAAAAAAAGGAGTTGTTCAAATAGATGATTAAAAATCATCAATTTGTAATAACCCCTTTTTTAATTTCTTAAATATTTAATTAAATATTATCAAATTCTAAAATAGCTTTTACTGTAATTACTTTTACTTTTGATGTATCAAAAGTACTATCCATACTGCACTTGTTACAGCTGCTACAACTTCCACCACTACAGCAACTAGAGGAACAACCTGTTTTAGGGCTTCTAGCTTCATATTCCTTATATGATTCCAAGTATCCATTTTTTTCAAGAGAATTATAAGCAGCTGCAAGTTCCTCTTCATTTATTCCTAAATTTTCATAATGGCATTGTCACTATAGACAGATGAAGTAAGAAGAAATTTTATAAGTTTTATTTCAATATCAGTCATAATTTTTCCTTTCATAATTTTAAGATATATTTGAATAAATTATATCATATCCTAGACAGAAATTGGAAAAAATATTATAATATTATATCACAAAAGGAGGAGTAGATGAAAAAAGGAGAAATAGCTTTAGAGAGTTTAAGGACTACATACAGAAAAAAGATATGGAGTAAATTTGTAAAAGCCATAAAAGATTTTAATCTTATAGAAGATGGAGATAGAATAGCAGTAGGAGTATCAGGAGGTAAGGACAGCCTTCTTTTATGTAAATTATTTCAAGAAATGAAAAAAGATAGAAGCAAGAATTTTGAAGTGGCTTTTATTTCTATGAATCCAGGGTTTGAAGCTTTGGATATGGAAAAATTTAAAACTAATCTTGAAGAATTAGGAATACCATGTGAAGTTTTTGAGGCTAATGTATGGGAGATTGCATTTAAAGAAGATCCAGAAAGTCCATGTTTTTTATGTGCTAAAATGAGAAGGGGAGTACTTTATAACAGAGTAGAAGAACTTGGATATAATAAACTTGCTCTTGGACATCATTTTGATGATGTAGTTGAAACTACAATGATAAATATGTTTTATGCAGGAACTGTAAAAACAATGATACCAAAAGTAAAATCTACAAGTGGAAAAATGGAGCTTATAAGACCTATGGTATATATAAAAGAAAAAGATATAATAGCATATACTCAAAGAAATGAGATAGAAGCTATGGGATGTGGTTGTCCTGTTGAGTCTGGAAAAACAGATTCAAAAAGAAAAGAGATAAAAAATCTTTTAGCTAAACTAGAAGAACAAAATCCAAATGTAAAACAGAGTATATTTAATTCTATGAAGAATATAAATCTTGACTATGTCATTGGCTATACAAGAGGAAATAAAAATAATGCTGGTAAAATAGAGGAATAATATATGAAAGAAATAATAAAAAAAGAAAATAATATATTAAATTTTATAGAAAATAAAAACTTTAGTAAAACTATATGGAGTCCTGTAGGACGTGCAATGCATAAATATAATATGATAGAAGCAGGAGATAGAATAGCAGTAGGAGTATCAGGGGGAAAGGACAGTTTAACTACTTTAAATGCCTTGGTAAGGATAAAGAAGATAGCAAATTTAGATTTTGAAATTATTCCTATTCACATACACCCTAATACTGATAAAGCTTCTTTTGAAATAATAGAAAAATATTGTGAAAAGCTGGAATTGAAACTTCAAGTGGAACATACAAATTTGAGTGACATGCTTTTTGGAGAAAAGGAAGTAAAAAATCCATGTTTTTTATGTGGAAGAATAAGAAGAGGAATTCTTTACAGGGTAATGAAGGAACAAGGCATAAATAAATTAGCTTTAGGGCACCATAAAGATGATATAATAGAAACTTTTCTTATGAATGTTTTTTATCAAGGAAATATGAAAATGATGAAACCTTGTTATCTTTCAGAAGAATATGGAGTTACTGTAATAAGACCACTTGCATTTGTTGAAGAAAAAGATATAATAAGGTATGTAAATAAGTTAGAACTTCCTGTGGTAAAATCTGATTGCCCATATGAAATAAGTGAAAATTCAAGAAGATTAAGAATAAAAAACCTTATAAAAGAAATATCTTTAGAAAATAAAGATGTAAGAAGTGTTATTTTTAATAGTATTAAAGAGTTATTAAATTAGAGCTATACATCAAATGAAATACTAAGGAGGAATTATGAGTTTATTATTGAATATTATATGGTTATTTTTAGGAGGATTGGTTTTGGCATTTGAATGGTTTGTAGCTGGTATTATAAGTACAATACTGATAGTTACAATACCATTTGCAAGAGGATGTTTTGAAATGGCAGCTTCTTGTCTTACTCCCTTTGGAAAAGATGTAGTATTAAAAACTGAATATGGAGAGCCACCAAGACCAATATCAGCATTTTTCTGGATAATATTTTTAGGAATATGGCTGGCTATATCACATATTATAGCCGGAATATTACAGTGTATTACAATAATAGGAATACCAGTAGGGATACAAAACTTTAAATTAGCTAAGATAGCTTTTAATCCTTATAAATATACTTTAGTAGATAGAAGGTTTACAAGCAGAAACTAATAAAGATAATTATCCTTTTTGTATTTTTTAGTAAAATTAGAATATAATTAAATCAGAAGAGAATTTGAATTTTAAAAATAGCATCAAGTAAAAAACTATCTGTTACAACCAGATAGTTTTTTTATAGAAAAAAACTGACAAGAAAGAAATCTTCAAGTCAGCTTTTTTCATATTTTTGTTTTAGGGATACTTAATGGTTATTTTGAAAGTTTTGAAACAGTCTTTATATAAATTTCTGTAGCAGCAAGTACTTGATGAAGATGCCCATATTCATTTGCTCCATGCATATTTCCTCCAGAAGGACCAAAAGTAACTGTAGGAATATTTAATGAATTGGCTAGTATATTAGAATCACAAACTGATTTATCAAATTCAATTCTGATTTCATCACCAGTAACTTCTTTAAATGTTTCTTTTACAGTTTGAACTAATATATGAGCTTCTTCTAGTGCAAATGGTTCCATATATGCTGATTTTCTAGGCTTTAATCTAACATCTACTTTACCAGATAATCCAAGTTTATCAGCAGCTTCTAAAATTTGTTTTTCACAAACTTCATAAGTTTCACCAGGAACAGTATATCTATCTATAAACAACTCACATTTTTCAGGAACTATAAGGGCATTTTTTACTCCACCCTCAATACTTCTGACAACCCAAGTTCCACCACCTAATGTAGGGTGAATTATAGTAGGAAGTTCCTCAATAGCTATAGCTAATTTACTTCCATAGATAAGAGCATTTTCTCCAACATTTGGATAATGACTTGCATGAGCAGCTTTTCCAGATACAGTAACTTCAATACTGTATCTTCCTCTAAATCCAATAGCCATATTATCAAATCTACATTCAGCCATTATAGCCATATCGGCACTTAATCCTTCATTAACTAATTGGTAAGTTCCTTTAGAAAGATTTTCTTCATCTGATACAAATGCAAGAATAAGTTCTCCAGTAAATTTATCTTTATTTTCTGAATAGTACTTTGTAGTAGCGAGAATAGCAGCAAGACCACCCTTCATATCCATAGCGCCAAGTCCATAAGTTTTGTCACCATCTTCAATTGGAGTAAATGGATCAGTATTCCATCCATTTGCTACTTTTACAGTATCTGTATGACCTATTAACATAAGTCTTGGACCAGGTTTTCCACTATCTAAAACAGCATAGACAGAAGGACTTTGTCTTTCTTCATCTCCTTCATAATAACTCATTTTAGGTTCAAGACCAAATTCTTTTAATTTATCAGCAATATATTCAGCAAGTTTAGCTTCTTCTCCTGTAATACTCCTGATTTTTATCATATCATACCAGTACTCTTTGATTAAATTTTCATTTATCATATATTAACCCCCGATTATATTTTATTTTTTCTTAAGGTTTAGTTTAAAAATTTTTATTTTTATTTTTTAAGCACTGATGCTTCTCCTATGTTTGTTATTTATCTCACTTAAAATTGCTGTTTATTATTTATTATTATCAACTTTTTCAATAGTGAATCCTGTAATTATGTAGATAAAAGAAATTATAATACTTAAATAAGTAACTGGAGCATATAAAATAAAGTCCATTGTTTTTACTCCAAGAGTAGTTGCAACAAATACTCCAGTAACACTCCAAGGAACAATAGGTGCAAAACCAGTACCTGTATCTAAAAGTATTCTTGCTAAATTTTTTCTTTTTAATCCATAAGAATCAAATAATCCTCTTACCATCTGTCCAAGAACTGAATAAGTTACATAGTAGCTTCCAGTGATTGTGAAAAATAATGAATGTAGAACAAATACTCCAACCATCATTGATTTACCAGTTTTAGCTACATTAGTTATTTTTTCAAGTAGAATATCAACAACTCCTGCTGTTCTTAGAGGAGCTCCAAATATTGCAGAAGCTATAAGAAGGGCAACTGTACCAAGCATACTGTTTAGTCCACCTCTAATAAGCATCTTATCAACAATAGCTACACCTGTTTTAGTAGTATAACCACTAGAAAGAGCATTAGCTACTTGATTCAGTGTTGTTCCTTGAAATATCATAGCTAAAACACAACCAGCAATAATTCCAATAGTAAACACTGGTAATGTAGGTTTTTTCATTATAATAAGTACTAAAACTAATACAGGTGGAATTAATAATAATGGATTTAATGTAAATGTTTTTTCCAAAGTTCCCATAATAAGTTCATAACTTTCTCCACCAATAACTCCATCTTTATATTGAAGACCAATTACAAAGTACATAACTAATGCAACTATAAATGCAGGTAGAGTTGTTTTAAAAGAATGCTTTATTGCCTCTAAAAGATTAACTTCACAAACGGCTGCTGAAAGAACAGTAGAATCAGACAAAGGTGAAAGTTTATCTCCAAAGATTGCTCCACTTACAACAGCTCCAGCTGTTAAAGGTAAAGAGATACCAAGACCAACAGCAACTCCCATGAAAGCAATACCCACAGTACTAATAGTTCCCCAAGATGTTCCAGCCATAACTGACATTAAAGTACATATTATACATACCATAACTAAGAAAAGACTTGGACTAAGAACTTTCATTCCATAGTATATCATAAGAGGAACAGTTCCAGAAATCATCCATGCTCCAACTAAAACTCCAACAGATAGAACAATAAGAATAGGAACAGCCATAGTAGTAATAGTTTTAACTATGTCACTTTGAATATTAGAATATTCAATTCCAAATATAGTAGAAATTATAACAGTAATAATTCCTCCGAATAATAAAATAATAGCAGTAGGTGCCTTAACTACTTTTATTCCTAATATGATAACGAGTATCGAAATAACAAGAATAAGCATAGCTTGACCAGATGAAACCTTTTTCGCTTGGTTTTCCATAAAGATAACCCCCCATTTTAATTTAATATATGCCCTTTAAAGATTGTATACAACAAATTACATTTTAGAATATTGTATACGATTTCTTAAACAAAGTTTAATAGATAATTATTGATTTGTCAATACTTTTTTTGATATAAATGTATTGTTTTAATTTTTTTTGATTTATTTTAATATTAAAATTGAATAGCTAAAATACCTAAAAAATTATTTTTTAGCAGAATGAAAAATTATAGTTAAAAATAAAACTGTAATTAAAAATTTTTAAAGATAGTGTTTCATCAATTAAAAATTAATGAAAGTGGTTATAAATGTTTTATTGGACATTCTTATAAAAAACTTCTATTCCAATCGCCTTTAATATGTAATTAGATATGAATGATTGCAGTGATATTTTCCGTATTTTTATCTAAAAAAATTTATTATAAAATTGAGTATTATAGATAAAAGATATCTTTTATAAAATATATTATTTGTATTATTGATGTCTAAAAAAATTTTTTTTAAAATTTGTAGTTATTATCTATTTTTTAAATCGAATTTAATTTGAAGTCCTAGATTAAAAATAAAAAGTGTGATAAAATTATTATGGGGATAAATAATTTGTGGGTAAATTTTATTAAGGAGTGTAACATATGAAAGAAAATGCTATAGAAGTTATGGATCGAAGAACACTTGTTTTTGAAGCATTAAAAAATGATATTATAAATGGGAATATAAGATTTGGGGAAAAAATAAATGAAAATGAGTATTCTATCAGATATAATATAAGCAGAACACCTTTGAGGGAAGCATTGAGCAAACTAGAAATGATGGGTATAATAGAAAGAGTTCCTTTTAAAGGAGTGTTTTTAAAAAAATTTAATTCAGAGAAAGTAAAAGAAATATATGAAATAAGATTAGAGCTTGAGTATATTATATATAAAGAGATAAAAGAAATAATGACAGATAAGCATATTAAAAAAGTTGAAAAAATTGTTGCTAAGGGTCAAAAATACAACAATAGCAACAATCTTGCAAAATTTTCAGAAACATTAGAAGAATTTGATAATTATCTATATTCTTTATCCAAAAAAGAACTTTCTTTAAAAATACTTTCTGAGCTATCTTTTTATATGAATATATTTAAGAAAACAAATCCTAATATGCAAGAAACAGTTGATGAACATGAAAAAATAATAGAAGCATTAAAAGAAAAAGATGATGAAAAAATATATAAAGCTTTGGAAGAACATTTATATAATGCAGCCAATTATGTTGTGAAAACATTTGATAAAATATCTATTTAAATAAAAAAGAATGGATTCTATTTCCATTCTTTTTTTACGTTATAGAGAATTTACACCAAATTTTTATTACAAGAAAGTATTGTATACCAAAAAAATATATTGTATACAAAAAATATAAGAAATGTATTGTTAGAATATAGAAATTATATTTGTGAAAATCTATTTTTTAAGGTATACATTTATTAATACTTTTGTAAAAAGTATTAATAAATCTACACGGGGGAAATAGAAATGGAAAAATTTTTAATGCTTAGTATTGTAGCTGGCTTATTTGCAATCGGGGATATTTTAGGTGTTGCAACTAAAGCCAAGCTATCATCAGTGTTTATTGCATTGATGGGATTTCTTGTTTTGTTCATGACTGGAGTCATACCTTCTGATTTGATTGCAAAGGCACAGTTAGACAAAGTTGCAACTTTAGCAAGTCCTATATTAGTATTTCATATGGGAAGTATGGTAAATGTAAAACAGTTAATAGAAGAATGGAAAACTGTTTTAATGGCATTTATAGGAATGGTAATAACTTGTATTGCAGTTTTTCTTGTTATGCCAATAGTAGGAAAAGAAGTGGCTATTGTTAGTATTCCTGTGCTAAATGGTGGAATTGTTGCTACTAATATAATGGTAAATGGCGCACTTGAAAAAGGATTTGCAACAGCAGCAGCATTTGGAACATTTGCTTATGCTATTCAAAAATTTGTTGGAACACCACCTGCATCATTTTTTGGTTTAAAAGAAGCAAAAGTTATAATAGCAGACTATAGATTGAAAAAAGCTGAAGGTGAAAAAATAGTTATCTCTGGGGGAAAAGAGAAAAAAGAGGAAATAAAAAAGGAATGGTATAAAAAATATGATAAGTATTTTACTGTTTATGTATGCTTTGCAGTAACAGCAATTTGTTGCTATTTTGCTTCAATACTTGCTAAATATACAGGAGTAGGAGCAACTATATGGTCACTAGTTTTAGCTGCAACACTTGCATATTTAGGAATAATTCCACCAAGAATTCTTGATAGAGGAAAAATGTCTGGCTTTTTTTCTATGCTGACATTTGCCCAAATTATTCCTTCACTTGCTAAAATAAAATTTGATGACCTTATAGTAATGGGATATTATTTATTAGTTATATTCGGGGCAACAATGATTGGATTGTATATATTTACTCAAATACTTCCAATATGGAAGCTTGTTGGTTCTAAAAATTTAGCTATGGGAATAGTTGTGGCTCAACTTCTGGGATTCCCAGCTACATACCTTATCTGTAATGAAATAGCAACTGCTGTAGCAGAAGATGAGGAAGAACATGAATTTATAATGTCAAAACTTACACCAGCATATGTTGTTGCAGGATTAGCTTCTGTTACTACATTATCGGTAATTGTAGCAGGAGAATTTGTGAAAATGCTTTAATTTTAAAGAAGAGTTTCAGACATATATATAATATAAACATTAGGGAGGAGTAAAATGTTAAAATTTGATTCTACTATTTATCCGTATCCATCAAGAAGAAATGTGATGTACGCTAAAAATGGTATGGTAGCAACTGGATCTCCACTTGCTGCACAAGCTGGACTTGAAATACTTAAAAAAGGAGGAAATGCAATAGATGCTGCTATTGCCACTGCTGCTGCTCTTACTGTTGTAGAGCCTACAGGTAATGGTATAGGAGGAGATGGATTTGCTATTCTCAGTGTAAACAATAAAATATATGGACTTAATGCTAGTGGTCCTTCACCAAAACTTCTTGAAGCACAGGATTTATTGAATAAAGGGTTAAAAGAAATGCCTAAATATGGACTTATTCCTGTAACAGTACCAGGAATACCTAAAGCATGGGCAGAGTTAAGCAAAAAATTTGGTAAGCTTCCTTTGAGTGAAGTTGTAGCTCCAGCAGTAAAATTAGCAAGGGAAGGATATGCTGTTCCTGTGAATGTTGCTAAACTATGGAAAAAAGCTGCTGTTAATTTTGGAAAAGAAAGTGGAGAAGAATTCAAATACTGGTTTGAAACTTTTACTAAAGATGGAAAATGCCCTGAGATAGGAGATGTAGTAAGGCTTCCTGATCATGCAGATACTCTTGAAATGATAGGAGATACATATGCAGATGCTTTTTATAAAGGAGAACTAGCAGATAAAATAGATGCATTCTCTAAAAAATATAATGGATATATAAGAAAAGATGACTTGGAAGAATTTGAAGCAGAATGGGTAGAACCTATTTCTGTAAAATATCATGGATATGATGTATATGAACTTCCACCAAATGGTCATGGAATAAGTGCTCTTATGGCGCTTAATATTCTGGATAGATTCCAGTTTGAAGCGAGAGAAACAGTAAGATCATATCATACAATGATAGAAGCAATGAAACTTGCCTTTGTAGATGTACAAAAATATGTAGCTGATCCTAGATTTATGAAAGTAACAGTTGAGCAGCTGCTGTCTAAAGCATATGCAGAGGATAGAGCAAAACTTATAGGAAATACAGCTATAATGCCAGAAGCAGGAGATCCATATTGTGGAGGAACAGTATATCTTGCAGCAGCAGATAATGAAGGAAATATGATATCATATATCCAAAGCAACTATATGGGATTTGGTTCAGGAATGGTAGTACCAGGAACAGGAATAGCCCTTCATAACAGAGGAAATAACTTTAACCTTGATTTAGAAAGTGCAAACTGTGTAGGACCAGGAAAGAAACCATATCATACAATTATTCCAGGATTCCTTGGAAAAGATGGAAAAGCAGTTGGTCCATTTGGAGTAATGGGAGGATTTATGCAGCCACAGGGACATGTACAAGTAGTAACAAATACAGTAGATTTTCTAATGAATCCACAGACAGCATTAGATGCACCAAGATGGCAGTGGGTAGGAAAGAAAAACATAGAGTTGGAACATGGAGTGCCTGAGCATATAGCATATGAACTTGCAGCAATGGGACATGATATAAAAGTTCTGCATGATCCATTGATGATGGGAAGAGGAGAAATCATCTGGAGAATGGAAAATGGAGTTCTTGTAGGTGGAACAGAACCTAGGACAGATGGGCATATTGCTTTATATTAGAATAGAAAAATATATCAGGGGTATTGTTTGAAAGAACAATACCTCTTTTATATTTTTTATGGTATAATATAAAATAAAAAAATATGGCATCTAATTTGTAAAAAAAATTAGGTGGAATATAAAGATTAGAGATTATTTATTTTAAAAAACAAAATTTAAAATATGATATAATATAATAAAAAATGCTTAAAAAAGATAATTATATTTTGAAAGGAGTTGAGTAATATGAATTACAATAGATTAGAAGAAAAATTTAACTTTATAACTCATTATATAGGGGCAGGAATGGCAATAGCTGGGTGTGTTTCATTGATAGTTCATGCAGTAAAAACAGAGTATCCAAGCTATATAGTAGGATCTGCTATTTTTGGAGGGGCTCTTATCCTGATGTATGTTATGTCGGGAACTTATCATTTGTTAGAAGAAGGAAAGGCGAAAAAAGTATTTAAAATACTTGACCATTCAGCAATATATGTATTGATATCTGCTTCATATACACCATATCTTCTTACAGTACTAGAGGGAAAAAGTAGATGGATTCTTTTTGCTATACAATGGGGATTGACTTTTTTAGGTATAATATTTAAAATATTCTTTGTTGGAAGATTTAAAATTCTTTCTACTCTTTTGTACATAATTATGGGGTGGATAGTTGTATTTGTTTTTAAAGATCTTAAAAATTCTCTGAGTCCAATCTCTTTAAATCTCCTTGTAATAGGTGGAGTTACATATACAATAGGGACAGTATTTTATGCAATGAAGAAACTTAAATTTGCTCATTCTATATGGCATATGTTTGTAATAGGTGGAAGTATTCTTAATTATCTTTCTATTTATAATATTATCCATATATAAAAGGTGGAGTATATGAATATTCTTATAGCACAAAAAGATATGGAGATAAAAAAATATTTAAAAAAAGGTTTAAAAGAAGCAGGGTATTCTGTAGAGGAGAGTTCTGATTGGGAAGATACTTATTATCATGCTATATCAGGAAATTATGAACTTGTAATACTTGATAGTATTATTGAGGATAAATCGGGAATAGAGTTGTGTGGAAAAATAAGAAAGGAAAATACTGAATCAGGAATAATCTTTATATCTTCAGAGGATAGAGTAGAAAAAAAAGTAGAAGCTTTTGATGCAGGGGCAGATGATTATGTAACTAAGCCTTTTTCTTTTATAGAACTTTTAGGAAGAATAAGAGCAATAATAAGAAGAACTATAAAAACTTCTGTTGTAGGAAATAATATAATTACAATAAAAGATTTATCTATAAATTTTCTTACTAGAGAGGTTAGAAGAGGGAATAAGATTATTGAACTTACTTATAAGGAATTTTCTTTGCTTGAATATCTAGTAAGAAATAAGAATCTTGTTCTCAGTAGAACAATGATAAAAGAAAAAATATGGAGTATAAACTTTACAAGCAATACTAATATAGTAGATGTATATATGACGCATCTAAGGAGTAAAATTGATAAGAATCATAAGGAGAAATTAATATATACTGTAAGAGGAGTAGGTTATATTCTTAAGGGATAAAAGGAGATGAGTATGAATTTTTATGTAAAAATGCTTATAAAAGTTTTAGAAAAAAGCATGAGTGCACAAGAAAGCGAAGTTTTAAAAAAATTAAAATCAGGAATAGATTTGAATAATAAAGACAGAAAACAATTGGAAGAGATGATTGATAACTTGTAAAATATCTCTAACCACAGGAGGCAGTAAATGAACTTTTTACATGATAGAGGAAAAGCAGCTATTATATATAAGGATAGAGAGTATTCCTATAAAGAACTCATAACAGGTATAAAATATTATTCTACACTATTAAAGATAAAAAAAGATGATAAAGTTGTTGTATATGTAGAAAATAGACCTGAAATAATAGAAGCATTGTTCTCAATATGGGATTCAAAAGGAATAGGGGTTGTATTAGATGCAGGTTATACAGCAGAACAACTTCTTTATGTATTTGAAGATGCAGAACCTCAATATATTTATGCAACAAATAAAAATTATAAAAATGCAATAGAAGCTAAAGAGAAATATGGAAAAGAAATAGAAGTAATAAATATAGATGAAATAGTAGTGCCAGAAAACTTTATTCCAGATAATTATGAAGTAAATATAGATAATACAGAGGATGTAGCTTTATTGCTATATACTTCTGGAACAACTGGAAGTCCCAAGGGTGTAATGCTTACATATGCTAATCTTTTATCTAATATAAATGCTATAAAAGCAATAGAGTTGGTAGATGAAACTGATAGAATACTTGCTATACTTCCATATCATCATATATTTCCATTAAATATAAATTTACTTATGACTATGTATTTTGGAACTTTGGTTGTAATATTAGATGAAATGTCTTCAGAAGCTTTAAAAAAGGCTCTAAAAGATTATAAAATAACTGTAATAATTGGGGTTCCTAGAGTATGGGAAATGCTTCATAAAGCTATAATGGGACAGATAAATAAAAGTTGGATAATAAAGAAGCTATTCAAACTATGTCAGAAGATAAACAGCTGTACATTGAGTAGGTTAGTATTTAAAAAAGTCAATGATGAACTAGGTGGCTCATTAAGAGTAATGGCATCAGGAGGAGCCAAATTAGATCCTGAGATTGCCAGAGATTATCTTACTCTTGGTCTTCCACTGATGGAAGGATATGGACTTACTGAAACTTCTCCAATTATTTCATTTAATAATCCTCATAGAATAAAACCTGGAACAGTAGGAGAACTTATACCAGATATAGAAGTAAAAATAGCTGAAGATGGAGAAGTACTTGTAAAAGGTGCTAATGTAATGAAGGGATACTATAACAATCCTAAAGCAACAGCTGAAGTAATAGATGATGAAGGGTGGTTTCATACAGGAGATCTTGGTAAGTTGGAAAATAATTATCTCTCAATTATTGGAAGAAAAAAGGAAATGATTGTTCTTTCAAATGGAAAAAATATCAATCCAAGTGATATAGAGAGTGAAATATTTAAAGGAACGGATCTCATAAAAGAAATAGCTGTTATGGAATATAATAATCATTTAATGGCAGTTGTATATCCTGATTTTGATTTAATAAAACATAGAAAAATAACTAATATAAAAGAAACATTGAAATGGGAAATAATAGATAAATATAATGTGACAGCTCCTAAGTATAGAAAAATACTTGAAATAAAAATAGTGAAAAATGAACTTCCAAAAACTAAATTAGGAAAAGTAAGAAGATTTATGCTTAATGACTTTCTTAAAGGACAGACTATGGAAGAGGGAAATGAAGAGAATTCAACTGTTGAATTAAAAAAGAGATAATAATACCAAATGAATATAAAACTGAGTATGAAACTTTAAAGGATTATATTGAAAAAAATTATAATGTAGAAGTTACACCAGATGCTCATTTAGAACTTGATTTAGGATTAGATTCATTAGATATAGTAGAGATATTGTCCTTTATAGAGATGAGTTTTGGAATAAAAATAACAGAAGAAGAATTTACTGATATAAAAATGTATTGGATATAGCTAAGTTTGTTAAAGAAAAGGGTGGAGAATTTACTGAAAATGAGGTAGATTGGAAAACGATTCTTAACCAAGAAATAAATATAAAGCTTCCTAGATCAGCATGGGTAGGAAAACTTATGAGATTTATATTAAAACCAATGTTTAGTATTTATTTTAGCTTAAAAAAAGAAGGGCAGGATAAAATTCTTTCAGAACCTGCAATATATATTGGAAACCATCAAAGTTTTCTAGATGCCCTTATTTTCAATCAGGCAATATCATCTTCAAAGATGGAGGATACTTATTACCTTGGAACAATAGTACATTTTGATTCACCTTTAAGAAAATATTTAGCTGATAGAGGAAATGTTCTTATTATAGATATAAATAAAAATTTGAAAGAAACTTTACAAGTAAGTGCAAAAGTATTGAAAGAGGGAAAAAATCTTGTTATTTTTCCTGAAGGAGCAAGAACAAGAGATGGAGAAATACAGGATTTCAAAAAGACTTTTGCTATTCTCTCTAAGGAGTTAAATATACCAATAGTTCCATTTGGAATAAAAGGTGCATACGAAGCTATGCCTTATGGTCAAAGATTTCCTAGTATGATGCCGATATCTATAAAGTTTTTTGATAAGGTAATTCCAGAAGGATTAACAGTAGAAGAGATAGTTGAAAAAAGTAAAGATGAAATAGAATTGTGGTTAATAAAATAATAAAATAATAAAATAATAAAATAATAAAATAATAAAATAATAAAATAATAAAATAATAAAGAGATTAGCTATAAGGGAATTATCCTTTTTAGCTAATCTCTTTTAATTTTGCAATTATTAATTATCTATGTAGTTGTCAAAATATCCTTGAATTAAAATGATAGGAGTTCCTTTATCTCCACTTCCAGAAGTGAGATCACACAATGAACCTATAAGATCTGTAAGTCTTCTAGGAGTAGTTCCTTGAGTTATCATTTGACCTTTAAGATTAGAATCTTTATTTTTTATAGCTTCAGCAACTGCTTTATCTAATTCTTCACCAGTAAGTCCAGCCAAATCATTATCAGCAAGATATTTTAATTTTATTTCATTAGGAGTCCCTTCTAAACCAGAAGTATATCCAGGAGAAACTACAGGGTCAGCAAGTTCCCAGATTTTTCCAACTGGATCTTTAAATGCTCCATCTCCATATACCATTACTTCAATAGTTTTTCCTGTTTTATCTAAAAACATTTTTTGGATAGTAAGAACAGTTTCTTTACAATCACGAGGGAAAAGTTTAATAGTATCCTCAGTAGCTTTATTAGAACCTAATAGTCCATAATCTTCATTATAACCACTTCCATTTAGAGATGAAGTTAAAATTTCATCCATACCAAATACTATTTTAGCACCAGCTTTTTTTAATAATTTTCTAGTTCTGAAACGAGTATGAATATCACAGTTTAAAACACAATCAGTGTAATTTAAAATAGCTGTAGGATTATTAGCAAATATTACTTCTACCTCTGCTCCTTGCTCTCTAATCAATTCAGAATAGTATTCAATATAATTTACACCAGTAAACTCATGAAGAGGTTTTCCAAATTTTTCAGTAAATTCAGCTTCACTAAGAATATCACTCCAAGGATTTACTCCTTTCTCATCTAAAAGTTCCATATCTATGAAGTGATTTCCAACTTCATCAGATGGATAACTAAACATAAGAACAATTTTTTTAGCCCCTTTAGCTATTCCTTTTAAGCATACAGAAAATCTGTTACGACTTAGAATTGGGAAAATAACACCAATAGTATTATCTCCATATTTATTTTTTACATCTGCTGCAATATCATCAGTAGTAGCATAATTTCCTTGAGCTCTGGCAACTATAGATTCTGTAACAGCAACAATGTCCTTGTTTCTTAATGTAATACCATCACTTTCAACAGCAGCTAACACTGCATCAACCACGAAATTTTCAATTTTGTCACCTTGATGAATAATAGGTGCACGAAGTCCTCTAGAAATAGTTCCAACTAATCTTCCCATCACATTCTCCTTTAAAGTTATAAAGTATTGACAGTTAATTATAATATATATTTAGACATATGTAAACCCTTTGTTTGAATAATAAAATTTTATATTTTATTTTATTGAAATTTTATTTTTAAAAAATGTTTTTTATAATAATTCTTTATATTGAATTAATGTAAAAATATGATAAAATTTAAGAAAGTACTAAATTTTAAAAGGAGGAAAAATTTTGATAGAAATAAAAGAAAAAGTTTTAAAATATATGAAAAAAAATAATTTTAATGGAATAATTTTAAAAAAAGAGATACAAAATTTTGGTTGAGCAGGCTGCCAAGATGTAATTCAGGGTGAATTCGTAAAAGAAACAGATAATATTTCTCAAAGAGAGGTAAAGTATATTATAAAAGAAATAGAAGGAATAAAAGTGTTTATTCCAGAATATTTAAAAGATATAAAAGAAATGAGAATAAGTTCATTATTTAGTGTTTTTAGTAAAATAATGATTTTAAATATTGAAATAACAAATATTTAGAATGTGTAAGGGGGAACTGTTTTAATTGTCTAAAATTATAAAATATGCTATAATTATGCCAAACAATTAAAATATTTAGGGGGATAAGTTGGAATTTGTAAGGGATTATAATAAGACAGCGATAATATATGAAGGAAAAATATAAGTTATAAAGAAATGATAACTAAAGCTAAGATTTTTTCTTCACAGGTTTTAATTGAAAAAGAAGATAGAGTTATTATTTACATGGAAAATAGACCAGAATATTTTTACTCATTTTTAGGAGTCTGGGATAAATCAGGAACATGTGTATGTCTTGATTCAAGTTTATCAGGAGATGAGCTTGCTTACTATATAGAAGACTCTGATTCAAAATATATTTATACATCGCAAAATAATTTTTCAAATGTGAAAAAAGCTTTAGAAATAACTGGAAAAAATTTAAAAATAGTAATTGTAGATGATATTGAAGAATATGAAATAACAGATGAGCTTGTCCTCAATTCACCAGAACCCGAAAATATAGCTCTTATGTTGTATACTTCTGGAACTACTGGAAAACCTAAAGGGGTAATGTTAAAATTTGATAATATACTTGTTAATATAGAGGGATTAGATAAATATAATATGTTTATCAAAGAGGATATTGTACTAGCACTTCTTCCAATGCATCATATATTTCCATTATTAGGTTCTGGAGTTGTTCCTTTAGCCAAAGGGGCCACTATTATATTTCTTAAAGAAATGTCTTCACAAGCTATGATAGATGCTTTTCAGAATTATAAAGTGACTATGATGATAGGAGTACCAAGATTATGGGAAATGCTTCATCAAAAGATAATGGAAAAAATAAATGAAGGGAAAATAACTAAATTTATTTTTAAATTATGTGAAAAAATAGACAATATATCTTTCAGTAAAAAATATTTAAAAAAGTACATGATAATTTTGGAGGAAATGTAAGATTTTTTGTATCAGGTGGCTCAAAACTTGATCCAAGAGTTTCAAGAGATTTCCTTACACTTGGATTAAAAGTGTGTGAAGGATATGGAATGACTGAAACTTCTCCAATGATTTCATTTACACCTCTAAATGAAATAAGACCAGGATCGGCAGGAAGAATACTTCCAGGAATTGAAGCAAAAATAGCAGATGATGGTGAAATTATTGCTAGGGGTAGAAATGTAATGAAAGGGTATTACAACAAACCAGAGGAAACTGCTGAAACAATTGATAGCGAGGGCTGGATACATACAGGAGATTTAGGTGAAATAAAAGACGGGTTTCTTTATGTAACTGGAAGAAAAAAAGAAATGATTGTTTTGTCAAATGGAAAAAATATTAATCCAATTGAAATAGAACAACAGATAATGAGCAAAACAAATCTTATTCAAGAAATAGTTATAGCAGAAATAAATTCTGTACTTACAGCAGTTATATATCCTAATTTTCAAAAAATATATGATGAAAAAGTTACAAATATAAAGGAAACATTAAAATGGGGAGTTATTGATTCATACAATGGGAAGGCTCCTAATTATAGAAAAATACTTGATATAAGAATTGTACAGGAAGAAATGCCAAAAACTAAAATAGGTAAAATAAGAAGATTTATGATACCTGATATGTTAAAGGAAAAGGAAACAGAAATTACTCAAATAGAAGAGCCAAAATATGAAGAATATACTTTTATAAAAGATTATTTAATGAAAGTTAAGAATAGACCAGTATCTCCAACAGCTCATATAGAACTTGATTTAGGAATGGATTCCTTAGATATGGTGGAGCTTTTAACTTATTTAGAGAGTAATTTTGGAGTTAAAGGGGCAGAGAATATAATTCTTGATAATCCAACTGTAGAAAAATTAGCTGAATTTGTAAAAGAAAATAGAAGTGATGAAAAAATAGAAGAAATTAATTGGAAAGATTATTTAAATAAAGACATAGAGGCTAATCTTCCCAAATCAAATATAGTAACAATGATTGGAAAATTTTTTACATGGCTTCCTTTTAGATTATATTTAAGAATACAAAAAAGTGGATTGGAAAATTTAACATCAGAGGCAGTTATTTATGCTGGAAATCACCAAAGTCTTTTAGATGCTTTTATATTCAATCATTCGGTTCCATCAGGAATACTTAAAAATATATATTATCTTGCAAAAGTAAAGCACTTTTCAAAAGGGTATATGAAAAAACTTGGAGAAAACTCTAATGTTATTCTTGTGGATATTAATAAAAATCTTGGTGAAGTACTTCAGACAATGGCTAAAGTACTGAGAGATGGAAAAAGTGTTGTTATATTCCCAGAAGGAGCAAGAACAAGAGATGGAAAAATGTTGGAATTTAAAAAAGCATTTGCTATTTTAGCAAAAGAGATGAATGTACCAGTTATTCCATTTGGTATAAGAGGAGCTTTTGAAGCATTTCCAACTAATAGTAAATTACCTAAAGCTTCTAAGATAGAAATTAAATTTTTCAATAAAATTTCACCTGAAAAATTAAGTTACGATGAAATAGTAGAAAAAACAAGAGAAAGTCTTGTACAATGGGTAGAGAATAAAAAATAAATAAAAAACCTGATTCAGCAACTATAGAAATATAGAAATGCTTGAATCAGGTTTTCTTTTTTATAATTCAGTTTCATCAAATTGTTTATTTTTATTAAAATAATAATAATGACTTATTCCTATTCTTTTTAATTCCTCTTTTGTTAAAGATGAATCAGTGTTTGTATTAAAAATTATTTTAATATTATCATCTATATATTCCTTTATAAATGTAAAATTTTGAATATCTCTAATTTCAATTAACTCTGGCTTTTCTTGGGCAATTACATTTAAATTTATAGGAACATTCCTATCTTCTTTATTGAGTTTAAGATATTCAAAGTTGCAGTTTTTAGTTTCTTTGTAAAATTTTTCCCAATCTGTTATTCCTTTTATATCAAAAATAATATTATTTTCATTAAGTTTGAGAGAGGATACCAATGTATGTATTCTATCAAAGAATATGCTATTGTCTAGGACATAATTCAATCTTAAAGTATAAAAAAGTTTCTTATCAGTGTAATTATTTTCAATAGCCATTTGAAATGATTTTTCAAGAAGCTTCAAGACAAGAGTTTCAAATGTATCATCTTCGAAAGCCATTTGATACATAAGGTCTTTATCATTGAATCCGATTACAGAAAAATCTTTTATAATTTTGTAACCGTAAATAGAATCATCTTCCAAATCAAAAACAGGAATGAAATTGAAATTTATTTTTTCAAGGATTCTTTTAAAATAAAATTGAACCACAGTCCACCTCCAAATGATTAATAACTAAAAGATTTAGTTCCATCAGTTAAAAGATTTAAATCAATAAATCTAAATTCTTCTAAAGTGTTCTCTGAGAATTCAGAAAAATTTTTTCTATTTGGAATTTTTTTAGCAATGCTGATTACGCCATCTATTAATTTCTTTTGAACTCCATCATCTATAAATGTATCTTTAGAAACAGCAATAGATTTATATGGATTTTCAGAATTTTCTAGATTATACATGATAGGATCAGAAAGAAGTTTATGTCCTTTATATATTTCTTCTTTTACTATCTCTAAAAGATCTAGGAAATCTTTTTTTTGAAAATAAAAAACATCATTTGTTTCTTTGTAAAAGTTATAAACTTTATTGTTGTTAGTAATAATTATAAAATCCATGATGCACCTCCCGCTATTTTATTATCACATAAATGATTAATAGTCAATACAAGGAACTAAAAAAATTATATTTTTTTAATATTTTATAAAAATGTATAAAAAAGAGGCAGAAAAAAATTAAAACAGATATTATTAAAAAATTCTTGACATAATCTGAAAAAATGGATATACTTTCTTTTAGTAAAAAAGGGAGGGAAAGAAATGGAAAGAATAAAAAAATTATCATTAAAGAAGATAAATGATTCTATTTTTAGTTCTTTTACATTTGTTTTTAAATTTTTTATAGGAATATTGTCTTTAAAATTAATTCATATATATTTATCTTAAAAAAGATATAACAAATTGTTGTATCTTTTTTTTAGGAAAACTTTTAAATTATGGGAGGTCAAATGAAAGGAAAACTTATTCTTGAAAATGGCATGAGTTTTGAAGGAAAGATTTTTGGAGAGTTAGGGGAAGCTGTTGGAGAACTTGTTTTTAATACAGGAATGACAGGATACCAGGAACTTTTAACAGATCCTTCTTATTGTGGGCAGATTGTAGTAATGACATATCCAATGATAGGGAATTATGGAATAAATTTAGAAGATATGGAATCTTCTAAAATACATTTAAAAGGATTTGTTATTAAAGAAGATGCAAAGCTTCCAAATAATTTCAGATGTGAAATGACTTTAGATGGATTCTTAAGACAAAATAAAGTTGTAGCATTTAAAGGTGTAGATACAAGACAGCTTACAAAAATAATAAGAGAAGAAGGAGCTATGAAAGCTATAATTACTTCTAAGGATCTTACTCAAAAAGAAATAGATGAACATTTTGGAAAATTTTGCAATAAAGATGCAGTAAGTAAAGTAAGTACAAAAGAAATATATGAAATACCAGGAACAGGAAAAAGAATAGGAGTAATGGACTTTGGTATTAAAAGAAATATTCTTAGAAGCTTTAAAAAAAGAAATTGTCATATGATAGTTTTTCCTTGGAATACAACTGCTGAGGAGATAATGAAATATAATCTTGATGGATTATTTCTTTCAAATGGACCTGGGGACCCAGCTGATCTCACAGGAGTAATAAATGAAATAAAGAAAATGGTAGGAAAGCTTCCAATAGTTGCTATCTGCTTAGGACATCAGCTTTTATCATGGGCATTAGGTGGAACAACAACTAAATTAAAGTATGGACACAGAGGATGTAATCACCCTGTTAAGGATTTAGAAAAAAATAAAATATTTATAACATCGCAAAATCATGGTTATGTTGTAGATAATGTGCCAGAGGCTATGGAAGTAACTCATATAAACCTGAATGATAACTCTATTGAAGGAATGAAAAGTAAAGAATTGAGAATAATGTGTGTTCAATACCATCCAGAAGCTTGGCCTGGACCATCTGATTCTGATTATTTATTTGATGATTTCTTGCAAATTATAGAAGGTTAATTTAAAGTTTGAGGGAGGAATAAAATGTTAGATAAGTCTATAAAAAAGACATTAGTAATAGGTTCGGGGCCAATTATAATAGGACAGGCAGCAGAGTTTGACTATTCAGGAACTCAAGCTTGTGAAACATTAAAAAAAGAGGGAATAGAAGTTGTGCTTATCAATTCTAATCCAGCAACAATAATGACAGACAAAGCAGTAGCTGATAGAATATATATTGAACCAATTACTGCAGATTTTGTAGAAAAAGTAATAGCTAAAGAAAGACCTGATTCTATTCTTGCAGGAATGGGAGGACAAACAGCATTAAATATGGCTGTTGAGTTGTCAGAGAAAGGGATTCTTAAAAAATATGGAGTAAAAGTAATAGGAACACCTATTGAAGCTATAAAAAGAGGAGAAGATAGAGAGCTATTCAGAGAAGCTATGGAGAAAATAGGAGAGCCTATTATTCAAAGTAAAATAGTTGAAAATCTTGAAGATGGATTTAAAGTGGCAAGCGAAATAGGATATCCAGTAGTTGTAAGACCTGCTTACACACTTGGAGGTACTGGTGGTGGATTCGCATATAATCCAAAAGAACTTGAAGATATTCTTATGAAAGGATTGGCTTTATCAAGAGTAGGGCAGGTTCTTATTGAAAAATCTATTTTGGGTTGGAAAGAAATTGAATATGAGGTAATAAGAGATAAAGATGGAAACTGTATTACAGTATGTAATATGGAAAATATTGATCCAGTTGGAATTCATACAGGAGATTCAATAGTTGTTGCTCCTTCTCAAACTTTGTCAGATAGAGAGTATCAAATGCTTAGAACTTCTGCTATAAAAATAGTAAATGAAATAGGAGTTATTGGGGGATGTAATGTACAATTTTCTCTACACCCAAAATCATTTGAATATGCAATAATAGAAATTAATCCAAGAGTATCAAGATCATCAGCATTGGCTTCTAAGGCAACAGGATATCCAATAGCAAGAGTAGCAACAAGATTATCATTAGGATATCTATTGGACGAAGTGAAGAATGAAGTAACAGGAAAAACTTTTGCATGTTTTGAACCTGCTCTTGATTATATAGTTGTAAAAATACCTAAATGGCCATTTGATAAATTCAAAAAAGCTGATAAAAAACTAGGAACAAAAATGATGGCAACAGGGGAAGTTATGGCAATAGGAAATAACTTTGAAGCAGCATTTTTAAAGGGTATTAGATCGTTAGAAATCGGAAGATATAATTTAGAGCATCCAGTAGCTCAAAAAATGACTATGGAAGAATTAAAAGCAACAGTAGTAAAACCAGATGATGAAAGAATCTTTATAGTAGCAGAGATGTTAAGAAGAGGATATATCAAAGAGAAGTTACAAAAAATAACAGGAATTGATAAATTTTTCATGGAAAAAATAGAGTGGATTGTTAAACAAGAAGAAATTCTAAAAGCTACAGAATTTAAAGATTTAGATGAAACATATTTAAGAAATCTTAAAAAGAAAGGATTTTCAGATAAAGGAATTGCTTCTTTAATGGGAGTTACTGAAAAAGATATTGAAAGAAAAAGAAAATATTTCCATATAGAACCAGTATATAAAATGGTAGATACATGTGCTGGAGAATTTGCTGCAGATTCTTCATATTTTTATTCAACATATGATCAGTATGATGAAGTGGAAGTATCTAACAGAAGAAAAATTGTAGTAATAGGTTCAGGGCCAATTAGAATAGGACAAGGAATAGAATTTGACTATTGTACAGTTCATGCAGTAAAGACATTGAAAAAATTAGGAATAGAAAGTATAATAATCAATAATAATCCAGAAACAGTATCAACAGATTTCTCAACAGCAGATAAGCTATATTTTGAACCATTAGTAACAGAAGATATAATGAATATACTTGAGAAAGAAAAGCCAGAAGGAGTCATACTTCAATTTGGAGGACAGACAGCAATCAAGTTGGCAAATGATCTTAGTGATAGAGGAATCAAGGTAATAGGAACAAGTGCAGATAAGATAGACGAGGCAGAAGATAGAGAAAGATTTGAAGAAATGATGGAGGCTTTAAATATAGCAAGACCAAAAGGAAGAGCAGTATGGGATATATCTCATGGAATAGAAATAGCAAATGAGATAAAATATCCAGTATTAGTAAGACCATCATATGTACTAGGAGGGCAGGGAATGGAAATCTGTCACGATGAGTACAATTTGGTAAAATATTTAGAAGCATCGTTTGATAGAGATCCTTCAAATCCAGTATTGATAGATAAATATTTAAATGGAATAGAGTTAGAAGTAGATGCTATATGTGATGGAGAAGATATACTTATTCCAGGGGTAATGGAACACTTAGAAAGAGCTGGAGTTCATTCAGGGGATTCAATTACTATTTATCCACAACAAAACTTATATGAGGGAACTGAAGCTGAACTTTTAGAAATAACTAAAAAAATAGCTAAAGCTCTAGAAGTAAAAGGAATGATGAATATTCAGTTTATTGCATATGAGCATAAACTTTATGTAATAGAAGTGAATCCAAGATCATCAAGAACAGTTCCATATATATCAAAAGTATCAGGTGTACCAGCTATTGAAATAGCAACAAGAGTAGCCTTAGGAGAAAAGCTTAAAGATATGGGATATGGAACAGGAATTTATAAAAAACCAAATGTAGTAGCAGTAAAAGTACCAGTATTCTCAACAGAAAAATTATCAAAAGTAGAAGTATCATTAGGACCAGAAATGAGATCAACAGGAGAAGTACTGGGAGTAGGAAATAATGTAGACGAGGCTATCTATAAAGGATTATTGGGAGCTAATAGAGTTCATCTTATAAAAGATAGAAAAATACTTGTAACAATTAGAGATAAAGATAAAGAAGAATTTCTACCAATAGCTAAGAGCCTGATAGCACATGGTTCAACTTTATATGCAACAAAAGGAACACAGAAGTTTCTTGCAGAAAATGGAGTAGATGCAACAGTAGTAAATAAAATAGGAGAACCATCACCAAATATATCAGATATATTAAAAAATAGAGAGGTTGATTTGTTAATAAATACACCAACTAAAGCAAATGATGCTCAAAGAGATGGATTTAAAATGAGAAGAACAGCAATAGAGTATGGAGTAGATGTATTGACAGCTTTAGATACAATTAATGCGATTCTTAGAATGCAAGATGGACATATTGAAGAAGATAAATTAGATGTATTTGATGTAAGTAAGATTTAATAACTATATAAATGGAACAGCGAAAAGTTTTAATAGTTTTGGCTGTTCTTTTTTTATGACATACTTTATTAAATTATTATTTGAAGTTTATTTTTTAGGCATTGACAAATAAATAGAAATAGAGTAATACAGTAGCATAAGAAAAATATTCTGTTCAATGGAGGAAAAAGTATGGATAAAAAAGAAATAAAAATAGGGCTTGCATTATCTGGTGGAGGTATGAGAGCTACTCTTTTTCATTTAGGAATATTAAAATGGCTGGCTGAAATGGAACTTCTAGAAAATATAGAACATATATCAACAGTATCTGGTGGAAGTATTTGTGCAGGATTACTTTATTCATCAAATAATATGAAATGGCCTTCAAGTAAGGAATATCTTGAAAAAGTATTGCCAGAAATAAAGAAAAAAATTTTAGATAAGGATGTAACATTTGGAGCTTTTGGAAAGACTCTTGAAGGTTGGGATATAAAGAAACTATTTGAAAGCAAGGCAGAATCTCTTGCTAAAACTATGAAAAAATACTGGAAAATGGATGGAATAATTAAAGAGTTATCTGAAAGACCAATATGGTATATAAATTGTACAACTTTTGAAACTGGAAAATGTTTTCGTTTCAGCCAAAAAAGATGTGGTGACTATAAAATAGGATATTTTGATGATGGAAATTTCCCTATTGCAGAAGCAGTAGCTGCTTCTGCTGGATTTCCTATATTAATAGGAATGACAGAAATAAAAACTGATAAATATATCTGGAAAAATTATGAAGGAGAAGAGGTAAAATTGCCAGCAGATAAAATTCATCTTTGGGATGGAGGAGTGTATGATAATCTTGGAATAGAAGCTTTATACAGACCAGATAATGGTGGAGAATGTAGAAAGGGAATCAATTTCTGTATTGTAAGTGATGCTTCAGCAGGTACAGAGGAATTTACAAAACCAAGTAAAAATTTACTTGGAAAACTGGCAGATATAAAAAGACTAGTGGATATAGATATGGATCAGGTTGCTGGATTGAGATTGAGAAATTTTGTTAATTTTATAATTAATAAAAAATCAGGTATGTGTGTAAAAATTGGAAATTCAGCTGAAAAAATAACAACTAGAGGAGTAATAGATGAAAAAATAAAAGATGAACTTTTAAAAGAATGTTTGGGTAAAGAGGAAAGTGAAAAATTAAAAAATTATCCAACAACTTTATTCAAACCTAGTGAAAAAGATTTTGATTTAATAGTAAGACATGGATATGAAAATGCTAAATGCGTATATTATTCTTATGAATCAACACTTAAATAAATTAGTTTTAGAAGAATAAGTTTATATCTATTGTCCTAAAAAATTAAGCCCATGTAATTTTAAGAATTAATATTCTAAAATTCATGGGTTTTTTATATTAAAAAAGAACAAAAATCAAAAATTATAGTAAAGTTAAAATAGTTCGCTTTTATACAATAAACGAAACTTTTTCCTCAAATTAGATAAAAGAGAAAATATTCTTTTCATATTTTGTGAAAAGAAATAAAAAATATTAATTTTAAAACGAATCATGCTTTAATCTTAAATTTTTCACGAAAACAAAACAGAAAATTACTGCTATTTTCTATTTCAGAAAAGTTCTCTTTATTGTATAAAAGCGAACTTTTATTAGAATAAAAAATCAAGTCTTGTTATATCTATATTTATCAGGTATAAAGAATACTTTAGTTAAAATTGGAGCAGTGAATATTTATTTTTATACATAAAAATAATGCAGATAGGAATAATAAATTAATAAATGCTAGTCTTTAAAAATAAATAAAAATTAAAAAATAAGGGGAAATTGATGAACAAAGATGGAATTGAAGATTTGGAAGAAGAAATTGATATATATGATATAGTAGATGTTTTTTTAGAGTGGAAAAAAATATTTTTTTCAATTGTAATTGTAGTATTTATTGCAAGTATAATAGTTTCATATTCTCAGAATAGGAATAAAAAAGATGAACTAAGGATAGAGTTTCATATAGACAAAGAAAGAGTTTTAAATGATGAGCTGTATCAAAAATCTGGGCTGATGTTTCCATATTTAGATTTGGAAAGTATATCAAGATATATAAAAAAATCTGCTCTACAGAAAGAAATTCCGATAATACAGAATATAAAACAATATAATTATGGTTCTAATATTATAGAGATAAGAAATATAAAAAAGAAAATAATACTATATACTTTCTTGAAAGTAAAGATGGAGAAAAATTATTCGCTGAAAAAGATAAAATATTTTTTGAAATTAATAAATATATATCACAAAAAATGGAAGAAATGATTACAGGGGAAGAGAAAAAAGCAACAGGAAATATTGAATATTTTTCTGGAGAGATGCTAAGGAGCACAGATACTGTAGTAAAAGAAGAGTTAAGAAAAACAATTGAAATTTATCTAGAGCAAATAAGAATATTGACAGGTTTAAAGCTTCAAAAAGGGTATGAAAATATGGTAGTAATAGATAATATATCAATGAATAAAAAAGATAACTTTCTAAAGATACTTGCAGTGATGAATATTTTGGAATAGCAGCAGGAATTTTTGCTGTCATGTTGTGTGAATTTTGTAAAAAATATAATCAGAGAAAATTAAAAACAGAAATAAAATAGTAAATATAGTTGTACAATACTTGGTGTTGATACTAAAAGAGTATCAGCACTTTTTATATTCCTAGAAAAGAAGATTGAATTATAAAAATTAAAAAGCATAATAAAATATAAAAGAAATTGGAAACATTGAAAAGAGATATTTAGAGAAAATAAATTAGAGTATAAATTAAAAAGTGAACTATTAAAATATGGTTGGGAAATTTATAAAAAAAAGATAAGTAAAAAGGCTGCCATGTAGACAGCCCTTTATATAATAAATATTAAAAAGGTCCATAGTTAATTGTTACTGCTATAACCATAAATATAACTTGTAATAGAAACATAAATATAAATAAAGGAGTGATAAATCTATACCATTTCTCTATTGGAAGGCTCATCAATCCACACACAGTAGCAGCAGATGTAGGCCAAAACATATTGGAGAAACCATCTCCAAATTGGAAGGCAAGTACAGCTGTTTGTCTTGTAAGTCCGATAGCATCTGCCAAAGGAGCCATGATAGGCATAGATGTAGCTGCCTGTCCTGAACCAGAAGGAATAAAGAAATTAATAAAGTTTTGAACAACAACCATTCCTATAGCAGCAATAGTTCTAGGCATAGTTGAAAGTGTATTAGCCATAAAATTAATTATAGTATCAATTATATGTCCATTTTCCATTACAATAGTAAGTGATCTTGCTACTCCAACTGCCATTGCTCCAAAAATAACATCAGAAACTGATTCTACAAAGAGAGAAGCTATTTGACTAAAATTGTAACCTCCTACTAAACCAGTAATTATCATCATGATAAAAAAAAGTGTCGAAAGTTCATTTAAGTACCAACCAAGCTGGCTTGTACCATATACAAGTAAAGCTATAGTTATAATAAAAAGGAACATAATAAGTTTATGTTTTCCATTAAAAGGAAGTTGTTCCATCTCTTCACGATTCATACCATTTGAAAAATTAAATTTAACATCTCTGACAATTGAGAGCTCAGGATGAAGTTTTACTTTTCTTGCATAAAACATGAGATAAATGATTGCACTTCCTTGAAAGGCTATAAAACATATAATTCTCAACCCTATTCCAGAACCAATAGGAAGTTCAGCAATTCCTTGAGCAATTCCTATAGTAAATGGATTAAGAGTGGCAGCAGCAAATCCAGTAGCTGTACCGAGAATAACTGCAGCTCCTCCAACTAAAGCATCATACTCTAAAGCCACGGATATTCCCATAAAGGCTGGAAGCAATCCATAAGTTTCTTCATAAAGACCAAAAGTAGATCCACAAATACCAAACACTATCATAAAAATAGGAAATATCATAGTTTCTTTACCATTGAATTTTTTAATAAGTGAACCAAGAGAACCATAAAAAGCTCCTGTTTTTATTAAAAGATATACAAATCCATAGGCAAAGAATATAAAAAATATAATATCAGCAGTAGAAACCAACCCTTCTACAACTGCCATAAACATATGAAATGGAGATACAGGTGTCTGTTCAATATATTTGAATGAACCTTGAACTACCATAGTTCTATTTAAAACAGGATCTACAGCTCTTTCATATGTACCCGCTGGTATAATATAAGTTAAAATAGTTAGTATGACAAGAATAATTCCAATTATCACATAAGTATGTGGCATTGTAAATTTTTTTCTAGTAGAATTTTCTGACATTTTTTCCTCCCTCAATATGTTTTATTTAATATATAAAATACGTAGTATTTTAATAAATTTTATAAAATAAAAAAGCCACAGCTTAGAAGACTAAACTGTGACAAAAAAACTTAATTATATGCAATATAAAAATGCACATAGCTCAAAATCACAGATAGCACTCCACTGAAATAATCAATGACAGTAGTATAAATATTTTTTATACTACCAACAAAAGAATTTTGGCCTTTTCTTTCATTTCGGCAGAATTCCCTTTTTGATCATCTCAATGTCTGCCAGACTAAATGATCATACTTATGTTTTCTGCGCCTCTATCTTTCTTTTTATTTTTATAAAGCTGATTATACGTCAACATAGATAAAAAGTAAAATATAATAAATAAATTAATTATATATTTTTATAAATATAAAATGTATAAATATAATAAACCAAGAACTATCCTAAAGTATATATAGTGCATATTACTTTCTTTTAAGTTTTTTAAAATCTTCTTTAACAACTTTTAATAATTCAGGTTCAAGATAAAGTTCAAGAGCAGCTCCAATCATAGCTTTTACAGATTTATGAAGTTTATCATAAGCTTCTTCTGAGTTGACATATTTTAAATATGCTTCATCATGAACAAAACATAATTCATCAATATTAAGAGCTAACTCTGTATACATAGTTGGACATACCTGACTGACATTTCCTATATCAGAAGAACCACTGGCTCCATGTTTTTCATCAAGAAAATTAGTTATTCCAACTTCTATAAGATTTTTTCTCATTAAATCTTGTAGAGATGGAAGATTTAAAAGATTATCAAATGAATTTTCATATTTTTCATATTTTAAAACAGCACCTGTCATAAGCTCTGCACCTTTTGCACAATTAATAACTTTCTGAGTAAGGGAATTTAAATATGTTCTATCATTTGCTCTGATATGAAATTTACATTCTGCAAAATCAGGAACAGTATTAGGAGCATCTCCACCACTTGTAATAATACCATGAATTCTTGAATCAGAAGTTATGTGCTGCCTTAAGCAATTAATACCACTATACATTAATTGAACAGCATCTAAAGCATTTATTCCTTCATCTGGGTGAGCAGCAGCATGAGCAGCTTTACCAGTAAATTGAAACTTGATACAATCAATAGCTAAAGTTTTGCAATTGAGATTATTATTAGCCTCTAGATGCATTTGAAAAACAATATCGATATCATCAAAAGCATTTTGTTCAACCATATTTACTTTTCCACCTAAAGTTTCTTCAGCTGGAGTTCCAATTAAGATTATTTTACCCTTGAAATTATTTTTAAATTTTGATAAAACTAAAGCAGCACCATAAGTTCCAGCAGCTATCCAGTTGTGTCCACAGGCATGTCCAGGTACTTTGTCAGGACCATATCCAGGAAGAGCATCATATTCAGCTAAAAAAGCTATACTTGGTCCATTATTATCTCCATATTCAGCTCTGAAAGCTGTAGGAAGACCACAATAATTTTCTTCTACAGAAAAATTATTTTTCTTTAAAAGGTCTATAAGATATTTTGAAGAAAGAAATTCCTTTTCTCCAAGTTCTGGATTTTTAAAAATATAGTCAGAAACAGCTTCAATATCTTTTTTATAAGTATCTTCAATAGCATAGAGTTCTTTTTTTATACTTTCTAATTTAAACATTTTTCCCTCCAGAATTACATTGTTTAATTATTTATAAATGTTACATCAAAAAATATAGCATGTCAATTGATTATTTGATATAATTAATTTGAAAAATGTTCTAGGAATAATTAGGTTCTAAAACTCCCTAACAAATTAATAGAAAATATTTATAATGTTCTTTAATAAGAATTAATAAGGAAAGAAATAAAAATATAAATATTATTCAGATAATAAAAAATTATATTTTTGGATATTTAACTATTTTTTTAGTTGTGAATTAATAATTTTTACATCTTTTAAAAGAATTTTATTATCAATAAATACATATTTTCTTCTAGTAGAAGAAGGGGAATTATTAGTAAAATTATGATATAATATTCATAAATATATAATAAATGGGGATTGAAATACTTTAAGGAGATGATTTCAATGAAATTGGTAGAACAATATAATTTAAAAGGAAAAGTTGCTATTATAACAGGAGCTGGAGATGGAATAGGAAAAGCTTCTGCCTTGAAATTGGCTGAAGCTGGAGCTGATGTGGTATGCAGTGACTTAGATATTGAAAAAGCTAGAGAAACAGCTAAAGAAGCTGCTGCATTTGGAATAAAAGCATTAGCTGTAAAGTGTAATGTAACAATAGAAGAAGATTTAAAAAATCTTGTAGATGAAACTATAAAAAATTTTGGTAAAGTAAATATATTAGTAAATAACGCTGGTGGTGGAGGTGGAGGAAAAGAAAAACTTGAAGAACTTACACTTGATTATATAACTTTTATATATAAACTTAATGTATTCAGCATTTTTACTCTTATGAAACTTTGTGCTCCATATATGAGAAAAGACAATTATGGTTCGATAATAAATATAAGTTCAATGGCAAGTAATATGGTAAGCCCAAATATGAGTGTATATGGAAGTTCTAAGGCTGCAATAAATCAGCTTACAAAATATGCTGCTCTTGATTTAGGACCTGAGATAAGAGTTAACGCAATAGGTCCAGGAGCGATAAGAACAAAGGCATTAGCATCAGTACTTACACCTGAAATAGAAGAAAAAATGCTAGCTAAAACTCCAATAAAAAGATTGGGAGAAGTGGAGGACATAGCTATGGCAGTATTGTATTTTGCAAGTCCAGCTTCAAGCTGGACAAGTGGGCAGATACTTTTTGTAAATGGTGGAGGAATTCAAGAGTTAGATTAAAAATATTAAAAAGTTAAAATATTAAAAGGATTAAGAAAAACTTATCTAATAATATATACAGAGGTAGCTAAAGAGAAAGCAAAATTATTAGGAGGTTTTACTATGAAAAAGAAACAAGAAGAATTAATTTATCAGATGAACAAATTTTTGGCCAATTTACATATTTTTAAAACAATAGTGCATAATTATCACTGGAATTTAAAGGGAGAACATTTTTTTACTATACACCCAATGCTTGATGGAGTTATGTCAGAAACAGATGAACATATAGATGAAGTAGCAGAAAGAATACTTATGATAGGAGGAAGACCTTTTGCTTCTCTTAAAGTGTATTTAGAACATTCTATGCTTCAGGAAATAGAATCAAAACCATATACAGGTATAGAAGCAGTAAAAGGAATACTTGAAAATTTTAAACTTCTTTTAGATGAAATGAATGTAGCATTAAAAATGGCTGAAGATATTGAAGATCAAGAAACAGCAGATTTATTTACAGGTATAGGAGCAGCTTATCAAAAACATATTTGGATGTATACTGCTTGGTTGACTAAATAATACTTGCTTGAATAAAATTATTTTACAAAAATGAAACTATAAAATATTTATAAAAAATAAATCGGCTCAAGATATTTTTATGAGCCGATTTTTATATTTAAAAAACATATTGAATAAGTACCATATAAAGAATAGTTCCTCCTCCAATGGATAAAAGCATATTCTTTTTCCATTTATGAAGTATTATAATTCCCCCAATAGAGATAAATTCAGGAAGTCCATAGGGAGAAGAAACGATTGAAACTCCTTTTAAACAATAAACAACTAACATTCCTATTACAGAAAAAGGAAGGACTTTTCCTAAATATTGTATATATTTTGGGGTAGGTTTATTAGCAGGAAAAATTATAAAAGGAAGAAATCTCGTAAGAAGAGTTCCAAGTACAACCATAGCCACAGTTATTATTTCTTGTTCTACTGTAAGTCTCATTTAATTTCCTCCTTCTCAAGTTTTTTTCTGCTCAATGTCAGTGAAATAAGTATAGCTATCATTGATGGAATGATAAAATTTCCCATTCCAAATATAATAAGACAAATAACTGAAGCTAAAATTCCAATTACAGCAGGAAGATGATCTTTTTGAGAATCCCACTGGCTAAGAAATATAACAACAAAAAGAGCAGTCATTACAAAATCTATTCCTTTAGTATTAAAATTTATAAAAGAACCTAAAATACCCCCTAAAGTAGCTCCAGATACCCAATAAATATAATTAAGAAGAGTGACAAAAAACATAAACCACCCTTTATCTATTCCTTCTGGAATATCAGTAGTACAGTTGATAGAAAATGATTCATCGCACATTCCAAATATTAAATATAATTTCTTTTTTCCAGTTCCTCTATATTTTTCTAACATAGAAACACCATAGAAAAGATGCCTTGCATTTACCATTACAGCTAATAAAAAAGCATTTAAAGGATCAAAGACTGATACTAGAAGGTTAGCAGTGATGAATTCCATAGATCCAGCAAAAATAGTAAGGCTCATAAGCATTGGGTATATAAAAGAAAAGCCCATTTTATTCATATAAATTCCATAAGCTAATCCAAGAAAGGAAAAACCTGCACAGATAGGAATTGTGTGAGGAAAAGCAGCTCTGAATGCCTTTGTTTTTGTGTTCATTTTATTCCCCCTTTTGTATTTAAATTGTAATATTTAAAAATTAATATATTTTTTTATTATACCTAAATTGTGGATTAAAGACAATACAAAATTTAAAAAAAACTCCCTTATATTTCAAATGAAAAAAGAGTTAGAACAAAAGTAGTAAATATGATAAACTTAATTTAGATAAGATGTGTGTATTTAGGAGGGGAAAGTAATGAAAAAGAAAGTTAAAACTACAGGAAACCCAATGCTAAAAAAGGCTTTATTTTTATTTTTTTTCAGCCTTTTATTACAAATTCCTCTTATGTTTGTAAATGGAGTGGTACATGAGCGAAATTATCTGTATGATTCTACCATTAAAAATATAGGAAAAGAATGGGGAGAAACACAAACTATAGCAGGACCTGTAATAGTAGTTCCATATACAGAGGAATACTATGAAAGGGAATATACAGTAGATAAACAAGGGAAAGAAACAGAGGTTGTAAAAAGTAAAAAAAGGAAAAATAGTTTAATAATTCTTCCAGAGAAATTAGATATAAATGTTAATTTAAAAGAAGAAGTAAGAAAAAGAGGAATATATAAGTCTATGGTATATACTGGAGAGTTAAAGATGAAAGGAAACTTTTCTAAAGTATTATCAAATATTCCGATAAATGCAGTGGTAGATTACAATGAAATAAGTATATCTTTAGGAATAACAGATATAAAAGCCCTTCTAAAGATAGATAAATTTAGTTTTAATGGAAATGAAATAGAATTAGAATCAGGAACTGGATTAGTAAAACCATTTCAGATATCTAAAGGAATTTCAGGGAAATTAAATATGAAAAATGAAGAATTAACAGAAATTCCATTTGATATAGAGTTGGTGTTTAGGGGAAGCGAGGGAATAACTCTTTTGCCAATGGGAAAAGAAAATAGTTTCTTCATAAAATCAGCATGGAAAAATCCGAGTTTTTATGGAATGCTTCCAAGAGAAAGAGTTATAGATGAAAATGGTTTTAGTGCAAATTGGAATATATCACATTTGACTAGAAATTATAAACAATATTTTTTTGCAAGTGAAAGCAATAAAATAGATTTATCTGAAGCCCAAGCAGGAGTGGCTCTTTACAATGGAATAACTCATTATAGACAGGTAATAAGAGCAGCTAAATATGGAGTTTTATTTATAATGATGAGTTTGTTGGCTGTATATTTATTTGAAATATCTGGAAAAAAGGAAACTCATTATATTCAATATGGAATTGTAGGATTTTCACTGGTTATGTTTTATCTGCTTCTTTTATCATTAGCAGAACATATAAGTTTTATAACTGCTTATGGAATTTCAGCAGCAGCAGTTATAATTCCAGTATCATTGTATATAGCTAGTGTTACCAAAAATATTAAATATGGAATAGGAATGCTGGTTCTCCTTATAGGAATATATTCAATACTGTTCTCAATTTTAAAAATGGAGGATTATGCACTTCTAACAGGAACACTTCTTATTATGGGAGTACTTTATCTTCTAATGTATATAACTAAAAATATGGAAATAATAAATAAAAAAACTCCAGAAATAGAAGATGATGATAATGAGGAACAGGTGAAAAAATGATAGATAAGAAAAAAGAGCTTGAACTTTTAGAAGAAAAGTATAAGGAAATAAAAAAACTTAATTCAGAAGCTGAATCTATTATATCAGGTATAAAAAATGATGTTGATATAAACAGGGAAACACAACTTTTAGAAGAAAAAGAAAAATTGGAGAAAATTTTAAGAGAAATAAAAGATGAATTGCAAATTAAAACAAAAGAAATAGAAGATTTAAAAATTCTAATGTGATACTTTTAGAAGAACTAAAGGAAAGTAAAAGATTAAGAAGAGAAAAAGAGATAAATAAATTTCAAGAAGCAGCTGCTAAAAAAGTAAAGATAGATCTTGAAGATAGAATAATAAGTAGGCTCAGCAGTTTTAGAAAAGAACTTTATAAAAAAATTAATATTCAGGATAAAGAATTAATGAAAGATATGTCTGAGGAATCTCATGAGTTAAGAAATGAATTAAAAGCAGTAGCTGAGAAAATAGACATATTTGTAGAAAATTCAAAGAGAAAAGCTTTAGAAGCAGGAATAGCATTAAATGAAGAAAGTTCAGTATTTCATAGTGAGATACAAAAAGAATATGACTTGAAAGAAGATAAATACCTATTTGAGAAAGAGAAAAAGAATTTTGTATTAGAAAAACTTATTGGGTTAAAGGGATTTAATTTTTTAGGAATAATTTCAATTTTTTTAGGAATATTTTTAGTGTTTAAGACACAATTTAGAGATTTCTTTAATAACGATTATATAAAAAGTTCAGGATCGTATCTTTTAGGGATTATTTTTCTTTTTGCTGGAGAAAAGTTATATCAAAAAAATAAAAAGCATTTCGCTGTAGGACTTATAGGTGGAGGTATAGGAGTATTATATATAACCACTCTGTTATCAACAATGTATTTGGGATTATTTTCTATGATGCTTGGACTTTTTATCTCAGTTATTTTAACCGGGCTAGTAGTTATATTAGCATTAAGGTATAGTTCACAAATTATAGGAATATTAGCTCTTATAGGAGGATATCTTCCATATGGAGCTTATATATATTCTGAAGGTGGAGAAACAAAAATATATTATTTAATAGTTTATTCATTAATACTTCAAGGTATAGTTTTAGGAATAGCTTGGAAAAAAGACTGGCTATACAGTAAGATAATTGGTTTTGTAATAGGCTCAATAAATATGGCAGGAATTGTATTTTATCTGTCAAATTATATGAACAATAAAATTACTGCATTTTTCTACATTGTAATATTTACAACTGCTTACAGTTTTATTTTTCTTAATTCTCATAGAAAGGAGAATAGAGAGAGTAATATAATAGACTATATACTTCTTAGTCTTAATCTTATTGTAAAATTTTCTTTAATATACAGCTTGTCAGATGGAACAACACCAAATTGGATAAAAGCTGGATTAGTAGCAGGAGTAGGAATTGTATATGGATTTTTTGGAGATAAACTTAAAGAAAATAGAGTATCAAAAATTTTCTATGTAATAGCACTAGGTTGTTTTATAGTAATAATTCCTGTAATACTTTCTAAAGAATACATAGTAGTAGCTTGGGGATTGGAAGCTGTATTTTTATATTTTATGGCGTCAAAATATAAAAATAGAGAAATAGAGTATGGAGCAGTTTTCATATATTTAATAACTCTTTTAACTAATATTTTTATAAGAGAAGAAAAATACTATTTAGTATATATACAGGATATATTGATAATTTCTCTTTCTTTTGTAGTTTATTTTGTCGTAAAAGAAAAAAATTATAATAAAACTATCAGGAGTTTAATGACTCCATTTAAGTATCTTATATTTTTATATTCAATTTTCTTTATTAATAATATAATTTTTATCAATGTAAAAAAATACCAGGAAGATATTATACAAAGGAGATGTTTGGAATATTAATATCTATCTTGACTGTAAATATTTTATTGAGAATTATAACTTACAAAGTAAAGGAGCTTCAGGATAAATTTAGTTTAGTATTTTTGACAATTATTGAAATATTGTCAGTATTAATAATAAATATAATAAATACATTTGCTTATGTTAGATATGAGAGTGGAAAAGAAAGAGTTTTACTGATAGGATTAATTTTAGCTGCAAATATATATTTATTTTTCTTTGGAAGAAAAGATATACACTTTACTTTTTTTAAGACAAATGAAAAGAAAGTGCCATGGATAATAGGGGAATCATTATATATAATCATAGTATCTTATATGATAATGAATAATGTATTTTATATAGATGGAGCAAATTTGATAATAAATATTATTGGACTTCTTATGTGTGGATATCTGGTTTGGAAAGGATTTAAAACACCTAATAGAAGTATAAGAAGAGTAGGACTTGGAATAGGAATATTTTTTGTTTTGAAGAGTTTCTTTATAGATTTTATATCATTCAGCAGTACTTATAAACTTCTTGCATATTTTAGTATGGGAGTAATATTGATAGGAACTTCATATATTTATCAGACAGCTCTTAAGAAACTGGAAAAGGAGGAAAAAGGTGAATAAAATAATATTAGGACTATTACTTGCATTCTCTATGCAAACTTTTTCCTATGACTACTTTAAAGAGATAGAAGTAAAAGGCAATAGCAAATATAAAGAATTTTATATAACTGAGGATATTTACTTGAAAAGTAAAAATGATCTTGGAGATATAAGAATATTGGACAGTGAAGGACAAGAAATACCCTATGTAATCGAGAAGAAAGAGGCAGGATACAATAATATTGAAAAGACAGTTTCAGTAGGAAGTATAATATCTGAAACAGCCAAAGAAGAAAAAATGGAAACAGTTTTTAAGTTTTCTCCTCAAAATAAGCTGGATGATATATTTGGAAATAGAATAGAAATAATACCTAAAAGAAATTTTTATTTTGAATATGAACTGTTAGGAAGCAGTAATGGAAAAAACTGGGAATATATAACTTATGGAGAAATTTATAAAACTCCTGATAAAGAGAACCTATTAATAGATTTTTCAGCAGAAAAATATACATATTATAAACTTATAACTGATTTGAGTAAGGAGAGTAATTTTAAAGGTGCAGTTTTAAAATTTTATGGAAGTGAAAAAAAGGAAACTGAAACTATTTTGCTAAAACTACAATATCATTCAGAAGAAAAAGATAAAAACAGTATAATAACTATTGAAACTAATAATCTTCCAATAAATAAGATATATTTAAAAGCTGATGGAGAATTTAAAAGAAATTATTCAATTGGAAATAGCTATTATCACAGAACTGGAACTATTTTTAAAGTAGGCAGTAAAGAAAATATGGAGATAGATATTAGAAAAGCATCAAGAACTGAACAAATGACACTTGAAATAAAAATGGAGATAATAAACCTCTAGTAATAAATGAAATACAAGGAGAATATATACCTGCTAAGATAATGTTTAAAATTGAAAAAAATGATAAATATAGAATAATTTTTGGGGATGAAAATTTATATAAACCCAAATATGACTTAGAGGAATTCAGTGACTTGATAAAGGAAAGAGATTTAGTAGTAACAGGGAAAACAAGCATAGTAGAAAAAGAAGTAATTCAAGAACCAAAAGATATGAGCATATACTATAATATTTTTATTGGTTTAGTTGTACTTTTCTTAAGTAGTTTTATGATAAAAAAAATAAGCAGAAAAAAATAATTTATATTTGAAACATGCTGTTTTTATTGAGAAAACAGCATACTTCATTTTTAGAACAAAAATAAGACTTACAATTTCTTAAAAAGTATAGTATAATATTTTCTTAGGTAGTAAACATAGGATTCTTTATAAGGTAGATATTTATTTAAATGTATTTTGTTTTATAACACACCGTTAAAAATATCTTTAAAAAGAACAAGAGGATTCCTATAATGCTACAAAATATTTTTGTTGTAGAACACGAGGGAAAGAAACTCTGATTGATTTTAATGCATATGAGATTTTTTAGTGTGGTATGATAAAATAAAAATAATTTAAATAAGGACGTGAAGAATGGAAAAATTAGAAGAATTCAAAAAATTAGGACTGGGAGAGAAAACTATAAAAGCTCTTTCAAAAAAGGATATGAAAAACCAACTCCTATACAAGCTTTAACTATACCAGCATTGTTAGATGGAGAAAAAGATATAATAGGGCAGGCACAGACAGGAACTGGTAAAACAGCAGCATTCTCTTTGCCAATATTAGAAAGATTTGAACCAGGAAAAGTAGTGCAAGCTATAGTTTTAGCTCCTACTAGAGAACTGGCTATTCAAGTTGCTGAAGAAATGAACAGCCTTGCAAATGGTAAAAAAATAAGAATAACTCCTGTATATGGAGGACAGTCAATAGAATTTCAAATCAGACAATTAAAAAAGGGAACTGATATAATTGTTGGAACTCCTGGAAGAGTAATGGATTTGATGGATAGAAAACTTATAAAATTAGATAATCTTAAGTATTTTATATTAGATGAAGCTGATGAAATGCTTAATATGGGATTTCTAGAAGATGTAGAAAAAATTCTTGAATCTACAAATGATGATAAAAGAATGCTTTTCTTCTCTGCTACAATGCCAAATGAAATATTAAAAGTTGCTAAAAAGCATATGAGAGATTATGAAGTTTTGGCTGTAAAAACTAGAGAACTTACAACTGACTTAACTGATCAAATTTATTTTGAAGTACATGAAAGAGATAAATTTGAAGCTTTATGTAGAATAATTGATCTTACTAAAGATTTCTATGGAATAGTTTTTTGTAGAACAAAAAATGATGTAAATGATGTAGTTGGAAAATTAAATGATAGAGGATATGATGCTGAAGGGCTTCATGGAGATATCAGTCAAAATTATAGAGAAGTAACTTTAAAGAGATTTAAAGCGAAGAAAATAAATGTACTTGTAGCAACAGATGTAGCTGCAAGAGGAATAGATGTTAACGATCTTTCTCATGTAATTAATTATTCTATACCACAAGAAGCTGAGAGCTATGTACATAGAATAGGAAGAACTGGAAGAGCTGGAAAAGAGGGAACTGCAATAACATTTATTACTCCTCAAGAGTATAGAAGACTTCTTCAAATACAAAAAATTGTAAAAACTGAGATTAGAAAAGAAAAAGTTCCTGGAGTAAAAGATGTAATTCAAGCTAAAAATTCAGATTGGTAGAAGAATTGAATCATATACTAGCAGAAAATAATTTTGATAATTTTAAAGATCTTTCAAGAGAGCTTTTAAATGGGGAAGATGCAGTGGATATAGTTGCAGCTTTAATTAAACACTCATATGAAGATGTCCTTGATGAAAGTAATTATAATGAAATAAATAACAGTGCTTCATTAGAAAAAACTGGAAAAGTAAGATTATTTGTTGCTTTAGGAAGAAAAAATGATATGACTCCTAAAAAATTAGTTGAAATGGTAACTAGCAAGACTAAAGTTGATGAAAGAAAATTAAAGAATGTTGAAGTATATGAAAACTTTTCATTTCTATCTGTTCCTTTTAAAGAAGCAGAAGAAATTATTGAAATATTTAAACAAGAGAAAAAAGGAAGAAAACCTTTAATAGAAAAAGCTAAAGAAAAGAAACAATAATAAATAGACAAGACGGCTCAAAGACTTATTCAGATTTCTTTTGAGTCGTTTTTATTTTTTATAAAAGAAAGCAACAAATTCTTGATAGTAGGGAAGATTATGTTATAATATAAGAAAATATAATACAAGGAGTCTGAAATGAAAAGATGGATTTATACTATTGCAGGAATATTTTTCTTAATTACAGCAATAGCAGTAGTTTTTTTCTACTCTGAAATAAATAAAAAAGTAAATTATCATAAAATAATTGAAATAAAGAGAGGAGTTCCATTAAAAGCTTCCTTATCAACTCTTCCTATTTCAGATAGTTTTGTTTTCAAAGTTTATTTGAAATATAGAAATGAAGGGAAAGGAATAAAAGCAGGTTATTATGAGTTAAAAGGGCAAATGTCAATGAAAGAACTCATAGATGTCCTTGAATCAGGGAAAGATAAAGTGTTTAAACTTACTATTCCAGAGGGATACAGTATAGCAGAAATAGCTGAGCTTTTAGAAAAAAATGGAAGAATAGATAAAGACAAATTTTATAAAGAATTTAATGGAATAGAATTTCCATATCCTACACCTGATGGAAATTTTGAAGGATATTTGTATCCCGAAACTTATTATATACCAGAAAATTATAATGAAAGACTTATTATTAGGACATTATTGAGAGAGTTTCTTAAAAAGTTTCCACCTGAAAAATATGAGGATAAAGATGAGTTTTACCAAAAGCTTATAATGGCGTCAATTTTAGAGAGAGAAGCTAAGCTTGATGAAGAAAAGCCTCTTATGGCTTCTGTTTTTTATAATAGGCTAAAGAAGAAAATGACTCTTTCCTCTGATGCAACAGTAAACTTTTTATATGATTATAAAAAAGAAGAATGTATTATAAAGATTTAGAAATAGATTCGCCATACAATACTTATAAATACAAAGGACTTCCACCAGGACCAATATCTAATCCAAGTGTAGTTTCAGTAGAGGCAGCATATAATCCAGCTGATACAGATTACCTATTTTTTGTTGCTACTGGAGATGGAGGGCATTTTTTTAGTAAAACATATAAAGAACATCTAGAATTTCAAAGAAAAAATAAGGAGAATAAATAGTGAATAAAATAGTTCTAGCTGCTATAAATAGCCAGTATGTGCATTTAAATTTAGCAGTGAGATATTTAAAAAAATATGTAGAAACAAATAGTGATATAAGAGTAGAGATCTATGAAACAAATATTAATAATCAGCTTTTAAATATAATAAAAGATATTTTTGAATTAAAACCAGATAAAATAATATTTTCAACATATATTTGGAATAAAGAATATGTCTTTGAAATAGTAAAAGAAATAAAAAAAGTACTTCCAAATGTAGAAGTTATATTGGGGGGACCAGAGGTATCTTTTGACTGGAAAAAGATAATGGAAGAAAATCCAGAAATAGATAATATTCTTGTAGGAGAAGGGGAAAAAGTTTTTTTAAACTTTTTAATCAATGAAAACGACAAAGTAATGGGACTGGTTTATAGAAAAAATGGAGAAGTATATTTTAATGGTCAAGAAAAAATAATAGAAGATTTAGATATAATCCCATTTCCTTATGAAAACGAGGAATTAGAAGAAAAAACAAAGATATTTTATTATGAAAGTTCAAGAGGATGTCCTTTTAATTGTTCATATTGTATGTCATCAATTGATAAAACTGTGAGATACTATTCAATAGAAAGAGTAAAAGAGGATCTAAAAATATTTTTAGATTCTTCAATAAGACTTTTGAAATTTGTTGATAGAACATTTAATCTGAAAAAAGAGAGATACATGGAGATATGGAAATTTCTTTTAGAAAATTATAGGGAAGGGATAACATTTCATTTTGAAATAAATGCCAACATTTTTGATGATGAAACTTTAGATTTTCTTGAAACAGTGCCAAAAGGGTATTTTCAATTTGAAATAGGAGTGCAGAGCATAAATTCAGATACTATGAAAAGTATAAATAGAAACAATGTATTGGATAAACTGGCTCATAATGTAAGGAGGATAAATAAAAATATTCATCTTCATCTTGATCTTATAGCAGGACTTCCTTATGAAACATATGAAATATTTAAAAAATCTTTTGAATATGTTCATGACTTAAAACCAGAGATGATTCAGCTTGGATTTCTAAAATTATTAAAAGGGACTCAAATGTATAACGAGATTGAAAAATATCAGTATAAATATTTTTCTAAACCTCCATATGAAGTTTTTTCAAATAATTTTATATCTTTTGCAGAAATAATAAAACTTAAAAATTTTGAAAAAATTTTGGATTATTACTATAATTCAGAAAAATTTAATAAAAGTGTAAATTATATAATAAAGAAGTACTATAATAATACTTTTGACTTTTATGAGGAAATAGCAGCTTATTATGACAAAAAAGGATATTTAAAAATAAATCACAAAGAAACAGCACTTTTTAATATATTGCATGATTTTTATAAAGAAAAAGGATTTGAAGATATAAAAATATTTGAGGAATATTTAAAATTTGATTTTATAATGCTTGGAAAGCCAGGATTTTATCCAATTTGGTTAAACACAAGAAAGGATTCTGAACTTCATAACAGTATAATAAAGGAGAAAGGATTTAAAAGTGTAAGAGATGGACATAAAAATAGTGAGCTCGAGCTTTTTTCTTTTAATATATTTTCTGGAAATAAAGAAGAAATAAACATATTCTTCAATTATAAAACAAAGGATTATGAAGTGATAAAAAATAATAAAATATAGTTAAATAATTTTGCAAAAAAACGGTAAGATATGTTATAATTTTATGAAAATGAAATGGAGAATTTATGAGTTTATACAGGGAAATCCTAGAAAAAAACAGAAAAGACAATTTAATAGTAGAAAACGATAAGATAGTAGTTGGTTTCTCAGGAGGACCTGATTCGGTTTTTTTGGTTGAAATGCTGATGAAACTCAAAAAAAGTATAAATTTTGATATAGTACTTGTACATATAAATCATTTATTAAGAGGAGAGAACTCTGATGGTGATGAGAAATTTTCATTAGAATATGGAAAGAAAAAAGGATTACAAGTTTTTAGTAGAAAAATAAATATAACAGTATTAGGAAAAAAATTGGGGCTTACTTTAGAAGAAGCTGGAAGAAAAGCAAGATATGATTTGTTTAAAGAAATATTAAGGGAAACAGGAGCTAATAAGATTGCTCTAGCCCATAATAAAGATGATCAATTAGAAACATTTATGTTTCGTCTGACAAGAGGAGCTGGTCTTGAAGGTCTTGAAGGAATAATTGCTAAAAGAGATATGTATATCAGACCAATATCAGAAATTTATAAAAAAGATATTATCAAATATCTAAATGATAATAATATTTCTTATAGAATAGATGAAACAAATTTTGAAAATGAATTTACAAGAAATAGTATAAGACTGGATCTTATACCTTTTATAGAAAAAAGGTATAATCCTAAATTTAAAGATAAACTTTATTCCTTGATTGAAGAAATAAGAGAAGTAAATAGAGTTTTAGAAATAAAGTTTGAAAAATATATGGTTAATAATAAATTAAGTATAGAAAAATTGAAACAGTTAGATAAATATCTTCTCAGCAAGGTGCTGATACAATATCTGTATAGTTATGGAATAGAAGTGTCACGAAATAAAATCCAACTGATAGAGGATATTTTACATAAAGGAGGTAGTAAAGATATTTCTTTAAATAGGGAATTTATTCTAAAAAAAGATTATGATTTCCTTACAGTAGAAAAGAATATAAAAAAAGAAAGTCAATGTATAAGAGAAATTGAACTAGAAATACCGGGACATGTGATATTTGGAGAATATGTAATAGAAGCATCTCTCACTGATCAAATATTATATGATTCAGAAAACTTTTATACTAACTTAAAAACAGGAGATAAGCTTAAAATTAGAAGTAGACAAGATGGAGACAGAATGATTCCGATAGGAATGATATCAGAAAAAAAATAAAAGATATCCTTATAAATGAAAAAGTTCCAAAAGAAAAAAGAGATACTATTCCTTTAGTAGTATATAATGGAGAGATAGTATGGATTGCAGGAATAAAAGGAAATGAAAAATATAAAAATTCTGATTATAAAAACTGTGTAAAATTGAATATAAGGAGGATCAGTAGTTGAACAGAGAAGATTTTATAGAAGAAAAAGTATTTTATATAGAGGAAGAAGAGGTAAAAGATTCTGAGAAAAAAGAAAAGCCTCAAGAAGACGAAAAGAAAACTACTCAGGAGCCAGATAATAAAAAACCTCAAGAAGATGAAGAGAAGAAAAATGAGGAAAAAGAAAAAATACATGATGAAATAAAAGAAAGAAAAGAAGAACTCAAGTCAAAATTAAGAGATGGATTAAATCAAAGCAGTAATAAATCTGAAGAAGACCGTAATAATAAATTAAAAAGCCTTGGAGGGAAATTTAACTTTAAAGGTTTTGTAATGTTACTTTTTATAGTAACATTAATAGCTTCTGCTCCAGCTCTTTTATCAACTAACGCAAAAACTCCAAGTAATGAAGTTGGATATAGCGAATTTATAAATCATGTAAAAAATAAGGAAATAGTTAAAGTTAATGAAAAAGAAGGATATGTATATGGATATTCACCAGAAGATGAAAAGAAAGAAGTAAAATCATATAAAGCAAGAATGATAACTGACAGATTGGGAGATGACCCTGTTTTAGTTAAAACAATAGAAGAAAATAATGCTTCTATAAAATCACTTCCACCTCAAGAGTTACCATTTTTATTAAATATGCTTGCTTCTTGGTTCCCAATGCTTCTATTAATAGGAGTATGGATATTCATGCTTAACAGAATGAATAAAGGAAGTGGTGGAGGACCTCAAATCTTTAATATGGGGAAATCTAAAGCTAAGGATAATGGTGAAGAGATATCTAAAGTAACATTTGATGATGTTGCAGGTATAGCAGAAGCAAAAGTGGAATTGGAAGAAGTTGTAAAATTTCTAAAAGAGCCAGAAACATTTAAGAAAATAGGAGCAAGGATTCCTAAAGGAGTACTGTTATTAGGAGGACCAGGAACAGGTAAGACTCTTCTTGCAAAGGCAGTAGCTGGAGAAGCTAAGGTACCATTTTTCAGTATGTCTGGATCAGAGTTTGTGGAAATGTTTGTAGGGGTAGGAGCTTCAAGGGTAAGAGATTTATTTAATAAGGCTAGAAAAAGTGCTCCATGTATTATATTTATAGATGAAATAGATGCTGTAGGTAGAAAAAGAGGTTCTGGGCAAGGTGGAGGAAATGATGAAAGAGAACAAACTCTAAACCAGCTTCTAGTAGAAATGGACGGGTTTGGAACTGATGAAACTATCATAGTTCTTGCTGCAACTAATAGACCAGAAATTTTGGATAAAGCGTTAATGAGACCAGGAAGATTTGATAGACAGGTAATTGTTGATAATCCTGATATTAAAGGAAGAGAAGAAATACTAAAAGTTCATATCAGAGGTAAGAAGATTGCTAAAGATGTGGATCTATCTATAATAGCTAAGAAAACACCAGGATTTGTAGGAGCAGATTTAGCTAACCTATTAAATGAGGCTGCAATTCTTGCTGCAAGAGAAGGAAGAGAAGAAATAACTATGGCTGATTTGGAAGAAGCTTCTGAAAAAGTAAGTATAGGACCAGAAAGAAAGTCAAAGGTTATGATAGAGAAAGAAAGATTAATAACAGCCTACCATGAAGCTGGACATGCTTTGATGCATTATCTTCTGCCTAATACAGATCCAGTACATAAGATTACAATTGTACCTAGAGGAATGGCTGGAGGATTTACAATGGCCTTACCAGAAGAAGAGAGAAGTTATAAATTCAAAAGTGAATTTTTTGATGATATAAGAGTTTTATTTGGAGGAAGAGCAGCTGAACAGATAGTATTTAATGATATAACTACTGGAGCTAGCAATGATATAGAAAGAGCTACTGCAATAGCTCATGCAATTGTTACAAGATTTGGAATGACAAATAAGTTTGGACCAATGCTTCTTGATAATACAAAAGAAGGAGATTTGTTCCAGCAGAAGTACTATAGTGACACTACTGGAAAAGAAGTAGATGATGAAATAAGAGGAATAATAAGTACAGCTTATACTGAAACTTTAGATATGATTAAGAAAAACTATCAATATTTAGATAATGTGGCAAAAGCACTTCTTGAAAAAGAAACTTTAGTAAGAGAAGAATTTGAAGCTATTATGCAAGGAAAAACTCTTGCTGATTTAGCTGAATCTAAAAAAGAAGCAGCAGAAATAAAGGCTGATGAAGCTGTAGAAGAAAAAGAAAAAGAAGATATAGCTGAAAAAATAAAAGCTGATGATGCTGTAAGAGTTTTAGATGAATTTGAGGAAAAGGAAGAAGAAAAATTTAGTAAAGATTAATAAAAGGATTTACATTTTTTAGATAATATGATATGATTATTTAGTAAATTTGTGCTCAGTTTTACGATTAGCCCCGTATTACTTGGCTCAAATAATATATAATTTAGGAGGAAACATAAAATGGCTATGAGAAGTAAAGCAGAAATAGTAAAAGAATTTGGAAAATTTGAAGGAGATACAGGATCAACTGAAGTACAAATCGCACTTCTTACTGAAAAGATCAATCACTTAACAGATCATTTAAGAATTCACAAAAAAGATTTCCATTCAAGATTAGGATTATTAAAAATGGTAGGACAAAGAAAAAGATTATTGGCTTATCTAACTAAGAAAGATCTTGAAGGATACAGAAACTTAATCGCTAGATTAGGAATCAGAAAGTAATTAAATAAAGAACGAGGAGATATCCTCGTTTTTTTATAATTTTTTTAAAATAAAAGTTGAATTTTATCTAGTTTTAAAGTATTCTACTAAGTATAGGAATAAATGATAACAGGAGAGGATTATGAAAAAGTTTTTATTACTAGTGTTGATGATATATTCATTATTTTCTATGACAGTATATTCTCAAGAAGAATACATAAAAGGAAAAATATTAAAATTAGAAGATTGTCTTTCACCAGAAGAAGAAGTTGAAGAATTAAAGGAGATACTTCTTTATGATGTAATTATAATGGAAGGGGATAAAAAAGGAGATAAAATTCTTGTAGAGTTCCCTATTTATAGAGAAGATGCTTTTAATATAAATGTAAAAGAAGGTGATAATGTAGTTCTTTACCATGATATTGATGAAGAGGGAAATGAGAAGTATTATGTAGCTGATAAAGATAAAAGAAATGACATAATATATCTAGCAGGGCTTTTTGTAATAATAACATTAGCTTTTTCAAAATTTAAAGGGTTTAAAGCTATGATAGCTCTTCTTCTTGTAGTAGCATTTATTTATAAAGTTTTTATCCCAGGTATAATAGTTGGATATTCCCCAATTCTATTATCAGTTATAACAGCACTTTTTGCTTCTATTGTAACTATATATCTTATGACAGGATTTAATAGTAAAGGTATAATAGCCATATTAGGTGCAATAGGTGGAGTACTAATGGCAGGAGTATTATCTTTTATATTTGTAAATTCAATGAGATTGACAGGATATGTAACAACTGAAGCTTTAAATTATGCTTCAATGTTACAGAATATAAAAATAAAAGAAGTGATATCTGCTGGGGTTATATTGGGAAGTATGGGAGCTGTAATGGATGTAGCTATGTCTATTTCTTCAGCATTAAATGAAATAAAGGAAAAAAATCAGACTATACACGGAAAAGAACTTTTTCTTTCAGGAATGAGAATAGGAAGTGATATAATAGGAACAATGATAAATACACTTATTCTTGCCTATATAGGAAGCAGTCTTATGACTACTATCTTTATATATTTACAGAAGAGCCAATACCCTCTTATAAGGATATTAAACTTTGAATCAATAGTTGTAGAGATATTAAGAGCTTTTTGTGGAAGTATAGGAATTTTAGTGGCAGTGCCTATAACAGCCTATGTAGCTTCAAAAATTTATTCAAAAAAATAAATTAATTTTTTATTAAATTATTAAAAAAAGTTAATTTTAAGATTGAAAAAATAGTATTTTTGTTCTAAAAATAGTACAAAAATTCATTATATATAAAATCTATATTTGCTATATAAATTTTATAAATTTGACTTAAAGCCCAATAAATAGTACATTCTTTCTATAATTATATTTAAAAAAGACAATGTTTAAGGGCAATAGAAAAAATATTTCTTTACTTATTTTAAAAATGTTGTATCCTTATTATAGAAAGAGTGTTATAATAAAATTAAACATTTCAATTATGTACACTCTAAAAAAGTTTTCATTTTGAAGAAAAATAGTGGAAAAAATTTCAAAATGATACAAAAATAAAAAAAAAGTTTTAGGGAGGAATGTTATCTATGAAAAAGAAATTACATCTATTGATCTTAGCACTTCTGTCAGTATTTTTATTTATCTCTTGTGGTGGAAGTAAAGAAACAACAGGAGTAAAGGATACATTAGTAGTAGCTAATGGAGCAGATGCAAAATCTTTAGACCCACATGCAACAAATGATGCACCATCATCAAAAGTAACAGTTCAAATATATGATAGATTAGTTGAACAAGATGATAATATGAATATTATACCTAGTCTTGCTGAATCATGGGAACAACCAGATGATGTAACAACTGTATTTCATTTAAGAAAAGGAGTAAAATTTCATAATGGAGAACCTTTAACAGCAGCAGATGTTAAGTTTTCTTTAGATAGAATGAAAAACTCTCCACAAGTATCACATATTATAGGAACTGTTGATAAGGTGGAAGTAGTAGATGAGAATACTGTTAAAGTAATAACTAAACAACCATTTGGGGCATTATTAAGTCATTTATGTCACCCAACAGCAGCAATTCTTAATGAAAAGGCTGTTAAAGATGCAGGAGATTCTTATGGACAACACCCAGTAGGAACAGGACCATATAAATTTGTATCATGGGCATCTGGAGATAGAATAGTTTTAGAAGCTAATCCAGATTATTTCTTAGGGGAAACTCCTATAAAAAATGTTATTTTCAGAGCAATACCTGAAGCAACTAGTAGAACAATAGGATTAGAAACTGGAGAAATTGACATAGCTTATGATATTGAAGGAATGGATAAAGAAAGAATAAGAGAAGATAAGAATCTAGTGTTCTTAGAAGAGCCATCTCTATCTATTGATTACATAGGATTTAATACTAAAAAAGCACCTTTTAATGATGTTAGAGTAAGACAAGCTATTGCATCTACAATCAATGTAGATGATATTATCTCTACAGTATACAAAGGATCAGCAACAAAAGCTAACTCACTTATTGGACCAAAAGTATTTGGACATAGTGATGAGGCAAAAGCTTGGACAGTTGATATAGACAAAGCTAAGGCTTTATTAGCTGAAGCTGGATATCCAGATGGATTTAAATCAAAAATTTGGATTAATGAAAACCCAGATAGAAGAGATATTGCTATAATAGTTCAGGATCAATTAAGAGCTATAGGAGTAGATATAGCTGTTGAAACTCTTGAGTGGGGAGCATTTTTAGATGGAACTTCTAGAGGAGATCATGAGATGTTTATATTAGGTTGGGTAAGTGTAACTGGAGATGCTGATTATGGATTATATCCGTTACTTCACTCTTCTTGTTTTGGTGGAGCAGGAAATAGAGCATTTTATGACAATCCTAAAGTAGATGAATTATTAACAAAAGCAAGAAATTCAAATGATCAAAATGAAAGAAAAGCATTATATAATGAAGTACAGATTATAGCACAAGAAGAAGTTCCATTATATATTACAGCATATAAAGCTCAAAATGTTGGATTACAAAAATATGTGGATAATTTCAAATTGAAAGCAGCAGGGCATCATAGATTGTATGGTACAAAATTTAAACAAAATTAATTGCAAAAGAAATTAACTTAAAAAATAAATATTTAGAGAAGGGCTGCATCTAAAATTTATGCTTTAGATCCAGCCCTTTAAAATAAAAAGGGTTTGTAACAAAATTAAAATATATATTAAAAATTTAAAGGAAAGGAGAGAGCACTTTAAAAAGTTAGAGTGTCGTACTAAAAGATGCACAAATACGTATTAAGAAGACTTTTATTACTTATTCCTGTATTATTAGGAGTATCGCTTTTAGTTTTTACTATCATGTCACTAACTCCTGGAGATCCAGCACAGTTAATTTTAGGTGAAAATGCACCTAAAGAGGCAATCTTGAAATTGAGAGAAGAGATGGGACTTAATGATCCATTCTTAGTTCAATATTTTAGATATGTAGGAAAAGCTGTTCTTGGTGATTTTGGAAGATCTTACACTACTGGAAGAGAGGTTTTTGGAGAAATATTTTCAAGATTCCCTAATACCCTTATATTAGCTGTTATTGGAATAATAATTTCAGTTTGTATAGGTATACCAGTAGGTATTATTTCAGCTACAAGACAATATTCATTCTTAGATAGTTTCAGTATGATATTAGCATTATTAGGAGTATCTATGCCAGTATTTTGGTTAGGACTTATGCTTATACTTACTTTTTCTGTTAAACTAGGATTATTACCTTCAGGAGGATTTGATGGATTAAAAAGTTTGATACTACCATCAATAACTTTAGGAGTAGGATCTGCTGCTATCATAACAAGAATGACACGTTCTTCCATGCTGGAAGTTATAAGACAGGATTATATTAGAACTGCAAGAGCTAAAGGAGTTGCAGAAAAAGTTGTAATCAATAAACATGCTCTTAAAAATGCGCTAATCCCAATAATAACAGTAGTTGGATTGCAATTTGGTGGTCTTTTAGGAGGAGCTGTTCTTACAGAATCAGTTTATTCGTGGCCTGGGGTAGGAAGACTTATGGTTGATGCTATCAGACAAAAAGATACTCCTACAGTTCTAGCAGCTGTTATATTCCTAGCTGCAACATTTAGTGTTGTAAATCTATTGGTAGATATATTGTATGCTTATGTTGATCCTAGAATCAAATCACAATATAAGTAGTAAGGGGGATTAAAATGTCATCTAAAGAAAATACAAAACAAGTTAATAAAAAAAGAAGCCAATGGAGAGAAGTATGGAGAATGCTAAAAAAGAATAAAATGGCTCTTTTAGGACTTGTTATTTTATGTATATTAGTTTTATTAGCATTGTTTGCTGATGTTATAGCAAATTATGATACAGTAGTAATCAAACAAAATTTAGGAAGTAGATTACAGGGACCAAGTGCAGCTCATTGGCTTGGAACTGATGAATTTGGTAGAGATATATTTGCAAGACTTATCCATGGAGCAAGAGTATCATTAAAAGTTGGAATCATAGCAGTTGGAATTTCAATTGTATGTGGAGGAACTTTGGGAGCTTTAGCTGGATATTATGGTGGAAAATTAGATAACATAATTATGAGAATAATGGATATATTCTTAGCTGTACCAAGTATTCTTTTGGCTATTGCTATTGTTTCAGCATTAGGACCAAGTATAATTAACTTGATGGTAGCAATCAGTGTATCTAATATACCTAGATATGCAAGAATAGTTAGAGCCTCAGTTCTTTCTATAAGAGATCAAGAGTTTGTTGAGGCTGCAAAGGCTATTGGAGCAAGCAATGCAAGAATAATATTCAGACATATAATACCTAACTCTTTAGCACCTGTAATTGTACAGGGAACTCTAGGAGTTGCAAGTGCAATCTTGTCAACAGCAGGATTGAGCTTTATTGGACTTGGAATACAGCCTCCAGCTCCAGAATGGGGATCTATGTTATCTGGAGGTAGACAGTACCTTAGATATGCATGGTGGGTAACTACATTTCCAGGAGTAGCTATAATGATAACTATTTTATCATTAAACCTTTTAGGAGATGGACTTAGAGATGCATTGGATCCAAGATTAAAACAATAATAGAGTTAGGGGGAATTATAAAATGAGCGAAAAATTATTGGACATAAAAGATTTAACTATTCAATATGTTACAGAAAGCGAAACAGTATCTGCTGTTAATGGACTTGATATAGAACTTAGTGAGGGAGAAACTATAGGTCTTGTTGGAGAAACTGGAGCTGGGAAAACAACTTCTGCTCTAGGTATTATGGGACTTGTTCCAAATCCTCCAGGTAAAGTAGTAAAGGGATCTATTAAATTCTTTGGAAAAGATCTTTTACAAGAAAGTGAAGAAGGAATGAGAAAAATCAGAGGAAGTCAAATATCTATGATATTCCAAGATCCTATGACTTCTCTTAATCCTGTTATGACTGTTGGAGAACAAATAGCAGAGGTTATAGATATTCATGAACAAATAGGACCAGCTGCTGCTTTAGAAAAAGCTAAAGATATGCTTGAACTTGTTGGAATTCCAGGGGCCAGAGTAAATGATTATCCACATCAATTCTCTGGAGGAATGAAACAAAGAGTTGTTATAGCTATAGCTCTTGCATGTAATCCAAAACTTTTAATAGCAGATGAACCTACAACTGCATTAGATGTTACTATTCAAGCTCAGGTTCTTGATTTAATGAATGACCTTAAAGAAAAATTTAAAACTGCAATGATTCTTATAACACATGACCTTGGGGTAGTTGCTCAAGTATGTGATAAAGTAGCAATAATGTATGCAGGTGAGATAATAGAAGCAGGAACATTAATAGATGTTTTTGAAAATCCAAAGCATCCATATACACATGGACTTTTTGGATCTATACCTAGTTTAGATGAAGAAGCTACTAGATTGAAACCTATTCAGGGGTTAATGCCTGACCCTACAGATCTACCAAAAGGGTGTAAATTTCACCCTAGATGCCCTCATGCAACTGAGCTTTGTTCAAAGAAAGAGCCAAATGTTGTAGAAGTAAGTAAAGGACACAAAGTAAGATGCCTTATTTGTGAAGGATTGGTAGAATTTAAAGAGGAACAGGAGGATAAAAAATAATGGAAGATAGCAAAGTTTTACTTGAAGTAAAAAATCTAAAAAAATATTTTAATACTCCAAAAGGATTGCTTCATGCAGTAGATGATGTAAATTTTTCAATTCGTGAAGGAAAAACACTGGGAGTGGTTGGAGAATCAGGTTGTGGAAAATCAACTACTGGAAGAGTTATTTTAAGACTTTTAGAAGCTACAGATGGAGAAATTTTATTTGAAGGAAAAAATATTAGAAATTATACAAAAGAGCAAATGATAGAAATTAGACAGAAAATGCAGATTATTTTCCAAGATCCATTTGCATCATTAAATCCTAGAATGACTGTAAGTGAAATCATTGCTGAACCTCTTATTATTCACAAAATCTATAAAAATAAGGAAGATCGTGATAAAAGAGTAATGGAACTTATGGAAACAGTTGGATTAAGTGAAAGACTTATAAATACTTATCCTCACGAACTTGATGGAGGAAGAAGACAAAGAATTGGTATAGCCAGAGCACTTGCTTTGAATCCTAAATTTATAGTATGTGATGAACCAGTATCTGCTCTTGATGTGTCTATTCAGGCTCAAGTATTGAACTTAATGCAGGATCTTCAAGAGGAATTCGGATTGACATATATGTTTATAACACATGATTTATCAGTTGTAAAACATTTCTCTGATGATATTGCAGTTATGTATTTGGGACAATTAGTTGAAAAAGCTCCTTCTAAAGATTTATTTAGAAATCCTATTCATCCATATACAAAAGCATTGTTATCTGCTATACCAGTGGCTAGCGTAACAAAGAAAATGGAAAGAATAAGACTACAAGGAGAAATTACTTCTCCTATTAATCCTGCAAAAGGATGTAGATTTGCTAAAAGATGTGTTTATGCAAAAGAGATATGCAGACAAGAAGATCCAAAACTTCAAGAAGTTGGAGAAGGACATTTCTATGCTTGTCATTTAGCTAGAGAGCTTGGATTCGTAGATGAAAAAATAGCACTATTAGAAAATGAATAAAATAGTAAAATAATAAAAACCCAGTTGATAGAAAGTCAGCTGGGTTTTTTATATGTAAAATTATTTTTATACATAAAATATGAATTATATTTTTTAAAATATTCTATATTTATATAAATCATTTGATAAAAATATGAACAAATAAATATTTATTTTGTTTAATAGAAAAATCTATAGAATTTGATAGAATATAATACAGAATAGATGATATGAATGAAAACATTTAGGAGGAAAAAAGAATGATTAATGGAATTTGGTGTGGAATGATAATTATTGGAGTGATTGTATCTATATTTACAGGAAAGATACAGGCAGTAACAGATTCAGCGATATCTTCAGCAGGAACAGCAGTAGAGATATCAATAGGATTGGTAGGGGTAATGGCATTGTGGCTTGGACTTATGAAAATAGCAGAGGAAGCAGGATTGGTAAAAGCAATGGGAAAAGCAATGAAACCTTTAATGATAAAGTTGTTCCCAGAAGTACCAGCAGATCACCCAGCAATGGGAAGTATGGTTGCAAATATGGCAGCAAACTTTTTTGGACTTGGAAATGCAGCAACACCTCTTGGAATAAAAGCAATGCAGGAATTACAGGAACTGAATCCAAATAAAGATGAGGCATCAAATGCAATGGTAATGTTTTTAGCGATAAATACATCATCTGTAACTCTTATATCTTCAAGTGTAATAGCATACAGAACAGCAGCAGGTTCACTAAATGCAGCAGAAGTTATAGCGCCAACAATAATAGCAACATTGGTATCAACAACAGTTGGAATAATAGCATGTAAAGTTTTACAGAAACTACCAGCATTTAAAAGAGAAGAAATTTAAGAAATAAAACAGATGAGGGAGGAATAAAAAATGTTTGTAATAATAATGAATCAGATATCGTTATATGCAATACCAATGATAATATTTATAATAGTAGGATATGCATTTTTGGTAAAAAAAGTAAAAGTATATGAAGTATTTTGTGAAGGAGCAAAGGAAGGCTTTACAACAGCGATAAGAATAATACCATTTTTAGTGGCAATGCTTGTGGCGATAGGAATATTTAGAAGTTCAGGCTGTATAGATATAATGATGAGAGTATTGGATCCAGTATTTTCAGCTATAGGAATGCCAGGGGAAGTATTACCAATGGCAATAATGAGACCATTGTCAGGGGGAGGAGCAACAGGAATAATGAATGACCTTATGCTCACATATGGGCCAGATTCGTTAATAGGAAGAATAGCATCAACAATGATGGGATCAACAGAAACAACATTCTATGTACTTGCAGTATATTTTGGAGCAGTAAGCATAAGAAAGACAAGACATGCAGTAGCAGCAGGACTTTTAGCAGATGTTGCTGGCTTGTTGACATCAGTATGGATTTGTAATTTAGTATTTAGATAAAATAAAAAGTAGTTGAGAATGAAAAGTATTGAATTAAATTTTAGAAATTTTAAAAAGCATTTATAGTTGAAATTTCTAAAATTATATTTTTGATATATCTGTCATTCTCTTTTTTATTTAAAAGACAGAAAATTTAAAAAATATCTGGTATAATATGAATAGGTCTTTAATAATCTTAGATAGAATAATTAAAAACTTAAAATATGAAAAAATGAGGTGTTTTTTATGGCAATATTTGATTCTAGAAAGTACGCAGTAACATTAAAACTTATTTTTCTAAAAGCAGTATATGAGATTTTTCCGGATATTGAAGTAGAGATAGAACATTCTTTGAATAATGGAACATATGGGACAGTAACAAAAGGAGAAAAGATAACTGAAGAAGGTATTAAAAAAATAGATAAAAAAATGAAAGAAATTATAGAAAAAGGGTATCCAATAACATTAGTATGTCGAGATAATGAAACTTTGAAAGGTAAAAGTAGCAGTATACCAAGGAAAGATATAAGAACATTACTTGATAATTCTGGTTGGTCTGAAATAATGGAGTACGAAATAGATGGATATTTTGATTATGTTTATGAGGAACCATATTCTTCTACAAAAGATGTAAAATTATATGAAATATCTTTATATAATGGAGGCTTTTTAATAAAGTATCCAACAAAAAATCCTAATGAGCTTCCACCATATATAGATAATCCAAAAATGGCAAAAGTATTTCAAGAAACAGGACGTTGGAATAGCATTTTAGATGTATCTACTATCGGAAGTCTGAATGAAAAAGTATTAAAAGGTGAAATTCCAGAGTTAATAAGAATAAATGAAGCTCTTCATCATAAAAATATTAGTAAAATAGCTGATCAGATAGCAGCAAATAAAGATATAAAACTGGTAACTATTGCTGGTCCTTCTTCTTCTGGAAAAACAACATTCAGCAAAAGATTATATCTTCACTTAAGAGCTAATGAAATAACTCCAATAGTTATATCTTTAGATGATTATTATATTGGAAGAAAAAATGTTCCTCTTGATGAAAATGGAAATAAAGATTATGAAACTATTGATGCTCTAGATTTGAAATTACTAAATGAAAATTTAAAAGAACTTATAGCTGGAAAAGAAGTAGAAATCCCAGAGTATAATTTTATCAGTGGAGAAAGAGAGAAAAAAGGAAAAATGATGAAAGTTCCAGAAAATGGGCTTATAATCATTGAAGGGATACATGGACTTAATGAAAAATTAACTGTATCTATACCTAAGAAAAATAAATTTAAAATATATGTAAGCTGCTTGACACAATTAAATATAGATAGACATAATAGGATAGCAACAAGTGATGTAAGAGAAATTAGGCGTCTTGTAAGGGATAGTATGGCTAGAGATACATTTGTTGAGGAAACTATTGCTATGTGGGATTCTGTAAGGAAAGGGGAAGAAAAATATATTTTTCCATTTCAAGAAGATGCAGATGTAATGTTCAATTCTAATTTAGTATATGAATTAGGAGTATTGAAAAGATATGCTATAAGAGAATTGATAAAGGTAAAAATAGATAGTCCTTATTACAAAGAAGCCAAAAGACTTATGAAATTTTTATATTGTTTTGTTGATATAGACTCTAAGTATATTCCAGATGATTCGATACTTAAAGAATTTATTGGAGATAGCATTTTTTATAAATATTAATTAAAAAGAATAGTCTAGTATTATTACTAAAAAAGGAGTTGTTACAAATTGATGATTTTTAATCACTTATTTGAACAATTCCTTTTTCTTTTCAGCATTTTTATTTTGAGCTCAGTAACTTCTTTTTTTATTAAAATAAAAATTAACAGAAGTCTATAAAATAATTTCTATTTTTTATATAAAAAAACTGCATAATCAATAAAATAAATTATATTTTGTAACATTCTCTTTTAAAATCATCTTTTTTATTTTTATAAATAATAAAAATCCTGCTAATATTTTTATAAAAGCAGGATAATTATTAATTTATTCAGCATATAGTTCTTCTAATCTTTGCTGTACATTTTCATCTTCAAGGTATTCATCATAAGTCATCATTTTATCAAGGATTCCATTAGGAGTTATTTCAATGATTCTGTTTGCAACTGTTTGAATAAATTCATGGTCATGAGCTCCGAAAAGAATAGTTCCTTTAAAATTGATAAGAGCCTTATTCAATGATGTAATAGATTCTAGATCTAAATGGTCATTAGGATTATCAAACATAAGAACATTAGCATTTGTAAGCATCATTCTAGAAAGCATACATCTTACCTTTTCTCCTCCTGAAAGAACTGTACAGCTTTTCATTGCATCTTCACCTGTAAAAAGCATTCTTCCTAGGAATCCTCTTACAAAAACATCATGCTGATCAGGAGAATAAGGTCTTAGCCAATCAATAAGGTTAAGATCTTTATTTTCAAAGAATTTACTATTATCTTTAGGCATATAGGCTTGAGTTGTAGTTACACCCCAAGTATATGAACCAGAATCAGGTTCCATTTCTCCAGCAAGTATAGATAATAGAGTTGTTTTAACAATATCGTTTTTAGCAAGGAAAACAACTTTATCTCCTGTATTGATAGTAAATGTAAGATTGTCAAGTATTTTAATTCCATCAATAGTTTTAGTCAGATTTTCAACTTTAAGAAGGTTATTTCCTGCCTCTCTTTCCTGTTTGAATTCAATAAATGGATATTTTCTATTTGATACCTGCATATCCTCTAATTGAAGTTTATCAAGAAGTTTCTTTCTTGAAGTAGCTTGTCTAGATTTTGAAGCATTGGCACTGAATCTAGCAATAAACTCCTGTAGTTCTTGTCTTTTTTGTTCAATCTTCTTATTTTTTGAAGAAAGAAGTTTTACCATAAGTTCATTTGACTCATACCAGAAATCATAGTTTCCTACATACATCTTAACTTTTCCATAGTCAATATCAGTAATATGAGTACAAACTTTATTTAAAAAGTGTCTGTCATGTGACACTACTATAACAGTAGTATTGTCTAGGTCCATAAGGAAGTTTTCAAGCCAAGATATAGCTTTGATGTCAAGTCCGTTAGTAGGCTCATCTAAAAGAAGTACATCTGGTTGTCCAAATAAAGCTTGTGCTAGGAGTATCTTAACTTTTTCAGGCTCAGTAAGTTCTTTCATAAGCTTATGATGAGATTCAATCCCTATCCCTAATCCCATCAAAAGAGTTTCAGCTTCTGTTTCAGCTTCCCAACCATTTAGTTCAGCAAATTCTCCTTCTAATTCAGCAGCTCTTAAACCATCTTCATCAGTAAATTCACTTTTTGCATATATGGCATTTTTTTCTACAATGATATCCCAAAGTTTTTTATGTCCCATAAGAACAACATTAAGCACTTCATCTTCTTCATGGGCAAAGTGATCCTGCTTCAATACAGCCATTCTCTTATTTTTTTTATCAAAAATTATTTCTCCTTCTGTCGGATCAAGATCTCCAGAAAGTATTTTAACAAATGTAGATTTTCCAGCACCATTTGCTCCTATAAGACCATAACAGTTTCCAGGAGTAAATTTAAGATTAACATCTTCAAATAGTTTTCTTCCAGAAAATCTCATTCCAAGATTACTAGTAGCTATCATTTAATATATATCCTCCTATAAATTTTACTTTTATACGTATTCAAAAAATCATTATATTATACCATAGTTATTGACAATTTAGCAATAGAAGTTTAGTTTATATTAAAAATTATTTATTTATTTTTTTTTAAACTTTATCTCTAAAAATCAAAAAAATTTGAATGAGATTATAAAAAGTATGATATAATATTACATCAAAGTAAAATTTCAGTGAGGGAAAAATGCCAAAATTATTTGATAGTATAAAAATAAAAAATATAAAAATAAAAAATAGAATAGTTCTTCCACCATTAGTAAGATTTTCAATGGTAGGAAAAGATGGCTTTGTCACAGATAGAGTAGTTGAATGGTATAGAGATGTTTGTGCTGGTGGAATTGGTATGGTTATAGTGGAAGCTTCTGCTGTGGCAGAAGATGGAAAGTTGAGAGATAATCAGTTGGGAATATGGAATGATAAATTTATAGCTGGACTTAAAAGAATAGCTGGTGTATGTCATGAGTATGCTGTTCCTGCTCTTATTCAACTTCATCATGCAGGGTTCAAAGAAGGAATAAAAGATGTTCCTGAACATATTTTAGATGAAATATTAGAAAATTTTAAAATGGCTTTTAATAGAGCGAAAAAAGCAGGATTCGATGGAATAGAAATTCATGGAGCTCATACTTATCTTATATCGCAATTAAATTCTAGATTATGGAATTTAAGAGAAGATAAATATGGAGGAACTTTTGAAAAAAGAATGTATTTCTCAAAAAAGCTTATAGAAGAAACAAGGATGATTTTTAATGATGATTTTATTTTAGGATATAGAATGGGTGGAAATGAACCAGAACTAAAAGATGGGATAGCAATAGCAAAATATCTTGAGAAACTTGGAGTAGATATACTTCATGTATCAAGTGGAGTTCCAGATCCTATATTTAAACAGGAAAGAAAAATAGAAATGCCAGAAGAATTTCCTTTGGACTGGGTAATATATATGGGAACGGAAATTAAAAAACATGTAAATATACCAGTGATTGGAGTAAGGAAAATAAAAAAAGAGATAGAAGCAAGCTGGCTTATAGAAAATGAACTTTTAGATTTTGTAGCAGTGGGAAGAGCAATGATAGCAAGACCTAACTGGGCAGAAGCAGCAAAAAAGGAGTATGAAAAAAGAAATGGAATTGAAGAGTCTTGACATATTTTGTGAAATAATAGATAATTTTGGAGATATTGGGGTAGTTTATAGATTGGGAAAGGAATTTAGAGAACTATTTGGAAAGAATGTGCAAATAAGAGTGATACTTAATAGACTTGATGAATTTATCAATATAAATTCAAATGTAAAAAATATTCCAAATCAAGAAATAGATGGAATTCAGTATGTTACATATGAATATGTTAAGAAAAATATGTGTACTTTTTTTACTGCAAATGTTATAATAGAAGCCTTTGGGTGTACAATACCTGAGGAGTATATGAAAGAAGCTTATGAGCATTCAGAACTCTTGATAAATCTGGAATATCTTTCAGCAGAAGATTGGATAGAGAGTTGTCATTTACAAGAGTCACCAAGTGGAAAAGGAAAATTGAAAAAAATATTTTTTATGCCTGGATTTACTGAAAAAAGTGGTGGAGTTATAGCTGATTCACTTTATCTCAAAAGAATAAAAAAAGTGATTGAAAATAAAGAATATTATCAGAAAAAATATTTTTCAGAAATAGGAAATATAGATAATAAAATCATAGGAACAGTATTTTCATATGAAAAAAACTTTGCTCCATTACTTAGAGATTTAAAGTCATTAGATAAAGAAGTATTAATTTTAGCTATGGGAGAAAAGACTCAGAAAGGTTTTGAAAATTTTTTTGAGAAAAATTTTATAGAAAAGCTTGGAAATATTTATAAATATGGTAAAATAGAAGTACAGTTCTATAAATTTTTGAGTCAGGAAGATTATGAAGAATTGATAAATCTGACAGATTTTAATTTTGTAAGGGGTGAAGACTCTTTTATAAGGGCAGTACTTACAGGAAAACCGTATCTATGGCATATTTACTGTCAGGAAGATTATGCACATATGGATAAAATAGAAGGATTTTTGGATAAATATGAAAAATACCTAAAAGGGAAAACTTCAGAAAAATATTTATCTGAATATAGGAAGCTTTTTAAAGATTACAATTTTAGAAGAGAAAATTCTTTAGACGAAGGAAAAGAAGAATATTTATTTTTCTTCAATAATCTAAAGGAGATAGAAAGATGTAATTCTCTATTTAGAGATTTTCTTATCTCAAACTGTAATCTTATAAATAAAATAAAAGATTTTATAGAGAAATTTTAGGAGGTCAAAAAATGAAAATAGCTCAAGAGTTAAGAGCAGGAAGTACAATTAAGATTGGGAATGATCCATTTGTAGTTTTAAAATCAGAGTACAACAAATCAGGAAGAAATGCTGCAGTGGTAAAGTTCAAAATGAAAAATTTATTAAATGGTAATATTTCAGATGCTGTTTATAAAGCAGATGAAAAGATGGACGATATCAGACTTGATAAAGTTAAAACAGTTTACTCTTATAATGATGGAAGTTTCTATGTATTCTCAAATCCAGAAACTTGGGATCAAGTAGAACTTAAAGAAGAAGATTTAGGAGATGCTATTAATTATCTAGAAGAAGGAATGGAATTAGATGTAATATACTACGAATCTACTCCAGTTGCTGTAGAATTGCCAACTTTCCTTGAAAGACAAATTGAATATACTGAACCAGGACTAAGAGGAGATACTACTGGAAAAGTAATGAAACCAGCTAGAATCAACACTGGATTTGAAGTTCAAGTTCCTCTATTTGTTGAGCAAGGTGAATGGATTAAAATTGATACTAGAACAAATGAGTATGTAGAAAGAATCAAAAAATAATTTTTTAAATAAAAGCTGATCGAATGACTTGGGTCAGCTTTTTAATTATATTAATTAAGTGGGGTCAGTATGGGTAAGAATAAATTTGATGCTATTTTAGAAAAAGTAATGAAAATTCGTGGAGTGAAAATAAATAGAGAAAACTTCTTAAATAAAGAATTATCTAACTATTTTTCTGAGGATATAGTAAAAAAAGCTGTTCAAGATAATCCAGCTATTGCAGGAATAGAAGTTGCTGAAATAAATAAAATAGCAGATAAAGTAATTGCGTATGAAATAAGACAATCTACTTTTATTTCGACAATTATAGGAATTCCAGGAGGAATAGCTGTTGCAGGAACTATTGCTATTGACATTACTCAATATTTAGGACATATAATTAGAATAACTCAAAAGTTAGCTTATCTTTATGGCTGGAAGGATATGTTTGATGAAAATGAGGAATTAAGCAAGGATACCATTGAGCGTATGACTTTGCTTATGGGTGTAATGTTTGGAGTGGATTTAGCAGATAATGCTGTAGTTAAGCTTGCTCAAAGTGCTGCTTTAAATATAGAAAAGAAAATATTACAGAAAGCATTGACAAGAAGTGCTGTATATCCAATAATTAAGAAAGCAGCTTCTATATTGGGAATAAGAATCAGTCAGCAGAGTTTTTCCATAGGAGTAAGTAAGTCTATTCCTTACATAGGAGGAATAATATCAGGGATAGTTACTTATATAACAATGAAGCCACTTGCTCTTAATCTACAGGAGGCTTTATCAGAACTTCCTTTGGCAGATATAAGTTTTTATAAAAATAAATAATTAAGTAAGGATGATTTTCAAATAGAAAAGTTATAAATTTTTATTTGAGTGAATCATCCTTTTATTTTTAGCAATAAATATTTAGATGCTGTATTCTTCCTCATCTTCACTGTCTTCATCATCATCTGTATCTTCATATTTTTCAGGATTTAGATAGACATGCTTATATGAGAGTTTTTTGAAAAGTTGGTATAAAAATGAATTTATAAACATTCCAATAATTCCTCGGACAATAAGAATGAGCATAATTGAATATTCTAATTTAAAATTAAAATTATTATAGGAATTCAAATATTGTGCTGGTAAAATTAAAATGAGAGAAACTATAACTGATAAAACAGCAGAAGTAACCCAAGCTGAAGCTAGAAAACCTAAAAAATATGAAACTTTATAATATTTGTCTATTTTAAAATATATGATATATGCAATTAAAAACAGAAAACCAAGAATGATTCCCACTATATTAGTATTGTGGTAAAGCATAAAGCTAAGCCAGAATGTTGCTGCTGTAATAAGCAGATAAACTGCTGATATTCCAAGAATAAAATAATCAAAATATTTCTCTTTCTCTCTTTCGTAACACTCTCTTATATTTTTTTCATCATTTATTTTCCTCCAATTACTTTTTATTCTAAATTATACCATTTTATTTATAAAAATAAATCAATTTTGGTATTAGAAATGAAAAAAGACCAGATAGACTGATCTTTTATTCTTTAAATTTAATTTCTTTTTATTCCTTGTGAAGCATTTAAAACAGCTAATAGAGATACTCCAACATCTGAAAATATTGCCATCCACATATTTGCTATACCAAATACTCCAAGTATCATAACTATAACTTTTATTCCAAGAGCCATAATTATATTCTGCATAACAACTTTTTTATTCTGTTTTGCTATTTTTAATAATTCTAATATTTTAGAGGGCTCATCTTTCATTATAACAACATCAGCAGCTTCTATGGCAATATCACTACCTACTCCACCCATAGCGATTCCTACATCAGCTAAAGATAATACAGGAGCATCATTGACACCATCACCTACAAATACAATACCTTTATTATTTTTAGATTTAATTTCTTCAAGTTTATTGACTTTATCTTGAGGGAGAAGTTGAGAATAGATATTTTCAGAATTTAGTCCAAGCTTTTCTCCAACAACAGTCCCTATTTTATTGCTATCTCCAGTAAGCATATAGCTTTGAATACCAGATTTTCTTAATCCTTCTATAGTCAATGGGGAATCTTCTTTTATTTCATCAGAAATATATATATATCCTAAAAATACATTATCTTGAGCTACATAAAGGACAGTACCAGCATAATTTTTTTCTTCTGCCTCTATTTTATATTCTTTCATAAGTTTATAATTACCTATAAGTATCATTTTACCTTCATAGTAAGAAAGTACTCCAAATCCAGAAAGTTCTTTGTAACCTTCTATATATTCTTCATTTATATCTATACTTCCATAACTTACAATGGCTTTTCCTATTGGGTGGTTAGAATAAAATTCACCTATTTTAGCTGTTTTTAAAAGTTCATCTTCATTTCCATTTTGAGCTTCAAGTCTGTCTATTTTGAATTTTCCCTTAGTAAGAGTACCAGTCTTGTCAAATACAACAGCACTTATATTAGTAAGAGCTTCAAGATAATTTCCCCCTTTGATAAGGATACCACTTTTAGAAGCTTTTCCTATACTACTGAAAAAAGTAAGAGGTACAGATAACACCAAAGCACATGGACAAGATATAACAAGAAATATTAGTGCTCTTCCAAACCACATATTGAAATTACCAAATAGAAGAGGAAATCCAATTCCAACTATCAAAGCTGTTATTACAACTATTGGTGTATAATATCTGGCAAATTTTGTAATGAATTTTTCTGATTCAGCTTTTTTGTTACTTGCATTTTCTACCATTTCTATTATTTTATTAATAGTAGAATCACTGAAAAGTTTTGTGACTTTTACTTCAAGAACTCCAGCTCCATTCAAGCTTCCACTTAAAACCTCACTATTTACAGTAACATCTGCAGGAATAGATTCTCCAGTTAAAGCAGCAGTGTTCAAATCGCTTTCACCTTTTACAACTATTCCATCTACTGGAACTTTTTCACCAGATTTTATAATAATGATATCTCCAATTTTTAATTTTTTTGGAGAAATTTTTATTACTTCACCATTATTATCTCTTATATTGGCATAATCAGGTCTGATATCCAAAAGTTTTTCAATAGATTTTCTTGAATTTCTTACAGCTGATTCTTGGAAGTATTCCCCTACCTTGTAGAAAAGCATTACTCCAACAGCTTCAGTTGTTTCTCCAAGATAAAAAGCACCAAATGTAGCAATAGTCATTAAGAAATTTTCGTCCAAAAAGTTTCCTTTAGTAATATTTTTAAATGATTTAAGAACTACATCACCACCTAAAATAATATATGCTATTATTGATACAGCTAATTTTATCATAGGAAAAGGTTTAAGAAAAACAGAAATAATGAATAGAGCAGCTCCAATAATTAAAAGAAATTTCTCTTTTTTTCTTCAGCTTTTTCTAATGCTAATTCTTTTTCTCTTTTAGCTCTTGCCTCATCATTATCATCTTCATCTTCATTTTCAGCTTTATATATCAGAGTTCCAGGTTCTAATTTATCAGCTATAGTATTTATCTGTTCAAGAAAACTTTCTTCATCAAAAGATGAATCAGTTTCAACAGTTATATTTTTTTTATAAAGATCAAGATTACTGTTGATAATTCCTTTTAATTTAGAACTTTCATGCTGTATTTTAGCAGCACAGCCAGCACAGTCTAAGTTTTCAACAACATATTCTCTTGTTCTGATTTTATCATTTTCTTTTTTATATATTTTAGTTCCAGGTTCAAGTTTATCTGCAATTTTATTGATATCAGACAAAAACTGTTTTTCATTAAAACTATCATCAGTTTCAACTATCATTTTTTTCTTGTAAAGGTCAAGATTGCTGTTTAATATACCAGACATTTTAGAGCCTTCATGCTGTATTTTAGCAGCACAGCCGGCACAGCCAAGGTTATCTACTGCATATTCTCTTATTTTCATATCTATCCTCCATAATATTATTAATTATTTAATTTGTTTGTACAGGATATAGTATATACCCCCATATCCTATATATAAAATATCATATTTATAATTCTTTGTCAATTAGATAATAAAAGATATTATTATTTTCTATTTTTTTAGATATATAACTTTAATTTAAATATCTTTTTAATTTTCTTTAAATTTATAAAAAAGCAGAATATGTATGTATTTTGAATGAAACTAAGCTTATAACTTTAAAGAAGTGGACATTATTTCTATCATATGATAAGATTGAAGTACAATGTCAAGGTAAAGGGGTGGTAGAAATGAAAGTAAATAAGGAATATGTAGAAAATTTATTCTCTGATATTATAGATAAAAATATTTTCATTAAAGGAATCTTTTCAAATCCTTTAGACAAAGAATATCCATATTCAAAAATAAATATAAAGCCATTAAAAATAAAAAATGAAATACTTATACAATTTGAACAGTTTAAAGATAATAAAGCTTTTCATGAAAATGTATGTATTGATTCTTCAAAAGTAAAGTTTTCTGAAATATTAGATAATTTTAAACAGATACTGATATCTGTAAATGGAAATGACTATCAGATATTAAAGGGAAAGAATGATTTTAATTTGAAAAAATCTGAGAATTTAAAGACATTAAAGACATTAGAACATAATAAAAAGAAAAATTATATACTTGAAGAGGGAACTCCAATACCTTTTCTTATAAAATTAGGAGTAATGGGAGAAAAGGGAGAAGTTTTTAAACAAAGTTATGATAAGTTCAGACAGATAAATAAATATCTTGAGTTTATAGATGATACAATAAAGGAGCTTCAAAATAAAAAACTTATTGGTTCTCATATTAAATTTATAGATTTTGGGTGTGGAAAATCATATCTTACTTTTGCACTTCATTATTATTTAAGAAATATTAAAAACTTTACTTTTGAGATAATCGGATTGGATTTAAAGAAAGATGTAATGAAGAAATGTAATGATATAGCTAGAGAGCTAAAGTGTGAAAATCTGGAATTTTTAACTGGGGATATCAAGGATTTTAATAAGCTTCAGAATGTAGATATAATATTTTCCCTTCATGCTTGTAACAATGCTACAGATTATGCATTGCTAAAAGGACTGGAATTAAATGCAAAGGCTATTCTTGCAGTTCCATGCTGTCAGCATGAATTTAATGATAAAATAAGTGCTAGCAAGAAAAGTGATTTTTTTACATTCCAGCTTCCTATTGGAAAACATGGAATACTTTTGGAAAAATATGCAACTATTGCCACAGATGCTTTTAGAGCACAGGCATTAGAGCTATGTGGATATAGAACTCAAGTGATGGAATTTATAGATATGGAGCATACTCCTAAAAATACACTCATTAGAGGAATAAAAGAAAAAATAACTACAGAATCTTTAAAGAAAAAATTTGAAGAATATGGAAAATTTAAAGATTTTTTAGGTATTGAACCATTATTAGACAGTCTGCTTTCACCATATTTTTTAATAAAACTGTAATAACTGCAATAAAAAAACAGATGACCAAAAAACTTTTTAGTCATCTGTTTTTAATTTTTTACCACCATCTATGATGTCTTCCTATTCTATATCCACCATAGCCTATTCCACCTATCAAAACAGTGTTTACAAGATTATCTCTTCTCTGTTCTCTTTTTTCTCTCTCAATAGCTATCTGTTTATCAAACTCCTGTTTTTCTCTCATAAGTTGTATTTCTATTTCTTCCTTGCTAGGAGTATTTCTTGCTATTTCTTTTTCACGATTTGAATCAACTAATTTTTTATATTCGTTAAATTGTTTTATTCTCATTTCAACACTATCTTTAGATGCAGGTGCTGCAAAAACAAGATTGCTTATAATGATATATAAAAATAATGATTTTTTCAACATTGTCATCACCTCTCTTATGATAATTATATCATAATTAAATAAAAAAAGAAGCTGGTTTTTTACCAGCTTCTCAGTTATAAATATTTTAATTAGTCAACATTTTTAAGAATTACAGCAGTTCCCATTCCTCCACCAATACATAGAGAAGCAAGTCCATAAGTTAATCCTCTTTTCTTCATTTCATATATCAAAGTAACCATAATTCTGTTACCAGATGCTCCAACTGGGTGTCCTAAAGCTATAGCTCCACCATTAACATTAGTTTTATCGTTGAACCATTCTCTTTCTACACCATGTTGTGCACATAACTCTTTCATAACTCCTAAAGATTGAGAAGCAAAAGCTTCATTTAATTCAATAAGTTCCATATCCTGAAGTTTCATTCCAGCTTTTTTAAGAGCGTTTCCAATAGCAGGAACAGGTCCCATTCCCATTATTTGAGGATCTACACCACCTATACCAGTAGCAACTATTTCAACTAAAGGTTTTAGATTATATTTAGCAACTGCTTCTTCAGAAGCAAGTATCATCATAGAAGCACCATCATTTAATCCAGAAGCATTTCCAGCTGTAACAGTTCCATCTTTTTAAAAGAAGGTCTTAATTTAGCTAATTTTTCTAAATCAGTTTTTCTATTTGGATATTCGTCTGTATCAACAATAACATCACCTTTTTTAGTACTGATAGTAACAGGAACTATTTCATCTTTGAATCTTCCAGAATCAACAGCAGCTATTGCTTTTTGCTGAGAACCAAATGAGAACACATCTTGCTCTTCTCTTGTAATTCCATATTTAGCAGCTATATTTTCAGCAGTTATTCCCATGTGTACATTTGTGAATGCATCTGTAAGAGCATCAAATACCATATGGTCTTTCATAGTAAGGTCAGCCATTTTATGCCCACCTCTTACTTTTCCTGGAAGAATGAATCCAGCATTAGACATTGATTCAGTTCCTCCAGCAAGGATAAGGTTTGCTTCTCCAGCTTTAATGTTAGCATAAGATGAAATGATAGTTTTCATTCCACTTCCACATATAATATTCAGTGTATAGCCAGGAACTTCCTGAGGTACACCAGCTTTTATGGCTACCTGTCTTCCTACACCTTGTGCTTGGCCTGCTTGTAATACATTTCCGATAACTACTTCGTCCAGATTAGCTGGGTCGATTTTTGCATCTTCAATAACTTGTTTTGCAATTGCAGCTCCAAGATCACTAGATGATAAAGGGGCTAAACTTCCTAAAAAACTTCCTATAGCAGATCTTTTTGCTGCCACGATGTACACTTTACTCATTAAATCCTCCTATACCTAAATTTTATTTTATTTGTGAAAAATTAAATAACTAGTCCTCCAGTAACTGGTAAAACTTGTCCTGTGATATATGAAGCTTCATCACTTGCTAAGAATAAAATAGCATTAGCTACATCATCAGCAGTTCCAAATCTTGCTAATGGAGTTCTTTCCATCATTCCAGCAACTACTTTTTCTGATAGTACTTCAGTCATTGGGCTCTCAATGAATCCAGGTGCTACACAGTTTGCTCTGATAGCTCCTCTTCTTGCTAACTCTTTTGCCCAAGTTTTAGTCATAGCAATAACTCCACCTTTTGTAGCTGAGTAGTTAGTTTGAGCTAAGTTACCATATAATCCAACTACAGATGAAAGAGTAACTATTGATCCTGATTTATTTTTTGACATAATAGGAGCAACAGCTTGAGTCATATTAAATACTCCTTTTAAATTGACATTTATAACTGCGTCCCATTGTTCTTCAGTCATTCTTTGTAAAAGGGCATCTTTAGTAATACCAGCGTTATTTATTAATATATCTATTCTTCCATATTCAGCAGCTATTTTTGCAACAAATTCTTTTATAGCAGGTCTGTCAGTAACATTTAATATTTCATGTCTTACATTTGGCTGGTCATATACAGCTTCTCCCATGTCACAAGATATAACCATTTCTGCACCTTCAGCAGCGAATTTTTCAACAACAGCTCTTCCTATTCCCCTAGCACTTCCAGTAACTAAAGCGATTTTTCCTTTTAATCTATCCATTATTTTCCTCCTTAAATTTTCAGCATAAATTTGAGCTAAACATTTTTATTTTAAACACTTATGATAAGTATAATTTTTTTTTCATTAAAAGTCAATAAGAACATTATTCAGAATACATTATAGGATGATTATTAAGATAATTTATTACAGAACAATGCTGATATCATATTTTTTTAAATTACAACAAATTTATTTCTAGAAGAAAGAATATAATTGTTGAATAGTGACTATAATTGTTGTAAAATAAAAAGTAAAGAATGAACAACTGGAGGCTCAACTATGAAGTATATTATTCTGATCATCACTTTTTTGATGATAGGATGTACAAATATAAAAAATAATATTTCCTCTTTTTCTAAAGAAACTATAAAAACTTACTATGAAAATGGAACTGTAGAATCTAAAATAATGTATGTTGATAATAAGAAAAATGGAAAGATGACAAGTTATTTTGAAAATGGAAAAATTGCTGTAAAAGGATTTTTTAAAGATGATAAAAGAGATAAAAAGTGGATATTTTACAATGAAAATAATGGAAAGATATCTAGTATTGAAAGGTACATAGATGGTCAGCTTAATGGAGAACAAGTATATTATCATGAAAACGGAAAAATAAAAGTAAAAGGAAACTATACTAATGGGAAAAGAAGTGGCTTTTGGGAAATGTTTGATGAAGAAGGCAAATTAGAAGTACAAAATATATTTATTGATGGAGAAAATATTATAAGTGTAGGAATATATCAAAAAAATGGAAAACTTCTATGCAATGGAAATGTTGTAAATCAATTAAGGCAGGGAGAATGGAAATATTTTGATGAAGAAGGAAATATAGCTTATATTGTAAATTATGAAAGAGGAATAAGAAATGGAAAATGGCAGGCATTTGATAAAAATGGAAGTCTTCTAATGAATGGGATTTATAGAAATGGAAGAATAGTGGGAATTGATGTAGAAGAATAAAATATAAATTTCTATTGTGGAAAAGGTATAATAAAAATTGGAGTTGCTTTATTCAATGGTGGAATAAGAGCAACTATATTTTTAAATGATTGGCAAAAAATGAACTTTCTGCTTATCCAGCATGGGTAGTTAATTGTATTAATTACTAAAAAGATAATCATAAAGAAGAAGTAAAAACTTGCAAAACTAATCTGAATAAATCTAGTGAAGAAGATTAAGAAAGATATGGATATGAAAATATAAAGTATTTTTATTATTCATAAGACTCTATTTTAAATATGAAATAATTAATTGAGAAAGTTTGAAAAAATTATTTGTTAAAAATTAAAATTTAAAGAGCTTTCTCATTTTTTAGTGAAAATAAAAATTTTAAAAGAGTGATAAATCTGATATAGTAAAAACAGAAAAAGTTTTTTAAAGGGAGAAAATATTTGATATAAGTATAGATATTATTAATTTTATTTGAAATTTAATTTTGAATAGATAAAGGAGAAATTAATGCCATTTACATTTTCGCATCCTGCAATCATATTGCCATTAAAAAAATTACCTAAAAAATATATATCAATGACAGGGCTTATTGTAGGAAGCATAACTCCAGACTTTGAATATTTTTTAAGAATGAAAAGTAAATACAGTCATACTATAAGTGGTATTTTATGGTATGATTTACCTATGGGAATTTTTTTGGCTTTTATATTTCATAATTTAATTAAGGAAGCTTTAATTAATAATATGCCTCTTTTTTTTAAATCACGTTTTATAAATCTTAGAGATTTTAATTGGAATAGCTATTTTAAAAAGAATTGGTATATTGTTATAATTTCTATCATAATAGGTATATGTTCTCATATATTATGGGACGGATTTACTCATAGAACAGGACATTTTGTAAAGATATTTCCAGTATTGAAGTCCTCTATAAGACTTTTTGGAACAAAGATACCAGTATATAGAATATTACAGCATATAAGTACTTTTTTAGGAGGAATAGCAGTAATTAAAGCTGTTATTGATTTGCCAGCAGATAAAAGCTGTACAACTCAAAAGGGAAAATATAAATATTGGATTCTATTAATTACTGCAACACCAATAATAATGTTTTATGGCCTTTCAAAGAGAATTCCATATTACTCTTTCTGGAATTTGATAGTTAATTTTATTACAGCTTTTCTTCTTTCAATGGTATTGACCTCTTTTATATTTAGAGAAAAAAATATAAATAAAAATTAAACTTTTAGAGAAGAAAAATTTCAATATAATTTTTTCTTTATAGTTTTAAAAAAGAATAAATAAAGTTAAAATAACTATATTTATTTTTATAAAAATTTATAAAATTATTAATTTTATTTTTGTTTTGATAATATTCTACATAAAATATAAAATTGAAAATTTTTTGAGCTCATGAAATTTTAGAAAAAATCTAAAAATCATGAGTTTTTTTATTTTTTTAGAAAAAATATTTATATTTATTTTAAAAACAATTATAAAATCGTTATTCTTATCATTACTTAAAAACTGTTGATGGAAAACTGTTCCTGAATTTTTGTAATCATCAGAAAGTAGTTTTTTATAAGAAGATAATAAAAGATATAAATAATACAAACCTAGAGGAGCATAAAGAAAAAATTATTGAAAAAGTAAAATGTAAAAAGACAAATTGGAAAACAAAATATAGTAGGAGGCTGTAAAATGGCAGGAGAAAATCAAATTTTACATAACTTCTTTGGGAACAATAGACAAGGACAGAAGAGTATCTGATGAAGTACTAAGAGAGAGAAAAAATAGAGTATTAAAAGGTTGAAAAAACGAGCTTTTCGCTAAAAAGTTCTTGTTTATACATAAAGGCGAACACCTTTCTGATAACTTCCCTATCATTGTACTCTTTAAATTTATAAAAGTCAACATAAAAGTTTTGGGAGGGGAACGGGGTCCAAAAAATGAGGTGTTAAAAATTGGGAGGTTAGAGCGTCTGAAAGTTCGCTTTTATGTATAAAAGGGAACTTTTCTCAGTTACCAGCTTAATCTCTACAAATAAATTCTTAATTTTAATTTGAATTTTAGAGCAAAAAATTGAAAAAAATTTAAGAAAATTTAAATAAAAAATATATAAAAACAAACTTGGGGGAGAAATATGATTGAAAAGATTATGAAAGCAGTAAAAAAGGGAAACAAAAAGAGAAGTAAAAACATAACAATAGGAGCAGTAATAGGATTTTTACTGTCATGTACAAATATCATAGGTGCTGAAAAAGAGATGGCAGGGTTAGAAATAAAAAGAGAAAATGGAAATCTAAATTTTACAGCATTATCAGGGGGAGCATCACCTAATACTTCTGTAGGAGAGAATATAAATGAATTTTATAAATACAATACATTTAAAAATAATGTATATACTAATAATTCAGCAATATCAGAAAAAGTTTCTTCCAATCTTCAAAATTCCTATGGAATAAAACTGTCTTTACTGACAGAAAATTTTACAATTATAAATGAAAATGTAATAGGGGTAAAGAGTGAGAAAGGTTCAAATAATATTGGGATAAATATATCAGATTCAGCGATAGAATTTACTATTAAAAATAATGGATTTATTTATTCAGAAAGAGGGAGCCAGACAAGTTCAGGGATAAAAATAGACAATAACATAATAAAAACAAATATAGAAAATGAAGGAATTACTTCAGCAAAAGTAGATTCCCCTTCCAAAGCGATAGTAAAAGGAATAGAAAATAATGGAAAAAATTTAGAAATAGCTAATCATGGAGTGATTTATGGGGATTCATATGAAGGGGAGGGAATTGGTATACATAATAAAGGAGAGAATTTAAAATTATTAAACAGTGGAATAATTTATGGAAACTCAAGTATTCCTAAAAGGAATATAGCTGGGATATATGAGAACGGAGCAAATGGAAGTATAAAAAATACAGGAATGATTTTTGAAACTAGTACAGGAAATAATATGTCACATGGAATTTTCTGTACAAAAGAATTGGATATTTTAGAAAATGATGGAGTAATTTATTCAATAAAAAAGAGTTCAGGAAATTCTAGTTCAGGCTTGACATTTAGTACATCATTAAGTAAAGGTGAAAAAATATTAAATAATGGGATTATATATGGAATTAATGATGATGGACTTAATAATGAAAATTTAAATGGATATGGAATAAGTAATGAAAAAAAGGTAATATTTCAAAATTAATAAATACAGGGATTATATATGGAAATAAATATGCTATTAATAATAAAGATATTTATAATAGTTGTGGAAAAATAGATTCAGGAGTTAACTATGGATTACTTATAAGTGGGGGAGATGAAATAGCAGATGAAAGTATTACTTTTGTGGAAAGTAATGGAAGTAGTAATGAAATAGAAAATAATGGATTGATTTTTACAGTTGATGAAAATAGAGTATATACAAGTAAAAATGAATATAAAAATAATTTTGGAACAGAAAAAACAGTAAGCATAAATGGAGAGAATTATAAAATTTTAAATGTGTCAGCAACAATAAAAGCTGATGGAGAAATAACCGATTACCAATCCTTAGAGTTAAAAAATGGAAATAATAATTACGACAAACATATACTTAATGGAGTAGAAAAAACTCTTGTAATAGAAGAAAGAGGAAATGTTGTAAGTAATTCAATAGTTAATGGATATGATGATGCCATAGATATGAAAGAAAAATCAGATTTAAAACTGCAAAATACTAAGGTTAATTCATATGGGAAAGCTATAGCTATGGCAGGAAATTCAGAACTCACAATAGAAAATTCTATAATTAATGGAGGAGCTTTAGGGGGTAGAAATAATTCTAATACAGAACTTCCTACAATAGGAATAACTGGAGATAATAATAAACTTATTCTTGAAAAAAATTCTATTGTTAATGGAAATTATAAAGATAAAGATGTAATTAATATTACTTCAGTAATAAAGGTTGAAGGAGATAATAATGAGGTTACTCTTTTTGAAGGTTCTGTTGTTAATGGAAAAATGGAAGCTTCAGGAAACGGCAATACTCTTAATTTTTTTGAGAATGTGGAAGGAATGAGAGCAGCTGGAACTAAAAAAATAAATGTATTACATGACATATCTGGATTTGATAATATTGGAATTAAAGGCAATGTGACACTTTTTGAAGGAATGTCAGTAACAGGTGTAAATTCTATAAAAATAGGAGAGAACAGCACTTTGAATTTAAGATTAACTGATACTTTTTCAGGAAACTTAGCAGATGCAGAGTTTGATGATGATGAAATTATAGTAACCAGACCTTCTCATGCACTTCAAAATAATGGAGAAAAATTAGTAATAACTGGGGAAGGAACTGACAAAGATACAATAGGGAGTATAAATTTTATAACTGATAACATTGGTAAACGTGCAAAATTAGATATGACAGATATTTATATAGAAAACTTGTATATAAGAGCCAGCTCAGCAATAGACAGTGCAGTATTTGACGAAGGAAAGGAATTAATCCTAAGTGCAGGAACTTCTTTAGATGATTTACATTTAGATAAAATATACAAATCAGAGGCAGTGGATAAACCAGAGCCGCCTTCTAAACCTTCAAAGAAGAGGTATAACTCATTAAATAATATTTACAAAGGGATATACAGTAGTAAAGAGGATAACCTAAATGCTTTAAGAGTTCTAATTTCTTCTAATTTAGGAAATAATTATGATGAAAACATGAGTGATGAAGAACAACTTAAAATCTAATGAGCTACTTAGGAAGTATCTATACAGAAACTCTATATTCATTTTCAAGCGAACTTTCAAGAAAATCAGCAGGAATGTTTAGAGATATAGTGACAGAAAATCAATTTAGATCAAACTTAAACAGATGGCTGGTAATGGGTGGACTTACTCATGCAGATGGAGGAACTAAAGATAGCTACTATGGACAAAATTATCATGAAATTGATGGTGGAACAGCAGATGTAGATGTGGATATGAAGCTTACTGGAGCTTATGTCCTGAGTAAATATGGATATTCAGAAAATGTATCATTAGGAGTAACAGTAGGAGGAAACAAAAGTGAAGCTAAACTTCCAATGTCAAAAGTAAAAGGAAACAGTGGATATATAGGAGCATTTGCAGAAAACTACAGAGGAAACCTTACACTAAAAGCTGGAGCAGGAATTCAATATTCAGAATATGATGCTAATAGAGCAACACTGGGAGGACATAGCTACAATGATAAATATTCAGATATGGCATACGATATTTATCTAAATGGAAGATATTCTCACAATATTGGGAATAATTTATTCTTAGAACCATATGGAACACTGTCATATACATATGTAGACCAAGAAGGTACAGATGAAGGAAGCAAGGTTCTTGCAATAGAAACAGATTCAAAATCATTTGACTATACAGCAGCTAAAGTGGGAGTAGACCTTAAAAAAGTAATCCCACATGAAAAAGGAAAGAGTACATTGTCAGCAGGGGTAAGCTACACAAGACTTCTTACTGGGGCAGATGAAGAAAATATTACAGGAAGATTTAAAGGAAAAGATGCAAGTGATTTTGATATTCTAGTTCCTCACAAAAATGAACATAGCATAGGATTAAATGCTAAGTACGCACTTGAACTTGAAAGTGGAATTCTGTTTGATGTAAAAGGAAGCTACTCATTAGAGAGAGATTCACATAATGGAACTGGTAAAAACAGAAACAAAAGTGAATGGATAGTAGGAGCAGGATTAGGGTATAAGTTCTAGTATGATGATAGAAAATAACTCCATAGAAAATATTAAAGTTTAGAGCATTTAAAACTATTATGGAGGTGAAATAAAAAGGGATTAACTCCTGTTGACTATAGGAATTAATCCTTTTTTATTGAAAAAAATATTTAGTATATTTATTCTTTCTCCAAGCTGTAGTACATGCCTTGACATAATATAAAATATAATTTATACTTTATTAAATCATTAAATTTTTGTTGTAACAATATAGTAAATGTATTGGGGGAATAATATGGGGAATTTCTTAAATAGGCTTTTGGCTATGTTAAATGATAATGATTTAGACTCTACAAATTATCACATTGCAATGACATTATTGATGAATTTTTATTCATTGTATAAACTCTCCATTGGAGAAGTGGCAAAATTATGCAGTGTTTCAAAATCTACAATTTCTAAATTCATCAGAGTTTTAAATTTTGAAGACTATGCAGATTTTAGAGCTTCAGCTTATTTCAAGGAAAATAGATATGGTTATAATTTAAATTATAATCAAAATATAGCTGAATATATAGAAAAATATGGCTATAGCTCATATTTAAAATGTATTCAACAGGATATAGATTCATTAAATAGAGAAGAAAATTTAAAAAATATAGAAAAATTGGCACAAGACCTCACTCACTATAAAAAAGTAGCAAGTTTTGGTTTGTTATTTTCAGAAATTGGGGCCATTGATCTGCAAATGAAATTAGCTTATAATGGTAAATTTTTAATTACAAATTTAGATGATGTGAAACAAGATACATTTATCAGAAGAGCAGATGAAGAAACATTGATAATTATATATTCTAACTCTGGATTTTATCTGAAAAAATATCAACTATCTGAATTTCAAGAAGAAAAAGATTATTCAAGAATAAAAGCAAAGATTGTTTTGATAACTGGAAATGAGAAGATGAAAAATTATTCTGGCATTGATAATTGTATAGCTTTTCATCATAATTCAGAAATTCAAAGTCATTCTATAATTTATCCTTTGATAAATGATCATATTGTAAATAAATATCGACAATTAACAAAAAATAAATAGTTTTATAGAAATAGGAGTTATTGCAAAGTGATGATTTTTAATCATTTATTTGAGCAACTCCTTTTTTATTTTTAAATTATTAATAGTATATAGTTTCCAAAAAACGAACTTTTAAATGCTGATAAAAAAATATGATATGATAAGGCTATCAATTCAGAAAGTAAAATATTATGGAGGTTATAACATGGCAAAACAAAATTATGACCAATTAGCAAAAGAAATTATATTTCTTGTTGGTGGAGAGGAAAATATAGTAAATTTGACACATTGTGTAACTAGATTAAGATTTAAACTTAAAGATGAAGCAAAAGCTGATGAAAATAATTTATCTAAATTAAAGGGAGTAATTTCAATTGTAAAAGGAAATGGACAATTTCAAGTAGTGGTAGGAAGTGCAGTAGAAGATGTTTTTAATGCAATTCAAAGACTATATTCAATAGGAGAAGCAGAAATTAAGGAAGAGAAAAAAGTGGAACTTTATTTACACGTACTTTGAATATGATGTCTGCAATTTTAAATCCAATTGTCATTGCTTTGGCAGGAGCGGGGATGATAAAAGCTCTTCTTGTTATTCTGACAACAACATTAGGAATATTGGATACAAGCGGAGGAACATACAAGATTTTAGCAGCAGCTGGAAACAGTGTATTTTATTTTTTACCATTGTTTTTAGCTTATTCTTCTGCAAAAGCTTTTAAATGTAATCCATATATAGCACTGGCAATAGTGGCGACATTAATGGAACCTAATTTTACAAAACTTATGTCAAAACCGGGGGATGTAACATCATTTTTAGGAATTCCTGTAGTTTTGATAGGATATTCTGGAAGTCTGGTTCCTGCTATTATCTCTATTTTAATTTACTCTAAATTAGAAAGAATTTTAAAAAAGTTCATTCCTAAAAATATAGAATTATTTGCTCTTTCATTTGTTTCTCTCCTTATAATGGTACCTCTTACTGTTATTGTAATTGGACCAATTGGAGTGTATCTTGCAGATCAAGCAGGTAACTTAGTTAACTTTTTAAGTGTAAAAAATGGGTTATTAACAGGAGCAATCATTGGAGCTGGCTGGACTTTCCTTGTAATGCTGGGAGTTCAATGGGGTGTTGTACCTATTATGATTAATAATATTTCAACATATGGTTATGATGTGATAAGACCCATGATAGCAGCAGCAACGTTTGCAAGTGCAGGAGCTGCATTTGGAGTATTTTTAAAGGCAAAAAATAAAGAAAATAAAGCATATGCACTTTCAGCTACAATTCCAGCTTTACTTGGAGGAATTACAGAGCCAATTGTATATGGAATCTCTTTAAAATATAAGAAACCTTTTATAGCTCAAGTAATAGGAGGAGCGATAGCAGGTGGATTTATGGGAATGATGCATACTAAAGCTATAGTCTATGTATTTCCAGCACTGACTACTTTGCCGGCATTTTTAGGAGAAACATTTATATATTATAGGGATTACACTTGCATTTACGATAACAGCAGTAATTACTTTCTTTTTAGGAATAGATGAAAAAGATGATATAAAAATTGATGAAAAAAATAGTGATAAAACTAAAAATGAAGATATAATTATTAAATCTTGTATTGAAGGAGAAGCAATAGAACTTAATAAAGTAAAAGATGAGGCTTTCGCGTCAGAATCTATTGGAAAAGGAGTTGGAATCATACCTAAAAAAGGAATACTTTATGCACCAGCAGATGGAGAAATTTCAACTGTATTTACTACAGGACATGCAGTAGGAATGGTAACTGATAAAGAAGTAGAAATATTGATGCGCATTGGAATCAATACTGTTGAAATGAATGGAGAAGGATTTACAAAAAAAATAAAGGAAGGACAGAAGGTAAAAGCAGGAGATGTTCTAATAGAGTTTGATATAGAGAAGATAAAAAAGCAGGATATGATACAACTACAATGATGATAATTTCTAATAGTGAAGAATATTCTGATATAGAAGTATTAAATTTAGGTGAAGTAAAACAGAATAATGATATTTTAATAATCAGACATGTTGTTGACAATCAATAAGTTTAATTTTAAATTTTTGAGTATAAAAAAAGATTCATTGAATCTTTAGAATTTATATTTAATTCAGATCAGGAGGTAATTTTGTGAAAAAGAATATTTTTCCAGCAGATTTTTTGTGGGGAGGAGCCACTGCGGCAAATCAATGTGAAGGAGCTTGGAATATAGATGGAAAAGGAATATCTATTGCAGATTGTACAAGATTAAAAAAGAATGTTAATAAAAAAGATTATAAATCACTTCATGAAATTAAAAGTGAAGATATTAAACGTGCAATGTCCACAAATGATACTATTGAATATCCAAAAAGACATGGGATAGATTTTTATCATCACTATAAAGAAGATTTGGACTTATTTCAGGAAATGGGTTTTAAGACACTTAGAGTTTCTATTCAATGGACAAGAATATATCCAACAGGGATAGAAGAAGAACCAAATGAAGCAGGATTAAAATTTTATGAAGATCTTTTCAAAGAAATGAGAAAAAGAAATATTGAACCACTTGTAACATTGCACCATTATGAACTTCCGTTATATATTTGCAATAATTTTCAAGGATGGTATCAGCGTGAAGTAATAGAACTGTTTTTAAAATTTTGTAAAACAGTTTATGTGAGATATAAAGGATTAGTAAAATATTGGCTCACATTCAATGAAATTGATAGTGTATTCAGACATCCTTTTACAACATTGGGAATGGTTCCTGACAGATTTCCAGAAGATAAATTTGAAGAAGTTGTATATCAGTCGCTGCACCACCAATTTGTAGCAAGTGCATTAGCAACAAAATATTTACATGAAATAATACCAGAGGCTAAAATGGGATGTATGATTACCAAAACATTATCTTATCCGGAAAATTGCCATCCTCAAAATGTGTTATTAGCACTAAAAGATAATAGAAAAAATAATTTTTATTCAGATGTTCAGGTAAGAGGAAGTTATCCACAGCATATAAAAAATGAGTGGGAAAGAAAGAATATTACAATTCATTTTGAAAAAGAAGATGAGGCTATCTTGAAGAAGTATACCGTTGATTATGTATCATTCAGTTATTATATGAGTAAAATTTCAAGTATAAACGAAGAGGGAAAAGAGAGAGTCAGTGGAAATATAAGCAGCAGTGTTAAAAATCCATATTTGGAGATAACAGAGTGGGATTGGCAAATTGATCCTACAGGTTTAACAACTTCATTGATTGATTTGTATGACAGATATGAAAAACCTTTGTTTATAGTTGAAAATGGTTTGGGGTACAATGATACTATAGAAAATGATGGAAGTATTCAGGATGATTATCGTATTCAATATTTTAAGGAGCACATTTTGGCTATAGCTGAAGCAATAGAAGAAGGGGTAGAGATAATAGGATATACTCCATGGGGATGTATAGATTTGGTAAGTATGTCAACTTGTCAAATGAGTAAACGTTATGGATTTATTTATGTAGATTTAGATGATGATGGAAATGGAAGCTATAAAAGATATAAAAAGAAGTCGTTTGAATGGTACAAAGAAGTAATAGCAACTAATGGAAATAGTATTTTAAAATAAATAGTTATTTTGGGAAGTCTTATATACAAGACTTCCTTTTTTATTTTAAAATAGATTTTTCAAGAAAATTATTACATTTTAAGAAATCATTTTTTATCTTTCTATTCCATCTCTAGCCATGACACCTATATTATAATAGTGCTTTATTTCTTTCATTTCAGTAACTAAATCAGCTCGGTCAATAATTGCTTGGGGAGCATATCTTCCAGTAAGGACAAGTTCAACATTTTCAGGTTTCAATTCCATAAGAGCTAATATTTCATCTTCAGTAACTAGGTCAAAAAAATGAGCTACACAGATTTCATCTAATATGACAAGTTCAAAATCTCCACAAACAAGAGCTTCTTTAGCTCTTTTTAATCCAGCTTTAGCTTTTTCTATATCTATATGTTGTACATGCTCTTTGGAGATTATACAATTTTCTGTTCCAAATCTCTCTATAATGATATTATCTAATTTGGCAAATGTTCGAAGTTCTCCATATTCCTGCCCTTTCATAAATTGTCCAATATAAACATGATATCCATTTCCAAGTGCTCTTACAGCTAGTCCTAGAGCTGCAGTAGTTTTTCCTTTTCCATTACCTGTATAAACTTGAGTGTATCTTTTCATGATAATTCCTCCTTTGGAAAAATTTATGTTAAAAGCCTGCATGCCTAAAGAATATCATAAAAAAGAAGACATAACAAGAAATTATATTACTTTGACTTTTTGGAGGATAAATTATATAATTTTTAATATAAGTCTTTAAAAAGGAGTGATAAAAATGACTAGAGAAAAATATTTTAAAGATTTAAAAAAGAAAATTGATGAAATTTATTTAGACTTTAATAAATCAGGAAAAGAAAAGGCAACAGAGCTTGAAGAGATAAAAAAAATAATTTTAGAAGAAGACACAAGAGATGAATATTTTGAAGATCTGAAAAAGTATATTGAAATAAAACTTGAATCAATAGGAGTTTTATAAGAAGAAGGAGCAGACTGAAAATCACTAGGTCTGCTTTTTATTTGAAAAATAAAAAAGAAAGCTCCCAGTGAGAGAGCTTTTTATTTTAATATATTGCTTCTTGTTTGATTATTTTATTATATGCAACAATAACTTTACTCCATTTTTCAAATTTATTTTTTACAACTTCCAATGTAAGTCTTTCTTCAGAGAGTGCAATCAGATGAAAAAGAACAAATCCAGCTGTGTCAGCCCAATGAATATTATAACCTTTCAAATCAAAATTAAAGAATGTTTCTGTTAATTTATCTTTTATTTTTTTTGCTGAGTAGTTAGGAGAGTGATAATCTACATCAATGAGTTCTTCTCCCCAAATATTAGAAGTTAACTGCCATTTATATATAGATTTTTGCTCTATTTTTATAGTGTAGTAATCTTTTTCCTGCCAATCAGTGAATCTAACTTCAAACTCTTTCATTACAGCCATAATCCCACCTCCTGTTAATATTTATATACTTCATAAATTATGTTCTGTCAATTATAAATTTATAAATATTCAATATAGTAAAGGCATTATTTTTGCCAGAAATTTCTTAAAAATATAATAATAAAATAGTTAGGAAATCTTTTTACTGTAAAAAATATTTTTAATGGAATAAGTTTTTTTATATTCAAAAATTATTATAATAAACATTTAGATATTTTCTTTAAAAAATTTAAAAATAATTTCTTAGGGAGTGTATTATTTCAGAATGAAAAAAAAAGGTTTATATTTTTAAGAAAAGAGGTATTATATATAAGGGGAAATTGTCTATATATAGTTTAGTGATGAAAGGAAAATTGATGGATATAAATGAAAAAATATCTCTAAATGCAAGAGAAATAATGAAAATTGAAATAGAGGAAGCTGGAGGGAATGAGGTATTTTTTAGGGGAATTCCAGATGAAAATGGAATAGTCACAGAAGTAGAAGTACTTGCAAGAGGAAATAAGTATTCTGTACCAGCAATAATAAAAGCAATGAAAAAAGGAGAGGTCTTGATTCATAATCACCCCTCTGGTTTTTTATACCCATCTGATGCAGATGTGGAAATAGCTTCTATGTATTCTAATAGAATGGCAGGAGCTTCATATATTGTAAATAACGGTTTGACAGATATCTATGTGATTGTAGAGCTTTTTTCAGATAATAATGTTAAGATAGATATAACACCATATTTTGAAAAAACAGGGTTATTATCTCAAACTTTCAAAGGATTTGAATATAGAGATGAGCAGTTACATATGGCAAAACATATAGAAAATGGGTTAAATGATGAAAAAAAAGTAATAGTTGAAGCTGGAACTGGAACTGGAAAGACTTTGGCTTATCTTATTCCAAGTGTAGAATGGGCTATTAAAAATAAAAAAGAGTAGTAATTTCAACTAATACAATAAATCTTCAAGAGCAACTTTTAAATAAAGATATTCCAATAGCTAAAAAAGTAGTACAAGGAGATTTCAGATATATTCTTGTAAAAGGAAGGGGAAATTATCTTTGCAATAGAAAATATTTTAATCTTGCTTTGGGAGAAAATGTAAACTTTGAAGAATTTTCAAACTCACAAAAAACGCAGTTTAAGGAGATAATAATCTGGGGAAAAAAGACTGAAAAAGGAGATAAATCTGAACTTCCTTTTGAAGTAGACAACAGTGTATGGGAATTATTTCAAAGTGAAACAGATATTTGTGCAGGAGCAAAGTGTCCATATAAAGGGGAATGTTTTTTCTTAAAATCTCGTGAAGAAAAGAAAAATGCAGATATACTTATAACAAATCATCATATGTATTTCTCTGATTTAGCTATCAGAAAGGAAATAGGATTTAATACAGAGTATTCAATACTTCCAGAATATGGATTAGTAGTATTTGATGAGGCACATAATATAGAAAAAGTTGCAAGGGATTATTTTTCTTATGAAGCTTCAAAGTATAGTTTTACAAAGATAATGAATCAAATATTTGCAACAGAAGGAAAGAAAAAAATACAGGAAGTCTGGATATATTATTGAATTATATAAAAAATACATCTTTAGACAGTAGAAATATTTTAGAAAAAGAAATCAAAGAGATAAAAATAAAACATAAATCTTTATTTTTAGAAGGAAGAGAATATTTTAACCATATAATAGAAGTATTTTCAAAAGGGCAAATGGGAACATTTACATTTAGAGCTAAAAAAGAAGAAATGGAACATTCTCCTTTTCTTAGCAGTCTTATTGATTTCAGAGAAAAATTTACTTCTGAGTATAATTCATATATGAGAAAAGTAAGAAGCTTAATAAAAGAAATAAGAGATGAAGAAGATGAACAGGGAACTATAAATGATTTTATAAAGTATACAGACAGGCTGGAAAACTTTTTCAATAATTTTAGATTTATAAATGATTTTGATGATGAAGAATTTATCTATTGGATAGAAGTAAACAGCAGAAAAAGTAATTCAAAACTTGTTGCCACACCTCTTAAAATAGATAATGAACTTCAGAAAAATCTATATATTAATTTAAAGCAGATAATATTTACATCTGCAACTATTGCTATAGGGAGTGATTTTTCATATTTTAAAGAATCTATAGGACTGGAGGAAGATACACTGGATAAAGTTATACATTCTCCATTTGACTATGATAAACAGATGAAAGTATATATTCCAGATGATATTCCTAATCCTTCTGATAGAAATTTTGTAGATGAAATTTCAGAATTTCTGAAAGCTTTATTAATTAAATCAAAAGGAAAGACTTTTGTCTTGTTTACCTCATATTCAGCATTAAATTATGTTTATTATTTGCTGAGAGATGATTTAGAAGCTAATGGAATAGAACTATATATTCATGGAATGGCACCAAGAACTCACTTGGTAAATATGTATATAAATGGTAGAAATCCTGTTCTTTTTGGGACAGACTCTTTTTGGGAGGGTGTAGATATAAAGGGAAAACAATTAAGTTCAGTAATAATAGTAAAGCTTCCTTTTAAAGTTCCAAGCGACCCTGTAACTGAAGCTATAATAGAAAATATAACAGCTCAAGGGAAAAACTCTTTTATAGAATATCAGATACCAGAGGCTGTAATAAAATTCAAGCAGGGAATAGGACGTTTGATAAGAAGTAAAACCGATCATGGAACTGTTACTATATTGGATAATAGAGTTATTAATAAGAGGTATGGAAAATATTTTATGGAATCTATTCCAACTAGAAATATTAGAATTGTGGGAAAATCGGCTGTCTTAAAAGATATAGAAGCTGACATCAAAGGTGGTTACAATGAAGAAATTTAATTTATTTGGCTTGAAATTTATGTTTGAAATAAAAAAAAGTGATAGAAATGATGCAGAGATATATTCGAGCTCATACAGTTTAAGAGAAAAGGTTTTATATCTTGTTCTTGTAATGTTTGTTATTGCTTTTAGTTCAAAGATATCACTACTGTCACGTAATAATAATTACAAAGTAGGAGATGTGGTAATTTCAGATATATATGCTCCTAAAACTATAGTTTTTAGAGATCAAAGTGCCAAAGAAAAAATAATAGAGGAAATGATATTAAAATCAGGAAAAGAATATATTTATTCTGCTGATGCAGGAAGAATATACCTTGAAACTTTTGATGATTTTTTTAATGACATTTATTCTATGAAAGAAAAAGATCATAATGAAATAGACTTTAAAAGTTTAGAGAAAAATACTGGTAGAAAAATATCTGAAAATATGATACAAGAAATACTTCGTTTAGATGTAAAAGAGATAAAAAAATTACAAAAGGAAACAAGAAGTTTTCTGGAAGCTCTTTATGAGAACGGAATTGTACAGGAAAAATCAATTATTAAGTATAATTCTCCATATGATGAGAAAATAAAAAAACTTCCAGAGTTGAGAAAGCAAGTAGTTGAAACATTTGTAACTCCAAATTACATCTATGATGAAGAGAAAACTAAAAGATCTCTACAAGAAAAAGTTTCTCAAATAAATGATCAATATATAGAAATCAAAGCAGGAACATTAGTAGGAAAAAAGGTGAAATTCTTAATGAAAGAAGAATAAAAATTTTAGAGGCTTGTGGGGTGTACTCTTATAAAAGGAGTACAGCTATAATACTGGCTAATCTTACATATCTTTTTATAATAGCCACATTATTTTATACAGTGATATTTAATAAATGTAAAAAGGAAATATTAAATAAAAGTTATTACAGAAGTGTTTTTTTAATAATAACAGCATTTTTCTTAATATTTAGATTTATAAATAATGATTTGATTTATCTGGTACCTATTGATACAGCATTATTTCTATTGATATTATTGACAAATACAAGGTATGCAACTCTCATGTTTTCATTTATGATGATGTTTTTGCTGCCTATTATTGACTATGACCTTATGTTCCTTGTGGTATATGTAGCTTCTTTGTCATTTGGAGCATACTTGGTAAAAAAAGTAAATACAAGGGCAGGATTAATAGCTGTAGGAATTCAGCTTTCTATTTTGAAAATAGCATTGTTCCTTTTATTAAGTGCATTTTCTCAGGTGGAAACATTTGGAGCAGCTTTAAAATCAGGTGAAATGGTATTAGCTGGATTGATTTCAGGAATGATAACAATAGCTCTTTTACCTTATTTTGAAAAGACATTTAATATACTAACTCTTTTCAAATTATTGGAGTTAGGAGATCTTTCTCACCCATTATTGAAAAAATTATCTATGGAAGCACCAGGGACATTTCATCATTCTATGATGGTTGCAACTTTATCTGAAAATGCAGCAACAGCAATAGGAGCAAATGCAATTTTTACAAGAGTAGCTTCCTATTATCACGATATAGGTAAATGTAAAAGACCAAAATTTTATGTAGAAAATCAACAGAATGGAGAAAATCCACATAATAAAGTTTCGCCATTTATGAGTAATTTAATAATAACATCTCATACAAAAGATGGAGCAGAAATGGCAAAACAATATCAAATTCCTAAGGAAATAAGAGATATAATGTATGAACATCAAGGAACTACATTCTTGGCATATTTTTATAATAAAGCTAAAAGTCTTGATCCAAGTGTAACCAAGGAAGAATTCAGATATAGTGGACCTAAGCCAAGAACAAAAGAATCTGCAATTATTATGCTGGCTGATTCTATAGAGGCAGCTATTAGATCAATAGATGATAAAACACCAAGAGCTATGGAAGAAATGATTAGAAAGATAATAAGTAGTAAAATAGAAGATAATCAACTTTCAGAAGCAGACTTAACATTTAAAGAGATAGAAATAATTATTCAGACATTTATAAAATCACTTATAAGTATACACCATGTAAGAATAAAATATCCAGGTCAAAAATAATTAAAGATATAAGGAGAAAAGAATATGGATTTAGTTGTAGATATATCTCTAGAAATAGAAGGATATAGTAGCCTTATTAATGAAGAGGAAATGAAAAAATATATAAAAGAAGCCCTTGAAAGTGAATTTGAAAGTGACAGACCAGTATATCTTTCACTACTTTTTACAGGAAATGAAGAGATACAAGTAATAAATAAGCAGTATAGAGGAAAAGATCAGCCAACAGATGTTATATCTTTTGCATATCATGAAACAGAAGATTTTGATATTGGTCCATATGATACTCTTGGAGATATAGTTATTTCTATGGAGAGAGTAGAGGAACAGGCTGCTGAATACAATCATTCTCCTAAAAGAGAATTGTATTATGTACTGACTCATGGATTACTTCATTTACTGGGATATGATCATATAGAGGAAGATGATAAAAAAGAGATGCGTGCAAGAGAAGAAGAAATACTTGGACAATTTGGCTATACAAGAGAGATGTGATATTATGGAAAAAAATTGGAAGAAACAAGGAATTACAGAAAGTTTTAACGCAGCTTTTGAAGGCTTATTTGAAGCTATAAGAAGTGAAAGACATATGAAGTTTCACTGTTTCTGTACAATAATAGTTCTTATATTGTCATTGTTTTTGGAACTTGGAAAATATGAAACTCTTTCTTTGATAATAAGTATAACTTTAATGTGGATAGCAGAACTTTTTAATACAGCAATAGAAAGCTGTGTAGATATGGTAACTGAAGAATACCACCCTTTGGCAAAACGTGCAAAAGATATAGCAGCAAGTGCTGTATTGGTTACAGCTCTTAATGCACTTCTTGTAGGGTATATAATCTTTGAAAAAAAGATAACCTTTCAATTGAGAAGCGCCTTTTATATATTTAAAAGCTCATATCAGCATACGGCATTATCTATTTTTGTCATTATAATAATAATTGTAATTTGTTTAAAACTTTTATTTAAAAAAGGAACTCCTTTAAGAGGTGGAATACCAAGTGGGCATAGTGCTCTTGCAAGTTCCATATTCACAATAATTACATTTTAACAAATAATCCTAAAATATTTTTTCTTTCTTTAATACTAGTAGTACTTGTAATGCATTCAAGAATAGAAGGGAAAATACATACTCTTTTTGAAACTGTTATAGGAGCTTTTTTAGGTTGGGGAGTTACTTATCTGATATTGTTACTTTTAAAAATGTAGGTGATAAATATGCATACAGCAAAAGAATATATCATGCTTAGTATTCTATCCTACTGTAATTTTAATGAATCTGAATGTGGGAAAACTATTCTTGAAATTTTTCAGCAGGATACAACAAAAAGCATTTTTAATGGAACTTTTATTATAATTGAACCTAAATATGATAAATTCTTTTTGGATTACTTTAAAGATATTTTGAATGAATGGAAAGTTTATTATGTAGACAATAGAACTGCTCAAAATCCTTTTCTACAAATACAGGATTTTACTCTGTTGTATTCAAAAAGAAAGATAGTTATGTAGTAGCTTTTAGAGGAAGCGAAAAATATCCTCTTGAAGATGCTTATAAAGATTTTATAGAAACAGATCTTGCATTAGGGTTAGGGAAAATACCTCAGCAATTCTATGAGGGGGTAGAAGTCTATTATAAGCTTATTAAAGACTTTAAGATTCCACATGATAAAATTTCTTTGACTGGGCATTCTTTAGGTGGAGGAATAGCTCAGTATACAGTACTTATGGTGGATAAATATTCTAAATATATTCCAAGAACATACATATGGAATGGAGTAGGAATCAATAGAGATGGGATTGTGTCTGTATTAGATTTTATAGATTTAGATAAAATATTGTCAGAAAATACGGATTTGACTCCTGAAGAAAGAGAGAAATTCAAAGAGTTTGCTCCATCATATTTAGAGTTTTTATCAAAAGAATTAAAAAAATAGGAGCAATAAAAGATGATAAAACAAGTTTAGTCAATAGGTATGATGATGTTTATTTTAATATAGATGAAAATTTTGTAAGAAATTTACTTAAGACAACAAATCTGGAAAAATGTTTTATGAAACTGCCTCTTCCAAGGAGAAGAGAACTTCTACTTAAAAAAAACTTTTTTGATGCTGTGTTTCAGCTTGATAATATGGGAGAACTTTTAGAAAAAGCTGAAAAATTTATAAAAAGAGTAAAAGATAATACTGTTTATGAAAGTAGGGTATTTAATTTTGGGCACTCCAAAGATTTAACTAATTCGCTATTTAAGCATGTAGGTTCTTCATATCTTGTAGATAATAATTTTCGTAAAAGGACATTCAGAAGGTATAATTTTTTAAATAATTTATTATTATTAACAAAATCTATACAAGAACATCATTTTGAAGATGTATTCCTTCCTTTTATAGAAGATGAAGGAGAAAGAAGTGGTAGTTTTTCAAATAGATTAAGTTTAAATTTTATAGCCAGTGCAATAAGAAAACTTATTACAATGGAGTATTGTTTAGCTAAAGAATTTTTGGCTGATTATTACAGTATGGTTAAAATAAATGAACAAAATTTTAGCAGGATAAAAAGTCAAATGATACGTGGATTAGAAAATACGGGAGCAGAACTTCCATATAAAAAACATATTATCCATCAATTAAATGAAATGGATATAGAGATTTTTTCTAAAATCTGGGAAAAAACAAAGGCAAAACTTCCAAGCCCCTACAAACTTCAAGATATTTTTGATGTCTTTGTATTTGAACCATATTAATTAATAAAAATATTTTGTAATTTTTAGGAGGATTTTTTTATGAAGTTTATTATTATCTTATTATTTTCTTTATTATTTCCAGCATGTAATGGGACTAAAACAGAACTTAATGAGAACAAAAAAGAAGCAGCAAAAGTTGAGAAAACATTAAAAGTGGCTTTTGGGTATAAACCCAGATCTTTTGATCCACATAGACATACAGATAGTTCTACTCTGGCTGTTACAAAACAGATATACAACAATCTTTTTTCACTTAATGATAAAGGAGAGTTGATACCTGAACTTGTGGAAAAATATGAAACCTTACCAGATAATTCTATTATCCTTACTTTAAAAAAAGGTATATTTTTTCAAGATGGAAATGAGATGAAAGCAGAAGATGTGGCAGCAAGTTTAAAGAGAAATCTAAATATTCCTATATCCAAGGTATTAGTAGAGTCTATTAAAGGCTTAGAAGTATTAGATGATTATAGACTTAAGATAATCCAAAATAATGCTCCTACAATACTTCTTCATAACTTTGCACATTCATCAATAGCCATAGTGAAAGAAGTTCCAGCTAATGAAGAGGGAATAAATATAGTAGGAACTGGAGCATATAAAATAAAGAAATGGGGAATTGGAGAAAAGGTAGAATTAGAATCTTTTGATAAATTTTTTCAAGGTGAACCTAAAATAAAAAATCTAGTATTTATGACTATTCCAGAAAATTCAAATAGACTGATAGCTCTTGAAACAGGAGAAATAGATATAGCATATGATATATCTTCAACTGATGTTAAAGGACTTTTAAAAGATGATAATCTTAAACTTGTAAGTAAATCTTCTTTAGGGACAGATTTTGTATCTATAAATACAAAAAGATAACAGATAAAAGAGTCAGACAGGCAATAGAGTTGGGAGTAAATAAAGAAGATATATCTACAGCTGTTTTTGAAGGTATGACAGAGTTAGCTCCATCTCTTTTAGCACCAAGTGTATTTGGTTATGATAAAAATGTAAAGTTAAAACCATATAATCCAGAAAAAGCTAAAGAACTTTTAAAAGAAGCAGGGTATGAAAATGGGCTTAAATTAGAACTATGGATATATGAAGAACCAACAAGAATGCAGATGGCACAAGTTATTCAATCAAATCTGAAAGAGATAGGGATAGATGTTTCAATACAGGTACTGGAACTTTCTTCATTTCTCCAGTTTACTGCAAATGGACAACATGATATGCTTATAGGATTGTGGTATGTAAGTACAGGAGATGCTGATTATGGATATTATCCTCTTCTTCATTCAAGTTCAGCTGGAGCTGTTGGAAATAGAAGCTTTTTTTCAAATAGAGAATTTGATCGTCTTTTAGATGAAGCAAGAACAACTTCATCTGTAGAAAAGAGAGAAGAGAATTATGCAGTAGCACAGAATATTTTATCAGAAGAAGTACCACTTTTCCCATTGGATTATAAAGTATATATAATAGGAATGAATAAAAATGTAGATGGTTTCATATTCAACGCTAATGGGAATCATATTCTCTATAAAACAGATATCATAGAAGATGCAGAATAAAGTAACGAAAGCTCAAAAATTACTCAAAAAAATTTTATTTGAACTTTGTAATTATACAATTTATAGATATAAATTGAGAGCAAAAAAATGAAATTGATTTTTTAAATCAACTGGTTGATTTTAGATAGAAAAACTTTAAAATTTCAATAGAAAAATAATTTATAGGGAAAAGAAACAGTTCTTTTCCCAGAAAAAATGTTAAAAAATTGGTCATTATACATTAAAAATAATCCAGAACATAAATTTTATATATCTTCTTATTGCAAATAAAAAAACATTATGTTACTATTAAATTAAAGCTACAATAAAACTCACTTTATCAGAATCTGAGTTTTTACACTTGATGAATGAATGGAGGAATAAGATTATGGCAAAAAAATAGTTTTAGCAGGAGCATGTCGTACAGCAATTGGATCTATGGGTGGAGCGCTAAGTGGAGTTTCAGCACCAGATTTAGGAGCAATAGTAATAAAAGAAGCTTTAAATAGAGCAGGAGTTCCTGCTGAGAAAGTAGATCATGTATATATGGGATGTGTAATTCAGGCAGGGTTAGGGCAAAACGTAGCTCGTCAATCTTCTCTAAAAGCAGGGATACCAGTGGAAACACCTGCAGTAACAATCAATGTAGTTTGTGGTTCAGGATTAAATGCAGTAAATATGGCAGCAGCAATGATTCAAGCTGGTGAAGCTGATATTGTTGTAGCTGGAGGAACTGAAAATATGTCAGCAGCTCCTTACTTATTAAATAAAGGTCGTTTTGGATATCGTTTAGGAAATGCAGAAATTATTGACTCAATGGTAAATGATGCATTATGGGACGCATTTAATCATTATCATATGGGAATAACAGCAGAAAATATTTGTGATCAATGGGGATTAACAAGAGAGCAACTAGATGAGTTTGCAGCAGCAAGTCAACAAAAGCTGTAAAAGCTCAAGAAGAAGGAAAATTTGATGATGAAATAGTTCCAGTAGTAATAAAGGGTAAAAAAGGAGATATTGTAGTTTCTAAAGATGAAGGACCAAGAGCTGGTACTACAGCTGAGGGAATTGCTAGATTAAAACCAGCATTTAAAAAAGATGGAATGGTTACAGCAGCTAATGCTTCAAGTATTAATGATGGTGCAGCAGCAATAGTTGTAATGAGTGAAGAAAAAGCTAAAGAACTTGGAGTTACTCCAATGGCTACTTGGGTAGCTGGAGCTCTAGGTGGAGTAGATCCAAAGATTATGGGAATTGGACCAGTAGCTTCTACTAAAAAAGTATTAGCAAAAACTGGAATGACAATAAATGATTTTGATTTAATTGAAGCCAATGAAGCTTTCGCAGCTCAATCACTTGCTGTAGGGCATGATCTTGGATTTGATACAACTAAATTAAATGTAAATGGAGGAGCTATTGCTCTAGGACACCCAGTAGGAGCTTCAGGATGTCGTATTCTTGTAACACTTCTTCATGAAATGGCTAAACGTGACGTGAAAACTGGTCTAGCTACACTTTGTATCGGTGGTGGAATGGGATGTTCTACTATTGTTAAAAGAGATTAGTCTTATTCTTAAATAAAAATATAACATTCAATTTTAAATATAGTGGATAAGGGCATGATTATGCTCTTATCCTAATTTAATGAAATTATGGGAGGTTTGTTTAATGAATTATATTACATATGAACAAGATGGATTTGTAGGAATCATAACTATTAATCGTCCAAAAGCTTTAAATGCTCTTAACAGTGAGGTTTTAAAAGAATTAGATGCTTGTTTAGATGGAGTAAATCTAGAAACTACTAGAGCTCTTATACTTACAGGTTCTGGTGAAAAATCATTTGTTGCTGGTGCAGATATCGGAGAAATGAGTACTTTAACTAAGGCTGAAGGAGAAGCTTTTGGAAAAATAGGAAATGATGTTTTCAGAAAACTAGAAACTTTCCCTATACCAGTAATAGCTGCTGTAAATGGATTTGCACTTGGTGGAGGGTGTGAAATATCTATGAGCTGTGATATTAGAATATGTTCTGACAATGCATTGTTTGGACAACCAGAAGTAGGATTAGGAATAACTCCAGGATTTGGAGGAACTCAAAGACTTGCTCGTATTATAGGAGTGGGAAAAGCTAAAGAAATGATATATGCTGCAACTAATATAAAAGCTGATGAAGCTCTAAGAATTGGATTAGTAAATGCTGTATATCCTTTAGAAGAGTTAATGCCAGCAGCTAAAAAATTAGCTGGGAAAATTGCTAAAAATGCTCCAATTGCAGTTCGTGCTTGTAAAAAGGCTATAAATGAAGGGCTAGATGTAGACATGGATAAAGCAATAGTTATTGAAGAAAAACTATTTGGAAACTGTTTTGAAAGTGAAGACCAAAAAGAAGGAATGGCAGCATTCTTAGAAAAAAGAAAAGTAGAAGGATTTAAAAATAAGTAATTATAAAAAAGTCTTTAATTTTCAATTATAGAGTTTCTCTATATATAATTTAATTGAATTAAAATATAATATAATCAATTTTAGGAGGATGTAATTATGAAAGTAGGAATAATCGGAGCAGGAACAATGGGATCAGGTATTGCACAAGCTTTTGCACAAACTGAAGGATATTCAGTAGCTCTTTGTGATATTAATGAAGAATTTGCAGCAAAAGGGAAAGCTAAAATTGCTAAAGGATTTGAAAAAAGAATAGCTAAAGGAAAAATGGAACAAGCAGCAGCAGATGCTATTCTAGCTAAAATAACTACTGGAACAAAAGAAATTTGTGCAGATTGTGACTTAATAATTGAAGCTGCGATTGAAAATATGGCTATTAAAAAACAAACTTTTAAAGAATTACAATCTATTTGTAAAGCAGATGCTATGTTTGCTACAAACACTTCTTCATTATCAATAACAGAAATTGGTGCAGGATTAGACAGACCAGTTATTGGAATGCATTTCTTTAATCCAGCTCCAGTAATGAAGCTTGTTGAAGTTATTGCAGGATTAAATACACCAGCTGAAATGGTAGAAAAAGTAAAAGCTATATCTGAAGAAATTGGAAAAACTCCAGTTCAAGTAGAAGAAGCTGCAGGATTCGTAGTAAATAGAGTATTGATTCCTATGATTAATGAAGCTGTTGGAATATATGCTGATGGTGTTGCTTCTGTAGAAGGAATAGACGCTGCTATGAAATTAGGAGCTAATCACCCAATGGGGCCTCTAGCTCTAGGAGATTTAATAGGATTAGATGTATGTCTTGCTATTATGGAAGTTCTTCAATCTGAAACTGGTGACTCTAAATACAGACCTCATCCATTATTAAGAAAAATGGTAAGAGGTGGAAAACTTGGTCAAAAAACTGGTAAAGGATTCTACGATTATAGTAAATAATTGAGTAATAAAAAATGGTCTTGAACTCAGGACCATTTTTTTTATTAAAATATTGTTTTCCCTTTAAAGTATCTCTTGAATCTCCTCTTAAAATTTAGTGAAATGATATTAATTAAGATGCTTTATAGAATGTAGTTATAATATTATTTTTACCCAATTATATAACTTTATTTTAAAAAGCACAATATAAAATTTGATTTAAAGGCAAAAAAAGTGATAGAAGTAAAAAAAGTGATGATAAAAAAAGAAATATATGTATTTTAGTATAATTTTATATTGACAAGAATGAAAATATGGGGTATATAGGTTAGTAACAAGGGTTAACTATAAAAAAGGAGGAAAAGTATGGGGAAAAAAAGTTTTTTTAGTTTAATACTTTCTTTAATGGTAGCATTGAGTTTTACAATATTTTCAGCAGAAGCTGTTTTTAAACCTGGAAAGTATTTAGGAAGTTATGAAGGATATGGAGGGCCTGTAAAAGTAGAAGTAACTACATCAAAAGACAGAATTGAAAATGTAGTTATTATAGAGCATAAAGAGAGCAAGGGAATAAGCGATCATGCCATAGAAAGCCTGCCAAAAGAAATTGTAGCCAATCAAAGTGTCGCTGTAGACTATGTAGCTGGAGCATCAAAATCAAGTAAGGCTATAATAGAAGCAACTAAGGAAGCATTAAAATTTTCTGGAGTATCTATAGCTGCTATATCTAAACCAGTTGCAAAAAAAGCTGTAGAGAATATTATATTAGATAAAGAAGCAGAAGTAATAGTAGTAGGAGCTGGAGGAGCAGGTCTTGCAGCAGGTGTATCTGCTTATGAGAATGGGGCTAAATCAGTTATAATACTTGAAAAAATGCCTATAATAGGAGGAAATACTATTCGTGCAGGAGGAGCATATAATGCAGTGAATCCTAAAAAACAAAAAGCACAAGGAATAGAAGATTCAATAGATAAACATTTTACTCAAACTTATGAAGGTGGAAATAAAGTTGCTAATCCAAAGTTAGTTAGAACTCTTGTAGAAAATGCTATGAGTGGAGTAGACTGGCTTGAGGGACTAGGAATGAAATGGAATGAAAAAATAGGTTCAGTTGTGGGTTCAATGTGGCCAAGGACTAATCAGGCAACTGATCCATTGGGAACAGGATATATAAATACTTTGGAAAAAGCATTTTTACAGCATGGAGGAAAAATATATACAAATACCAAAGTTGTAGGAATATTAAAAAAGATAATAGGGTAATTGGAGTAACTGCAATAGGAGCAGATGGAAAAGAAGTAGAATTTACTGGTAAAAAAGGAGTAATACTTGCAAGTGGAGGGTATGCTGCTAACAGTGAAATGGTTCGTGAGTTTCTCTCTGATGGTGTTTATACAAAGGATAAACTTCCTGCTGGAATAGAAAATACAAATCACCCAGGAGCAACAGGAGAAGTTATTAAGATGGCTTTAGATGCTGGAGCAGATGTCATAGATATGAAACATATTCAATTGCTTCCAATGCCAGCAGATAGATTTGGACCAACTATCAATGTGGAAAATGTTATTTTTGTAAATAAAGATGGAAATCGTTATGTAAGAGAAGATGGAAGAAGAGATGAAATAAGTTTGGCTACATTTGCTCAAAAAGATGGACAATATTATATGATAAATGATTCTAAAATAATATCTCAAGACAGAAAAACTACATCTGCTGAGGATTTAGATGAGCTTATTAGAAAAAATACAGTAGTTGAAGCTCCTACATTAGAGGAATTAGCTAAAAAAATAAATATTCCAGCAGCTGCACTTGTAGCAACTGTAAATAAATTTAATGAATCTGTTGATAAAAAATCAGATGAATTTGGAAGAGATATATGGGAAAATAAAATAGATAAGGGACCTTTCTATGCAACATTACGTTTTCCTGCATTACATCATACTATGGGTGGAATAAAAATAAATGAAAATGCAGAGGTAATAGGAAAAGATGGAAAGATTGTACCAGGATTATTTGCAGCAGGAGAAGTTACTGGGGAATACATGGTGCTAACAGGCTTGGTGGAAATGCTATAGCTGATATCATTGTTTTTGGAAGAATTGCTGGTAAAAATGCTGCTAATGCAAAATAAAAATTGAATAAAAATTAAATTAGTGGGTAACAAAAAATATAAAGTAATATTTTTATTTATAAGTTGCCCACTTTTATATTTGTTTTGAAAAAAATATATTATTTAATAAAAAAATAAAAAAATACTTTAATTTTTTTAAGAAATATACTATACTTATCTTACAGAATATTGCTATTACCATCTATAATATGGTACTAAACTCAAAAAATATTAATTTATAAAGTGGAGGAATCAAATGGAAAAAGTTTATCAAGGAAAGACTAAAGATGTCTACAAATTAGAAAATGGAAATTTCTTACTTGAATTCAAAGATGACTGTACAGGGAAAGATGGGGTATTTGATCCAGGTGAAAACTCAGTAGGGTTAAAAATAGAAGGGATAGGAAAAGCTAATTTAAAAATGTCTATTCACTTTTTTGAGATATTAAATAGAGCAGGAATAAAAACTCATTATATATCTGCAGATATGGAAAAAGGAACTATGGAAGTGGTACCAGCAAAACCTTTTGGAAAAGGACTTGAAGTAATATGCCGTTTTAAAGCTGTAGGAAGTTTTTATCGTCGTTATAATGAATATGTGGTAGAAGGAGGAGATTTGCCTGCTTATGTAGAAACTACATTTAAAAATGATGCTTTAGGAGATCCTCTTGTAACCAAAGATGGATTAGTAGTTCTTAATGTAATGACTTCTGAGCAGTATGATTCAATGAAGGAAAGAACACAACAGATTTCTACAATAGTGAGAGATACTTTAGCTGAAAAAGGACTTGATCTTTATGATATTAAATTTGAGTTTGGAATAGATAAAGATGGAGAAGTTATCCTTATAGATGAAATAGCTTCTGGAAATATGCGTGTGTATAAAGCAGGAAAAATAATTGATCCTATGGATTTAACAGAAATGGTATTTGCGTAAAATTTAGCTAAGATAAATTATAATAAAAAATTAGCAGAAGGTTAATAGAAATAAAAATTACAAAATTATTCTAGCCAAAAATTATTAAATAAAAAATTAAATAATTCAGGAAATAATATATTTTTACTTTGACAGTTTTGGTGTAAAAAATTAAAATTTTACTTTTATTTTTTGAAATAATATGCTAAAATAATGATGGTCCATTGTACAAGAAGATGTGTCTCTTTTGTAGCTTAACTTAAACAAATTAAAATTACTTCTTGTCACCACTAGGTTGACATTTTGTTTAATTTATGATATCATCTTATGGAAAAATGTAATTTTTAAAATTTCTAGGAGGTTTTTAATTTGGCACATTCAAGATCAGCTAAAAAGAGAATATTAGTAGCAGAGAGAAACAGAGAAAGAAATCAAGCAGTAAAATCTAGAGTTAAAACTATGACTAAAAAAGTTTTAACAACTGTAGATACTAAAGATTTAGAAGCTTCAAAAACAGCTTTATCAGTAGCTTACAAAGAGTTAGATAAAGCAGTAAGCAAAGGAATCATGAAGAAAAATACAGCATCTAGAAAGAAAGCAAGATTAGCTGCTAAAGTAAACGCGCTATAATTCTTAGTATGTTTGAGGGTATCCAGATGTGGATATCCTTTTTTCTTTATAAAATAAAGTATTCAGAAGGAGCAGAGAATGATAAAATTAATTGTATTAGATGTAGATGGAACTTTGACTGATGGCAAGCTCTATATAGATGATAAAGATAATAGTTTGAAGGCATTTGATGTAAAAGATGGATTTGCAATAGCTCAATGGATAAAATATGGAGGGCTTGTTGCTATTATTACTGGAAAGACTTCTGTAATAGTCAAACGAAGAGCAGAAGAATTGGGAATACAAGAATTAGTACAGGGGGCTGGGAATAAAGTAGCTGAATTAAAAAAAATATTAGCTAAATATAAAATATCACTAGAAGAAACGGCTTATATGGGTGATGATATAAATGATTTAGGGGTGATGTCTATTGTAGGAATGTCAGCAGCTCCTAAAAATGCAGTAAAAGAAGTTTTGGAAAGAGTAAATTTTGTTTCTTCAAAAGTTGGTGGAGATGGAGCTGTAAGAGAATTTTTTGAAAAAATAATGAAAGAGAATAATGTATGGAGTAAAGTAATAGAAAAATATCTTAATGAAGGGAAATAGTAAGGGCAGTATAAATAAAAACAGAACTCAATGGAGAGTTCTGTTTTTTTAATATCTTTAAATATATTTTAAGCTGTTATAACGTCCAAGTGCGAGAATTTTTCACAAAGTTCTTTGTAATTTTGTTTTAAGTATTTGAATTCTTCTTTTAGCTCCTTAGAGGCATTTTCAATTGATACAAGGCTTTTGACATCTTTACCACATTCTTTTACTATATTAGAAAAAAGAACATAAAGGAAAGCTAATGTGGTAGCTTTAATACCATTGAAGTCTATAACAACACTATCTCCTTTTTTTATTTTCCTAGCAACCATAGAACATAATTGTAGAGCTTTCTTAGGAGATACAAGGACAGAAGTTTCAAAAATTTTGCTTAATACAAGATTCATGATAGAACCCTCCTTTGTTATTATTATAATAAATCTTCCCTCACTTATATTATATATAGAAATTATAAAAAAGTCAAACTATAAAAATTCGCATTTTACTGTAAAATAGTACGTTTGTTTTATTCTGGGTAAACAGCTTTTCCTTTCAATTTACCATCTGAATAATAATATTTCCAAGTACCTGTGGGAATGCCATTTTTAAAATATCCTCTTACTTGTAGATTGCCATTTTCATGATAAAGAAAATAATCACCATTATCATTACCATTAATATAAGAAGTTTGCATAACTTTTAAACCATTTTCTTGATAGATAACATATTTTCCATTTAATTTACCATCTTTCCAGTTTTCTATAGATTTTAAAGCTCCATTTGGAAAGAAAGTTACCCATTTACCATCAGGCTTTCCATTACTGTAATAGATTCTATCTTTTTTATCTATTACTTTTCCTGTAAAAGGAGTATTTTCATTGAAATAATATGTAATACCATTTTCCTCTCTCATTTTTGAAATATCTGCTGTATTAGGAGCAGATAAGCCAGCTAAAGATATCGTTAAAAACATTGATAAAATTAAAATTTTTTTCATTTTCAATCACCTACTACTTTATTTTACCGTGTTTTAAAAAAAAATCAATAGATATTTACATTGAAATAAAAAAAATAAAATGATAGACTAATAGAAACAAGATTAATTTATTGAAATGGAGGTATGAAAATGAGTTTAGAGATAATAGAAAAAATAGAAGGGATATATTCTAAAACAGTTTCTCTTGTCAGTGAAGGTGATTTCAGATTATGTGAATACATTTCTGATAAAAATAAAATATTTATAGAAAAAGTAATGGAAAAAAATTCTTTTACAGGGAAAAAAGGTGAAAAATTAGAAGTTTCATTTTTAGAAGGAGAGGCTTTAGTAACAATACTATTTTTAGGAATAGGGAAAAAAGAAAATATGAATAGAGATATCATGAGAGAAGTTATATATAATGGTTTGAAAGATGTAACTGGAGATATTCTTATTGGAAGCGAAGATAAGGAATTAATAGATATTGAAGTGATTGGAGAGGTAGCAGAGCATATAGACTATAAATTTGATAAATATATGAGTGAAAAAAAAGATAAGAAGTTAAATATTTATTATTTTATGGAGAAAAATGATATTAATATTATTGAAGGAAAAGAATTGGGAAAAATAATAAATATTGTAAGAGATTTAATAAATGAACCAGCCTGTGTGATAACTCCAGAAAAATTAGCAGAGGAAGCTGAGAAATTAGGTAAAGAATTCGGATTTGAAGTAGAAATAATGGACGAAAAAGAGGCTGAAAAATTAGGAATGAAAGCATTTCTTGCAGTAGGAAGAGCTTCTATTAATAGACCAAAGGTTATAGTAATGAGATACAATGGAGATAGTGAAAGTGAAAAAAGAATAGGATTGGTAGGAAAAGGATTAACTTATGATACAGGAGGACTTTCTTTAAAACCTACATCTAGCATGCTGGATATGAAAACAGATATGGGAGGTGCAGCTACTGTAATAGGAACTATGTGTGCTCTTGGAAAAATGAAAATTAGAAGAAATGTTACAGCAGTAGTAGCTGCCTGTGAAAATGCAATAGGTTCAAATGCTTATAGACCTGGAGATATTATTGGAAGTATGAATGGAAAAACAATAGAGATAACTAATACAGATGCTGAAGGAAGACTAACTTTAGCTGATGCTTTAACTTACATAATAAGAAAAGAAAATGTAGATGAAGTAATTGATGCAGCGACTTTAACAGGGGCAATAATGGTAGCTTTAGGAGATAATGTAACTGGAGTATTTTCAAATTCAGATGAAAATTATAAAAAATTAGAGGCTGCTGGAAAATATTGGGGAGAAAAATATTGGCAAATGCCAATTTTTGAAGAATATAGGGATATAATAAAATCAGATGTAGCAGATTTAAAAAATAGTGCTGGAAGATTAGCAGGATCTATTACAGCAGCTAAATTTTTAGAGGAATTTATAGAAGAAAAACCATGGATGCACTTGGACATAGCAGGAACAGCATTTAGTGAAAAAAATGGAAAATATTTTAAAAAAGGTGCAACTGGACAGGTAGTAAGAACTTTATATTCATATATAAAAGGGTAAAAAAGTATTTACCAATGAAAGGTAAATGTGATATAATGAAGAAAAATATCTAAATATAAAATAAAACATATAATATATTGTGGGAACTTTGGAGGAAAGGATGGAAAATAGTTATTCTTTGCAACTTATGATTGTCATTACATTGATGATGGTTTATAAGATTTCATTTATGGTTTAAAAAGTTAAAGGAAGAGATAGAAAGGAAAAATCCTGTTCTATATCTTCCTTTTTCTTTATAATATTTTTTAATTAAAAAATTATTATTGTTATATTAATCTATATGGAATAGATGAAATTTTTTCTCCAGAATGATAGATAGTATTTCTTAAAGTAGAAATTATCTGTTCTTTTAAAACTTTTTTAAAATTAGGAGGATAATAACCTATTTTAGCTTTTTTTAGAGCTTCCTTTTGAATAGCATTTGGAGAAACAAGAGGATAAAAGCCAATTATAAAACAACTTAACATTTCCCAAAATTTTCTTGCTTGAATATCTTCTAAACTTGGAAATGCTTTTTTTAGAATTTTTATGAATTTAATTTGGCATAAATTAAACTCTTCTTTAAACTGTATAAGTTTTTCTTCAGAAGCATTTTTTTCAAGATTAGTATATAAAATTGAAAATAATTTTAAAAATCTTTCTTGTTTTTCTATTTCTTTAGCCAATATTTCAGAAAATTCATCAGTTTTTTTAGAAAAATCTTTATTTAACTTTATTTTTAGTTCAACCAGTAATTTATTGAATTCGTCTATAGTAATTAATAAATATATTTCTTCTTTAGAAGATACATATTTGTAAAGATTTCCTCGTGTGAAATTAGTTCCTTTGGCAATATCTGCTAAAGTGATTTCATAGAAATCATGAGTATCAAATAACTTGATAGCAGCATTTTTTATCTCTTGAATTCTAATTTTTCTTTGTTCTTCTGTTTTAACTCTTTCAAAATCCATTTTACACTCCTTAAAGTATTTTAAATTTCATTATAATTATAACATATATTTTGAATTTTAAAAAATATGTTTATTATTAATACGAATAGTATATTTTTTATATGATATAAATGCTAAAAAATCATATTTATTCTTGAAATATAAAAAAATATGTGTTATTATAAAACAACTAAGTAACACAGTGTTACTTATAAATAGAAAGAGAAAGGAGATTTTTAATTATGAAAGATTTGTGGAATGGTAGGTTTGACAGTGATGAAAGGATTGATTTGAGAATTTGGCAGATTGTAAAACCTTTTGAGAATGCAAAAGAAGAAACGGGAGTCTGCTTTATAGGATATGACACAGATGATGGAATAAAAAGAAATCAAGGTAGAATAGGGGCTGAAAAAGGACCAAATGCAATAAGAAAAGCCATACAATCTTTTCCTATAATTGAAAACTTAAAAATTTATGATTATCGAAATTTAAAAAATAAAATTTTAGAGGAAGCTCAGAAAGAATATTCAATAAAAATTTATAATGTTATAAAAAAAGAAATTTTTCCTATAGGGTTAGGAGGTGGGCATGATATAGTTTTTGCTTCCTATAATGGAATCAGGAAAGTATATCCTGATAAAAAGATTGGAATTGTGAATTTTGATGCTCATTTAGATATTAGACCTTATGAAAATGGTGCTAATTCAGGTACTTCATTTAAACAGATATTAGATATTGATAAGAATGTAAAATATTCAATAGTTGGTTTTAAAAAACAAGGAAATACTAAAAGGTTAATAGATACAGCTAAAAGTTATAATGTATTAATTTTAGATGAGGAAAATGATGAAAAATTTATAAATGATGAATTGAAAAAATATCTTGTAGATACAGATATTATCTATGTAACTTTTTGTATGGATGTTTTTAATGCTTCTGATGCTCCAGGAGTTTCAGCTCCAACAGCAATGGGGCTTGATCCTAAAAAAGGAAAAAGAATTTTGAGAGAAATTATGAATAGTAAAAAAGTTGTATGTATAGATTTTGCAGAAGTAAATCCAGAATATGACATAGATAATAGAACAGCAAAACTTGCAGGAAGTCTTATATATGATGTAATGAATAATTTAAAAAAATAGTAAAATATGAAATTTAGGAGGAAAAATATGGAATTCAGTTTAAATGATTTAGGAGTACTTTTTAAATTTGATATGGTTGGAACAATAGCTATGGGATTAATATCACTTTATATTGGAAGGAAGCTAAAAGAAAGACTTTCATTTCTTGATAGATTTGGAATTCCAGCAGCTGTTTTAGGAGGATTATTATTTGCTATTATCCATTTATTAATGAGAAGTCTTCATGTTGGAAGTATAACTTATGATACTACACTTCAAACACCATTTATGGTAGTTTTTTTACAACTATTGGACTAGGCTCTTCTATTGAAGGTCTAAAAAAAGGTGGGAAGTTATTAATTATATTTTGGCTTTTAAGTGGAATTATGACTTTTATGCAAACAGTTATAGGAGTAGGAGTGGCTAAGGCAACAGGAATAAATCCTCTACTAGGAGTTTTGGCTGGCTCAGTATCAATGTCTGGTGGACATGGGTCAGCAGGGGCTTTTGGACAAACAGTAGAAGGATTAGGAGTGACAGGAGCTTTGACAGTTGCACTTTCTGCAGCTACATTTGGACTTGTAGCTGGAGGACTTTTAGGTTCACCACTAGCTATACATTTAATAAAGAAATTTGATTTAAAACCTAAAGATGTTGTAAATGAAGATGAAGTTGGAATAAAAATTGATATAGAAAAAAGAGAAATAAATCTCAATTCAATGCTGCAGCATATATTGATGTTGTCAATTATAATGACAATAGGAATTTCTTTAAGTGGATTTTTAAAAAATAAGTTAGGTATAGCACTTCCATCATATGTAGGAGCTATGTTCTGTGCTATTATTTTTAATAATCTTAATTTAAAAGCTAAATGGGTTGATATTGATAGAAATCTTGTAAATATATTAGGAGAAACTTCTCTAAATATATTTCTTTCAATGGCTTTAATCTCATTGAAGTTATGGGAGCTTGCAGCACTAGCAATACCAATGGTTATAATACTAGCTTGTCAGGTAATATTTATGTGGCTGTACACAAGATTTATAGTATTTAAAGCAATGGGAAGTGACTATGATGCAGCAGTTATGGTTTCAGGAATGTGTGGTTCTGGATTAGGAGCAACAACAAATGCTATGATAAATATGGGAGAAGTAAGTGGAAAATATGGATATACAGTTAATCCATATTTGGTAGTTCCATTAACAGGAGCATTTTTAATAGATATTTTTCAAATGCCAGTCATATTGACAGCAATTAATTTGTTTAAATAAGATATATTTACTTTTATACATCCTTAGTAATAAAAACTAAGGATGTATTTTATATGATTATTTTTTAGGATATAATATCATTTGAGTACATCTAAAAAGTGCAATTTTCTTTCCTGTTGCTTCATCTGTAACAACTGCATCCCAAACTTGAGTAGTTTTTCCAAGATGCTGAGCAGTAGCAGTACAACAGATTGCTCCTTTTGTAGTAGTTCCAAGATGGTTACTTTTTAGTTCGATAGTAGTTAAACTTTCTGCCCCTTCTGGAAGGTGGGCAAAAGAAGCATAACCACATGTAGTATCAGCTAAAGTGATAATAGTTGCAGCATGAAGATACCCATTTGGTGCAACATGATATGGTTTTATAGATAATCTGCTTGTTAAAAAATTTTCTTTTAATTCAAGAATTTCAACTCCCATAAATTCTGGTAAAAAACCTTTTCCTTTTTCATTTAACATTTTTACAGTTATATTTTTGTTTAAATTACTCATTTATTCAATATCCTCCTTAGTTAAAATTTATCTTTATTTTTTATAGTGAAAATTTCTATAATTATGGCTATTATCATTATCCAGTACATATTTGAGAATAATAAATTAAATCCAGGTAAAGTTGTAAATCTATAGAATAAATCACTTGAGCCATGCATATTACTCCAGATAATAAAATTGATTATAAAAAAATTAGAAATGATATAAAATATCATCAAAATATTTTTTCTAAAAATCATTATTCTCAATAAGGCTGATATAACCCTGAAAATATTTGAAAACATAAAAGATAGGCTTAAAGATGACATTGCCATTGACAATATAATATAGAAAAAACCTTCTGGTCTTTTCCTTCTTATTCCATATAGTCCTATTAATATATTTAAAAGAATTCCTCTTACTTTGCTGATATTTCTTATAATATCACTCATAAAAGGAAAATTTGAAATAGGATTTCTTGCATATACCATATTTTGAATAGGTTCTATTTTAAAGAAAAAATATAAAAATATTGAAATAACAAGATAAGAGATTAATATTACTATTCCATCACTTCCAATTTTTGAATTATTTTGCTCGTTATAGTCATCTTCATTTCCTTTATGAGAAACTGCAAAATCTATTAAAAATATAATCATACCCAGAATAAGTGCTTCTAAAATAATTATTAAATTCATTTTTTCCCCCTTCAATAAATTAAAGTAATGTTATTTTATTATTTATGTTTTAGTTTAGCATAAAAAAGAGTTTAAAAACAAATAAAAAATTTCTGAATTTAATGGCAATATTTCTTTATTCTCTACAAATTTAAAAATAAAATTATATATTAATTAAAAAATAATTTATATATTTCAATAATAAAGATTAAATAGACTTTAAAGTAGATAAAGAAAAAAGAGACCAATTTTAAATTAGCCTCTACAGCATTTTATTATTCAGTAGGAACTGGGTCTTTGCACACATCTACCCATTCTCCTTGAGTTATACTTTCTAACATATTAACAGGAACTTTGACAGCAGAATGATCAGAACCACCAGCAGGATAAACTATTTCAAATTCCTTTAAAGTTTTATCGAGATAAACTTTTAAAGGTTTTTTCAATCCAAAAGGACATACTCCTCCAATAGGGTGACCAGTAGCTTCTAAGACTTCATCATGAGGAATCATAGTGGCTTTTTCTTTGAATTTATCTTTAAATTTTCTGTTATCAAGCCTAGCTCCACCTTTTGTAAGAATGAGGATATATTCTCCACTTTTTAATTTATATCCCATTGTTTTAGCAATTTGATCTTCTTCAATTCCCCAAGTTGCAGCAGCACTTTTTACAGTAGCAGTATCTCCTTCTGTTTCCTCAACTTTTAAGGGAAGATTGTTGTCTTCAAAAAATTTTTTTACACTTTCAACACTCATAACTATCATCTCCTTAATTTTAACTATGAGTATACCAAAAAAAAGGAAAAATTTAAAGTTATTTTTCACAAATTTCTAAAGGAAGATTATCAGGATCTCTAAAAAAAGTATATTTTTTATTAGTTATTTCATCTATTTTTATAGGTTCAGTAGCTATATTATTTTTATTTAAATACTTCACAGAATCTTCAATGCTATCTACTTCAAAAGCAAGATGCCTTAATCCTCTAGCTTCAGGTGAAGTTGTTCTTTCAGGAGGATTAGGAAAAGAGAAAAGTTCAATTTGGTATTCTCCATTTATTTCAAGATCAAGTTTATATGATTTTCTTTCACTTCTATATGTTTCTTTTAAAATTTTAAATCCTAAAATATTGACATAAAAATTTTTTGATTTTTCATAATCTGAACAAATAATCGCAATATGATGAATTTTATTAATAAACATAAATTCTCCTATTTATCAAAATTAAAATCTGTTTGTCTTAAAGCTTCATATAAAATAATGGCAGCAGAATTTGAAAGATTTAAAGAACGACCCATATCTATCATAGGAATAGTAATACAATGATCAGCATTTTTATTTAATATTTCTTCTGGAATTCCACGTGATTCAGGTCCAAACATAACAAAGTCATTTTTTTTAAATTTAATATCTGTATATCTCTGCTTTGTCTTAGTAGTTGCATAATATATAACAGCATCAGGGTTTCCATTTATAAAATCCTCATAAGATTCCCAAATTTTTAAATCAACAAGATGCCAGTAGTCAAGTCCAGCTCTTTTTAATTGTTTTTCATCGAGAGAAAAACCAAGGGGTTTGATTAAATGTAAAGTTGTATTGGTAAGTACAGAACTTCTTCCTATATTTCCAGTGTTGTATGGTATTTCAGGGTATAATAAAACTATATTCAATTTGTTTCCTCCTAATCAAAAATATTTACCAATAAATTATACACCAAAGAATGAAAATAGTGTATATCTTTTTGAAGATATCTGATAAAAGAGAAATATGTCCTTTTTTGGAAGAGATGACACCTGTAATACGTAGTTCTTGATAATTTAAGTAGACAAAATCAATAATACTGAAGTATAATTAAAGATATGATACAGATTGTATTTTGGATTTAAGGAGGAAAAGTAAAAGATGATGAATATAAAGACATTTTATTTAGGTTCGATGATGACAAATTGTTATATAACTTGGAACGATGATAAGATTGCTTATCTTTTTGATTGTGGTGGAGAAAATATAGATAAAATTATGACTTTTTTAAAAGTCAATGGACTTACATTGAAATACTTAATTCTTACCCATGGGCATGGGGATCATATTGCAGGGATAAATAGGTTGGTAGAAGAATATCCAAATGTTGAAGTATATATAGGAAAAGAAGATGCTGCATGCCTTACAGAACCAGAATTAAATTTAATGAGATATATTACAGGAGCAAATTTTGTTTTTAATGGAGAAGTTCACACTATAAAAGAAGGAGATATGGTGGGAGAATTTGAAGTTTTAGATACTCCAGGACATACTATCGGATCAAAAAGTTTTTATTGTTCTGCAGCTAAAATGCTGATTTCAGGTGATACTATGTTCAGAAGAAGTTATGGAAGATATGATTTACCTACAAGCAGTGGAGAAATGCTTTTTAACAGTCTTGCAAAATTATGTAAATTACCTGCTGACACAAAAGTTTATAGTGGACATAGTGATGTAACAACTATTGGAGAAGAAAAAGAATTTCTATCTATGCAGGGAATAATCTAAATATAAAGGAGGGTATATTCGTATGAATGAAAAAAAATATGATGTCATAATAATTGGTGGAGGACCAGCAGGTCTTACAGCAGGGATATATATAGGAAGATCAAAACTAAAAACTTTGATAATTGAAAAAGAAGGAGAAGGAAGCCTTCTTATGGCACATAAAATAGATAACTATCCAGGATTTCCAGAGGGGTTATCAGGAAAAGAGCTATATATTTTGATGAAAAAACAGGCAGAAAAATTTGGAGCTGAATTTTTAGATGCCACTCTTTTAGGCTTTGATGTATATTCAGATACTGAAAATAAAATAGTAAAAACAGATAAAGGAAATTTTAGAGCAAAGGTTGTAATAATAGCTACAGGAAGTGGAAAAAATGGAAGTAAGAAGTTAAAAGGAGAAGAGGAATTTCTAGGTAAAGGGGTATCATATTGTGCAACTTGTGATGGAGCTTTTACTAAAAATTTAAATGTATCTTTGTTAGGTCAGGGAGAAGAAGTAGCAGAAGAGGCACTTTTCCTTACAAAGTTTTCTAAAACTATAAAAATATTTGTAAATGATAAAGAGTTCAAGTGTCACAAGGATACTTTAGATGCTTTAACAGCTTCTGGAAAAGTAGAAATAATAACAGATGCTAAACTGCTTGAAATAAAAGGTGGAGAATATGTTGAGGAACTTGTTATCGAGAAGAATGGAGAAATAAAAAATTATCCTTCTGACTTTGCATTTCTTTATTTGGGAACTAAAAATAATACAGAGATGTATGGAGAATTTGCTCGATTAGATAGTCAAGGCAATATCATAACAAAAGATGGATTGAAGACTAATGTAGAAGGTATGTATGCAGCTGGAGATATAAGATCTGGGATAATAAGACAAGTAACAACTGCTGTGGCTGATGGAACTATTGCTGCTATGGAAGCCATTAAGGAAATTTTAAAAAAGAAATAAAAAAAGAGGAAATTTAAAAAAAGTCTGGTATCTTATATTAAGCCGGAGTGTAATCCTAAGCTGGATTTAAAAAAAGGAGCTGATTACATATGAGAAAGACATTCATACTAGATACTAATATACTTATTCATGATCCTTACTGTATTTATAATTTTAGAGGAAATGATGTTATTCTTCCCATCTATGTTATAGAAGAGATAGATAAGCTTAAAAGAAATCAAAATACAGCCATTCAAGCCAGACTAGCCTCAAGGGTTCTAGATGAAATCAGAAAAGAAGGAAGTCTTTTTAAAGGAGTAGAACTGAAAAATGATATATTTTTTAGAGTCGAAATTAAAAATGATATGAAGCTTCTTCCAGAAGTTTTAAAAAAAGATGTTGTAGATAATTATATTATTTCAGTAACATTGGGAATAAAAAAAGATAATCCAGATAAAAGAGTCATAATAGTAACTAAAGATATAAATATGAGAATAAAAGCTGATGCCTTAGGATTGGAAGTGGAAGATTATTCAACAGATAAGGTTGATTATACAGAGTTATATGATGGCTTTTATGAAGTAGAGGTTGATAGTAAAACATTTGGACAATATGAAAAAAATGGCAAAATGGATTTTATGGATTTAGGAAGAGAAGATATTATTCCTACTCCAAATAGTTTCTTCAAACTAAATTGTAAAGGTAATATTCTTACAGGAAGATATGAAAATGGCAAAATTAAAAAGTTTCTTCTTGGAGATAGTAGTCCTTGGGGACTTAGAGCAAGAAATGATGAGCAGAGATTTGCCATGGAACTGTTGATGGATGAAAATATAAAAGTGGTTACTCTTGTAGGAGGAGCTGGAACAGGGAAAACACTTTTAGCTATAGCAACAGGATTAGAATTGGTAGTTGAAAGAAAAAAATATAAAAAATTACTTATAGCAAGACCTATTATTCCAATGGGAAAGGATCTTGGATATCTTCCAGGAAGTGAAAAAGAGAAATTAAAACCATGGATGCAGCCTATTTTTGACAATATAGATTTTTTAAGTGAAGCAAAAGATGATAAAACTGGAGAAAAAGTTGTTGAAGGATTAGAAGCCATGGGAATATTGAAAATAGAAGCATTGACATATATAAGAGGAAGAAGTATACCAAGAGGACTTATTATAATTGATGAAGCACAAAATTTAACTCCATTGGAAATAAAAACTATAGTGACAAGAGCTGGTGAAAATACTAAAATAATATTTACAGGGGATCCTCAACAGATAGATAATCCTTATCTTGATTCCAATACAAATGGATTGACATATCTTGCTGATAGATTAAAAAATGAGGAAATTGTAGGACATATTACTTTAAAAAAAGGTGAAAGATCTAAGCTTGCTGAAATAGCTGCAAAATTATTGTAAAATTTAAAATTAAGTGGGACTGTTGTAAATTGATGATTTTTAATCATTAATTTAGGCAGTTCCTTTTTCTTTTCATTAATTTTGAGTTGTTGTAATATTCTTTCCATCTTAGTTGTCTAAGATTTGGAGGACAGCACATATTTTAAAAATAAAATAATCACTTTCTTTATTTTAAAATATATAAAAAAATGAATACTTAAAAGGCTATATTTTTATAAGACAAATTTATAATTTTGTTATATAATTGATATAGATATAAAAGCTTTAGGAGGAAAAATGACTAGTGATTGTCGAGAAATACTAAGATTTTTGAATTGTAAATATGAAATATTTGAAAATGAAAAGAACAGCAGTATAATAATGGATAGATATAAAGAATTAAAAGAGGCAGGAAAAAAAGAAGGATTTGTACCATTGATAATAGTACCAAATGATATTTTGGCAGAAACTCTTAGTTTTATATATGAGGATTATGATGTAGAAGAATCTCAAAAGGGAATAAAAGAGTTTCGTGAAAAAATTTTTGAAGAAGCTGAAAGTATAGATGCAGCTGAATTTTTGAGAGAACGTTTTGATGAATATAATGATATGCATAATGGAGATGATATAACTGGAAACTTTAAGTACAGTGAGCCATCAAATGATTTTATAACTTTTGCTGATGCAAATGGAATTCCGTTTCCAGAAGTTTTAATAGTAAAAATACCAGAAACTGAGCCTTGGAAAGTAGCAGTATGGCTGCCTATGGGAGGATTTAATGACTGCCCAACACCAGCAGAACAGGCAGCAGTATTTAAATTCTGGTATGAAAAATATGGTGCTGTTCCAGGAGCAGTGACATATGACAATTGGGAATTATATGTAGATAAACCTCTAAAAGAAAATGAGGAACTAGAAGAATTAGCAGAAGAACAATTTGCTTTTTGTTATGATATAATTATGCAGGGGTGTGGAGATATTCGTTCTCTTGCAAGCTGCTTGAGAAATTCTCATATATGGTATTTTTGGTGGGATTAAAATAAAAGTTTATACTTTAATATTTTAATTATCTGTGATATAATTTATTGTATTTAATATAAGAGAAGAAGTTTAGGAGGAGAGCTATGGAAACATTATTTACAATAATGCTTTTTATATTTGCGATAACGCTTATAATATTAGTGCTTATACAGCCTGATAGGAGCCATGGAATGTCAGCAAGCATGGGAATGGGAGCTTCAAATACTGTGTTTGGAATATCAAAAGATGGTGGGCCTTTAGCTAAAGCAACTCAAGTTGTTGCAGTACTATTTATTGTCAGTGCACTTTTATTATACTTAGTAAAATAGAAGGAAGAGGCGTATTGTTTTGTCAATACGCTTTTTTTGTCAAAAAATAAAATGGTTGTGGTGAGATGAATCTATTTGAAAGTAATTATGATAAAATAAAACCTTTAGCTTTAAGACTTAGACCTACTAGTCTGAATGATTTTATAGGTCAAGAAAAGATTTTGGGAAAAGGTGGAGTTTTAAGAAAATTAATAGAGAAACAAAGCATATCAAATTCAATTTTTTTTGGACCTCCAGGTTGTGGAAAGAGTTCACTGGGAGAGATAATTTCTAAGACTTTGGACAGTAATTTTGAAACTCTCAATGCAACTGTTGCAAGTCTTAATGATTTACGTGAAATTGTGGAAAAAGCTAAAAAAAATCTTGAATTTTATGGGAAAAAAACTATCCTATTTTTAGATGAAATACATAGATTCAATAAACTTCAGCAAGATGCACTTCTTTCATACTGTGAATCAGGAATATTGACGCTTATAGGAGCTACTACAGAAAATCCTTATTATAGTTTAAATAATGCTTTGCTATCAAGAGTGATGATATTTGAATTTAAACCACTGAGTCGAGAGAATATTAGGCATATATTGGAAAGAGGAGCTAAGTACATAGGGCTGGAAGAAAAAATATCAAAAGAAATAATAGAATGTATATTGGATATTTCACAAGGAGATAGCAGAATAGCAATAAACTATTTGGAACTTTATCAAAATAGCTGTATGGAATTGGAAGATGAAGAAGTGTTGGAGATATTTAGACAAAGGAAATCTTCATATCATAAGGCTGAAGATAAATATAATCTCATATCAGCTTTAATTAAAAGTATGAGAGGAAGTGATCCAGATGCAGCTCTTTATTGGTTAGGTAGGCTTCTGCATGGTGGAGAAGATCCAAGATATATTGCAAGAAGAATAATGATACATGCTAGTGAAGATATAGGAATGGCAAACCCTGAAGCTATGCTGATAGCTAGTAGTGCAATGGCAGCAAGCGAAAAAATAGGTATGCCAGAAGTGAAAATAATACTTGCACAAGCAGTTGTATATCTTTCTATATCTACAAAAAGTAATTCATGCTATATGGGAATAAATAAGGCAATGGAAGATATAGAGAAGGGAGATATGGAAACAGTCCCTTTGACTATATGTCACAATGCAAAAGGATATAAATATCCTCATGATTATACGGGAAATTTCATAAAGCAGAATTACACTACTAAGAAAAGAGAGTACTATATTCCTGGAGATAATAAAAATGAAAAACTTATAAAAGAAAAAATGGAAAAACTATGGGGAAAATAATATAAGAGGTGAGAATAATGAAGCTTATAAAGGCTGTTAGAGGAACTAAGGATATCTATGGAGAAGAAGCAGTAAAATATACGTATATATCTAAAATAGCTCAGGAAGTATTTGAAAATTATGGATATTCGTACATAAAGACTCCTATATTTGAAGAAACTGATCTGTTTAAAAGAGGGATTGGAGAAGGAACTGATGTTGTAGAGAAAGAAATGTACACTTTCAAAGACAGAGGAGAGAGAAGTATTACTTTAAGACCAGAAAATACTGCATCAGTAGTAAGGTCATATCTTGAGAATGGAATATATGGCAAGGAAGATGTAACAAGATATTATTATAATGGTTCAATGTTTAGATATGAAAGACCACAAGCAGGAAGACAAAGAGAGTTTAATCAGATAGGAGTAGAGGTTTTAGGAGAGAGTTCGCCTATACTAGATGCTGAAGTAATAGCAATGAGTTTTACTCTTCTGGAGAAATTAGGAATAAGTGATCTTGAAGTTCATATTAATTCAGTTGGAACAACAGCTTCTCGTACACAATACAGAGAAAAATTATTAAATTTTCTTAATCCTATTAAAGAAGAGTTATGTGAAGATTGCCAAATGAGAATGGAAAAGAATCCTTTAAGAGTTCTTGATTGTAAAATAGATAAGTGTAAAGAACTTACAAAAGATGCTCCTAGTATAATAGATTCTCTTACAGAAGAAGAAAGAGCTCACTATGAAGAAGTAAAAAAATATCTTGATATTTTTGGAATAAAATATGTTGAAGATTCTAAATTGGTAAGAGGACTTGATTATTATTCAAGTACAGTTTATGAAATAGTTACTAATAAACTAGGTGCACAAGGAACTGTACTAGGTGGAGGAAGATATGATAATCTTCTAAAACAATTAGGAGATAAGGATATACCAGCAGTTGGATTTGCTGCTGGAGTAGAAAGAATGATGATGTTAGTGGAAGATTATCCTAGTAACAGCCCTGATGTATATGTAGCCTGGTTGGGAGATAATGCCAAGGATTTTGGAATTAAAATAACTAAAATATTAAGAGATGCAGGAATAAAAACTTATGTAGATTTCAATTCCAAAGGAATGAAATCTCACATGAAAAAAGCTGATAAACTTGGAGTAAAATATTGTATAATAGCTGGAGAAGATGAAATAAATAAAAATGTAGTAATTTTAAAGAATTTTTTAAAGAGGACTCAAGAGGAACTACCATTTGAAAAAGCGATGGAAATAATAAAAGAATCAAGATAGAGGAAAAATTTTAAGGAGAGGATAGTTATGATTTATAAAACTCATAATTTAGGTGAATTGAGAAAAGAAAATATAGGACAGGAGGTCATTCTTTCTGGTTGGGTAGATACAAAAAGAGATCTTGGAGGTCTGACTTTTGTTGATATGAGAGATAGAGAAGGAAAGACACAAGTCATTTTTGATATAGATGTAGCACCTAAAGATGTAGTGGAACAGGCTCAAAAACTAAAAAATGAATCAGTTATAAGAATAGTTGGAGAAGTAAAAGAAAGACAAAGTAAAAATTCTAATATGCCTACAGGAGATATAGAGGTTTTTGCAAAAGAACTTGTAGTATTAAACAATTGTGATGTTCTTCCTTTCCAAATTTCAGGAATAGATGATAATCTTAATGAAAATATCAGATTAAAATACAGATATCTTGATATAAGAAGATCAAGAATGCTTCATAATCTTAAAATGAGACATAAAATGATTATGGCAATAAGAAATTTTATGGATAAAGAAGGATTTTTGGATATAGATACTCCTTTACTTACAAAATCTACACCAGAAGGAGCAAGGGATTTTCTAGTTCCATGTAGAATAAGTCCAGGAGATTTTTACGCACTTCCTCAATCACCACAATTGTTTAAACAATTATTGATGATTGGTGGGGTAGAGAGATATTTCCAATTAGCTAAATGTTTTAGAGATGAAGATCTTAGAGCAGACAGACAATTTGAATTTGTACAGTTAGATATAGAGATGTCTTTTGTAACAATGGACGATGTAATGAGGACTATAGAAGGGCTTGCTAAGAATGTATTTACTGCTATTACTGGAGAAGAAGTTAATTATACTTTCCAAAAAATGCCTTATGCAGAAGCAATGTCTAGGTTCGGTTCTGATAAGCCAGATATCAGATTTGGAGTAGAGCTTAAAGATTTAACTGAAATAGTAAGAAACTCTGGATTTAAAGCTTTTCAAGAAACAGTGGCAAATGGTGGAATAGTAAAAGCTGTAGTGGCACCTCAAGGAGCAGAAAAATTCTCTAGAAAAATAATTGGAGAGTATGAAGAACATGCTAAGAGATATTTTGGCGCTAAAGGAATGGCATATATCAAAATAACTGAAGAAGGAATAAATTCTCCAATAGCTAAGTTCCTTTCAGAAGATGAAATGAAATCTATAGTTGAAACAACAGGGGCTGTAAAAGGAGATATTATTCTTATTATAGCTGACAAAGCAAAAGTAGTATATGGAGCTTTAGGAGCTATTAGAACTAGAATAGGAAGAGAATTTAATCTTATCAATCCTGATGAATTTAAGTTCTTGTGGGTAGTAGACTTCCCTATGTTCCAATATGATGAAGAGGAACAAAGATATAAAGCTGAACATCACCCATTTACTTCAATAAAAGATGAAGATTTGAATGCGTTTTTAGATGGACAAACTGAAAATATAAGAACTAATACTTATGATATGGTACTTAATGGGTTTGAAATTGGTGGAGGTTCTATCAGAATATTTAATCCTGAAATTCAGGCTAAGGTATTTGACAGATTGGGACTTACACCAGAAGAAGCTAAAACTAAATTTGGATTTTTCCTAGATGCATTTAAATATGGAGCGCCACCTCATGGAGGACTTGCGTTTGGATTAGATAGATGGTTAATGGTAATGCTTAAAGAAAATTCTATAAGAGATGTTATTCCATTCCCTAAGACAAATAAAGGACAATGTCTAATGACAGAAGCTCCTGGTGAAGTTGATGAAGGACAATTAGAAGAATTATATTTAAAGAGTACTTATGTTGAAGAAAAAAAACAATAATCATAGAAGAAACGAATTATTGAATAAAAAAGAACTTTAAAATGTTGAAAAAAAAATAAAATAATGATATAATTCCATTATAAGAATAAATGTTTCTGACCTACTCGCTATTTTCACGAGGTTTTGGGCCTAATGTCGTCATGGGGTTGGCGCTGTGTGTAGTAAATCAGCAAAGTCACGATCATCTTAAAGCTTAAGTTGTTTTACGGACTCTGTATGCTACAGATAACTGACTACCACTTTTGGTTTTGGCGACTAAAACTGTACTGGAGGCGGTAGGTTGGAGTTATTCTTTTGGGACTTTGTGTCCCTTTTTTATTTGATAAATATTTTAAAGATAAATGAATAAAATGCGAGGTGGAATAGTGCTTATCATAGATAGAGAGATAGCGAAAATTTTTGAAAATACAATAAAAAAGTTATATAATGAAAAAGAAACAAAAAAAGTAGAAGTATCTGTTGCTACAAATGAAAAATTTGGAGATTTTCAAACAAATTTTGCAATGATGAATTCTAAAATAATAGGAAAAAATCCAAGAACTATAGCTCAGGAAATTCTTGATAATCTTGAAGAAAATGATGTAATTGATAAATTAGAAATAGCAGGACCTGGATTTATCAATATATTTTTAAAAAGTAAATATTTAGGAGAAGTTTTAAAAAAATCAAGAACAGAAGAATATGATTTCTCTTTTTTAAATAGAGAGGGAGATGTAATAATAGATTTTTCTTCTCCGAATATAGCTAAAAGAATGCATATAGGGCATTTAAGATCTACAATAATAGGAGATTCTATTACAAGAATTTATAAATATTTAGGATACCACATGATAGCTGATAATCATATAGGAGATTGGGGAACACAGTTTGGGAAACTTATCATTGGATATAGAAGATGGCTGGATAAAGAAGCATATAAAGAAAATCCTATTGAAGAATTAGAAAGGGTTTATGTAGAGTTTTCTAAGCTGTCTGAAAGTAATCCAGAGCTTGAAGAAGAAGCAAGACTGGAACTTAAAAAACTTCAAGATGGAGATCCAGAAAATTTTGCTTTATGGAAAGAGTTCATTAAAGTATCATTAGATGAATATGATAAGCTTTATAAAAGATTAGATGTTCATTTTGATACATATTATGGAGAATCATTTTATCACCCTATGATGCAGGGAGTAGTTGAAGAACTTGTAGAAAAAGGATTAGCAGTAGAAGATGATGGAGCTAAAGTTGTATTTTTTCCAGAAGAAGACAATCTTTTCCCTTGTATAGTTCAAAAGAAAGATGGAGCATTTCTTTATTCAACATCTGATATAGCTACTATTAAATTTAAAAAAGAAGCTTATAAAATAAATAAACTTATATATCTTACAGATGAAAGACAACAGGACCATTTCAAACAATTCTTTAAAATTACAGATATGCTTGGGTGGAATGTAGAGAAACATCATATCTGGTTTGGAATAATGAGATTTGCTGATGGAGTATTTTCAACTAGAAAAGGAAATGTAATAAGACTTGAACAACTTTTAGATGAAGGAAAGAAAAGAGCTTATGATATAGTTCAAGAAAAAAATCCTGATTTATCAGAAGAAGAAAAAGATCAAATAGCAGAGGTTGTTGGAGTAGGAGCAATAAAATATGCTGACCTTTCTCAAAATAGACAAAGCCCTATTATATTTGAATGGGATAAAATACTGACTTTTGAAGGAAATACAGCTCCTTATCTTCAGTATTCTTATGCAAGAATACAATCTATATTAAGAAAAGCTGAAAGTGAAGGGAAAAGTATAACTTATGATAAAGAAATAAAAATAGAAGATAAATTAGAAAGAGCATTGGCTAATCATATAGCAGCATTTCCAATATCTGTATTAAAAGCTTCTGAAACATTTAAGCCAAATATAATTGCAGATTACTTATTTGAACTTTCTAAGAAATTCAATAGTTTCTATAATAGTTGCCCAATATTAAATCAAGAAGATGAGCTTTTATATTCAAGAGCACTTATAGCAAAAATAACAGGAGAAACTATTAAAGATGGATTATCTTTGCTTGGAATAAAAACTTTAGAGAGAATGTAGAAAAAATGTGAAAATCAATATATTTTTATTGTTTAAATGTAACTGATGTTTTGAAAAAAAATAAAATGGCTTAGAATAAAAATCTAAGTCATTTTTTGTACTGTATAAATAAAAAATGTTTAAAAATGTAAAGAATATAGTTTTTGTGGTATAATAAAAGTAGAAAAAGAATATTGAGCATATAAAAATTAAAATTTTAAAAAATATAAAAGTATGGTGAAGGCATGGGAAAAAATAAGATAGTAATAGTAAGTGGATTAAGTGGAGCTGGAAAAACTACTGCATTAAATACAATGGAAGACATGGGGTATTATGTTGTAGATAATCTACCATGTGAGGTTGGGAATTTTTTTATTAACACTTCTATTAAAAAATTAGGGTTGGGAATAGATATACGTTCATTTAAAAAAACAGATGAACTTTTTTTACTTTTGTCTGAAATGAAAAAGGCAGACATAGATTACTCTCTCATTTTTATTGAAGCCTCTGAAGAAATCATACTTAACAGATATAACTTGACTAGAAGAAGACATCCTTTAGAAGCAGCCACTCTTTTAGAAAGCATTCAAAGAGAGAAAGAGATAATGTTTCCTATAAAAGAAGTTGCAACAGGAGTGATAGACACAAGTTATATAAAGCCTAAAGAATTATCAGAAAGAGTCAGAGAAATACTTATGGTAGATGGGGAAACAAAAGATATAAATATTCATGTACAATCATTTGGCTTTAAATATGGTATTCCTATTGATCTTGATCTTCTTTTTGATGTGAGATTTCTTCCAAATCCATACTATGTAGATGAATTAAAAGAAAAAACTGGTGAAGATGAAGCAGTATCTTCTTATGTGATGAAATATAGTGAATCTCAGGAGTTTGCTCAGAGGCTTTTAAATTTGATGGATTTTCTTATTCCTAATTATATAAAAGAAGGAAAGAAACATTTAACTATAGGTATAGGGTGTAGTGGTGGGAAGCACCGTTCAGTAACTTTAGCGTCTTTGTTATACAGAGAGCTTTCTAAACAAAATAAACTGAATGTATATATTAGCCATAGAGAGAAAGAGAGAGGAAATTGGTAGAGAGTAAAATAGATATAAAAAAAATAGATATACCTGAGAATCCAGGAGTATATCTGATGAAGAAAAATGGAAAGGTAATTTATGTAGGAAAAGCTAAAAATTTAAAGAACAGGGTATCTTCATATTTTAATAGAGAACATGAAAATGAAAAGACAAAAGAGCTTGTAAAAAATATAGAAGATATAGAATTTATTATGTGTAACAGTGAAATAGATGCTTTTGTTCTTGAAAATAATCTAATAAAAAAATATAGTCCTAAATATAATATAGCTTTAAAAGATGAAAAAACATATCCTTATATAAAAATCAGCAGGGAAACATTTCCAAATATTAAGATGATTAGAACAACAAGAGCTCTTGATACTAAAACAGGAATGTATTTTGGTCCATACCCACAAGGTGGGTGGAATTTAAAAAAAAATATTATAAAAATATTTAAAATTAGGGATTGTAACAGAGATATGAATAAAGTATATACAAGACCATGCCTTAAATATTTTATGAAGATGTGTCCTGGTCCATGTACTTATAAAAATATAAAAGAGGAATATAATGAACTTGTTGAAGGTGCTAAGCAGCTTTTAAAAGGGCAAGGAAGAAATGTTATAGAAGAATTAAAAAAGAAAATGGAAAAAGCTTCTGAAGATATGAAGTTTGAAGAAGCAATATTGTATAGGGAACAGATTAAGGAGATAGAAACTACTGTTAATAATCAAATAACTGAATATGGAAAAGAATTAGATGAAGATATTTTTAATATAAAAGAAGAAAATAATAGAGTATTTATCTGTGTGTTAAATGTCAGAGATGGCAAAATTTTAGGAAAAATCTCGACAAATATAGATTTAAAAGATAAAATATATGAGAACATACTTGAAGTAGTTGTAATGGCATTTTATAATAAACATCCTATACCTCAAAATATAGTGTTTTCAAGCAAATATGAAAATGAAAGTAATAGAATACTTGAAGCTTTAAAAAAAGATAAAAATAAAAAATAGAATTCTTTTTTCCAAAGATAAAAAGTAGGAGAAAAGAACTTTTAGAAATGGGAGAACTTAATCTTATAAGAGATGTTGAAAATTATTATAGGAAGAAATCAGTTGTTGAAGAAGGGCTTTATAAGATATATACTACTTTGGAGTTAAAAAGATATCCAAGAAAGATTGAATGTTTTGATATATCTAATATTCAAGGAAAAGATGCTGTTGCCTCTATGAGTGTATCAGTAGAGGGGAAAGCTTCAAAACAGGATTATAGAAAGTTTAAAATTACATGCAAGGATACACCAGATGACTTTGCAATGATGAGAGAGGTAATAACAAGGCGTTATGGAAAGCTTCCAGAGAATGAATTTCCAGATGTAATACTTATAGATGGAGGATTAGGGCAGATAAATGCTGCTGGAGAGGTTTTTAAAGAATTAGGTAAAGATGGTATATCAGATCTTCTTAGTCTGGCTAAAAGAGATGAAGAAGTATATAAATATGGAGAAAATGTGCCATATATTTTTTCGAAAGATCAGGAAGCATTGAAAATATTCCAAAGAGTAAGAGATGAGGCACATAGGTTTGGAATAACATATCATAGAAAACTTAGAAGTAAAAGAGTTTTATCTTCTGAACTAGATGAAGTGGAAGGTGTAGGAGAAAAGAGAAAAGCAGTTCTTCTAAAAGAGTTTGGCTCAGTAACGAAAATAGCGAAAGAAGATGTGAATTCAATTTCTAGGTTTGTACCTAGAAATGTTGCAGAGAATATCTTAGAAAAATTAAGAAAAAAATAAATTGGAGGAAATGATGAAAAGAAATGCCTTTATAGTATTTTTATTGGCTATGTTATTAATAACTGGATGTCAAAAACTTGTTGCAAGAAGAGATGAAAGTCAGGTAGTCGAATTTGCAAATAAAATGTCAAAAGGAGAATATACACTAAAAATATATAGGCTTGATTATCCAGAAACGCCTTCAGAAAGAGATATTTTTTATGAAAAATTTAGCGTTCTTATGTCAAAAATGGTAGCTCATAATAAGGATATAAATTTAATAATACCTTTTGAACTGTATCAAGATATAAAAAATATAGGAAAAAGAGATGTTAGAGAGGTGGAAAAAATTTATTATAAGCCTGCTTCAGAGCTAACAGAAGAAGAAAAAGAGTTTATTAATTCTAAAATAGATATAAAATATCCTGAAAATGCAGGTATTTTTCAAGAGTATTTAAATAAGCAAGTATATTATTGGCTTAATTATTTAAAGAGAGAAAAAGAATATGATCCTAGTAACTATTATACAGAACTTGATAAGATGAAAATGGTAGAAGAAATATTTGAAAGCAGAAAAATGATATCAAAAACTTTTGAACCAATTGAAAATGATTTTATCATAGAGGTTAATAGCTCTAATATAGAAGAAGCAGGAAAAACAGGACTTCCATTATACACTGAAAGTATCTTTGGAAAGGAAGAGGATATTTTATCTTCAGTCATTATTTTAAAAAGAGCTCCATGGGAAACACTTATAACAGATAAAATAGTTTTAACAGAAGGTATGATAACTGAAAATATAAAAGACTACGAATTTGGAGTACGTGTTATAAATATTGCAGATCCAACTTCACTTGTAGAAAATCTTGAAAATGAAGAAAAAGGTTTAAAAATAAAAGATTTAAAAAACTTTAAAGTGATAAAGCCTAAAGAGGTAATTTTAAAGAAGGCTAGTGTTAGGGAAACTGAAAAAGAAAGAGATATCTTAAAAATTGGAAATGGGAACACTCAATGGAGGATTAATTAATGCTATATATATTTTTTCTGATTCTGTTGTTGATTTTATTTTTTTATGTTTTAAAAAGACAGGAGAAGGAACATTTTGGAGATATAATTAGGATACTTACAAGTCTTAGAGCTAAAAAGATATAGAGGACATCCCAGATATACTTAAAGATGAATATACAGAAACATTGAATAAAATAATTAAACAGGAATTAGAATTAGAAAATTCTATTGAAGAATTGAGAGAATATAGAAAAGAACTGGAAGTTACATATGATGCTCTTGTAACCAAGTCTACTCAATTAGAATACAGCAACCATATACTTGAAAGAAGGGTTGAAAATCTTTCTAACTTAAATTCTCTTTCTAGAGCAGTCTTATCTATATTGGAAGTAGATAAAATTATAAATATAATTCTTGATGCCTATTTTGTACTTACAGGAGCCAAAAGAATTTCTCTTTATTTATGGGAAAATGGAAAACTTAAAAATAAGAGAATAAAAGGAGCAATTAAATTTAAGGGAGAAGTTTCATATCCAGAAGAAACATTAAAAGAATTTACAAGAAATGATTTCAAAAAGATATATGAAGAATTAGCAGTGGGTTTTGCTGTACAGAAAGATGAAGTAGTAGTTATTTCACCTCTGGTAGTAAAGGGAAAAGAATTAGGAGTTATTTATGTTATTGAAGATAAGAATAAACTCATTGATTTAGATGAAGAAACTATTTCTGCACTTGTAATACAAGTTTCTATAGCAATAAATAATGCTCAGATATATTCTGACCTTATTATAAAAGAGAGAATGTCAAATGAATTGGAAGTTGCAGCAAGGATTCAAAAGAAAATACTTCCAGAAGACATAGATGAAGTTTTTGGATTGGAAATTGCAAATTATTTTGAACCTGCAAAAGAGATAGGTGGAGATTATTATGATTATACTATTCTTGATGATGATAATTTCTCTATAACAATAGCAGATGTCAGTGGTAAGGGAGTTCCAGCAGCATTTTTAATGGCTTTAGGAAGATCAGTATTGAAGACATTGACTATAACTGGAGATACAGGACCAGCTGAAAACTTAAATGAATTGAATAGGATTATATATCCTGATATAACAGAAGATATGTTTATTACAATGATGCATAGCAAATATAATAAGAACACAAAAACCTTGCATTATTCAAATGCTGGACACAATCCTCTGGTAGTATATAGAGCAGAAACTGATACTGTTGAACTTCATACTGTAAAAGGTGTGGCTATTGGATTTTTAAATGAATACAAGTATAAGCAAGGTGAAATTAAACTAGGCAAAGGAGATATAGTAATCTTCTATACAGATGGAATAAATGAAACAGAAAATAAAAACAAAGATATGTTTGGTATAAATAAACTTAAAGAAGTAGTTTATCAAAATAAATTAAAAAGACCTGAAGAAATAAAAATAGCCATATTAGAAGAACTGAATAAATTTAGAGGCGATTATGAACAGGTAGATGATTTAACATTTGTTATACTTAAAAGCAATCTTTAAGAAAGGTGAGAAAATTGATAGAAAGAGTTAGCATAGGAGGGCAGGCAGTTATTGAGGGAGTAATGATGAGAAGCCCTGAATGGCTGGCAACAGCAGTAAGAAAACCCTCAGGAGAAATAGTGTATAAAAAAACAAAGGTAGGTGGAAAAAGAAATAAACTTGCAAAAATCCCATTTGTCAGAGGAGCAGTGACTTTATTTGATGCATTGGTACTTGGAATAAAAGAGCTTACATTTTCTGCAAATCAATCAGAAGAGGAAGAAGAAAAACAGCTTTCACAAAAAGAAGCAGTGATGACAACAGTAGTATCATTGGGATTAGGAATAGGATTGTTTGTAGTTTTTCCATCTCTTATCAGTAGTTTTGTTTTTGCAGATAACAGAATATATTCTAATTTACTGGAGGCAGTACTAAGACTTGCATTTTTTGTTTTTTACATATGGGTAATTTCATTTTCAAAAGATGTAAAAAGAGTATATGAATATCATGGAGCAGAACATAAATCTATTTATGCTTATGAAAATAAAATGGAGCTTACACCAGAAAATGCAAAAGGATTTACAACATTACACCCAAGATGTGGAACTAGTTTTTTATTAATAGTAATGCTTATATCAATTATCGTATTTTCATGTATGGATTTTATACTACCAGTTCCAGTAAACGGAATAGAAAGAGTAATAATAAAAGTAGTATTAAGGGTAATATTAATGCCACTCATAGCTGGAATTTCTTATGAAATACAGAGATATAGCAGCAATCATTTGGATAAAGTATGGGTAAGAGCTTTAGCATTTCCTGGATTATCTTTGCAGAGAATAACAACAAAAGAACCAGACCTGTTACAATTAGAAGTTGCAATTGTAGCAATAAAAGCAGCTTTAGGTGAAAATGTAGAAAATGCTACAGAAATAGAAGGTTAAAGTACAGAAAAATTATTGTTATTATAAAAGTAATGTGATATAATTATGGGGTATAGTGTACAAAAATCAGTATATAAATTTACTTATAGGAGCATGGGAGACTGAAATGAGATTAAAAAATGAAATTGAATATGTATTTAGAATACTAATGTATTTAACGATAAATGGGGATAATAGAATTATTCCTTCAAATGAAATTTCAGAAAAAGAGGAAATTCCTCATTTATTTAGCCTGAGAATACTTAAAAAATTAGAAAAAGCTGATCTTGTTTTAATTTTTAAGGGAGCTAAAGGTGGATATAAATTGAAAAAAGACAGTAGAGAAATAACTTTAAAAGATGCAATAGAATCTATTGAAGGAAGTATTTGTATTAAAGACTGTTTAGAATCTCCAGAAAGTTGTACTTTAAGAAAGGGCAACTGTGGAGTGCATAGAATATTAAAGGATATAGAATCTCAATTTATATCAAGACTACAAAATGTAAATTTTAGAGATTTAGCTGATGGAAAGTATTAATAAAAAAATTAAAATAAAGGCTGACTATATATAGTCAGCCTTATTTTACATTAGGAGTTGTATATGAGAAAAGGAAAATTAATTTATCAAATTGGTATAGATAAAAGAGGAAAATTTGTAGAAAGACCAAATAGATTCGTAGCAGATATTAAATTAGAGAATGACAACATAGTAACATGTCATGTGCATGATTCAGGAAGAATAAGAGAACTTCTTTTTAAGGATAACAGTATTGGAATAAAAAAGCCAAAGAAGGAAGCATTAGAAAAACTCAATGGGATGTAATATCAGCACTTTCAGATGATAAAGAAGATATTTTGATAAATTCATCTTATCATAGGTATATATCAGAAAAATTTTTAAAAGATAAAGATTTATCTCCTTTTGGAGAATGTAATAATGTAAAGGCTGAAGTAAAATATGGAGATAGTCGTATAGATTATCTTCTTGAAAAATGTAATGAAAAAATATGGGTAGAAGTGAAGGGGGTTTCACTTTCAGTAAATAAAAAAGCAATGTTTCCAGATGCTCCAAGTACAAGGGCTCAGAAGCATCTGAGGGAGCTCATTAAAATAAAAGAAGAGGGAGATAGAGCTGCTGTATTGTTACTTGTATTTAGAGAATCAAATACATTTAGACCTAAGTGGGAAACTGATCCAAAGTTTTCAGAATTATTTTATGAAGCAATGGAAAAAGGAGTAGAAATATATCCTGTTCAATTTTTTCTAAAAGATGGGAAAATAATGTATGAAGAAAAGGAAATTAAAATTCTTGCCAAAGAAGAAAGATAAGGCAAATAAAGAAAAAATTTCTATTAAAAAATTTTATAATATGTTTTTCTTGATTTAATCTCTTAAAAAGGGTATAGTTAAAGTAAGATGTAAAAATAGGAGGTATCTTTAATGAATAATTATAAATTTATACATCATAAAGAATGTGAATTTTTTCCATGTCATGAAATGAAAAACTTAGAAGATTTTAATTGTATGTTTTGCTATTGTCCATTATATATGATGGGAGAAGAATGTGGAGGAAATTTTAAATATACTCCACATGGAATAAAAGATTGTTCAAATTGTACTCTTCCTCATATTAAAGAGGTTGGATATGCCCATATTCAGAAAAAAATGCTTGATGTTATAGAAAGAGTCCAAAATGAATATCTGGAAAAGAAAAAAAAGAAACTGAATAATAAAAACTTTTATCAAGGACAACTAAAAAATATTTTATCTGTCCTTGATAATGAAGCTTTATAAAAAATATTAACTTATTGGGAAGAAGATAATAAAAGATGATTATTTAAAAAATAGGTGAGAACATGAATCTGGGAAAATTGAAATCAGAAAGTGTTTATGAAGCTTTTTTAAGTTTAGAAAAATATTAAAACGAGATGAATATACATATTCTGAAAAACTAAGAATATTAGAAGAGATGAAAAGAGAATGTGATATTTCTTTATTAGGTGTTATTATACTAAATAATAGAAAACAGATAAGAAGTGATTTTTTTTGGAATGATTCTGAAATAAACAATACTACAATAAAAAAATTTTTATATAACAATCTTTTAGAATTGTTTGAAAGATCAATTAAAGAAGGCAAATATATTACTTTAGAAAATGATGAAAAATATGTAAAATAAAAATACATTTTTAAATAATTTTTTATTTCTTCCTGTAAAAAATATTCAGGAAGGTTTTTGTATTGGTGGAATACTTGTTGGAAAGAAAAAAGAAAGAGGAGATTGGAAGGAAAAAGAAATTGAAATATTTAAAACATTTGCTTTAGTCATGGAAATGTTTTATACAAATAAATATAGGTATGATGAATTTTTTACACAATCTTGGATATTTAATGAAATTCTAGATAATATGAATGTAAACCTTTATGTTACAGATATAAAGAATGATAAGATATTATATATGAATAAGAAAATGAAGGAAAGTTATAACCTTGATGAGCCTGAAGGAAAGATATGCTGGCAGGTTCTTCAAAAAGGAATGGAGAAAAGATGTAATTTTTGTCCAGTACCGAAGCTTTTGGAAAAAAAGATGAAAAATCAAGTATAGTATGGAGAGAAAATGGGACTATTACTGGGAAAATTTATGAGAATTATGATAGTCTAATAAAATGGACAGATGGCTCTATAGTACATTTTCAAGAATCTACTGATATAACAGACACAGTTATTTTGAAGAAAAATGTTATTCAAGATATTTTATGTGATAAGGCATTAAATTGGAGAGCAGGAAAAGTTGAGATGGCTAAGGCCATTCAAGAGGCTAAAAAAAATAAAAAGAATTTTGTAGTGGCTTCAATAGATATAGATGACTTAAAAATAATTAATGAAAGATATGGACATATAGAGGGAGATAAAGTTATTATAGAAACTATCAAAATAATAAAAAATTCTTTAGCTGAAAAAGAGTTTATTTTTAGATTGGAAGGGGATAACTTTATAGTCGTTTTTGAAAATAGAACTGAAAAAGAAGCTATTAAATTATTGTATGAATGTATTGATAAACTTAAAATAAAAAAGAAGGAATTAAAAAAGAGTTTGATTTCTCTTTTTGTTTTGGAACAGTAGAAATTTATCCTGGTGAAGAGATTTTTGAAAATGATATTATAGCAAGAGCTGATAAAAAGCTTTATTTTCAAAAATTAAAGTATCATAAAAATAAAATAGATAGCTATATGGATAAAAGCAGTGTTAATATAGACGAAAAAGATTTTATTTATAATAAAGATCTTTTATATGAAGCACTAGTTATGAGTACTGATGATTTTATTTATATTTGCAATATGAAGACAGGAAGATTTAAATACACACCTGCTATGGTAGAGATGTTCAATCTTCCATCTGAGATAATTCAAAATCCAATTTTTATTTGGAAAAATATTGTTCATGAAGATGATTGGGAAAAATTTTATCAATCTAATATGGAGATAGGGGAAGGGCAGACAGATTACCATTTGGTAGAGTTCAGAGCTAAAAATAAAGATGGAGAATACATATGGCTTAAATGTCGAGGGCATTTGATGCGTGATGAAGTTGGAGAACCAAGTATTTTTGCTGGGATAATGACTTTACTAGGAAAACAGAATAAAATAGATATTTTAACTAGGCTTCTTAATATAAATGAATTTTCAAAATCTTTTGAAGAAAAAATAAAGGATTATTCTGTTGAAACTATAGGAATGATGATTTTAGGAATAGATGATTTTAAACAGGTAAATGAAATGTATGATAGAGAATTGGGAGATAGTGTTTTAAAAATGACATCTCAAATTATTCAATCTTCTCTTCCAAGAAATGCTCTAGCATATAGATTAGATGGAGATCAATTTGGAATTCTTGTAGAGAATACTAATAGTCAAGAACTACAAAATATATACAATAATATAAAAACAAAGCTTTCCCGTCAACAACTTCTCGAGAAATCTAAGATATTTGTAACTATTTCAGCAGGCTGCTCACTTTATCCACAAGATGGAAATAAATATCAAGAACTCTATAAATATACAGATTACTCACTGCAATATGCCAAAAAAAGTGGAAAGGATAAAATAGTATTTTTTCTAATGATATATTAGAACATAAATCACGTTTTTTAGAAATACTTCGTCATATTAGAGAAAGTATAGAAAATGGATTTGAAGGTTTTGAAGTATTTTATCAGCCACAGGTGTTTTGTAGTGGAACTAATTTAAAGGGAGTGGAAGCATTATTGAGATGGAAATGTAAAAAATTTGGAAGCATTTCACCAATAGAATTCATTCCAATATTAGAGGAAAGTGGATTGATAATACCAGTGGGCAAATGGGTGTTGAGAGAAGCTGTAAAAGCTTGTAAAGAAATGCTAGAGTATAATAAAGATATTACTGTGAGTGTAAATTGTTCGTTTATACAACTTTTAGATGAAAATTATTTAGATGATGTAAAAACTATAATTGCAGAAGAAAAAGTTCCCCCTTCAAATATTGTTTTGGAGTTAACAGAGAGTTGTATAATAAAAAGTATTGAAACATTGCATGAAATGTATTCCCAGATGAAAGAAATTGGAATAAAAACAGCAATGGACGATTTTGGAACTGGTTATTCTTCATTAGGAATATTAAAACAAGTTCCTGCAAATATAGTGAAAATAGACCGTGCTTTTGTAAAAGATATAATTAATAGTAGGTTTGATATTACCTTTATTGAATTTATTACAAGAATATGTCATTCAGTAGGGATAAAAGTATGTTTAGAAGGAATTGAAACTAAAGAAGAATTTGATCTTGTGAGCAACTTAGAAATTGATTATATTCAAGGTTATTATTTTGGAAAACCTCAACCTAAAAAAAGTATATTTGAAAACTATTTAATCGAAAAAACAGAAGCTCATAGAAGCAGTCTTTAAAAATATTTTATTTAATCTAAGAATAATTTAACACTCAAAAGCAAGGAGCTGCTGTTTTATGAAAATAAAAAATATAAAAGTAGAGTTATGGATAATAAGTATCTGTATTTTTATTTTGATGTTAAATTCTATTATATTATTTCCTAAAAAAGTTAATTCTTTCTTTTTAAATATGATTGAAAGTGAATTGGATAGTTCTACAGAAAGAAATACCGAACTTATATATGGAAAAATAAATGAAACAAATACATTATTATATGGAATTTCTACAGATATAATAGATGAAAGCAATATAAAAAGTGAAGAGGTAAAAAAATTACTAAAAACAGTGGGAGCAAATTTTAATTTTAGAGCTATTGGAATTGTGGATACAGAAGGAAAATTAGTTTCTAAAATAGAATTTTCTCAAAATAATAGTGATGATGAATTTTATAGAATTTTAAGATTTGAAAATGAAAAAGATAAAAATGTGAGTTGGAGCGTATATAAGGACAATGTATACAGTAAAATTCCTATTTTTGATAGAGAAAAATATATAGGAATACTTTTTTGTATATTTAATTTTAAAGAAATGTTTAAAAATTTAGATAGCATAGAAAGAGAAGATACAATATATGTGTATGTTATTAATAGTGAAGGAAAAATCTTAATAAGATCTGATAATAGCGAAATTCTTTTTAATGATGACAATTATTATGATTGGGTAAAAAGAACTCAGAATAATGGAGAAAAAGCTATAGAAAATTTTAAGAAATATTTTAAAAATAACGATTCTAAAAATATGGGATATAGTATAAATCTTTTAGATAGAGTGATTTATTTTGCTCCCTTAAATATAAATGATTGGTATATAGTTTCTATGATTTCTAAAAAGGAATTGAGTCAGAATATAAATCAGATGAAAAAAATTGCCAATATTTATTTAGGAGTAATTATAGCTTCAATAGTGTATTTTTTAAGTATTATAATATATTATATGAGAAAAAATCATCAATATATAAAAAAACAAAACAAAAAACTTCAGATAAGCGAAGAAACTTTAATGGCAGCTGCAGAAGAAACTTCTTTGATAATATATGATTATAACATAAAAAAGAAAAAGATGACTTTTAGAAATGGTAAAAAAATAAAGTCGATTTTTCCAGAGGTTATAGAAGATGTTCCAAAAAGTCTTTTTGAAAAGGGGATTTTACTGGAGGAATGTAGAAAAGAAACAGAAGATAAGTTTGAGAATATTACTAAAGGAGCTAGAGCAATAACTTCAATTTTTTGCTTAAGAAATAAAAATACCAATGAAAAAGAATGGTTTAGAAGTACTTTATCTAATATTTTTAATGATAAAGGAGAAATAGAACATACAATAGGTATGATGGTAGATATAACAAAAGAGCGAAAGAAAGAATTAATGTTTAAAAATAAGTCTAAAAGAGATTCTTTAACAAATTTATATAATCGTGAAAGTGCTATAAGAATCATAAAGGATATTCTTAAAAATTCTCGTTCTAAAGAAGATATTCATGCTCTTATGATTATGGATTTTGATAATTTCAAAAATATAAATGACACTTTAGGGCATATCATGGGTGATAAAGTACTGATAGATGCTGCTGATAAATTGAGAAAAAATTTGAGAAAAAATGATATTATAGCTAGATTAGGAGGAGATGAAATATTGATTTTTCTTTTAAATATAGGAAATGAAAATAATATTATGAAAGTAGCTTCTCAAATTGTAAATAAAATGAGAGATTTTTATGAGAAAGATGAAAAGAGAATAGAAATTTCAGTGTCTTTAGGTGTTGCTATGTTCCCAACTGATGGAAAAAGATTTATAGAACTTTATGAAAAGGCTGATAAAGCAATGTATAAAGTAAAAAAATCAGGAAGAAATGGATATTATATTTATTCTTCAAGATAAATAAAAAAACAAAAGCTGGCTAAAATATATATTTAGTCAGCTTTTTTCATTTGATATTACAGATAGTATTATAGCTCATTTTCACGTTCCAATCTGTTCATAATCTTTTCATTTTCCATATATACTTCATTTAACTCAGTATATATTTTTTGATAATCATCAGCTAGTTTTTCTTTTTCGTCTTCACAGTTGCTTTCTTTTAATTTAATTTTGATATCTTCAATTTGTTCTTCAAGTTCTCTAATTAAATTAAGATTTTTTTCTGTCATAAATATCACTCCTTTAAAAAATAAAATTAATAAATTTCTTAAAAACTAAATTGAAATTTATTTTTTATTATTTTACTTTTTAAAAACAAGATTGTCAAGATATTTTTTACAGGCATTTAAATATTTGTTTTTAAACCACTCTCGTAGACTTAAAGGTTCTATTATTTCAATTTCATCCAAAAAGTATGTAAAATATCTTTTAGCTTTTTCTTCTGAACATTGAAATTCATAAAAATTTTCTTTTTTAGAGATAATTTCAGGACGATTTAATTTAACTTCTTTTAAAATTTTTTCACCTTCTGGAGTTAAAATTGCTTTTATTTTTTCCCCTGTGAAAGAAATGGATCAAAATCTTTTATAACTTTTTCTACAAACTTTATATCTTCCCAGATTTTTATTTCCTTAGTAATAAAAATAGTATCTATATTACTTATTCTATAATTTCTATATTTTCCATCATTTATATCATAACAAAAAAGATAATTTGAAAGTTCAAGTTTAGAACTCCCTATATAAAATGGAAGAACAGAGGTTATTCTTTTGTCTTTAAAATGTATTTTTATAATTTTTTTATCTTTTATTGCTGATTCTAATCTTTCAATTATGAATTTAAAAATAAATAATTCTCTATTTTTTCTAGACTGGTTAGCATATTTATAAATAAGTTTTCTTATAAAATCTGCCTCTACCTGTATATTTTTTTCAAGTAAAAAATCATAGTATGTACTTAAATTTTTTTTATTTAAATTAAATTGGATAACGGATTTTTCCCCATCAAAGAAAAAGTTATCATTTATTTTTTCATTTTTCATATGTTCGAATATATAGTTTAAGAGGTAGTTTTTTGTTATTTTAAAATTATCCAAATCAGATTCAATTATTTCTAGAACTTGTTTAAGGAGAGTTATTCTTATTTTCTTTTCCATCATGTAAAACCTACTTTCTATTTTTAGTATTATAAAATATTTTATCATAAAAAATCTCAATAATACATAGTACTTTAAATATTTAGAAATTTGTGATATATTTGAATGTAGAGAAATTTTTTAAAGTATAAAATTAAGTCTATATAAAGAAGAAATTTCAAAAGAAATTTTATGGAAAAAGATTTGAGTTTTACTAATAATTATAAAATCATAAAAATATAAAGAGTTGTAGGAACTACAAGGATAGCTTGGTAAATATAGGTTGCTAACAAAAGTAACTACTTCCCAAGAAAGAAACTCTACTTCAAAAATTACAAAGTAATTTTAAGAGGGAGAGGTTCATCAATAGCAGTAAAGATTATAGAAAATGATAAAAATGATTAAGGGGGAAAGGTATGAATTTGAATAAGGGGTATTTTATAATAGGGACAGATACAGGGATTGGAAAAACCTATGTGAGTACTCTTCTTTATCAAGGTATAAAAAAACTAAATGGAGGCTATTATAAACCAGTTCAAAGTGGAGCTTTTGAAATGCTTGGGAAATTAATTTCTCCAGATGTAGAGTTTTTATGTGAATATAACAAGGTTCCATATGATACAAATATGTCAACATATTTATTAAGAGCTGAGGTATCTCCACATTTGGCAGCTGAAATAGATAAAATAGAAGTAAAACCTGAAAAGATAAAAAAACATTGGGAAAAATTAAGTGAAAAATATGATACTTTAATAGTAGAAGGAGCAGGAGGATTATTTGTTCCTATTATTAGGGGAGAATATTATATGTATGATTTGATAAAGATGTTAGATATACCAGTAATAATAGTTATTGGAAATAGGGTAGGAAGTATAAATCATACAATGCTTACAGTAAATGCCTTACAAAATATGGGAATAAAGATACAAGGGTTTGTATTTAACTGTATTGAAAAATCATATGATAGAACAGGATATGAAGAGGACAATAGAAATGTTATAATGCAGATGAGTGGAATAGAAAACCATCTACTGCTGAAATATGGACAGGACACAATAGAACAAATAGAACTTTTTAGATTTTTAGAAGAAAGTGCAAAGTAATAAAAATAAATAGTTTTCTCAAGAATAAAAGAGAGTCTAAATTTTAAATTTTTGACTCTCTTTTTTATTAGACAATTTCCTCTTTTAAATCTGTGACTTGATAATATTTTTTCCATTTGTGGCGATAAACTATAAAGATAATTATAGCCTCTATTATCCACTGCAGAGCTGTTATTTTCCAGAAATATGTAACAGAACTTCTCTTTAAATAAATATAATAATACACGAGGGGAAGCCGTATTATCCAGTTTGTGAATAAGACTATTTTAAATGGAGTTTTACTATCCCCAGTTCCCTTTAAAGCTCCCCCTAATACCATGGAAATAGCTATAGGTATTTGTTCAATAGAAGCTAGCATAAGACAGGCAGTTCCAAGGGCTATAACTTCAGTTTCACTACTTTTAATGAAGAGAGAAATAAGTTTTTCAGGAAAAATGAGAAATATTACAGAAAATAGTCCCATGATTCCAGAAGCAAGATATATGGAATAATTTATATATATTTTAGCTTTTTCATAATCTTTTTGACCTATACAATATCCAGTAAGAGAAGTACAAGCTATAGCGAATCCCCAGCCAGGCATAAAAGAGATGCTTTCAATGGTAATAGCTATCTGGTTGGAAGCAAAAGACAGACTTCCAAGTGTCATTATAACAGCTACATTTATTAGTTTATTTATACTAAAGGCTCCTTCTTGTAATGAAGAAGGGATAGTTAGTCTTACCAATTCTTTAAAATATTCCTTATTAAATGGGGCTAATGGACTTAGTTTAAAAGGTATTTTCTTTAATTGGCTTAAAGTAAACAAGAGTCCACATACATTTCCAGTAACAGTAGCAATAGCACCTCCTACAACCCCTAATTCTGGAGCACCCAATTTACCAAAAATAAGAATGTAATCAAGAGATAAGTTTACTACATTTACAATTATAGCTGTAAAAAGAGGGGTTTTAGTATTTTTACATCCTCTAAATATTCCATTAAATATATTTGTTGTCATATTACATATTACAGCAAAAGAACAGATTCGCATATATTTAGTAGCAAGTGATAGAATATCTTTTTCAGCTCCTACAATTGTTAGGATTTTTTCGGGAAAACAAAAAATATTCCCCACATTAAAACAGCAAATATAAGACCAAGCCTTAAAGCAATATCAGAAGTTAATCTTGCTTTTTCATAATTTTTTCCACCAATTGCTCTTGAAATTATTGAGGTAATAGAGATTGATAAACCCATGGCAATAATTATATTTGTAAATGTGTACATTACTTCTGAACTAAGACCAACTGCAGAAACTCCCAACTGACCACTATGTTTTCCAACCATTATAGTGTCAAGTACCCATATCATCATGTAAAGAATCATTTCCCCAACTGCTGGAAGAGCTAATTTTAAAATTTCCAGTATTATTTTTAACATATATTCTCCTCAATCATGAATTTTTTACACTTGTTGTATACTTCATCATTGACTATGGCAGTTATTTTTATACCTTCTCCCTCATATTCTTCTTCTTGAATGATGGAATTTCTATGAAGAAAAGCACTCATAGAAGTATCACTGTAAGGTATTAAATAAGTACATTTTCTAGTAGTTTGTGGTAAGAGAGCCACAATCATTTGTAAAATTCATTAATATTTTTATTTTCTTTAGCACTAATTTCTATCATTTGATATTTGCTAAATTTTTCTTTTATAGTAATAAGTTGCTCTGGAGAAGCCATTTCAAATTTATTTAATGCAAGAAAAGAAGGTTTATCAAGAGCATTTAACTCCTCTAATACTTTTTCTACAGCAGAAATTTGCTCTGAAGCAGTTTCACTTGATACATCAACAACATGTATTATTAAGTCAGAAAAACTTACTTCTTCAAGAGTAGATTTAAAAGCTTCTACTAAATCATGAGGAAGTTTTCTTACAAATCCTACTGTATCAGTAAGAGAAGCTACTCTTTTATCAGGAAGAACTATTGCTCTAGTAGTAATATCCAAAGTTGCGAAAAGCATATTTTCGGCAAAAACAGCTTCTTTTTTAGAAGTGTTATCAGCTGCATACATATCAACAAGAAGATTTCTGAGAGTAGATTTTCCAACATTGGTATATCCAACAAGAGATATTTTAGGTATACCAGATTCATCTCTTTTCTCCCTCTGAGTTATTCTTGTTTTCCTTATTTTTTCAAGTTCCTGTTTTAAATCATAAATAGTTTCTCTTATTCTTCTTTTGTCAATTTCAAGTTTTTTTTCTCCAGGCCCTTTAGTACCTACACCACCACCAGTTCTAGACATAGTAGAACCAAATCCAAGAAGTCGGCTACTTCTATATTTTAATTGAGCAAGCTCTACTTGAATTTTTGCTTCTCTTGTTCTAGCCCTTGTAGCAAATATTTCTAAAATAAGAACAGTTCTGTCAATAACTTTACAGCTTGTGAGTTCTTCTAAGTTTCTTACTTGTAATCCACTGAGTTCTTCATCAAAAATAATAAGATTAGCTTTTTTTAATTGTTTAAAAACAGCAAGTTCCTGTGCTTTTCCAGGTCCAATAAAATAGCATGAATCTATTTTAGTTTTCTTTTGAAAAAATTTAGCTACTACTTTAACATTGCATGCCCTAGCTAATTCAGCTAACTCATCAAGGCTTTCATTATCATCTAGCCCTACAAGAATTGCATATTCATCATCATTTTCAATAATTTCTCTCTTTTTTAGAAAACTTTCTATTTCTTCAATTTTAGAAAGAAAGTCATAATTTACAATCTGTTCTACAGATAGAGGACCTACAATTTCATGAGAAAGATCATTTCCATCTACACTACAGAATCCGATACTCATTCCTGTTATAGAATCTTCATTTATTCCAATAGCAACTATACAGTCTAATTTTAATTTTGTGAGAGCTGATATATCTATATTGGATAAATTTGAACTACCACTAGGGTGTGTATGTATAACTCTAGTTCCACTCAATCTTTTTTCCTGTACATTCAAAAAAGGAAGCTGTACACTACTGCTATCACCAATAGATATTTCTGTAACATTTCCCTTTCTATCAATCGCAATGTTGATTTCTCTATTTATTCTACTGCTCACTGAAGCTATTAGAGTAAGCATTTCTGGTTCTATTATTTTATTTTTTTCAACTGTTATATCATGAAGAGAATCTAACTCATTTAAAATGAAATCTTTGATTCCCTCTGTATTACCTTTTATCATAAAAATCACTCCATTTTATCTATATTTAGCAACATATTATATCATAATTTTTTTAAAAGTAGAAATTCCTCATTTTTCTCTTAAAAAATAATTTTTTATTTTATTAAAAACGTGCTTCTATGTATTGAAAATACAGAGGTATATAATTACAATATGTTTTAAATATAAATTTTTTATCTTGTTTTAGGAAGAAAGTGTTGATTAAAAGATAAAATTATGGTATATATTCTAATAGACACAAAAGCTAAATAAAGTATTACAAAATTTAATGAGGTGGAAAAAATGAAAAAAATAGGTTTACTACCAAAACTAATAATAGGTCTGATAGCAGGTATTGTTGTAGGTAAAATAGGATATGTTCCATTACTTAGAATTATGCTTACATTCAATGGAGTATTTGGAAACTTCTTACAATTTGTAATTCCATTGATAATCTTAGGATTTGTGGCACCAGGTATTGGAGATTTAGGTAAAAAAGCTGGGAAATTGCTAGCAGTTACTACAGTTCTTGCATATGGTTCAACAATTGTATCTGGATCATTGGCATTTTTTACAAATTCTATCTTGCTTAAAAAAATACTTCCAGCTGGAGCAGCTTTAGCAGAAGGAAGTCATCCAGAAGCAGGGCTTTTAAGTGGATATTTAACAGTTGATATGCCTCCAATTATGGGAGTAATGACAGCATTATTAATGGCATTTATCATTGGAATTGGAATTGCAGTAGTTGAAGGAACAACTCTTAAAAACTTTATGAATGAAATACAAACAATAGTTGAAAAAATAATAACTAATATTATTATTCCATTTTTGCCTTTATACATAGCAGGAATCTTTGCAAATATGACTTATGCAGGAGAAATTATAAAAATCATGTCAGTATTTGCAAAAGTATTTGGAATAATTATAATTCTTCACTTTGTTATTTTATTGGTTCAATACACAATAGCAGGAACTTTAGCAGGAGCAAATCCATTATTATTAATAAGAAAAATGCTTCCAGCATATTTTACAGCAATAGGAACACAATCATCAGCAGCAACTATTCCAGTAACACTTAATCAAACAAAAGAAAATGGAGTAAATGAAGGAATAGCAGATTTTACTATTCCATTATGCGCAACAATACATCTATCAGGAAGTACAATAACATTAGTAAGCTGTTCAATGGCAGTTATGATGTTGCATGGAATGCCAATAACATTTTCAGGAATGTTTGGATTTATTCTAATGTTGGGAGTAACAATGGTAGCAGCACCAGGAGTACCAGGTGGAGCAGTAATGGCAGCTTTAGGATTATTGGAAAGTATGTTGGGATTTGGACCAGAGCTTACATCATTAATGATAGCACTATATTTAACACAAGACAGTTTTGGAACTGCTTGTAATGTTACAGGAGATGGGGCAATTGCAATAATGGTTAATAAAATTGCTGGATTTAAGCTAATTCCTCTAAAAAAAGAAAATAGGATAAAAGTATCATAAAGGCTTAAGACTTAACAGATGATGGAATGAAAAACTAGAAGAAGGAAATAAATAGTTGTGAATTCAAAGAGAGTGGAATTATTTCACTCTCTTTTTATATAATATTAAACCTAAATATAAAACATTTTGCTTTTTATAAAATTTTATGTTTATCAAAAAAAGGATAAATGTGTTATAATAGTATATAAGAGGAAAATTAGTTTTAAGAATAGGAGGTTAAAAAATGAATGATATCATATTGACAGTGGAAAATTTTGGACTAACTATAAAAAACAGAAAAGTTCTGGAAAATATTTCTTTCAATATTGAAAGAGGAGATTATCTTGCTATTGGTGGAGTTCCAGGTTCTGGTAAAAGTAGTCTAATAAAAGGACTGTTAGGTCTGATAAATACTGGAATAACTGGAAATATCTCTTATCATAATATAGGAAAAGGTGAGGTTAGTTATATACCACAGAATATAATGCAGTTAAAGGAGGAATTTCCTGGAACTGCCAGAGAAATTGTTGCTATTGGAATGATTTCAAGAAAAAGAGGAAGATGTTTGGAAGAAAGTGATTGGGAAAAAGTAGATGAGCTTTTAAAACTTTTTAATCTATATGAATTGAAGGATAAAAAGATAAGTAAATTAACAGCACTTCAGCAATTAAAAATAAATGCAGCAAAACATTTAATAACTGAACCTAAATTGATATATATAGATAATCCTAGTTCAGCTCTTGATTTAAAAAGTAAAATAGATTTTTACAGTACAATAAAAAGAATTTGTGATGAAAAAGAAATTACTGTTATTTTTATAACTCATAATATTAAAGAGATATCTAATTTTGCAAATAAGCTTCTATTTTTAAGAAGAAAAGAAAAAACTTTCTATTTTGGAGATTGCAAAGATTTCATAAAAGACAAAGAATAATGAGGTAAAAAATGAAGAAAACAATAATAGCTCTATTAATGATGCTTTTTTTTATTACAACAGTATATTCAAAAGATACTATCAAATTTACTTCTCCTGATGGCTTGCCTGCTCTTAGTATAGTAAAGATGATGAATGATAATAAGAAAATATCAGATAAAAAAATAGAATATAAATTGGAAAAAGTTTCTGAATCTCTTGTGATGAATTTTTTGAAAAAAGAAAGTGATATGGGAATAGTTCCATCTAATCTTGCAGGGCAGTTGTATAATAAAAATCTTGATTATAAGATAATTGGAACTATTGGTTGGGGATCTTTTTATATAATAAGCAGAGAAGATTTCATGGATATAAAAGACTTAAAAGGGAAGGAAATATATACTATTGGAAAAGGTCTTACACCAGATGTAATGCTTCAAACTATACTAAAAGAAAATAATATTAATCCAGCTAAAGATTTAAAAATAAATTATTTATCAGGGAGCAATGAACTTGCTCCTATGTATCTTGCTGGTAAAATAAAAATAGCCATGGTTTCAGAACCAGTTTTAAGTAAAATAATGTCGAAAGACAACAAAAGTAAAATAAATTTTAATATGGATAATGAATGGAAAAAAGCCTTTGGGATTAATCTGGGATTTCCTCAGTCCACTCTAATTGCAAGTGAAAATCTTATAAAGGAAGACCCTGAATTTATAGCAAAATTTATAACTGAATTAGAAAATAGTATAGAATTTATCTATGGAAAAAGTTTAAATAAAGAAAAATATATAACTGAATCTAAAGTAACTATTGATATGAGTATTTTAGATGAAGTGATAAAAAGAGCAAATATAAATTTTGTATCAGCAGAAGATAGTAAAGAAGCATATAAATTATATTTTGAAAAAATAGAAAAAACTAACAAAAAGGCAATTGGAGGAAAAATCCCAGATGAAAAAATATTTATGTCAAAGTAGATGGTTATTTCTATCTCCTTTATTGTTTGTAATTGTTTGGGAAATTATATCAAGAATAGTTGGAAATGATTTGATATTTCCAAGTATATTAAGTATTTTTAGAGCTTTTACAGATATAATAAAAGGAAAAGACTTTTTATCTATAGTTTTCCATACAATAAAAAGAACAGGGATAAGTATAGGAATATCACTGGCAATGGGAATTTTATTCAGTGTTTTTTCATATAGATATAGATTTTTCTATATTTTATTTTTTCCATTTTTTTCATTTTTAAAATCTATTCCTACAATAGCTGTAATTATACTGGTCTTGATTTGGAGTAATGTTGAAGCTGTTCCTGTAATAACAGGGATAATGATACTTTTACCATTAATATATGAAAATATACTAGGTGGTATAGATTCAATAGATAAAGATTTATTGAAAATGGCAAATATATATAAAGTTTCAAAGTTTGATATTCTTAAAGGAATATATATACCAGGAGTATACTATTTTTCAGCCTCAGGGATACCAGCTTTAATAGGTTTAACTTTAAAAGTAGTTATAGCAGGAGAGGTATTGGCACAAGATTCTCTTTCAATTGGAGGAGAAATATTTATGGGAAAAATATATTTAGAAAGTTCTTCCATTTTTGCATGGATAATTATTGTTATTCTAATAAATTTTCTTTTGGATATATCTTTAAAGAAATTAAACACAGAACTTATAAAGTGGAGGAAACTTTAATGAAACTTATAAATATAGTTAAATCCTATGAAAATAAAAAAGTGCTGGATGGAATAACTTTAGATGTTGAAGAAGGAAAAATCACTGCTATATTAGGAGAATCAGGTTCAGGTAAAAGTACACTTCTTAATATAATAGCTGGAAAAATAAAGGATTATGAAGGTAAAGTAGTTTTTGAGAAAGAGCATGAAAAGGGAATATCCTATATATTTCAGGAAGATACTCTTATACCATGGAAAACTGTCTATGGTAATCTGGAATTTGTACTAAAGAAAAAGATACCAGCAGATAAAATTAACTTGAGAATAAAAAAGTTTCTTGAAATGGTGGGATTAAATGGAATAGAAAATGAATATCCCAATGCACTCAGTGGTGGAATGAAAAGAAGAGTAGGAATAGCAAGAGCTTTTTCCTTTCCTTCAAATTACCTTTTTATGGATGAGCCATTTGAATTTTTAGATATAAAAATAAAAAATGAAATAATGGAATATTTTATAAAACTTCAAAATCAAGAAAAAAAAACAGTGATTTTTATAACTCATGATATAGAATCAGCTGTTTCTTTAGGAGAAAAGATAGTAGTATTTAGTAATAAACCTACAAAAATAAAAAAATATTTAAAAATCCTTATCCAAAAGAAAAAAATATGAAAGAAAAAGAGAAGTTAAAAGATGAAATAGAAAAATTATTCTTGTAATTATTCAAAATTAAAGATATAATACAGAATAGTATTGTTTAAGGAGAGATAGAGTTTATGATAAAAATAGGAAAAAGACAAAAAATGATCATTAATAATTTTGCAAGTGTAGGAGCATACTTACATGGTGGAACTGATGATGATAAAGATAATATACTTCTTCCAAATAATGAATTAGAAGGAAGAGAATTGAAAGAGGGAGATGAAGTAGAAGTACTTATATATATGGATTCAGAGGACAGACCAGTAGCTACTTTTAGAAAAACTGAAGCTTTGGTTGGAAATCTGGCTAAATTAGAAGTAACAGATATTCACCCAACTTTAGGAGCATTTATGGATTGGGGATTAAAAAAAGAACTCCTTCTTCCAAAAGGGCAGCAGGTAGGAAAAGTAGAAATAGGAAAAAAATATCTTGTAGGTATATATGAGGACAGTAAAGGAAGACTTTCTGCTACTATGAAAATATATAAATTTCTTCTTCCATCAACAGAAATGCAGAAAAATGATATAATAAGTGGAACAGTTTATGGTATTAATCCTGAAATTGGAGTATTCGTGGCTGTAGAAGATAGATATTTTGGACTTATACCTAAAAATGAATATTTTAAAGATTATAAAGTTGGAGATGTAATAGAAGCTAGAGTAATAAGAGTAAGAGAAGATGGAAAAATTGATCTTACTCCAAGAGAACTTGCATATATTCAGATGGATAAAGATGCAGAGTTAGTATATGAGAAAATGAGACTTCTTGGAGAAAGCTTTGGTTTTAATGATAAAAGTACTCCAGAAGAAATTATTAGTTATTTTAATATGAGTAAAAAGGCATTTAAAAGAGCAGTTGGAAATTTATTAAAAAATGGAAAAATCGAAAAAAATGATAAAGGATATTTTAGAATAAAAAAAGAAAAAAGGAATTATAACATAATAAAGAGTATATAAAGTTTTAGGAATTTTGTAATGAAATCCTAAAACTTTTTTATTTGCAAATATTTTGTCAACTAAGAGGTTTACATATGTATAGCTGTAGTTGAATATATGAATTAAAGAATTATATGGTTGTAAATTAAAAAACAATATAATTTATTAATTTTTTTTAATTTTTAACAATAAAAGTAAAATAATCTTATAGTTAAAATTTTATTAATTCAGCTTTTTAGGAGCAATAGAAAACTATATTAATATTTTATATAGTGAGGAATAAAAAATAAAATAAAAAAAGAACAGAGAATTATTTTAGAATTTAAGCAATTAAATAATTACCATATAAAAAATATATTATTCTTTTCTTTCCAGTTAGTATATAGTAATGAAGTATCAAGAACAACTTAGATATTCAAGGAGGAAAGATGATAGGATTAATTTTAATGATTCTTGCTTTTGCAGGAATGTGGAAAACTTTTGAAAAGGCTGGAATGAAAGGATGGAAAGGGATTATTCCTGTTTATAACATGTACCTTTTAATCACTGAGATTGCAAAAAAACCTTGGTGGTATTTATTACTATTATTTGTGCCAATAGCAAATCTAGTTATTATGATTATTGTAGGTATTGAAGTTGCTAAGGCATTTGGAAAAGGAACAGGATTTGGAGTAGGACTTGCTCTGCTTTCATTTGTATTCTATCCATTGTTAGGATTTGGAGATGCAGTATATACAGAGCTTGGATCAGCTGAAGAGATTGTTGCTGATTCAGAAGATAAAAATGAAAAATTAGATTACGATCTATAGTAAACATTCTGGGGGAATAATATAGATACATGGTAAAGTGTAGCCTTCTAAAGATGCATTTTAGCATGTGTAATTGTAATTGGAAAAGAGCCTGTCAAAAAGGAATATTACTTTTTTGATAGGCTCTTTGAATTATATTTTATTTGGTTTTTCAATGAGAATATTTTTTTCATTTTCATAAGTAACAAATCCAGGCTTACTTCCCTTTGGTTTGTTTATATATCTTTTTTTGGTATAATCTACACTTATTTTATCTCCAGTGGAGCTTTTAGAAAAATATGCTGCTACTTCAGCACCTTTTAAAAGCATTTCTTCTGTAATCTCATTAGCTTTTATAATGACATGGGAACCTGGAATATTTTTAGAATGCAGCCAGATATCTTCTTTAGAGGCAACTTTAAAAGTCAAATTATCATTTTCAATATTATTTCTTCCATATAATATTTTGAAACCTTCAAATTCAAGCACTCCATATCCGATTTCTTTTATCTGCTTTTTTCTATTTCCTTTTTTCTGTTGTAGTTTTATATATCCTTGAGATATTAATTCCTCTTGAATAAGTTTTAGATTGTCAGTATTTGAACTGTTATCAATGAAAAGTTTAATACTGTTCAGATAATTTAATTCTTCATTAATTTCTATAAATCTTCTCTTATTTGCTTCCATACCTCTTTTTAATTTATTATATTTTTTATAAAGTTTTTCCAGATTTTCTTGTGGAGTTATTTGTGGATCAAGAGGTATAGAAATCTCCTTATTATTATAAAAATCATAAGTTGTAAGAGAAGTCATACCTCTTTTAAGAGTATATATAGATGCTGCAAGGATATCTCCCTGCTCCTTGTATTTTATAAAATCTTGTTTTTCTAATGCTTCATCTTCTAAAAGAGAAAGTATTCTCATATTTTTTTTCACTTTTTTATTTATGTTATCAAGAAGCTGAGTTTTTAATGTATCAAAACTACTTGATAAATTTTCTGAATTTATATAGAAATTAATAGCTTCTCTAAAACTTTTAAAAGAAAGCACATCATCATATTCCTTTCCTTTAGGAAGGATATTGAGCACACTTCCAAGAACTATTCTACCTTTATTCAGAAAAATCTTTGGTTGAGATTGAGCATTTAATAACTGAGTAAAACTATTAAAATCAGTTATATTTTGAACAGTTAATTTACCAAGTCCTTCAATATTTTTTAAAAGAGAATTTTCATTTTTAAATTTATTAAATTCGTCTTCTGTAATATTTAAAGGAGAAATTTTTTCTTCAATAATAGGCTGTTCATATTTTAATCCAGGAAAAAGAGCTCTTAAACGATTTTCTTCAAGAGAAAAACGTTTAAGTAAATCAATTATTTTGTCATTTTCATCAGCAAAAATGAAATTTGAATATTTCCCCATTATTTCAAAGTATATAGAATAATTCTTTATTTCACCAAGTTCATTTATTTTAGCAAACTTAAAGCACAATATTCTATCAAATCTTAACTGTTGAATATCAGTAAGCATAGCATTGAGCAGATGTTTTTTCATATTTGCTGCAAGACCAGCAGTATTTTCCAGGACACTTTCTTTAGAATCTGCAATATAGCAGATTGGGAAAGAAGGATTGCAGGAAAATATAAGTTCAGTTTTTCCAAAATAAATAGAAAGAGAAACTTCAGTATTTTTTGTTATTTTATTGATTTTTTTTCCTAAAAGGTTTTCTTTCAATTCATCTTTTATTTTGTTCAATGATATACCATCAATATAAAACATTATTTTCTCCTATTGAATTTTTATTCGTTTTTTATACCAATTAAGTTTTTAGCATCAAGAATATCCAAAACTAAAAGATCTCCATCAGCTTTTTTTAAAATGAAATTATCTTTGTCATTGCTTTCCATTATTTCAAGTACTGTAAAGTTTTCAATTCCATGACTTGCAAAGAAATTTTGCACAATTGGAGTACCTTTTATTTCTACTACAGAAACTTTTGTTCCCACTGGAAATTCTGTAATAAGAAGAGGCTTAAAATAATCTGTTTTTCCTCTAAGTGCATTTAAGATTACTTCAAAGACTTCAATAAAATGAGTAAGATCTTTATCAGCAATATCTTCTGTAAGTGTAGACATTATCATTTTGTGATAGTTATTGTGGTAAGCTAGAGCTTTAGATCCTTTAGGAGTTAGAGATACAAAAACTTTTCTCCTATCTGAGTTTGATCTTACTCTGGCAATGAATCCTTTTTCTGTAAGTTTAGAAACAGCAACAGTAGCAGTTCCCATAGTTATGCCTATTTTTTCTGCCAATTCATTCATAGTAAGAGAATCCTGCCCTATAGCTTCTATTAAATGAAGCTCAGTATGAGTAAGGCATTTTATACCTCTTTTAAGTGCCATATCTTCAGTTTTAAAAAATAATTTGTAGAAATCTTCTAATACTTCATTAACTTTTTTTATGTTTTCATTCATAAATTAACCTCTCTTTAAAGAATTTATTCTTTCCTTATAATCTCCAGAAAAAACATATGAACCTGCAACAAAAATATTTGCTCCAGCCTCAATACATTTTCCAATAGTGTCAGCTGTAATTCCACCATCAACTTGAATATCTACACTTTTATTAAGTTTTCTTACATCCTTTATTTTATCTATTGCACTGTTAATAAATTTTTGTCCTCCGAAACCTGGATTGACACTCATAATCAATACCATATCTATATCATTGATAATATATTTGAGAACATCTACAGGAGTGGAAGGATTAAGAGAAACACCAGCTTTTATTCCATAAGCTTTTATCTGTTGAATAACTCTATGAAGATGTACAGTAGATTCAGCATGGACAGTAATTATATCAGCTCCAGCTTTAACAAAATCATCAATATATCTTTCTGGTTTTTCAATCATTAAATGTACATCAAATACAAGTTTAGTTTTATTTCTTATAGATTTTATAACAGGAGCTCCAAAAGTTATATTAGGAACAAACATTCCGTCCATAACATCTATATGAATATAGTCAGCTCCAGCTTTATCTATTGCTATTACTTCTTCCCCCAGCTTGCTAAAATCGGCTGACAGGATAGAAGGAGCTACTTTAATATTACTCATACTTATTCCACCTCTCATTTTTTAATTTTTCATATGTTTTTTTGTAGAAATCATATCTTACAGGAGAAATTTCTCCACTAGTAACCATATCTTTAATTATACAATTTGGTTCGTTCAAATGCAAACAATTATAAAATTTACAGTTTTTATCAGTTTTGAATTCAGGAAATAATGAAATGAGTTCCTGAACATCTTTTATATAAGGAAGTTCTACAGATGAAAATCCAGGAGTATCTATAATAAAACCTCCTCCTGGAAGTGGAAGAAGATTAGTATCTTTAGTTGTATGTTTACCTCTTCTTAATCTTTTACTCGTTTCACCAGTTTCAAGAACTTTAGCATTCTGCAAAAGATTTATGATACTTGATTTTCCTACACCACTAGGGCCTCCAAAGGCTGTTATTTTATTTTGAATAAAATTTTTCAGCTGATCTACACCAATGTTTTCTTTTTCAGAAATAAGAAAATAAGGTATTTCTAATTTCTGAAGAAAATTCAGATTTTTTTTAATATCTTCAATTTCCTCAAGGGAAAGAAGATCTATTTTATTTACAACAACAATTGGATTTATTTTATAATAAAAACTATTGAGAATAAGAGTATTAAGTCTTTCATAATCAATAACTGGATCTTTTCCAGCAAATTGAATGACAATATAATCTATATTTGCAACTAAAGGTCTTTCTAAAAGATTTTTTCTTTTTTCTATTTTAGTTATAGAATTATCCTCTGAAAATTCTACAATATCTCCTACTACACAATTATGTTTATTGTCTTTTCTTTTTAAAATTCCTCTTAGCTTACACTCATATATTTTTTCATCAGATTTTACATAATAAAATCCCTGTATTTTATTTATGACAATTCCTCTAATTTTTTATTCCTCCTTAAAGCAGATTACTGATTTTATTTATTTACAGTTAAATCAATTACTGTACCAGCTGAAACTCTTCTACCAGCTAAAACACTTGTTTCAATAACTAAATCTTTTTCTATTTCTGGAAGAGATACATAAGTTATTTTACCTACAAGAAGAGAATTCTCTGTAAGAATTTCTTTAGCTTTATTTATCTCAACTCCAATAACATCAGGAACTTTTACCTCCATAAGCTGTTCAGAGCCATTGATAAGAAAAGATATTTTTTGTCCTCTTCTGAGAAGAGTACCAGTAGCAGGATCAGTTGATATTACTTCATTGTATGCAATGTTAGCTTTTGTAGTAGCAACTCTATCTACAATGAGTCCTTTTTGTTCAGCAATAGCTTTTGCATCTAGAAAATTCATTCCTTTTAACTCAGGAACTTCTGTAAGAGCTTCTCCTTTACTTATCCATACTTTGATATTTCTATTCTTCTTTACAATGTTCCCAGCTTCCGGTTCTTGAAGAAAGATTTCTCCCACAGGAAGTTCAGAGAATTCTTCACCCATATTTCTGATATTCAGTTCATTATTTTCTAACATTTTTTCAGCTTCAGCTAAAGTTAGCGTTTTTAAATCTGGAACAGAATAGAAAGTTTCATTGAAGTATATTTTTTCAAATATCTTGAATGAAAAGAAAGCTATTAAGACAACAGCTATTAAAGTAAGAAAAGAGAAACATATTGACTTTTTATTCATTATTCCTCCCTGAAAATTTAATCTTATATTAATACATATAGATACTATTTGATAATAACATAAGAAGCACAAAATATCAATAATTACTTGATAAATGCTGGAGTAAATGTTAAAATACAGTGAATGATTTTGTTTTAGGATATATGCTTTAAGCATATGATTTTAGGAGGAGAGAAGATTGGATTATACAATTGAAACATTGATACCGAGAGAAGCAGTAGAAAAAAGAATAAAGGAACTTGCTTCTGAAATAGAAAAAGACTACAAAGGTAGAGAAGTAATAGTTTTAGGATTACTGAAAGGTTCTGTTATTTTTATGAGTGATCTTATAAAAGAGATAGATATACCTTTAGTAATTGATTTTATGAGTGTATCAAGCTATGGAAATGGAACTGACAGTACAGGTATTGTAAAAATATTAAAAGATACTGACTTTGATTTGAAAGATAAGGAGATACTTATTGTTGAAGATATAATTGATACAGGGCTTACTTTAAAATATGTAAGAGAGTTTATAGAATCTAAAGGAACAAAAAATGTAGCAATATGTACTCTTTTAGATAAACCGAGCAGGAGAAAAGTAGAAATCAAAGGAGATTATGTTGGTTTTGAAATTCCTGATGAATTTGTAGTAGGGTATGGTTTAGACTATGCTCAGCATCATAGAAATCTGCCATATGTAGGAATGGTAGTAAAAAAATAGATGGAGGAAATGATGTCCTTTAAACATAAAAAGAAATTTGGTCAGAACTTCCTTACTGATCAAAAAGAAGTTTTGAGAAAAATAATGGAAGTATCAGATGTAAATGAAAATGATACCATATTGGAGATAGGACCAGGAGAAGGAGCATTAACTGCATTGCTTTTGGATAAAGCACAAAAAGTAGTAGCAGTTGAAATAGACAGAGATTTAGAAAAAATATTAAGAAAAAAATTTAATGATAATCCTAAATATACTCTTGTAATGAATGATGTTTTAGAAACTGACTTAAAAGAATATCTTACACTAGGAATAAAAGTTGTTGCTAATATTCCATACTATATAACTTCACCAATTATAAATAAATTAATTGAGAATAGAGAGATAATAGATGAAATATATATAATGGTACAAAAAGAAGTTGCTGAAAGAATATGTGCTAGAAAAGGTAAAGAAAGAAGTGTTTTAACTCTTGCAGTAGAATATTTTGGCAAGGCTGAATATCTTTTTACTATACCTAAAGAAGCTTTTACACCTATTCCTAAAGTGGATTCAGCCTTTATGTCTATAAAGCTTTATAAAGATGATAAATATAAAAAAATTATAGAAGAAGATATATTTTTCAAATATGTAAAAGCAGCTTTTGCCAATAAGAGAAAAAACCTCTTAAATAATTTTACAGCTTTAGGAATATCTAAAGATGAATTAAGAAAAATTTTAAGTGAAGCTGGAATTAAAGAAACAGAAAGAGCAGAAAATCTTACTATAGAGGATTTTATAAATTTAATAGCTGTATTTGAAAAAAAATAAAGTAAGATTAAAATGAGGGTGGATTAAGAGTTATAAAATAGTGAAAGCTTACCCTCATTTTAGTTTTAAATTGGAGGAAAAATGTTAGGAAGTTATGAATATTTAATCCAAAGCAGAAAAGAGGATATAGACTTTATTAATAAAATAATGGAGGCTTATGAAGGTGCTGGAGTAGTAAGAACTGTAGATCCTCACAAAGGACTTATTAATATAATTACTACTTATGATTTTAAGGATTTTGTAAAGGAAATTATTGAAGATTTAGATAAAAAAGAAGTGGTTGCTAAAATTGTGGAAGAAGGTCCTTGGAAAGGATCATTATATATTAATAAATAGAATATAAAATGGAGGAGAGAAAATGGAAAAATTAGAAAAACTTATAAGTTACATCATAAAAGAATTAGTAGATACTAAAGAAGAAGTAAGAATTGATTATGATGCTATAGATGACACTATTATTTTTAAAGTAAGTGTTGCTAAAGGTGAAATGGGAAAAATAATTGGTAAAAATGGACTTACAGCTAATGCAATAAGAGGAGTTATGCAGGCAGCTGGAGTAAAAGATAAATTAAATGTAAATGTAGAATTTTTAGATTAGGAGGGGTAATGGAACTTTTAACAGTTGGTAAAATTTCTGGAACACATCACTTAAAAGGAGCTGTAAAAATAATAGCTAACATAGGAGATGCTGAAATTCTTGAAGGAAATAGAGTAATAGTAGAACTTCCTGAAGGAGAGCAGAAAATATTTACTGTAATAAGTGTAAGTCCTTTAGTTGGGAATAAATGGGTAGCTGAATTTCAGGAAATAACTAATAAAACTGAAGCTGGAAAATTAAAAAACTCTCTTATAAAAATAAGAAGAGAACTTCTTGGAATAGGAGAAGATGAGTATCTTTTAAATGATCTTTTAGATATGAAAGCTGTGGATATTGACAATGGAGAAATTCTTGGAAAAGTAACTGATATATTTGAAACAGCAGCTCATGATATTTTAGTTATTGAAGGAACAAATACAGAAATAATGGTGCCAGATATAGATGAATTTGTAAAGAAAATAGATTTTGATAACAGAGAAATATTTATCCATCTTATAGAGGGAATGAAGGAAGTAAAAGGTCAAAAACTAAAACAAGATGATGGGATAGAAGAAGAACTTGAGGAAAATGAGGAGAAATAAATGAAAATCAATATTTTGACTCTATTTCCAGAGATGTTTTCTGGATTCAAAAGTGAAAGTATAATAGGGAGGGCTGTTGAAAAGGGTAGCCTTGAAATAAATGTAATAGATATAAGGGATTTTTGTTATGATAAACATAAACAGGCTGATGATACTCCTTTTGGGGGAGGAGCAGGAATGGTAATGAAACCTGAACCTCTCATTAGAGCATTGAAAACAATGGCTGGAAAGGTAATATATACTTCTCCACAGGGAGTAAAATTTAATCAACAGCTTGCCATAGAGCTTGCTCAGGAAAAAGAGATAACTATAATTGCAGGACATTATGAAGGGATAGATGAAAGAGTAATTGAAAGTAATGTTGATATAGAAATATCTATTGGAGATTTTGTTCTTACAGGAGGAGAATTACCTGCAATGGTAATGACTGACTGTATTGCAAGGCTTATTCCGGGAGTTATAAAAAAAGAATCTTATGAGAATGATTCTTTTTTCAATGGATTATTAGATTATCCTCATTACACAAGACCTGCTGAATATGAAGGAATGAAAGTTCCAGAAGTACTTCTATCAGGACATCATAAAAATATAGAACTTTGGAGACTTAAAGAAAGTCTGAAAAGAACATATTTAAGAAGAAAGGACTTACTGGAAAAAAGAGAGCTCAGCAAAATAGAAAAAAAACTTTTATCAGAGATAAAAGCAGAGCTTGGAAAGGAGCAGAAATGATATACAAATTAAATAATCTTGTCCCTAAAATAGGAAAAAATAATTATATAGCAGATACTGCAAGTATTATTGGAAATGTAGAAACTGGAAATAATGTTTCTATATGGTTTTCAGCTGTACTAAGAGGAGATATGGGAAGAATAGTTATTGGAGATGACTCTAATGTTCAGGATAATTCAACTCTTCATGGAGATTATAGTTTTCCTACAACTATTGGAAAAGGAGTTACTATTGGACACAATTGTGTAGTTCATGGCTGTACTGTTGGAGATAATTCTGTGATAGGAATGGGAAGCCAAATACTTAATGGAAGTATAATTCCAAAAAATTGTATTGTATCAGCAGGATCAGTAGTAAATAGTAAATTAAAAGCAGAAGAGGGAGATCTTATAGCAGGGTCACCAGCTAAAGTTATAAAAAAATTATCTGAAAAAAATTGGGAATATTTGGACTATGCAAGAGATTCATATCTTACAAAGATAAAAAGTTATTTAGAAGAATTAGAAGAAATAAATATAAATCAAGAAGATTAGATTTTAATTAAAAAATCAAGAAAAGAGGACTGAGTAATAAGATGAGAGAAAAAATTTATCTGGGATTAGTTCATTATCCAGTATATAATAAAAATAATGATGTGGTATGTACTTCAGTTACAAATTTTGATATCCATGATATATCAAGAAGTTGTAGAACTTATGATGTAAAAGGATATCGTTTGATAGTTCCTGTAGAGGCACAAAAAATGCTTACAGAAAGAATTATTGGATATTGGCAGGAAGGTACTGGAGGTCAATATAATAAAGATAGAGAAAATGCTTTTAGTATAACAAGAGTAATGGATAGTATAGAAAAAACTATTGAGGAAATAGAGGAAAGGGAAGGGCAGAAACCAGTTATAATAACTACATCTGCAAGAATTTTTTCTAATACAATAGGATATAAAGCACTTTCAGAAAAAATATTTGAAGATGATAGACCATATCTTTTATTATTTGGAACAGGTTGGGGTCTTACAGATGAAATAATGGATATGTCAGATTATATTTTGGAGCCAATAAGGGGAAATACTAGGTATAATCATCTTTCTGTAAGAGCAGCAGTAGCTATTATTTTAGATAGATTATTAGGAGAAAATTAATAGATAAATTCTGGAGGTAAAATGAATAGAAATGAGATTAGAATAAAACCTCAGGACAGCATTTTTAAACAGATGGGAATAAACTCTGTGGACATTAAAGAGATAATTTTCAGTGAAAGAAATAAGAAAATGAAGTTTATGTGTTCAGTTCCATGTGTAAAAGACCTCTGTGAGCTTGATATAATCTATGAAAATATAAAAAAGAATTTTGGAAAAGAACTAGAAGTAGATTTTAGAGTAGAGTATACAGAGAAAGAAATGATGAAGGAAGAACTTATAGCGATAGTAGAGAGAGCTATAATCAGACTTAAGGCAAGAAATGCTATTTCTAAATCATTTCTTTATTTTTATAGAATAAAAATAGAAGAAGAAGCTGTAAATATTGAACTTAATGAAAAGACAGCTATAGAAATTCTAATGAATTCTGGAATAGATGATAAACTTGGAGAAATACTGGAAAATTATGGAATATATAATTTTAAAGTTAAATTTATACTCGGGGATTTTTCTAAGGAATTAACAGAGATAGAAAAACAAAAGCAGAAAGAAATAATAACTTTATCTGCTAAAATAGATTCTGATAATTCAAAAGTAGCAGCATCTAAACCTCAAAAATCAAATGAGGTTTTTGTAAAACAAGGATTTTCAAAACAGGGATATACAAGTAATAAAACAAAAGAGATAAAAGGGAATTCTATTTCAATAGAGGAATTTGGAGAACTTTATGAAGATGAAATTTGTATAGTTGAAGGAGAAATATTTTCCATTGAAAGTAGAGATATCAAAAATGATAAAATTTTGATGACAATAAGAATAACAGATGAAAGAAGTTCTCTGACAACAAAAGTATTTCTTGATAAAAATAAGAAATTAGAGGTAGCAGTTGGAGATTTTATTAAAGTAAGTGGAAAGAAACAGATTGATAAATTTTCTGATAACGAAGAAATAATAATGGTGAATTCTATTAATAAACTTGATAAAGTAAAAGTTCAAAAAACTGATAATGCTCCAGAAAAAATGGTAGAACTTCATACACATAGTAAAATGAGTGAGATGGTTGGAGTAGAAGATATTTCAGATCTTATAAAACAGGCAATAGCTTATGGGCATAAGGCAATGGCTATAACAGATTATGCTGTGGTGCACTCTTTCCCATTTGCCTATAAAGCAGCTAAAGGAAAGGACTTTAAAGCTATTCTTGGTTGTGAAATGTATATGGTAAATGATGATTCTGAAATGGTAAGAAGTAGTAAGGATATACCAATAGAAGAAGAAAATTTTGTGGTATTTGACTTGGAAACTATGGGACTTAATTCTCATGAACATGAGATAATAGAAATAGGAGCTGTAAAACTTCAAGGAACAAGAATAGTAGAGAGATATTCACAATTAGTTAATCCTAAAAAAACTATTCCTAAAAAAATACAAGAACTTACGAATATATCTCAAGATATGGTTGACAATATGCCTACAATAGAGGAAGTACTTCCTAAATTTATGGAATTTGTAGGAGATTCTACAATGGTGGCACATAATGCTCCATTTGACATGGGATTTATAAGAAGAGATGTCAAAAAAATTATGGGATATGACTATAAGCCTGCAGTAATAGATACTTTACAAATGGCAAGAGATTTGTATCCTGAACTTAAAGCATATGGATTGAAAAATTTAAATAAAGTATTAGGGCTGTCATTAGATAACCACCATAGAGCTGTAGATGACTCACAAGCAACAGCTAATATGTTTATTATATTTATTGAAAAATATATGGAAATGGGAATAACTAATCTCAATGAGATAACAGGTGCTCTACCAATAAATGTAAAAAAACAAGATACCTCAAATATAATAGTATTGGTAAAGAATCTTCAAGGACTTCATAATATGTATAGATTAGTATCAGAAGCTCATGTTGATTATTATGGAAATAAGAAACCAAGAGTATTAAAGTCACATATAGAAAAATATAGAGAAGGATTGATTATAGGAAGTTCTCTTTCTTCACATTTTATGAATGATGGAGAATTATCTAATTACTATATGAGATATGATTATGAAAAAATAGAAAAAAATATAGATTTTTATGATTATATAGAGCTTCTTCCAAAGGGAGCGTACTCAGAGTTATATGAAGATGATGGGACTGGGACTATTTCGTCTTTTTCAATGATTGAAGATATGAATAAATATTTTTATAATCTGGCTAAAGAGAGAGGAAAATTAGTAACAGCAAGTTCTAATGTACATTATATAAATGAGACTGATAGTAAAATAAGAAGTATTCTTCTTTATGGAAGTGGAAGTGTTTATAGAGAGAATCAATATAAAACAGACAATAAATTTTATTTCAGAACAACAGAAGAACTTGTAAATGAATTCGACTATATGGGTGAAGATATTGCAAAGGAGATAGTTGTATCAGGAACAAATACCATAGCAGATATGATAGAAGTTATAAAACCAGTTCCAGATGGATTTTATCCTCCTAAGATAGATAATGCTGAAAATATAGTAAAAGAGATGACATATGAAAAAGCATATAGAATATATGGAAATCCTCTTCCAGAAATAGTTAAAGCAAGATTAGAAAGAGAGTTGGGGGCTATCATAGGTAATGGCTTTTCAGTTCTTTATCTTTCAGCTCAAAAGCTGGTTAAAAAATCACTGGATAATGGATATCTAGTTGGTTCCAGAGGATCAGTAGGATCTTCTTTAGTTGCTTATATGATGGATATCACAGAAGTTAATGCTCTTTATCCACACTATATATGTACAAATCCAGAGTGTAAAAATTCTGAGTTTATAGAAAGAGAAGGGGTAGGAATTGACCTTCCAGAAAAGATATGCCCTAAGTGTGGGCAGCCATATAAAAGAGATGGGTATTCAATACCTTTTGAAGTATTTATGGGATTCAATGGAGAAAAGGTACCAGATATTGACCTTAACTTCTCAGGAGAATATCAATCAGAAATACATAGATATTGTGAACAGCTTTTCGGAAAAGAAAATGTATTTAAAGCAGGGACTATATCTACATTGGCAGAAAAAAATGCTGAAGGTTATGTAAGAAAATATTTTGAAGAACATGAAATGAAAGGAAATAGAGCTGAAATAGTCAGACTTGCCAAGAAATGTGAGGGAGCTAAGAAAACTACAGGACAGCATCCAGGAGGAATGGTTGTAGTTCCTAGAGATCACTCTATATATGAGTTTTGTCCTGTACAGAAACCTGCAAATGATGAAAAAAATGATTCTATTACAACACATTTTGATTATCATGTAATGGATGAACAGTTAGTAAAACTAGATATACTTGGACATGACGATCCTACTACCATAAAGATGCTGCAGGAATATACAGGAGTGGATATTTATACTATTCCTATTGCTGATCCAGAAACGTTAAAAATATTTTCTGGAACTGAATCATTAGGAATTACCCCTGAAGATATAAACTCAGTAGTTGGAACTTTTGGAGTACCAGAATTTGGAACACCATTTGTAAGACAGATGCTTATAGATACTATGCCAAAAACTTTTGCTGAACTTGTAAGAATCTCAGGATTGTCACATGGTACAGATGTGTGGCTGAATAATGCTCAGGAATTCATAAGACAGAAAAAAGCAACTCTATCCCAAGTAATAACAGTGCGTGATGACATAATGAACTATCTTATTGACCAAGGTCTTGAAAAGGGAACAGCATTTAAAATAATGGAGTTTGTAAGAAAGGGAAAACCTTCAAAAGATCCAGAAGGATGGGAGAAATTCTCAAATGAAATGAAAGAGCATGATGTTGCTGAATGGTATATAGAGTCATGCAGAAGAATAAAATATATGTTTCCTAAGGGACATGCAGTTGCTTATGTTATGATGGCAATGAGAATAGCTTATTTCAAAGTACATTATCCTCTGGCTTTTTATGCAGCATATTTATCAAGAAAGGCAGAAGATTTTGATTATGAGATAATGAGTGATCCTAAAACAGCAAAGGAACATTTAGCAGTATTGAGTAAAGAACCTAAACTTGATGTAAAGAAAAAGGCTGAAATGGCAATATGTGAAATTATAGTAGAAATGTATGCCAGAGGTTATGAATTTCTTCCAATAGATGTATATACATCTGCTGGGTTTAAGTTTACAATAGAAGATGGCAAGATAAGAATACCTCTGATAGCTCTTAATGGACTAGGAGGAGCAGTAATAGAAAACTTAATAAAAGAAAGAGAAGTAAGTAAATTTTTATCATATGAAGATCTAAAAAGAAGAACAAAGATATCACAAACAATAATTGAAAAACTTAAATCTATAAATGCAGTAGATTCATTGAGTGAAACTAATCAGATATCGTTGTTTTAGGAGGAAAAATGTTAAATGAAAAAAATGAAACCATGGGAGCTATGCTTGTATGTCTTGCAGCTACACTTTGGGGATTTGATTCTATAGTACTAACACCAAGACTATTTAAACTTAGTGTACCTTATGTGGTTTTTATGTTACACCTTCTTCCTTTTATAGGAATGACTTTGATATTTGGAAAAGATGAACTAAAGAATATAAAAAAGCTAGATAAAAGAGATTTAATGTTTTTCTTTTTAGTTGCATTATTTGGAGGTAGTTTAGGAACACTTTCAATAGTAAAAGCATTATTCTTAGTAAATTTTCATCATCTTACTGTAGTTACACTTTTACAAAAATTACAGCCTGTATTTGCTATTATATTGGCTAGAGTAATACTGAAAGAGAGAGAAGGCAAAGGATTTTTATTTTGGGCAGTAATGGCCCTTATAGGAGGATATTTTCTTACTTTTCAATTTAATATGCCTCAGATGGTGTATAATGGAAATATGTTACTAGCTTGTTTTTATGCACTTTTAGCAGCATTTTCTTTTGGAAGTGCCACTGTATTTGGAAAAAGGATTTTAAAAAATGCTTCCTTCAGAACAGCTTTGTATTTAAGGTATGGATTAACAGCTTTTATAATGTTTTTTATAGCTTTTTTTACAGGGAGTCTTGGATATATAAACCATACAACTCCATTTCAATGGCTGATATTTGTTATAATAGGTCTTACAAGTGGAAGTGGGGCAATACTTTTATATTATAAAGGGCTTAGATATATTAAAGCAAATGTAGCAACAATGTGTGAACTTTGTTTCCCTGTGTCAAGCATATTGTTTGACTATATATTTAATGGAAATGTTTTATCAATAATTCAAATATTAAGTGCAGTATTAATGCTGTATTCTATTTATAAGATAACTAAAAATAGAGTAAGTAGGTAAAAAAATATAAAATAATTTGTAAATTTTTAAAAGTTATGGTATAAAGAATATAGCTAAAAAATTAAGGAGGAATTATAATGACTAAAAAAGAGTTTATTGATTTATATTTTGAAAAAGGAGAATTTGCAACTAAAATTGATGCTGAAAAAAAAGCTGCAGCTTTTTTAGCAGTTATTGAAGAAGGTTTAGTAAGTGGAGAAGATATTACTTTCCTAGGATTTGGAAAATTTGAAGTTGCTGATAGAGCTGCTAGAACTTGTAGAAATCCACAAACTGGTGAAGAAATGGAAGTTGAAGCTAAGAAAGTAGTAAAATTCAAGGCAGGAAAAGGATTATCTGAAAAAGTAAATCAATAATTCTAAATTAATTTTTATATAAAAGTGGAGGTACTGTTTGACAGTATCTCCACTTTTTTCTTTTACTAGTAAAAAAATATGATATTTTTCACTTGAAAATGTTGAAAAATCGAAAGAAAAGTTCTATAATATAGACATAAAGAGTAAATTAAATAATTTAAAAAAGTGAAAATAAAATTTTACTATTAAAAAAATTAAAAATTATTTAAATTATAATATAGGAGGAAAGTCATGGCAGTAACATTAGAAACCATCAAAAAAGCAAAAGAAACCATCGAACATTCGATAAAAAGAACTCCTTTAATAGAGTGTCCAACACTTGAAAAAGAACTAGGGGGTAAAGTATTATTCAAACTTGAAAATCTTCAGAAGACAGGATCATTTAAAGTAAGAGGAGCATTAAATAGAATAGCTAACCTTACAGAAGAGGAAAAGAAAAAAGGAGTTATTGCCTCATCAGCAGGGAATCATGCCCAAGGAATAGCTTTGGGAGCAACAGCTCAGGGGATAAAATCAACAATAGTAATGCCAGAAACAGCTCCAATAGCAAAAGTGGTAGCAACAAAAGGATATGGAGCAGAAGTAGTATTATGTGGAACAGTGTATGATGATGCTTATGCAAAAGCATGTGAAATTCAAAAGGAAACAGGAGCTATATTTTTACATCCATTTGATGATGATTATGTAATTTCAGGACAGGGAACTATAGGATTAGAAATATTAGAAGATGCAATAGATATAGATACAGTATTGGTACCAATAGGTGGAGGAGGAATACTTGCAGGGATAGCAACAGCAATAAAATCAATAAATCCTTCAGTAAGAGTGATAGGAGTGGAATCAGCAAATGCAGCATCAATGACAGAAGCATTGGCAAAAGGGGAATGCTGTGAAGTATGTGCGACACCAACAATAGCAGATGGAATAGCAGTAAAAAAAGTAGGGTGCAAAACACTGGAACTGGTAAAACAATATGTAGATGAAGTAGTAACAGTAACAGAAGATGAGATAGCAACAGCAATATTATTCCTTATGGAAAAAAGCAAGGTAGTAGCAGAAGGAGCAGGAGCAACACCATTAGCAGCAATACTAGCAGGAAAAGTAGAATGTAAAGGAAGAAAAACATGTGCAGTAGTATCAGGAGGAAACATAGATGTTAATCTTATAGAGAGAGTACTGAATAGAGCATTAATCAATGCAGGAAGAAGATATGAATTTAAAGTAAAAGTACATGACAGATTTGGAGAAACAGAAAAATTATTAAGCTTGATTACAGAAAATAGAGCAAATATATTATTTATAACTCAAAGTATGTATAATGTAGAGCTAGGAATAACAATGCAGGAAGTAACACTAGTAATAGAATGCAGTGATATGGCTCATAGAGATGCTGTCATAACTAAAATTAAAGAGGCAGGATATGAAATTTATTAGTATTCAAAAATAGTTAGTATTGAAAAAAAATGATAATTGAAGTAGAATATCTATTATGAAGTTGTTTGGAGGAGAAAGATGAAAAAGATAATAGGAGTATTAATGATTCTTATATTTTCTATTTCTTATGGAAAATATGAGTATCCTTTTCAAAATCCATATATGGCAACTATACTAGGAAGTTCTGCTTTGATGATAAATGGAGTAAGTGAATCTGTTCCAACAAAAGTATATAAGGTTAAACTTCCAGGAAGTATAAAAACGCCAGAGAATTTATGGTATAATGATAAATTTGAGTTTTCTTTAGTTCCACAAAAACAAAAGGCACCTTTAATATTTCTTTTAGCAGGAACAGGATCAGATTATCATGCAGCAAGAATGGTATTTTTTCAAAGAATATTTTATGATGCTGGATATAGTGTGATATCAATTACGTCACCAATGCATTCAAATTTCATCATTAATGCATCTAGTAATAGAATGCCTGGAATGATAATGGACGATGGAAAAGACATATACAATGTTATGAAAGAAACATATAAAATCGTAAAGGATAAAATAAATGTTTCTGATTTTTATGTTGTAGGATATAGCTTAGGTGCTACTGAATCAGCTATAGTTTCTTATATTGATGAAACAGAAAAAGCATTTAATTTTAAAAGAGTATTTATGATTAATCCTGCAGTAGATATTTATGAATCAGCAGTAAAGCTTGATAAAGCTTTAGATATACCTACAGAAGGAAAAGTTGAAAATTTAGAACAACTTATTAATAAAGTATTTAATAAACTTTCAGATTCAGTAAAAAATGGTTATACAGAAATAACAGAAGAACTCATCTATAGCATGTTTGCCAAAGATCAAATGTCAGATGAAGAAATGGGAGAATTAATAGGTTTAGTATTTAGGTTAACTGCTATTGATATTAACTATGTAACTGACTTAATAAATAATAGAAAAGTTTATGTAGATAAACCAGTTGGAAAATTTACAAATATGTTTCCATATTTTGAAAAAATAAATTTTGCTGGTTTTGAAGATTATATGTATAGACTTGCTTATCCATACTTTAATGAAAAAATGGGAGGGAATGTAAGCATTAATGATCTTTTGCAGCATACTAAACTTCAGCAAATACAAGATTATTTAAAAAATGCAGATAAAATAGCAGTTGTAACAAATAAAGATGAAATTATATTAGGAGAGAAAGATTTTGAATTTTTAGAGAATACTTTTAAGGAAAGATTAATAATATATCCTTATGGAGGTCATTGTGGAAATATGTATTACAAAACAAATGTAGATGTAATGCTGAAATTTCTGAAGGAGGGCGTGCTTGATTATGAGAACTAAAAGAAAATTTATTTTACTCCTTATGATGATTTCAATTTTTACATTTTCATTTGCTGATGTAACTGAGAAATTAGAAGTAAAAAATGATAATAATGAAATAGCAGAATATTTTGGAGTGTATGACCCATGGGAACCTTTAAATAGAAGAATATATTATTTTAATTATACTTTTGATAAATATGTATTTTTACCAGTGGTAGATGCTTATAATCTTATAACACCTACTTTTGTACAAAAAGGAGTAAAGAATTTCTTTAGAAATACACAAAATATAACTATAACGGGTAATTCACTGCTGCAATTTAAAATAAAAAAAGCTATGAGAGCTATAGGAAGATTTTCAATAAATGCAACATTAGGAGCAGGAGGAGTTTTTGATACAGCATCTTCTTTAGGAATGCCAAAACCATATGAAGATTTTGGATTAACTTTAGCTCATTATGGAGTAGGAGAGGGACCATATTTAATTCTTCCTTTCTTAGGACCAAGTAATTTAAGAGATGCAGTAGGAACAGGAGTAAATACTTTAGCTCTTGGAGTATTGGATCCTTATGAAGCAGCAGATTTATTTGATATAGACAGTCCAGAAGTATTTGCACTTAATTCAGTTGATAAAAGAAAAAATACAAAATTTAGATATTATGCAAGTGGTTCACCATTTGAATATGAATATCTAAGATTCTTCTACAAGAAATATAGAAAATTGCAATCAGAAACAGGAGTACAGCTTTTTTAAAAAAGAAAAATGGAGGATATTAAATGGATTTACAAAAAAAAGTGTTGGATTATAAAGAGGAAGTTATAAAAGGAATACAGGGTGCTGTGCAGATAAAAAGTGTTCAGGAACCTGCAAAAGAAGGGAAACCTTTTGGTGATGGTCCAGCAGAAGCTTTACAATATTTTTTAAACTTAGGAAAAGAATTAGGATTTGAAGTTAAAAATTTTGACAATTATGCTGGTACTATAGAGTTTGGTGAAGGAGAAGAAACTGTAGGAATATTAGGTCATGTAGATGTAGTACCTGAAGGTGAGGGATGGACTTATCCTCCATACAGTGCAACTATAGCAGATGGGAAAATTTTTGGAAGAGGTACTTTAGATGATAAAGGTCCTTCTATGGTCTGCCTTTATGCTATGAAGGCAATAAAGGATTCTGGAGTTAAATTAAGTAGAAAAGTTAGAATGATAATAGGAGCTAATGAAGAAACTGGAAGTCTTTGTATGGAGCATTATTTTAATACATTAAAACAGCCTCAACCTACATTGGCATTTACTCCTGATTCAAGTTTTCCTGTAACATTTGCAGAAAAAGGTATAGTCCGTGTAAAGCTTGCAAATACTTATAAAACTTTAAATAATATAACTATAAAAGGAGGAAATGCATATAATTCTGTTCCAGATAGAACAGAAGCAGTACTTCCAATAGGATATGTAGATGAAGTAGTAGAAAAGGCTGCTTCTTTTAATGAGGGAAAAGAATACAAGATAGAAGTCGAAGAAAAAGATGGAAAATATTATATAACTTCTTTAGGAAAGTCTTCTCATGCTGCTAGACCAACAGAGGGATATAATTCTATCAGTGCATTATTTGCATTTTTAGGAACTGTAAATATTAAAAATGATGAGTTAAACTCATTAGTAGAATTTTTTAGAGAATATATAAAAATGGAGAATAATGGAGCTTCTTTTGGAATAAATTTCAAAGATGAAGAAAGTGGAAGTCTTACTCTTAATCTAGGAAAGATGACACTTGAAAATGGAAAGTTAGAATTATGTATAGATATGAGATGTCCAGTTCTTGTACCTAATACTAAGGTTATTGAAACATTGAAAGAAAAAACTGCTGGAAAAATGGAACTTGAAGTTACTGGAAATTCAGCTCCTTTGTATGTAGCTAAGGACAGCTTTCTTGTATCTACACTAATGGATATTTACAAAGAAATAACAGGAGATGTAGATGCTCAACCAGTAGCCATTGGTGGAGGAACTTATGCAAGAGAAGTAACTAATGGAGTCGCATTTGGAGCTCTTTTATCATCACAAGAAAATAATATGCATCAAAAAAATGAATACCTTGAAATTGATAAAATAGACACATGGTTGAAGATATATGTAGAGGCTATTTACAGATTAGCAAAATAAAAAAAGGAAAAAGACTGGTAAAAAAGTATATTTTCTAGTATGATATTATGGTAATGAAATATAATTTAGACTAAGGAGATATACAAATTATGGACTGGAAAAAGTTGACTATTGAAGATAAGGAGCTAATAGATAATTTTACCAAAGGGAAATTTAGAACTTGTGATTACAATTTTACTAATCTTTTTTTATGGAGCCAAGGTGAAAATCTGCATTATAAAATAGAAAATGATATATTGATTGTCTGTGGAACATTTGTGGAAGATGAATACTGTTTTATGCCTATTCCAAAAGATGAAAGTGTAATAGGAGCAATGAAGAATATAATAAAAGAGTTGCTTCAAAATAATAAAAAAATAGTTCTTGTTCCTGAAGAATGGAAAGATAAACTTGAAGATACTTTTATCCTTGAAGAAAGAAGAGATAGTTATGACTATATTTATTCGATAGAAAGCTTAGCTTATTTAAAAGGAAGAAAATATGCTAAGAAAAAAAATAGAGTACACAATTTTATGAAAAGTTATAATTATAGTTATGAACCAGTGACTGCTGAAAATATTGGAGAAGTTATAGATTTTCAAACTAATTGGTGCCATGATAAGGAATGTGAAATTATTCCAGTATTGAGGAATGAAAATATGGGAATACTAAATCTTCTTCATAATTTTAATGTATTGGGAATAAAAGGTGGAATATTAAGAGTAGAAGGAAAGATAGTAGCCTATACATTGGGAGAAGCAATAAATGATGAATATGTAGTTATACATATTGAGAAGGGTTTAAATAATTATGTAGGAAGCTATCAAATGATAAATATGACTTTTCTTGAAAAAGAATTTACTGATTATAAGTATGTAAATAGAGAAGATGATTTTGGTGATGAGGGATTAAGAGAAGCAAAAGAATCATATCACCCATTGGAACTATTAAAAAAGTATGAAATAATTGGAATAAAGTAAAAATTTTAACTGAGACTTAGAAATAAGTCTCAGTTTTTATATATATAATTTTTTATATTTTTATACAAAATAAATATGCAGTTTGAAAAATTAAAAGTAAAATATGCTGTTAAATATGATATAATATAAACAATTATTGAAGGAGGGTTTTTATGGGACAAAAGTATGAATTGGATTTTTTAACTGAAAATAATATAAACCTTTTAATAAAAGAATCAGAAAAAAAAGCTGAGAATAAAGAATTAGTAAGAAAAATATTAGAGAAAGCTCTGGAAGCTAAAGGGCTTACTGATGAAGAAGCTGCTGTTTTGCTCAGTATAAACGACACTGAACTTCTTGAAGAAATGTTTGAAACTGCAAGGAAAATAAAAGAAAAAATATATGGAAAGAGAATTGTAATGTTCGCTCCTTTGTATGTAAGCAACTATTGTGTAAATAATTGTGAATATTGTGGATATAAGCATGACAATGATGAATTAAGCAGAAAAAAATTAAACAGGGAAGAGCTTATAGAAGAAGTAAAATCACTAGAAAAGCTTGGACATAAAAGAATAGCTTTAGAAGCTGGAGAAGACCCTATTAATTGTTCATTAGATTATATACTAGATTGTATAAAAGATATATACTCGATTAAATTTAAAAATGGAAGTATAAGAAGAATTAATGTAAATATTGCAGCAACAACTGTTGAAAATTATAAAAGACTGAAAGAGGCAGAAATAGGTACATATATATTATTTCAAGAAACATATCATAAACCTACCTATGAGAGAGTGCATCTAAATGGACCTAAAAGAGATTATGAGTATCATACAACAGCTATGTTCAGAGCAAGAGAAGCAGGAATAGATGATGTAGGAATAGGAGTATTGTATGGGTTATATGATTTTAAATATGAAACTATATCTATGATAAGATATGCTGATGCTCTAGAAAAAATAACAGGAGTAGGTCCTCATACAATATCAGTTCCAAGATTGAGGGCAGCAGAAAATGTGTCATTGAAAGATTATCCATATCTTGTATCAGATGGGGATTTTAAGAAATTGGTAGCTGTATTAAGGCTTGCTGTTCCATATACAGGACTTATTCTTTCAACTAGAGAAGAAGCAGAGCTTAGAGATGAAATAATAAAATTAGGAATATCTCAAGTGAGTAGTGGATCATGTACTGGAGTAGGAGGATACTCTGAAAGAGAAAAGGACAGTAAAGAAAAACCACAGTTTGAGCTTGGAGATAACAGGTCACCTTTAGAGATGATAGAAAGTTTAATGAAAGGAGGATATGTACCAAGTTATTGTACAGCTTGCTATAGAAATGGACGTACAGGGGATAGATTTATGGAGATAGCAAAAAGTGGCCAAATAAATGTAATGTGTGAAGCTAATGCGTTAATGACTCTTAAAGAATTTTTGATTGATTATGCAGATGATAGATTAAGAAAAATAGGTGATAAAGTTATTATGGAAACTTTAAATAAAATGCCTGATGAAAATTTTAAAAATAAAATAAAAGAAAATTTGAAAGCTATAGAAAATGGAGCTAGAGATATAAATGTATAAATAAAATAAAAGCTGATTAATAGATAAAAAAATTATCTTTTAATCAGCTTTATTTTTAATATTATGCTTTTTAGATAAGTATAATATTAAAACTTTTCTAATAGGAAGTTTGTAAATTGAGTAAGATTTTCAGTACTTTCTGTAGAAGCATAAGCTAGGCTTCCAAGAGTATTCCATTCAGAAGGGCTGAGAGCAATCTCTTTATTTTTAGCTTTTTCATCAATTAAATTAAAGAAAGAATTTAGACTTTCTTTAAGCTCTCTATCAAGTTCCTGTCTTTTTTTTAAGTTTTCAGATAAGTTCTGAATTTCTTTTTTTAGCAGGCAATTTTGCACTTTAATCTCTCCTTTTCTTAAAATTTCACGTAATATTATCATATTTTATATAAAGATGTCAATAGATTTTTTAGAACTAATAAATTTATTTTAATATTTTTTAATATTTTTTAATATTTCTTAATATTTATTTCTTATAAAAGCTTTTTAAATTTAAAGGAAACTTTTAAAAGTAGAGATTAATTTATTATTGACTAATAAAATTTAATTCTATATTATATAAAATAAACAAGGACATCGGAGGAATTTCATGAAAAGATTTTTTGATATGTTTGTGTTGAAGTTAGGAATATGTGTAAATATAATTGGAATAATATTTGTATTAATTGTTCTTAATGAAAAATCAAGAACATCTATGTTAATAGTTACATACATATCGTGTTTGAGAAATATATTAATATTTACTAGATGGATAGGAGATGATAGATTTATTCTAAAATATTATATTCCCTGTATTATAAGTGATTTTTCTTTAGAAACTCTTATTAGACTATTTATGGAAACATTTTTGATTAATAAAGATGTGAAAGAAGTAACATGGATAGTTGTAGTTATGGGGATAGGAATGTCATTTGCAGGTTCATATTTATATCAGTTTTTTAAATTGAAATCCTATGAAAATAATTAAATATTTTATTATTAACAAAAAAAACATCAAAATACTATTTGATGTCTTTTTATAAACTATAATAAAATCATAAATTGCTCTGCAATAAGCTTTCCATTTTCATAGATGCCTTTCCATTTTAGACTGCCATTTTCATAGTAAATCTTCCATTCACCACTACTTATACCGTTATGATATTTTTTTTCAGATTCAAGTTCCCCATTATAATAATAACTTTTCCATTCACCATGGGGTTTGCCATCTTTATACATTCCTTTTAAAGCTAACTTTCCATTGAGATGATATTTTAAAAATAAGTTGTTAGGAAGTCCATTCTTAAATTCAGTTTCAATATTTAAATTTCCATTTTGGTAATAAGTTTTGAATATACCATCTTCTATATTGTTTTTATAGTTTCCCTCTAATTTAATTTTTCCATTTAGGTGATAAATTTTTTCTAGACCATTTTTGGTACCATCTTTATAACATGTAACTTTTTTCAACTGTCCATTGTGGTATTTTTCTGTAAGTATACCAGAAAAGTGTTTGCTAATTCCCAAAATATTTTCTTTTTCATAAAAAAATGTAGTTTTTTGAGGTATTGTTGTATTATTTTTTTCACTATTACAACTTAATAATAGAAATATTACAGAAAAGAGTAATATAATATTTTTCATGTATTTTTCCTCCCCAATTTTTCGAGTATTGTACCCTATTATAACATAAATTTAAGAAAAATCGTAAAAATAGCTAGATTTATTAATCTTTTAGACAGTAAAAGATTAATAAAAAATATAAAAAGTAAATTAATATAGAAATAAGTGGCTTTTAATTTTTTAATTTTGACATTTATGTAAAAAGTCTTATAATATAAACAAAAAGAATGGAAAAGATTAAATTTTATAAGATTATAAAATTTATTAAGGAGGTGTCATATGTGGAATGTTTTAGATAAATATGTGTTAACAGTAGGAATAATATTTCATATATTTGGAACAATTTTTCTTACTGGAGTTATACTTGATGAAAATAAATACTTGTTACAGATAATACAGTATACTTCATTAAGTAAAAGTGTAATAATTTTTAGCCATTGGATAGAAGATGATAGATATAAATTTAAATATTATTTTTCTTATTTTGTTTTGAACTTTATAATTTTACTTTCTTCGGGATTTTTTATAAGAGCCTTTGTCAGTCAAAAAATAAAAACTACATTATATTTAGGTATTGTAATATTTTTAATTGGTTTTATTCTTACTTTTATTAATGCATTTTTATACCAATTTTTTAAAGTAAAATCCCATAAGTATAATTAGGTTGTATTTTAAAGTAAATAAACTTTTATTTAAAGAATTTTAGAATACTTTTTATATTAATTTGACAAAAAATAAAAAAATTATATCATAAAATATATATTTTATAAAATTGATTGTTAAAAAATAGATAAAATTAGGAGGAAAAATGAATAAGATATTATTTTTATCTATAATTTTATTATTATTAAGCTCTTGTGCTAATATAGATGAAAGAGGTTTTTATACTGAGGGAGAAAATGTAAGGAAACATAAAATAACTGGCACATACTATGATCCAAGTGGATATGATATAGATAATCATGATATAGAGGGTTATAATCCTGAAGGATATGATTATGATGGGTATACTAGAGAAGATTATAAAAAAATTTTAAATAATAAAAAGAAATAATCAAAAAAGTTAATTAAGAGGGGAGAAATCTCCTCTTTGGTTTTTTAATAAAAAGGTAATAAGAAATTAAAGAGTATAATATAAACAAGTAGTTAATTTATATTTAAAAATATATGAAAATTGAGGATAGTTAGAGAAAGGAGTAAGCAGTTATGATAGGAACAGGAAATGTAATGATAGCTTTCATTCTCACATTGTTAGCTGGACTTGCAATGGGTGTAGGAAGTATTATATCTTTTGTAGGGAAAAAACAAATAAAAAGTTTCTTTCAGCTTCATTAGGATTTGCAAGTGGTGTAATGATATATGTTGCATTTGTAGAAATATTTATGGAATCAAGAGAAACATTAGTTGAAATTTATAATGGGAGCAGAGGATTATGGCTGGCAGTTATTTTATTTTTTGCAGGAATGATTTTTATGATTATTACAGAAAAATTTTGTTTAAAAGAAAATGAAGAGGAAAATGAGGAAAAATCAGTATATAGAATGGGAGTAATGACTGCTATTGCAATAGGAATACACAATTTTCCAGAGGGAATGGCAATATTTGCATCAGTATTAAAAACTCCAGCTTTGGGGTTTTCTGTTGCTACAGCAATAGCTATCCATAATATATCAGTAGGAATAGCTGTATCTGCTCCAATATATTATGCAACAGGAAGTCGAAAAAAAGCCTTTGCTTTTTCTCTTATTTCTGGATTGGTAGAGCCTTTAGGAGCCTTGGTAGGCTATGTTCTTCTTAAAAATTATTTAAATGAAAAAGTATTTGGAATGCTATTAGCAACAGTAGCAGGAATAATGGTTTATATAGCATTAGATGAACTTCTTCCTTCAGCCCAAAATGATGGAAATCATCATATTGCTACCTATAGTATGATATTAGGAATGATAGTTATGGCAATAAGTTTGATGATAATTTAGATTAAGAAAATTAACTAAAGAAGTTGATTACCTTGAAAAAAACAGAGAAATTCTATAATGTATCTTGATTAAGATAGAAGATATATTAGATTTATCTGTTTTTTTATTATATAAAATCAAAATAATATGTTAATATATAAGAGATAGAATAAAAAGTAATAACCTTATTTTTAAGGTATTGAAATATAAAAAACAGGAGGGAAAAGATATGGCAAAAAGGATATCACTTTATAATTATAAAGAAAAAATAGGAAAAAGTACTTCTGCATATTATATGGCGAAAGCTCTTTCAGATGCAGGGAAAAGAGTATTGATGATAGATGCAGATCCACAATGCAGCTTAACAAAATTATCTTTAAATTTAAATAATAGCAGAATAAAAGAATCAGTTGTTGATTTACATAAAGCAGTATTAAGAGCATTTGAAGGTCAGCCTATACCAATATCAGCTGTAGATCCACAAGTATTTTCTGATAAATTATTTTTAACTCCTGGAAGCAGTGAAATACTAAAGCTTGAAATTACACTTTCTTTTGCTCATAAAAAAGAGAATAATATGAAAATATTTGGAAATATAGCAGGAGCATTTAATGAATTTTTTAATAAAATGGAAGAAAAATATAATTTAGATTATATTATAATAGATTTTCCAGCAACTATGAAAGAAATAAGTAAAAATTTATTGATGGTATCAGATTATATAGCTATTCCTACAATAATTGATTTATTTATGAATGACACTTTTATACTTTTAATAAAAGAATTTCATGATTTAAATGAATTGAGAAATAATATGATTAAAAAATATAATGATTCGTATTATTCATTTCCAGATAGACAACCTAAATTTATTGGTTTTTTAAAACAAGACTACTTATTTGATAAAAAAATAGAAAATAAAAATGTGAAAGAAATAAGTATGTTCACAAGGAATATAAAAATAATAGGAATGCTTTTAGAAAATGAAAAATTAAGGGCTAATGACTATATTTTATCTCAAATTCCAAATTTAAATAAAAATAAAGAATTGTTTAATATTTTTATAAAAGAAATGGCTGAAAGAATAATTGGATTAGAATAAAAATAAAGCCTAAAATAAAAAACTCTCTTAATCCTTGATTAATAAATTGAGATTAAGAGAGTTTTTTTTAATTAAATAATTCTTTTAACTTATTATAGTCGTTCAATAAAATTTCAGGGTTTTCATTAAAGTCATATTCCAATACAATATTTGCAGTAGGAGTATACGTTTTTATTAATTCAATTATAGATAGATAATTAAATTTTCCCTCAAAAATAGGTTTATGCTCATCATACAATCCATTATTATTATGAAAATGATATCCTAATATATTATCTTTTAAATTTTTTATCAATTCATTGATGTCCCATTTATTTAAGAAAGCATGACCAATATCAATTAAACATTTATAATTATTTTTTAATATCATACTCTCATACTCTTTTTGAGAAAATACCATATTTCTTCCTATTCCAACATTTTCAATAACTATATTAATATCATATTTATTACCTAATTTTACTAATAAATCAATTTTTTCTGAAATTTTATTTTTTAATTCTTCATCTATTTTTTGAGAAGGAATCCCTTCATTACTATGTAAAACCATGAAAGAAGGATTATATTTTTTTGAAAGTTTAAAGCTTTCTTCATAGCTGTATAGAGTCCTTTCCCATGAATCTTTTGTCATATCTGCTAGATTACATTTCCTAAAGGGTCCATGGAAAGAAACTGATTTAAGTTCATGGTTTTCAAGTATTTCTATCATTTTTTTTGTATATTCTTCATCAAGTGGTTCTATAAAAAATTCTAAGTTTTCTATTTTATTTTTTTCTAAAAATTCAAGTATATCCTTAGAAGTTTTTTTATAAAATATCAAATCACTGATATGTACTAAATTTTTATTCAATATTTTTCCTCCTTAATTTGGCTAACTTAATAAATTTGGTAGAAACAGTACTATATCAGGGATATAAGTCAACATAAGCAAGACTAACAAAAGAGCAATGATAAAAGGAGCTATTTCTTTCATAAATTCCTCTAACTTTATGTTCAATAATGAGCAAGTAAGAAACATCATTGAACCAAATGGAGGTGTCACTCCACCTATCATAATATTTACTACCATTACTATACCTAGATGTAAAGGATCAATTCCTAATTTTAAAGCAGCTGGAATTAACAAAGGAGCTAAAATTATCATGGCTGCTCCTCCATCTATAAACATTCCTACAAAAAGCAATATTAAATTGATCAATAATAATAAAGACCATGGGCTAGTACTAAATTCTAATAAGATATTAGTCAATTTCAAAGGAATTCTTTCCCAACTTAAATAAGATCCAAATACATTTGCTGCTATGATAATGAACATTACAGTACTTGTTCCATAAACAGTTTCTTTTAAAATATCAATAAATTTTTCTAATTTTAATTCTTTATATATAAAAATTCCAATTAATGTTGTAATTACAACAGCTATTGCTCCAGCTTCAGTAGGTGTAAAAATTCCAATTCTCATTCCTAATATTATTATAAAAGGTAGAATAAGAGCCCAAATTGATTCTTTAAATTGTTTGAAAACTTCTTGAAGAGAAGCTCTTTTATCTCTTACAGGAACATATTTTCTTTTTTTAGAGATAATAGCAACTGTTATCATCAAAGAAATTGCTATTAATGCACCAGGAACATATCCAGCTATAAACATTTTTGTAACAGAAACATTAGAAAGCAGAGCATATATAATTAATACAATTCCTGGTGGGATAATTGGACTGACTATTGAAGAAGCAGCTGTTATTGCTGCTGAAAATCCTTTAGAATATCCTCTATTTACCATTTCAGGAACTAAAACTTTACACTGCATAGCTGCATCAGCATTGGCAGAACCAGAAATTCCACCCATTAAAACACTTAATAATATATTAACCTGAGCAAGTCCTCCAGTTAAGTGTCCAGTTAAAACCTCAGCCATTCCCATTAATCTTTTGCTTATACCAGAATAATTCATAATTGATCCTGCCATTATAAAAAATGGTATAGCTAATAATGGAAAGGATTCAGCACTTCTTATAAAATGCTGCATTATTAAATCTAGATCCATACTTGTATCTAAAAATCCAAAAAAGAATAATGTAGCTCCCATTAAAGCAAAACATATTGGAATATTTAAAAAGAAGAAAATAAATAATATTAAAATAGGTAGAAAGCTATACATTTTCATCTCCTTTTTTTCCTAATATTGTTTTTATATTTTTTAAAATTTCTAGAATAGAGTATATAAAAATTAATCCAAAACCTATAATTAAAGAAGAATTAACATACATAGATGAAATTCCTAAAACAGCAGTAGGTTTTACTCTAGAAATTATTGTAAACTTTAAACTTAAACAGAAAAAAGCTCCGTTCATTAACATCACTATTATATTAATTAATAGCTCAACATAATTTTTAAATTTCTTAGGTAATGTTTGAGTTAATATATCAATTCCCATATGCATTTTTTTTCTATAACAACTGGCTCCACCTACAAAGACAGACCAAATAAAACATATAGTTGCTATTTCTTCAGCACTTTTTATTGGAGAATTGAAAAAGTATCTCATTCCAACATTTAAAATTACTATAATTATAGTAAAACTTAAAAATGTGCAAGATATTAAATCATCTATATAAATCTTCTTCATATAATTCTCCTACATTATTTTTTTATTTCATTTTGAATTTTTTCATATACATCTGGAGAAAATCCAGGGAATTCATCAAATACTTTTTTAACTCTTTTTTGAAATTCCTCTAAGTTAACTTCATTTAAAATCATTCCATTTTTAACTATATCTTTTTTGAAATTTTCATCTAATTCATACATTTTCTTATTATTATCTATAGCAGCTTTTGTAATCTCTTCTTGAATAACTTGTCTTTGTTCATCAGTGAAAGAATCCCAAACTTTAGTAGAAATATATACTCCACCAGTTCCTAAAAAATGTCCACTAAGAGCAACATTTTTTCTTAAATCATAAAGTTTACTGTTTGACATAAAAGAAAAAGTAGTTTCAGTTCCATCAATAACTTTTTGCTGTAACGCACTAACAGTCTCACTCCATGGCATTGCTACTGGATTAGCTCCTAAAGCATTAAATGTATCGATCCATAATTTACTTGCAGGAACTCTAAGTTTTAAACCTTTTAAATCTTCAGGATTAACTATAACTTTATCAGTAACTATATGTCTAAATCCAAAAATGAAATCTAAAGACAATACTTTGATTCCTTTATCTTCAGCTTGTTTTTCTAACTGTTTTACAAAATCACTGCTTGTAACATTTGTATAATCTTCATATGTTGTATAAAGCATTGGTCCAACTAAAGCAGTAAAATCAGGAACATAATCACCTATATAGCTAGGATCAACTACAGAAATAAAGTCACTTCCTCTTAAAACCTGTTCAATAGCATCTTTATATGAAGGTAATTCTCCATTTGGATAAACTTGTAGCTCAATCTGTCCCTTTAATCTTTCATTAATTCTATCTGCTGCTTGTGAAATGTAGATATGTGTAGGTTCATTAGTCTGAAAAACATGACTGACCTTTATAATTCTAACTTTGTTTTCTTCCTTCTTTCCACAACCTGCAATTAAAAATAAAACCCCCAGCATTAAAAAAAGCCCTAACCTAAAAATATTTTTCTTTCCTTTCATATAACCCTCCTAAAGCATTTTTATTTATTTTAAGTTTATTAAAATTTAACTTTAATAAACTTTAGAATACCTATTTAGTTTTTATATTTAAAACACTCCCTCGTTCTATAACTCTAATTTCGGTATTTTCTACAACCCCATGTTCCCCTTTTAGAATGTTCATTAATTTTATTAATGCCTTTTCAGCAATAAAATCATCAAGATGATTTACACTTGTTATTTTTGGAGTAGTATATTCACAAAGCTCCATATTATCATAACCAATTATTGAAACTTTTTGAGGAACTTTAATTCCATGCTTTGATAAAGCTCTCATAGCACCTAATGCTATGTAATCGTTACCTGCGAAAATAGCAGTATAATCAAATTCTTTATTTTTTTTAATATACTCATCTATTATTTTGTATGAACTTTCTTGAGTAAACTTTCCAGATATTATTTTTTGTTTTTCTATATTATTATCCTTCAAACATTTTAAATAACCTCGTGCTCTTTTAATTGAAGTTTTTCTCTTTATTTCTCCTGTAAGATGTAGAATGTTTCTATGTCCATTTTCAATCAAATATTGAGTTGCCTTATATCCACCTTCAAAATGATTAGGATTAATAGCAGATACAGTGGTATTAGATACATTCTTTTCATAATCTAAAAGAACTATTTTATTTTTAGAATTTATAAGATTTTCTATTTCTTTGAATTTTTTTCCCCCAGAAATAACAAGAGCACCATCTATAATTCCATTGGCAAATATTTTTTCCCATGTAGTTCCTTTTTTATTAATATATGAAACTAATATTAGATATCCTAAATTTTCTGCTGCATCAATAATTTTTGATATTAATTCTGAATAATATAAAGATTCAGATATTTTTTTATAACTTTTTTCATTCGTACTAGATTTTCCAGTATAAACAAATAATCCAATAATTCCAGATTTTTTTCCAGCTAATTTTTTTGCAGATAAATTTGGATAATATCCATTTTCTTCTATAACTTTTAAAACTTTTTCTTTTGTTTCAGGTGAAATATCTGGATAATTATTTATAACTCTTGATACTGTACTTCTAGAAACTCCGGCAAGTTGGGCTATAATTTTACTATTAATTTTTTTCACCTCTTAATTTATTTATCAAAAACAAATTTACTAACACGTGTTCGGAACTTTGTATTCAAACTATATAATTTTTTTTGCTACTAGTCAATTTTAAAAATTATATCTTTATAATATTTTATATATATTTTCATAATATTTATTGTTAAAAAAGTACATTAAAATCATTTTTAGAATACATATATTTAAAAAATAAAATAAATTAAAAAGAAAAGAGATTGTGAGATTTTCTAAACAGTTCAAATAAAAATATTGCATAGAAAAAGGAATTGTTCAAATCACTGATTAAAAATCATCAATTTGTAACAATTCCCTTTCTATCTTTATATTTTATTGAAGTTAAATTTGTTTAAAACTATTTCCTCTGACATCTACAGGAATGCTTTTTAATACATTGTTATCTTTTATAACTGTGTAATAGCTGCATAAATTAGCAGTAGAACATGAATGGTTAGGAATAATTTCTATTTTATCTCCTACTTTCAAGTTAGTTTCCCCATGAATATGAAGTTTTCCCACTTCTTCTGAAAGAGATGCAACAATTACTTCAGGATGACCAATTACAGTTCCAAAACCTACTATCGAATTATTTCCATGAGCTCCCTGGTCTAGTCCCAGGCATTTAGCTCCAGCATCACAGATAAATAAATCTTCTTTAGGATGAGAAATTATTGTAGCATAAACAGTTAAAGCACAATCATTTATTTCAGCCTTTTTTATAGATAACTGAATACTATCTAAAAATACATAATTTCCAGGATGAAGTACATTTATATTTTTATCTTTTACAGCCTCACTAAATGTTGGTGTTGAACCACTTGTTATATATTCTAATTCATAGCCAGCATCATTCATATATTTTTTAGCAGTATCTAAAGTTTTGCATTCATCAATAACATATTTATGAACCTCATTTTCACAAGTTGCAGAATATACATGACCAGGATGAGTGGAGATTCCTCTTAATTTCAATCCCTTCATAGTTTTTAATTTATCTGCAAATTCAACAATTTTATTTACAGGTAATCCAAAACGGTGTAAACCACTATCGACTATAATTGTATAACTTACAACTGTATCAGCAGCAACAGCCATGTCATTTATCATTTTAGCAGCTTCTAAATTATCAATTCTTATTATAAAATCACTTTTTTTAGTTAATTCTATTACTCTTTCTATGCTTTCTTTACTTGCCACTGGATAGGCATACATTATTTTTTTAATCCTATTTTGCAGCAAGCTTCAGCTTCATCTAATGTTCCACATAAAGCACCAGTTGCCCCAGCTTCTATTTGCATTTTTAAAAGTTCCATACTTTTATGAGTTTTTATCATAGGCCATAATTCTTTTCCATTATTGGTACACATTTTTTGGTATGTTTTTATATTGTTTTCTAATGCATTTAAATTTAGTAGAATCGCTGGAGTTTTAAGATTTTCTTTTTTCATAATTTAATCCCCCTTATTTTAAATGAGTTTCTAAAAATTTTTCCATATCCTCTTTTGGAACCATTCTTCCACCAGTTGCCCAGCAGATGTGATAAGCATTTTCTATGTTTTTTCCAATTCTTTTTCAATATAGTTTTTTGTTTCTTCATATTTTAATAAAGATACAGGACCTTCAAAGGCAGCACATGATGATGGTTCTATCCTTATATTTTCTGATTCATTCAAACATCTTAAATAATCATAAAGTTTGTAATCCTCCAGAGTAAATTCTCCGCTTAAAATATAATCCATCATTCTTCCTACAAGACCAGAAGGTCTTGCAACTGCAAGTCCATCAGCATGTGTTATTCCATTTATTCCGATATCACGAACGCTGATTTTCTCATGAAATCCACTTTCCATTCCTAAAAGCATACAAGGGGCCAAAGTAGGTTCAATAAAGAAAATATATACATTTTCTTTAAAAATTCTTTTTAAGCCATAAGCAACCCCACCAGGAGCACCTCCTACTCCACATGGAATATAAACTAACAAAGGGTGTTCATTATCAATGAAAATATTTTTTTCATCTAATTGTTTTTTTAATCTTGAAGCTGCAACAGTATATCCTAAAAATAGATTCAATGATTTTTCATCATCTACAAAATAACTTTTAGAATCTGCGTCTGAATTTTTTCTTCCTTCTTCAACCGCTTTTCCGTAGTCATCAGCATATTCAACAACTTTTACTCCTTTTGATCTCAACATATCTTTTTTCCATTGTTTTGCATCAGCTGACATATGAACAATAACTTCAAATCCTAGAGCAGCACTTGTTATACCTATACTTAGACCTAGATTTCCAGTTGATCCTACCTGAATTTTATAAGAGGAAAAGAATTTTTTAAATTTTTCATCTGCTAAAATTGAATAATCATCATTAATAGATAATATTCCTGCCTCAATAGCTAATTCTTCTGCATGTTTTAAAACTTCATATACTCCGCCTCTAGCTTTTATAGACCCAGCTACAGGAAGATGGCTGTCCATTTTTAAATATAATTTTCCAGGAATTTGAGCATTATATTTTTTTTCAAGAGTTTTTTGCATAGAAAATATTGGTTCTAATGGAGATTCTATTATCCCATTTGTTCCTTCTGTTTCAGGAAAAGATTTTTTTATAAATGGAGCAAATCTTTTAAGACGTTCCTCAGCATCTTTTAAATCTTCATCAGAAAGAGGAAGATTTTTTTCATATTCACTGTATGGAATTTCTTTTTTATTAATCCAACCTATTTCTTTTTTATCAGCTAATTTTTTAATAATAGCATCATTTTTGATTAGTTCTTCAATGTTCATTTTGTTCTCCTTTATTATAAAAATATTTTAATTTATTGTTTATTTTATAAGAAAATCATTTTTAATATTATAACACAAATAAGTGCTGTTACAGATTGAAAAACACTTATTATAGGAAATACTTTATAAGCTGTTTCTGGTTTCATTCCTGATGTAGAAGTAACTACCCAGAAGAAATCATCATTTCCATGAAATACCATAAATCCTCCAGCAGCACATGCCAGCATAGCTATAACTAATCCTATTGGTGAATTGAATCCAAGAATATCTACTAATGGCAATAACATAGAAGCAGCTGTAATCATTCCTACAGTACCTGAACCAATTGCAGTTCTGAAAATTGCACCAATTATGTATGGAACTATTATTCCTATCGAGATTCCAGAAAATAGATTTAGAACTATATCTTGAAGATTAGATAATTTTAAGATGGTTGCAAAAGCTCCACCAGCTCCAACTATTAAAACTATTTGTCCTGCTGTTTTTAATGCTTCACCAAATATTCCATCAAATGTCCATACTTCTTTATCATCAGGATGAACAGATTTATATGTAAAGAATGCAATAATTAATCCTATAAATAAAGCAACTACTGTCTGACCTAGAGCATCAACAATATTATAGAACATTCCTTTTCCTAAAGGTGAAGATTCTAAAGTTGCAACAGTTCTTAGTAACATCAAAAATATTGGTAATAGGATAGGCAGAAAGCTCATAAGAGGACTTGGAAGTTTTTTACTGCCATTTACCTTTATTATTTTACTAGCATCTTCTATCTCTGGTAAAAAATGATATTTCTTACCAAAAACTCTACCAGCTAAAATAGCAACAACTGTAACAGGAATAGAAACCAACATTCCAAGTAAAATAACTAATCCTAAATTAGAACCTAAGATTCCTGCAACTGCTAATGGTCCAGGTGTAGGAGGAACCAGCATATGTGTAGCATGTAATCCCATAGCCAAGGCTACTGCCATTGTTGTCATACTGGTACCAGTATCTTTACTTATTCTTTTAGCAAGTGGTGATAATAAGACAAATGCTGAATCACAAAATACAGGAATAGATACAAAATATCCAGTGACAGCCAATCCAATATCAGCATTTTTCTTTCCAGTAATTTTTAAAATTGTTTCAGCCATTGTTTCTGCAGCTCCACTATGTTCCAGAAGTGCCCCCATAACAGTTCCTATTGCAATAACTACTCCAATTCCTACAATAGTTTCTCCTAATCCCCCAGAATATGCTCCAATGATAGCTGGAATTGAATGACCTGAAATAATTCCAAAAAAGAAAGCACTAATACTTAAAGCGAAAAAAGGATGTAATTTCACCTTAACTGTCAGTATTATCAATAGTAGTATTGATAATGCTATTGTTACAATAACAAATGTTGAACCCATAAAAATACCTCCTACTTTTTATTATATGTTGCTTTATATAAGTTCTTTTAAATAAAGAATTTTATTACCTTGATATATTAAAAAATAATTGATAACAATATATTTTTTGCTTTTTAAGTTAATATAATTAAATTTTAATAAGAAATTTCTTCATATTCAAGAAATGATTTCTTTAAAAATATTAAATATTAATTAATTTTTATATAGTTAAAATTTATTTTTAAATGAATTGTATATTAAAAGTTCTATATGTTTTGATTTTTGATTGAATTATACTTTATAAAAAATAAAATGTCAATAAAAAATTAAATACAATTAAATTTAATTGTATTTAATTAAATGGTGCTGAATAAAACATAGTAGAGAAAATTTTTTAAATAGTATATAATTGTAATATATTAAAATAAGAAAGGATTAAAAATGGATAAAGAAATAAATGTAGGAGCCATAATTAAAAGAATTAGAATAGAAAAAGGATTGCTGTTAAAAGATGTTGCTGAGAAATGTGAAATTTCTTCATCTATGCTTAGTCAGATTGAAAAGGGAAATGCTAATCCTTCTTTAAATACAATAAAATCAATTGCACAAGCTTTGGAAATTCCTCTATTTAAATTTTTTATAGAACCTGAAAAAGAGGATATAAGTATTAATATTTTGAAAAAAGAAGATAGAAAAATAATAAATACTAAAAAGATAAGATATGAGCTTCTTTCTCCAGAAGGGCCTACTAATATCGAATGTATGAAAATGACTTTTACTGAAAAAAATGCTGAAACTTCAATAGAACCAATGGCACATAAAGGAGAAGAGGTAGCCATTCTTTTAAGTGGGAAAGTAAAAATAACTATAGGGAATCAGTCTTGTGAGATGGAGCCAGGAGATTCAGTTTATATACCTGCATTAAAGCCTCATAAATGGACTAATTTAAATGCTGGAGAAAGTGTTGTGCTTTTTTCTGTGACTCCACCTGAGTTTTAGGGTTATTATGAAAAATAAAATATAAAATAAAAAAGGGATATTTTCCCTTTTTATTTATAGTTAAAAGAAATTTATTTTTTTGCGTTGATTAAAAATGAAAAGCAATAATTTTGAAATTTAAAAAATAAAATTATATATATTTAGGTGCTTTTGAATATTACTATTTTAATATTAAATAATTTTGAATTATTTGTATTATTTTCAATATCTATAATTTTTTATAATAATATTTAGTGAGTCTTAAAAAATATTTTCATATTTTTGATTCAAATAAAATTACTAGAATATCAGGTTATTCTACAATAACTTTAAAACGACATTTTTCAGCTCCTCCTAATACAGTTTCAATCATTTCTACTTGTATGTTTTTATTAGGCATTAAATTTCCAAGGATATATAATATACTTTGTCGTGAGCATTCACAATGTGATACACTGTTTATTTTTCCAGATAATACTTCTTCACAAACACATTTAGGATAACCTATCTCATAGATGTGCCCAGGTTCTATAATTTTTGCCAATAACGCTTCTGTATTACCATATTTTTTATATTGTTCATCTAAATTACAACCGCATTCCATAAATTGTTTTTTCTGAATTGGTAAGACACTATCTTTAACACAGGTAATTGCTTTATTTCTATAATTCATTTTATTTCCCCCTAAGTTTTTTTGATTTTTTAATTCTATCATGATTTTTTTTCTAAGTAAAGATTTTAGAAATTGAGATAAATAATCTTGGTTGAAAAAAAGTAAATAAGAATGGTAAAATAAGATTGTTTATATTTATTTTATGAGAATTTATATTAATCTTTTTTGTCAGTGAAATATTGTCATTTTCATTTTTTTGAAATTTTACAAGAAGTTTTCTACTAAAGATATTAGTATTTATTTTATTAGATTTTTTATGTTTTTTTTATGAAAATATGCTAGTATTATAATTAAAGAGAAAATTTAAATAAAACACTATAAAAACTTGTTAAAAAAGAAAATATTTATAGAGTAATTATATAATTTTATTCTTAATTAAATTTGAAAAATAATAAAAATAGATAAGAAAAATTTTTTGAAAATTATTAAAAAAATTATATTTAAAGAATGTTTATAGAAGTTTTTTAAGGAACGAGAAAATTTATTTTGCTAATATATAGAATAAAATTTAGCTAGGACTTAGATATAGGCAAAATAAATTAGAAATTGGAAAATATCTAATATCAGAAGAAATAAAAGGAGAAAAACTAATGAATACTTTAAAATTAGATGAAGCAATTAAAAATTTTTTAGAAAAAAAAGAAACAAATAAAACTTATTATGAAGAAAACTGGAATGAACGTAAGGAACGTAAAGAATTTTATCAGAATTTTACAAAAGAAAAACTATTATCTATGTCTGAAGAAATTTTTTTGAATATATTGGAAAGCTTTGGTCTATGCTGATTTGGGGGAATAAGCAATATATTATTAATAAATTGATTGAAGACAATAGTTTTGATAAACTAAAAAAAGAACTTGCAGAGTTCTTGTATGGAATAAAACCATTAGAAATTCGTTGGGACTCTTTCTTAAAATCTATTAAAGGATTAGGTCCAGCTACTATGAGTGAATTGCTTACTTATATAAATCCAAGAGAATATGTTATCTTTAATAAAACTACTATTCTTTGTTTTAAATACTTAGATATTCCTAACATGCCTAAGTATAATTATCAATATACCGGAAAGAAATATATAGAGGTTTGTAAAATAGCCAAAAAAATATCAGTTGAATTAGAAAAAATAGGAGAAGAAGACTATGATCTATTGGCAGTTGACTATTTTTTATGGGATGAAATTTTACCTTATGCAGAATCTAAAGAAGAAATTTCAACCTCTAAAAGAGAAATAAAATTAAAAAATATTTCAACTATTGAATCAATATCACTTCATGATGAGATAAAAGAAAAACTTGAAATAATAGGGAAGTTATTAGGGTTTGAAAGTCGTTCAGAGGTAAAAATAACTACTGGTGCTATAGTAGATGTAGTTTGGGAAGCTAAAATAGGAAATATGGGAAAAGCTATATATGTTTTCGAAGTTCAATCTAAAGGTTCAATAGATAGCCTTATATTAAATTTGAGAAAAGCTCAAAGTAATCCAGCTGTTCAAGCTGTTGTTGCTGTTTCTGATGAAGGGCAACTATCTAAAATCATAAAAGAAAGTGCTGGAGTTATTGAAGAAAAATCACTTCGTACTTGGGATATAGAAGATATTATAAAAGTTTATGACTCTCTTGTTCGTGCTCATGAGTCTATTAATAAACTTTCATTAGTACCTGAAAGTTTTTAAAAAAATTAGTTTATGATGTTTCTAATGGTCATTTAAATATGTAGGAAAAAGAAATTTAAAGCAAGAGGAGAATTTTATTATGAGTATTTGGAGAATAAACTGTAAACCAGGAAGTAAAATGGTTGGACACAAAGAGTCATTTGAAAAGTGGATTGAAAAGGGGATTATCGGTATTGGGTGGAGTAAAGAGGAAAAATTTTTAGAAAACTTAAATGAAACCTATATCACTATTGAAACTATAAGAAAACATATCTATACAAAACTTAAAGATTGGAATTGTAAAACGAGATCCTATAGTTCATATACTAATATTCTTTTTGATAGAATGAAGAAAGGAGATTATGTTTGGATAAGATATAATGGTATCTATAAACTAGGAATAGTTGAAGATGAATGTTGTTCATATAATATAAATCCATCTGAAAATTTTATTCCAGATAGGTATCAAATTGGGTTTTATAGAAAAGTAAGGTTTATAGCTAAGGATTTAAATGAAAGTGAAGTTCCAGGAAAAATAGTTGCTAGTTTTAGAAATAGCAGTACACTTCAAAGAGTATATGAAATTAAAGAAGAATTATCACTTTATTGTAATTCAATTATAGAAAATAAAACTATAAATTTTTCTATACAGGACTGGAAAAATTTATTAAGTGCTGAAGATATTGAAGAAGTAGTAGGTTTATATCTTCAGATAGAAAAAAACTTGTATGTTTATACATCTAGTTGTAAAAAGGATACTAGTCTAATTGAATTTCAACTTGTAGATAAAAATAGTAAGTTATATGGTTTACAAGCAAAGAGTGGAACTACAAGTATCAATGCTGATGAGTATTTTAAACTTTCTAAGAGTATGAAAATTTTTCTTTTTTCATCTAATGATATTGTAACTAATATTGAAAAATATGAAAATATGGAAAAAATAGATTCTAAGGAAATTACATTATTTATAGAAAAATATTTAAATATTTTACCTAAAAGGATAAAATTTTGGTTTATTTAAGAATAAAAATGAGAGTGTGAAAAAATCTGTAAATTATATTTTATGAGTAAAATTTTCAATTAACTTTTTTATGTAATTTAATGTGCTAAATATTTTTTTCTATGTTCAACAACTACTTTGATTCTTTATTCTTTTGTAGCTCTCTTTTCTGAATTAGAGTGTTTAACTTTTTTAAATATTTGTTTTCAGCTTCTAAGTATAAATTTTTTTTTCTAATTTTTTCATTTTTTCTAAAGTAAGTTTTTGGTTATTAGTTATTAGTTTTTAGTTATAGTTTTTGTTCTCTCCCTAGGTTTTTCTATGACATTATAGAAGTTTTTATTATATTTTTTATCCAATTATATAAAATTCCATTAGAAGAAAGTCTAATATTAATAGCAATAAACATTACAGCAAACTCTTTAAATTTTTTTGAATAATATCTATTTTTTCCATTTCTCAGGATATCATATCCATCTTTATTAAGAAGTTTAATCTAATATTTAACTCTATGGATATTAATATTGAATTCTAAAGCTAAATTTATTAAACTTTCTCCTTTTAGTCTTTGGTCATAAATTTCAATTCTTTGTTCGTTTGTTAATTTAGCCATAAAAAAAACTGTGCTCATATTTTAATTATCTAAGATTGTGGGTCAGTACAATGAATCTTTTCTTTTTTAGAACCAAAAAAAGCCTCTGAGAATTATTTCAAGAGGCTTTTTGTATTTTTAGATTATTACCATTTTATTACCAAAAGATTAAAAAATCTTCTGAAAGTATCTGTTTAAAAGGCTTTATAAAGATTATAATATTATTCCCACTCTATAGTTGCAGGTGGTTTTGATGAAATATCATAAGTCAATCTATTGATTCCTTTAACCTCATTTAAAATTCTATTAGAAACTCTTTCTAAAAACTCAAATGGAAGGTGTGACCAAGTAGCAGTCATAAAGTCAATAGTATTAGCAGATCTTAATACAGCAGTATATTCATAAGTTCTTTCATCTCCCATAACTCCAACAGATTTAACTGGAAGAAGAACAACAAATGCCTGACTTACTTTAGTATAAAGGTCAGCAGCTCTTAACTCTTCAATAAATATATCATCAGCTTCTCTTAAGATATCAGCTTTTTCTTTATCTACTTCTCCAAGGATTCTGATTCCAAGTCCAGGACCTGGGAATGGATGTCTATCAATCATATGATCAGGAATTCCAAGTTCTCTACCTACTTTTCTTACTTCATCTTTGAAAAGTTCTCTTAAAGGTTCAAGAAGTTTAAATTTCATATCTTCTGGAAGTCCTCCAACATTATGGTGAGATTTAATAGTCATTGAAGGTCCTTTTACTGACATAGATTCAATAACATCTGGATATATAGTTCCTTGAGCAAGGAATTCTACATCTTTAATTTTTTTAGCTTCTTCATCAAATACTTCAATAAATTCTTTTCCAATTATTTTTCTTTTAGTTTCTGGATCAGATACACCAGCTAATTTTGTAAGGAATCTATCTTCTGCATCAATACATTTGATATTCATATGGAAATTTTCTCCATATACTTCCATTACTTTTTTAGCTTCATCTTTTCTTAATAATCCAGTGTCAACAAAGATACAAGTAAGCTGATCTCCAATAGCTTTGTGAATAAGAGTAGCAGCAACTGATGAATCTACTCCTCCTGAAAGACCAAGAAGAACTTTTTTATCTCCAACAGTTTCTTTAATATTTTTTACAGTTTCTTCAATGTAATTACCCATAGACCAGTTTTGCTCACATTTAGCAACATTGAAAACAAAGTTTTTAAGGATTTGTGTTCCGTATTCTGAATGAGTAACTTCAGCATGGAATTGAATACAATAACAATTGATTTCAGGAACATGCACAGCAGCTACACAAGAATCAGTGTGACCGATTTGAACAAATCCTGGAGCCATTTTAGTAACATGGTCATTGTGGCTCATCCAAACTTTAGAGTTGTTAGGAATACCTTGGAAAAGTGGACTATCAACATTATCAATTAAAAGTTCAGCTTTACCAAATTCCTGTTTATCAGCTCTAGCAACCTCTCCTCCCATTAAGTGAGTAGTAAGCTGCATACCATAACAGATACCTAATACAGGAATACCTTTATAGAATAATTCTTTGTCTATAGTTGGAGCTCCTTCTGCATACACCGAAGAAGGTCCTCCTGAAAGGATTATTCCTTTAGGTTTTCTAGCAAGTATTTTTTCTAAAGGTTCAAAATATGGAACAACTTCAGCATAAACACCCATTTCTCTGACTCTTCTGGCAATCAGTTGATTGTATTGAGAACCAAAGTCCAGTATTACAATACTATTTTCTTTCATAAAAACCTCCAAATTTAAAATAAAAGGAGCGAAATGCTCCTTGTTAAACAACCTGAAAACAAATATCAATCTTTGTATGATATTTATTGATTATAGAATTCTACCATAAAATCAAAACAGTGTCAAAAGAAAAATTTCTTTAAAAATTTGGCTACACCATTATTATCATTAGTATCAGTGATATAATTAACTCGTGATTTTACTTCATGAGGAGCATTACCCATAGCAACCCCATATTTTACCACTGTCAGCATCTCTATATCATTAACAGCATCGCCAAAAGCTGCACATTCTTCTGGAGATATACCATAAGTTTTAAGGGTTCTTTCAAGTACCAAACCTTTATTTACTTCTCTGTTTAAAACTTCATATAGAGTATCCATAGATTTAGCTTTATATACTTTATTACCCAATACTTTTTCCACTTCTCTATTTACTTTATCAAGAATATCAGGAGTACCCATAAATACAGTTTTAGTCATTTCATAGTTGTCAAAACTATAAAAATCTTTTTCAATAGGAATGAGATTTCTTTCTCTAGCATATTCTAGAACTTCTTTTCTGCTGGAATCCTCAACATACCACTTATTATCTTGATAAAGATTAAGAGCAACTCCCATTTTTCTAGCTATTCTTATAATTTCTTTTACATATTCCTCTTGTAAAGGTAATTCAAAGACAACTCTGTCATTTCTATATTCGACAACTTTGGCACCATTGTATGATATTACAACACCACCAAGATTCAGATATTCTGCATAAGGTTTAGCAGCATGATAAGTTCTTCCTGTAACTATAAATATTTTTACACCTTGTTGTTCCAATTCTTTAAGAACATCTCTATTAATGTCCGAAATTTTTTTATCAGTTGTTAAAAGTGTTCCATCTAAATCTAAAGCAACTGCTTTTATTTCCATTTTATCACCTCGATTGAATAAAAATATTGCTAAACTGATATGCATAGATTATAATACAGATTAAGGAAAATATCAAATTAAAAAGAGGTTTAAGATGATAAAAAATATTATATTTGATTTAGGAAATGTGCTTATTAAATACAGTCCAGAAAGTTTTCTGGAAAAAAATGTAAAAAAAGAAAGACAGGAAAAATTTATAGCAACTGTTTTTAAAAGTAAAGAGTGGTTAGAATTAGATAGAGGAACTTTATCATATGAAGATGCAATAGAAAAATTTGCTGAAATAATACCTGAAGATAGAGAAAACTTAGAAAAACTTTTTAAAAATAATATAATGGATTGTTTAGCGCCAATAGAAGAGAACATTGAAATATTAAAAAAATTGAAAAAGAAAGGATATAATTTATTTGTTCTTTCTAATTTTCATAGATCAGCATTTGAGCAAGTACAAAAAGAATGGGAATTTTTTGACGAATTTGATGGTGGAGTTATATCTTGTTACTGTCATCTGTTAAAGCCAAATCAAAGAATATATGAGTTATTGTTAGCCAGATATGGACTTATTCCTGAAGAAACATTATTTATAGATGATACCAAAATTAATGTAGAAAAAGCAGAAAAAATAGGAATGGGAGGAATTTACCTCGATTTGCCAGAAATGTTAGAAAAATTATTAAAAAAGAAAGGAATAGAAGTATAAAATTAGTAAATGTTGTTGACTAAAAGGAAAGTGATTATCTTCTTGAAGATTACTAAAGAAATGCTTGCCCCTTAGAAATAAGTAGAAAAGAGTATAAATAAAGAAAAATTGGATAAAATAATTTAAAATATGTTATTATGAATTAATTAAATACTTTTTTTAATTACTTAAATATCTTTTGCTGATGTTATTATTGAAGCTACTTAAAAATTTTTTTAAAAAAATGAAATTTTCAATACACAAATGAGAAAATATGTAGTATAATACGGGAAAGTTATATTGTATTTAAAAGCCAGGAATAAAGTTGGTTTTTTGATATAATATTTTTAAAACCAATAAGCAGGCAAGAGGGGGAAAAGAAAATGTTTTTGTCACCAGAAGAAAAATTATTAGCCTTTAGAAAGAAGCATAGAATAACTCAAGGAGAATTAGTGGGGGATGATATTACTAGAGTTTTTTTAGGTATGATTGAAATAGGTAAAAGATCACTGACAGAAAAAACAGCTAAATTACTTTGCAAAAATTTTACTAAGATATTAGGAGAAAGAGGAATAAAAGACTCTATAAAACTAAGCGAGCTTATGAAAACAAAAGAAGAGCAGGCTTTAGAATATTTAGAGAATATAACTAAAGATGAAAATTCAGATCTTAAAGAAAATATTTGGGAAATAGAAGAGGCTCTTTTTGAATTAAATGATAATGATAGAAGTGAGTATTGCATGAGGCTCTTTGCAAGATTTGAAAGCGAAGGAAACTACTTAGATGCAAGAGATTATATTTTAAAATCTCTTCATGGTATTAGAAAGATAGCTGATCTTAAAGAAAAATTACTAGAAATTATGAAACTTAATAAAATATTAGGAGATTATAAAAATAGTGTATTTACTTATAGAAAGTTTGAAGATAGACTTTTAAAAGAAAAGTGGAGCAAAGAATATGAAATACTTCAATATAAATATGCAGAAGCTTTAGTAGAAACTGGAGTATATACTGAAGCTTTAAATATATTAAAGTTTTTATTTAAAAAATCTAAAAATGAAGACTTCTTATTTGAAGTAAGAAAAATGATAGCTAAAACTTACAAAAATATGGGAGATTATGAAGAAGCTTCTAAGGAATATGTTTCTTTAGCCAAAGGAAGAAGTTCTGAAGAAAAGGCAGAAGCATATAGTAAACTTATCGAAATAGGAATACTTACTGAAGACAAAGTATTTTTAAAGAAATTCTATGAGAAATGTAAGGATAATTATGAGATAAGTGGAATAAAAGAGGAATGTGAAAATTTTGATGTACTTGTTCTGTTAGGAAAAGGTGCAAAAGAATTAGGAAAAACAAAAGACAGCAAGTCTTTTTATATGGAAGCATTAATGGTAGGAAAAAATTCTGGGTGCGAAATAGAAGAAAGAATGGAAATAATAGCTGAATTATTCCAAATGTTTGAAAAAAGTGATTTTTATTCTGTTCAAAGTATAGAAAATGAGTATATCAGCTTGTTAGAATTGAAAAAAGACTATAAGCCAGCTATAAAAATACTTGAATACTATCAAAAAAATATGCCTAGTGAAGTTTTAAAAAAATTTGAAATATTTTAAGAATGGTAACTCTCTCCTTTTCTAATATTAGGAGGGAGTTTTTTTTATAAAAAAACCACTACTTTAAGTAGTGGTAATAATTAATTATTTTTTAAGTTGCACTCTCATCAAAAGATCTCCAACTTTAACATCTTTACCTTTTGCAACAACATCAATTTTTTCTATCATATCCATATTATTTATAATAACAGGTGTTTTTACTGAAGGCACTTTACTTTTGATAAATTCAAGATCATATTCAACTAACTTATCCCCAACTTTAACTTGGTTTCCAGCAGCTACTCTTTTAAATCCTTCACCTTTTAAAGTAACAGTATCTATTCCAAAATGAACTATCATTTCAAGTCCATTAGGAGTTTCAAAACTTACTGCATGATTAGTTTCAAAAATATCTATTTCACCATCTACTGGAGCACAAACAACTCCTTCAGTTGGGTCAATAGCACATCCATCGCCTACCATTTTTTGAGCAAAAGCTTCATCAGGAACTTCTGATAAATCTATAACTTTTCCATTAAGTGGAGAATATATATCAAACCATTCCTCTTCTTTCTTTTTTTAAACATGTCAAATAATCCCATATTTTCCTCCCTATTTTTTAAGATTTAGAAATTATAAACAATGTATATAAGATATTATTTCACACTTTTCAAAATAAATCAAATTATTATTTGAAAAATTTTAAACCATAAATAGTAATATTTCTAAGCTACAATATTAATATAGAAAAATATAAATAAAGAGGAAAAAAATAAGAATGAGTATAATATAATATATAGAGGAATAATATTTTTAAACTGAGTAATAAAATATAAAATAAATGTAATGAAAAAAGAATAAAAAAAATATTGTTTTAAAATAGTTGACAAAATAAAAAAAGTGTTCTATAATCAAAATATAAAAAATAATTATTGTCATAAACTAATTAATAATATATAAGATGATGAAGGAGGTTGGTTATATGAATCCAAACAAATTTACAGAGAATTCATTACTTGCTTTAAATGAAGCTCAGGCCCTTACTATGAGAGCTAAGCAACAGACGATAAAACCTGAATTTTTAGCATTGGCACTTCTGAAAAATCCAGAAGGTCTTATCCCTAGAATTATGGAAAAGCTAGAATTGAATCTCAACTATATTATTGGGCAGATAGAAAATGAAGTGAATAAATTCCCTAGAATAGAAGGAAGTAGTTTGGGAGATGTCACTTTAGATCAATCTACTCATAGAGTTTTAATAGAAGCAGAAAATATAATGGAAAAGATGGGAGATTCTTATGTCAGCGTAGAACACATCTTTTGGGCATTAATAAAAGAAATGCCTCTATTGAAAAGAATAGGAATAGATGAAAAAAAATATGAAGCAGCAGTAAAAGAAGTAAGAGGAAATCAAAAAGTAGACTCTCAAAATCCAGAAGCAACATATGAAGTACTTGAAAAATATGCAAGAGATCTTGTTGAATTAGCAAGACAAGGTAAAATAGATCCTATTATAGGAAGAGATAGTGAAATAAGAAGAACTATACAGATAATTTCAAGAAGAACAAAAAATAATCCTATACTAATAGGGGAACCTGGAGTAGGTAAAACTGCTATAGCAGAAGGTCTTGCTCAGAGAATACTTAATGGTGATGTTCCAGAGTCATTAAAAGGAAAGAAACTTTACTCATTAGATATGGGTGCTTTGATAGCTGGAGCAAAATTCAGAGGAGAATTTGAAGAAAGACTTAAAGGTGTATTAAAAGAAGTAGAAAGTTCAAATGGTAATATAATATTGTTTATAGATGAAATACATACTATAGTTGGTGCAGGAAAAACTGATGGAGCAATGGATGCAGGAAATATTTTGAAACCTATGCTTGCAAGAGGAGAAGTAAGAGTAATAGGTGCTACTACTATAGATGAATACAGAAAATATATTGAAAAAGATGCTGCTCTAGAAAGAAGATTCCAGATAGTAATGGTTGATGAACCTACTGTTGAAGACACTATATCTATTTTAAGAGGGCTTAAAGAAAAGTTTGAAATGTATCATGGAGTAAGAATATCTGACTCAGCAATAGTTTCGGCAGCTACTTTGAGTAATAGATATATAGCAGACAGACAGCTTCCAGATAAAGCTATTGACCTTATAGACGAAGCAGCAGCCATGATAAGAACAGAAATTGATTCTATGCCAGCAGAACTAGATGAATTAACTAGAAAAAGTATGCAGCTTGAAATAGAGAAAGAAGCTTTGAAAAAAGAAACAGATCAGGGTTCAAAGGATAGATTAGAAATACTTGAAAAAGAACTGGCAGAAATGAATGCTAAAAAATCTTTATTAAAATCACAATGGGAACTGGAAAAAAGAGATATAACTAGAGTTAAACAGCTTAAAGAAGAAGCAGAAAAAGTTAAACTTGAAATGGAACAAGCTGAGAGAAATTATGATTTAAGCAGATTATCAGAATTAAAATATGGAAAATTAGCAGGTATTGAAAAAGAAATACAGGAACAGCAGGAAAAATTAGATGCAACTTATGGAAATAGTGGATTATTAAAACAAGAAGTTACTGCTGATGAAATAGCAGACATTGTTTCTAAATGGACAGGTATTCCAGTATCTAAATTGGCTGAAACTGAGAAAGAAAAAATACTTAATCTAGAAAATAGTTTGAAAAATAGAGTAAAAGGACAAGATGAAGCTGTAAAAGCAGTAGCAGATACTATGATAAGATCAAGAGCTGGATTGAAAGATAAAAACAGACCTATGGGTTCATTTATATTCTTAGGACCAACAGGAGTTGGAAAAACTTATCTTGCTAAATCTTTAGCTTATAATTTGTTTGATAATGAAGATAATGTTATAAGAATAGATATGAGTGAATATATGGATAAATTCTCAACTACTAGATTGATAGGAGCACCTCCAGGATATGTAGGATATGAAGAAGGAGGACAGCTTACAGAAGCAGTGAGAACAAAACCTTACTCAGTAATTCTGTTTGATGAAATAGAAAAAGCTCATCCAGATGTATTTAATATTCTCCTTCAAGTACTTGATGATGGTAGACTTACAGATGGACAAGGTAGAATGATAGACTTTAAAAATACTTTGATAATTATGACTTCTAATATTGGAAGCCATCTAATACTTGAAGATATTAATTTAAAAGAAGAAACTAAAGAAAGAGTGCTTGACCAATTAAAAGCTAATTTCAGACCAGAATTTTTAAACAGAGTGGACGAAATTATTCTATTTAAAGCTTTAGATTTAGCTTCAATAAAAGATATTGTAAGATTATCATTAGAATCTGTACAAGAAAAAGTAAAAGACAGATATATAGAATTACATTTTACAGAACCAGTTGTTGAATATTTAGCAACTAATGCTTATGATCCTCAATATGGAGCTAGACCACTTAGACGTTATATTCAAAAACAACTTGAAACATCACTTGCAAAAATGATACTTTCTAACAGAATTAAAGAAAGAGATAAAGTTGATGTAGAACTTGTAAATGGACAAATAGAATTTAAAGTAAGAGAGAAATAATAAAAAATAAAGAGATTGATTAAAAACTAGAATAAATTTTAGAAATTTGGAAATTAGAAAGGTTTGTGCAATATTTTATGAACAAAATTAGTAACAAACCTTTCTACTGAAAAAGTTCTAAATTTATATTTCTGTTTATGTATCAATCTCTTTTTAATATTTATAAAGATTTATTATTTAGAATTTTTAACAAAATCAGCAGCATTTTCACCAGCTATTTTACCAAAAACTGTAATATCAGTTACAGCATTTCCACCGATTCTGTTACCACCATGTACTCCACCAGTAATTTCTCCAGCAGCATATAATCCAGGGATAACTTTTCCTTCTGGAGTAAGAACTTCAGTATTAGTATTGATACGAACTCCTCCCATAGTATGGTGAATAGCAGGAGATACTTCAATAGCATAGAAAGGAGCTTTTACAAGTTCTCTAGGAAGTCCTTTTTTACCAAAGTCTTTGTCTTCACCAGCTTTAACATATCCATTATAAGTTGCAATAGTTTTAACAAAAGTTTTTGGTTCTATTCCAACTTTTTTAGCCAATTCTTCTAAAGTAGAAGCTTCTACAGCAAATCCCTGTTTAACATATCCATTTATAGCAGAAAGATTTTCTCTTGTACCTTGGTCAAATACTAGGAAAGCACTTGCACCTTTTTGAGCAAGTTCAGCTTTAGAAACAACATCTCTAGTTTCTAGTTCATTGATAAATCTTTTTCCATCTCTATTGATTAAGATTGCCCCTTCTCCTCTTACACTTTCAGTAATCATAGCAGTATTGTTATGAACAACAGTAGGATGAGTTTGAATTTCAGACATATCAACAAGATCAGCTCCAGCAGCTTTAGTCATTTTGATACCTTCTCCAGTGATAGCAGGACTGTTAGTAGAACCAAATCCTTTAAGAGCAGGATTGTATTCTTCTATCATAGCAGGATTAGCTCCAAATCCACCAGTAGCCATAATTACAGCTTTAGCAGAAATAATATAAGTTTTTCCCTGATGTTTAACTTCTACCCCAGTAACTTTATCACCAGTTTTTATTAATTTAGTAACTTCGCTTTCAGTTCTGATTTCAATACCTAATTTATCAGCAGTATCACTAAGAGCAGCTACTACAACAGGTCCCACAGCTTTTCCACCAGTTGGTCTGTGAATTCTTTTTACACTTTGACCTCCAGAGAAAGAAACTTCTGTAAGATCAGTTCCTTTTGAAATAAGCCAGTCAATAATATATTTAGATTCTTCAGTCATTTTTTTAAGAAGTTCAGGATTGTTTTTATTTTTTCCACCTTTCATAGTATCATTGTAGAAGAGTTCTTCTGAATCTTCAATACCTAATTTTTTTTGAAGAGAAGTATTAGCAGCATTGATACCACCAGTTGCATAGTTAGTATTTCCACCTAACATAGCCATTTTTTCTAAAAGGATAACATTAGCTCCTTTTTCTTTTGCAGCAATAGCAGCAGTAAGTCCAGCACCTCCACCACCAACTACAACAATATCAGTAGATATGTCAGTAAGAACTACATCAGGTTTTTTAGAAGGTGTTTTACTTACTAATTTGATTCCAGCTTGAGCCACAGCAGAACCTACAGCCTCTTTTATCCCTTCAGAAGTATAAGTAGCTCCAGCAACATTATCAATTTCTATACTTTGGTTTTCTACGATTTCTTTAGTAATCTGCTCCATAGCTTTTTTAGTGAAGGCAGTTTCCTCATGTTTAAGTATTTCTACTCCTTTAATCTCATTTCCCTCATAAGTAACATTAACTTTAATATCTCCTTTATAGCCTGCTCCAACACCTTCAATAGTTTTTGCACTAACTGTAGAAGATATCATGATAGTTAAGGCAGACAATAAGCATAACAGTTTTTTCCTCATATTTCACCCCTCATTTAAATATATAGTGTATTTTTTATGCATAAAATGATGCATACCATTACCATTATATTATATATTATATATAAAAAGAATGTCAAACATTTATTTTAAAAATCTATTTCTAAGTTTTTAAGATAATAAAAGAGCGACTAAAAAGTCGCTCTCAAAGATAATATTAATTATTTAGAAGTTTTAGCAAAATCAGCAGCATTTTCCCCAGCAGTTTTTCCATAGACTGTAATGTCTGTTACAGCATTTCCACCGATTCTATTAGCTCCATGTACTCCACCAGTAATTTCCCCAGCAGCATATAAACCAGGTATAACCTTTCCATCAGCAGTTAATACCTGAGCTTTAGTATTGATACGAACTCCACCCATAGTGTGATGAACAGCTGGAGATACTTCAATAGCATAGAAAGGGGCTTTTACAAGTTCTCTAGGAAGAGCATTTTTAGCAAAATCTTTATCTGTTCCAGCTTTAACATATCCATTATAAGTTTCCATAGTTTTTACTAAAGTATTCACATTTATTCCCATTTTTTTAGCTAATTCTTCAAGAGTCGCTCCTTCTACGGCTAGTCCTCTTTTTACATATCCATTGATAGCTCCAAGATTTTCTCTGATAGATTGGTCAAATATTAAGAAAGCACTTTTACCAGTTTGTTCTAGCTCAGCTTTAGAAACAACATCTCTAGTTTCTAATTCATTGATAAATCTTTTTCCCTCTCTGTTAACTAGGATAGCTCCCTCACCTCTTACAGCTTCAGTAATCATAGTAGTATTATTATGAACGACAGTAGGGTGTGTTTGAATTTCATTCATGTCAACAAGAGCTCCCCCAACAGAATTTACCATTTTAATACCTTCTCCAGTAATAGCAGGACTGTTAGTAGAACCAAATCCTTTAAGAGCAGGATTATATTCAGCTACCATGGCAGCATTTGCACCAAATCCACCAGTAGCCATAACTACAGCTTTAGCATTTATTTTATATGTTTCACCTTTATGTTTAACTTCTACCCCAGTAACTTTATCACCAGTTTTTATAATTTTTACAACTTCACTTTCAGTTCTTACATCAATACCATCTTTTTCAGCAGTTTCAGCAAGGGCATCAACAATAACAGGACCTACAGCTTGACCACCAGCAGGTCTATGAGTTCTTTTTGCACTTTGTCCACCAGTAAATACTACTTCAGAAAGATCAGCTCCTCTTTCAGTAAGCCAGTTGATAATGTTACTAGAATCAGTAGTAAGTTTTTTTACTAATTCAGGATTATTTTTGTTTTTTCCACCTTTCATAGTATCGTTGTAAAAAAGTTCAGCAGAATCTTCTATACCTAATTTTTTTTGAAGATCAGTATTGGCAGCATTAATACCAGCTGTGGCATAGTTAGTATTACCTCCCAACATAAGCATTTTTTCAAGAAGGATAACATTAGCTCCTTTCTCCTTTGCAGCAATGGCAGCAGAAAGACCAGCTCCTCCACCTCCAACAACAACAACATCAGTAGTGATATCAAGACTATAAGCAGTAAAGCTCATAACAACAGCACCAAGTAAACATAACAGTTTTTTCTTCATTCTACACCCCTCATAAATTAATATATATTGGTTATTTTATGTTCAATATGAACATAAAAACTAACGATTTTATTATATCTTATCAGAAGAAAGAAAGTCAATTGTTTTCTAAAAAACTAAAATAAAAACCTGAGATAAAATTTTGCATATCTCAGGCTTCATTAAATTTTTATTTAAGATCAAATTTAGCTAAATCATTTTCTACATCAGATATTCCTGCAAGTCCAAATGTGTTTATCAATACATTTAAAACATTAGGAGAAAGGAATGCTGGAAGAGTAGGACCAATATGAATATTTTTTACTCCAAGAGATAGCAATGCAAGAAGTACAATTACAGCTTTTTGTTCATACCATGCAATGTTATAAACTATTGGAAGTTTGTTAATATCATCAAGTCCAAAAATTTCTTTTAATTTTAGAGCTATAATAGCTAATGAATAAGAGTCATTACATTGTCCAGCATCAAGTACTCTAGGAATGCCATTTATATCTCCGAGAGATAATTTATTATATTTATATTTTGCACATCCAGCAGTAAGAATAACTGTATCTTTAGGAAGAGCTTTTGCAAAATCTGTATAGTAATTTCTGTTAGACATTCTTCCATCACAACCAGCCATAACTACAAACTTTTTAATAGCTCCAGATTTTACTGCTTCTACTACTTTATCAGCAAGAGCAAAAACTTGGTTATGTGCAAATCCACCAATGATTTCACCTTTTTCTATTTCAGTAGGAGCTTTACATTTTTTAGCAAGTGCTATTACTTCAGAAAAATCTTTTTTACCATCTTTTCCAACAGGAATTCTTTTCCAATTTGGGAATCCAGCAGCATTTGTAGTGAATATTCTGTCATTATAGGTAGCTTTTTCCAATGGAGGAACAATACAGTTAGTTGTGAAAACAACAGGTCCATTAAAAGTTTCAAATTCTTCTTTTTGTTTCCACCATGCATTTCCATAGTTACCAAAGAAATGAGAATATTTTTTAAATTTTGGGTAGTAATGTCCTGGAAGCATTTCAGAATGAGTATAAATATCTACTCCACTATCTTTACTTTGCTCAAGCAATTGTTCTAAGTCATTAAGATCATGTCCACTTATTAATATACCAGGTCTGTTACCCACTCCGATATTTACTTTTGTTATTTCAGGATTTCCAAATGCTGAAGTGTTGGCTTCATCAAGAAGTGCCATTGTTTTTACTCCAAATGCTCCACACTCAAGGACTAGAGCAGTTAAGTCATCTCCAGAAAGAGTATCATCTAAAGTTGCTAAAAGAGCTTTTTCCATAAAAGTAAATATTTCTTCATTAGTTTTATTAAGATTCATTGCATGTTCTGCATATGCAGCCATACCTTTTAATCCATAAGTTAATAATTCTCTCAATGATCTGATATCTTCATTTTCAGTTCTCAAAATTCCAATGCTATGATTTTTAGAAAATTCTATTAATTCTTCATCTGATAGATAAGTCCATGTAGTGAGTTGAATATTTTCAAATCTTGGATTTAAGGTAATACTATTTTTTATAAGAATATTTTTGAGTTCATTTCTTAATTTTAATCCCTGTTTAATTTCATTGATAATAGCTTTATTATCAAAATTTGCATTTGTAATAGTCATAAATAAGGAATTTATAATATATCTATCTGTAGTTTTTAATATTTCATCTATACTGATTATTTTTCTCAACTGGGAGCTATAAGCAGCCACACCTTTAACAGTATATACAAGTAAATCTTGTAAAGAAGCAGTAATGGGTTGTTTACCACATACACCAGCTATTGTACAACCAGTTCCTTTCATTGTTTCCTGGCATTGAAAACAAAACATTTGATTACACATTTTAATTCCTCCTTTTTTAAAGTAAATCATTTTGTCATAGGTAAATAATACAATATTTTTTATAAAGAAACGGTAACATATGTTACAATAAAAAAATCTTCTATAATAGTTTTACAGGAGGAAAATATATTTCTTTTTTCTTGAAGTAAAAATTTTTATAAAAAAAACTGATCCCATTACAGATCAGTTTTAAGTTATTTGAGTTTAGATAAAAATTTCTGGTTCTTTTCTTTCGCTACATTTTGTTTCAAGGAATTCGATAACATTTTTTAAAGGATTGTCAGGGATTTCTCTTCCATTAAACGTACAAACTTTAACACAGGCATAGCAGTGAATACATTTTTCGACATCAACCAATTCAGGGTCTTTTTTATCTATTGCCCCTACTGGACAAACTATGTAACACTTTCTGCAATAAATACAATTTTTATTTGACATAGGAGAAAATACTTTTACAGGCATATCTTCTCTATATGGAAAATTACCTTTAACTTCAATATTTTTTATATAAGTATCAGTATCTATTTTTTTCTGATTTCTTTACCAAAAGCTATAGCTTTTGCAATATCTTCATCATCAGGTCTTTTAGTCCCTACTTTTCTACTATAAGAATGTTCTCCAATAAAAGCTCCTCCAGCAATAACTGAAAATCCATTTTCTGAGAGGATATCTTTCAATTCAAGTAAAGCATCATCATAATCCCTGTTCCCATAAACAGTTACAGCCACAGCTAAACTATTATTTCCATGAATTTTTTTAACATATCTCTTGTGATAACTGGAGTTCTCCCACCATATACAGGAACTCCTACAATAGCAATCTCATCTTCCTGAAGAAAAAATTCTTCTTCACTCTCAAATGAAAAAGTGAGATCATGCTCTATAAAACCAGTGCTTAAACCTTCAGCAATAGCTTTTACAGTTTTTTTAGTAGTATAAGTAGGACTGAAATAAAATAGATGAACATTTTTAATAATCATAGACATTTCCTCCTAAATTATGTATTTTATATTATAAATCCACTTCCAAGTACTTTGTGATCTTTATCATAAAAAACTACTCCTTGTCCTGGAGTTACAGCTCTTACTTGATTTCCTATAAAATTAACTTTGATATTTCCATTAGAAAGAACTTCAAGTTTACATTTATGAAGTTGATCTCTCGAACGCGTTTTTGCCCAGCACTCCATTTCATCTAATTCTTTTATATTATTAAGAGAAATAAGATTAATATTTTCAGCAATAAGATTATCTTTAAAAAGCATTTCATTTGGACCAACCACTACACAATTTCTTTTGCTGTCCAACTCAATAACATAGAGAGGATTTTCTTGTGCTATTCCTAATCCTTTCCTTTGTCCAATTGTATAGAAAGAAAGACCTTTATGTTTACCAAGTATTTTTCCATTTGTATCAACTATATTTCCAGGTTTTCCAGCCTTTCCATCAGTCATTTCCATAAGAAATTCTTTAAGCTTTCCATCTTCAACAAAGCATATTTCTTGTGAGTCTTTTTTAGCATATACTCTTACCCCAAGAAGTTGAGCTAACTCTCTAACTTTTGGTTTTTCAAGATTTCCAATAGGAAATTTTAGATATTTTAAATTTTCTTTTTTCATTTGTGAAAGGAAATATACTTGATCTTTGCCAGCATCATCACCCATAGAAAGAATACCATCTTTCATTTGAGTGTAATGTCCAGTTGCCATAAAGTCAGCACCTTTAGAACGAGCAAAATCTATAAGTAAACCTAACTTTATATATTTATTACAAACCATACATGGATTTGGAGTTTTACCTTTAAGGTATTCATCAACAAAATAATCCATGACTTTTTCTTTAAATTCTTTAGTAACATCTAAAAGATAATATGGAATTCCTAAGTCATCACATACTTTTTTAGCATCAGAATCTTCTGGCTTGCAAGTCTTCATTGTAATTCCAAAGACATTATAACCTTGTTTTTTTAATAAGTAAGCAACAGTTGAACTGTCAACTCCTCCACTCATAGCAACTGCTATTGTTGTATTTTGATTGTTTTCATCATACATGAGATATTTTGAAAACTCATTATTTATTGTATCCATAATAACCACCTTTATTATTGTAAAATTAATATTTAAAAGAAAATTTTATTAAAAGAATGGAATAAAGTAATTATTCCAAATATAAATATGAGTATACCTGATATTCTTGAAATTTTAATTAGGTTCTCTTCAGTAATTGTTCTTCTCCAATGAGAAAGAAGAAAAGTAGTGAAGAACCATTCAGTAGCCCCACCTAAAAATATGCCACAGGCAACTTGAAAAGGAACTGAATGTCTTTCAGATTCAAATATTCTCAAAGTAGTAAAGATAACCATTATAGTAAAAATACTCGAAACATTGGCTAAAGCAACGACGAATGTAGTAAAATAATTTTGGATAATTCCAACAGGATCAAGTTCTATTTTTTTTACTTTCATCTTTCTACTCATTTTTTTTAAACCAACAACAAGTAGGAAAATACTGATGCCAATTTCAAGAAAACATTCATACTTTATAATAAATTCATCTATTCTATTGATAAAAAGAAGGGCTGTCAAACCATAGACGACATCTACAGTGACCATTCCAAGGGAAGATACATAACCTTCCTTTTGTCCCTCTACTAAAGTTTTTTCCATGCAATAAATCCCAACAGGACCAAAAGGAAGCGATAAAATAAGCCCAGTAATCACTCCTTTTAAAAATGTTAAATCCAAAATAGTACCTCCAATAAATCAATATTAAAGTTCTTTACCACAGCTTGGACAATTAGAAGGTGCCTGTCTATAAGGTGTATCACAATATGGACATATGCCTCTCTCTATTAAAATAGATTTAATGTCATCATAAGTGGCAGTTTTTTTTCTATAAACTTTTATTGCAGAATCATTTTTTATTTCATAGACACTGTTACATTTTTGACAATGAATTACATGGTCTACTGCATATTTGTAAATGGGAAAAGAGAAAAGCACAAAAATATTTTGAAGTTTATGAAATCTAGCTTTGTTACTAGTGCAACCTACACATTTAAATTGTATTTCACCTAATTTGTAGTTAGCATTCTGAACTCCAAAATTTTTAAAAAAACTCATTATAACTCCTTTGATCGATTATTCATATTTTGGTAATTCGTATATTAATGAATAAATCTTTTTTATTTATGAAAAAGTTTTTACAGATATACAACTTTTCCTTATTGATTATATCATATATTACATTGAATTTCTATTTATAAAACAAAATAATTTTCCAGATTAAATATTTCAAAGTTACTCAATATGGGGTATAATATATAATATATTAAAAATAAAGAAAATCAGATATTGATGAAGGGAGAAATTATTGAAAAAAGTCTTAACTGAAAAAGAAATAGAAATCCAAATGGAAAAAGCTTTAAATAAAATACCATTTGAAATAAAAAAGATAAAGTTTGCTCTCGAAGTGGTAAAGAAAATAAAAAGATTAAAAATGATTTTTAAAATTAAATAGAGAGAAAATAATCCGTAGCATTTGAAAAATTATAGAAAATAAATTGATGAAGATTTGATTTTTTATTTAATGAGGGGGAGTAATGATATCAGAAAAATTAGTAAAAAGAATAGGGACTATATCAAAAGAATTTGAAAAATTAGGATATAACTTGGAAGAGGATTTACTAGAATTGGCAGAAATGAGAGAAGATATAGCTGAAAGATTGGAAAATACTAAATTTAAAAAAATAGAATTCTATGAAGATAGAGAGCTAAATTCTGTAGGAATGACTCTAGAAGATGTTCAGATAGAATTTTTTATAACTGAAGGAGAAGATGAAGAAGGACCTTGGTATGAAGCAGAAGCAGAAATAATATTCTTTTAAAAGTAAGGGGGATAAAAAATGAAAATATTTGATGGACATGCAGATATCTGGTTTGATGTTTCTGCAAAGAGAAAGAATGGAGAGGAATGTATTGTAAAAAATCATCATTTAAAAAGATTTAGAGATGGAAATATTATGGGTGGAATATTTATAGCTTATCTTGATGAAAATGCAGTTGATGAAGAAAAAGAAATGATGTGGATGATAAATTCAACTATACATGAAATTAAAAAAAATGAAGAGCTTTATAATATAATAAAAAATTCAGGAGATTTTAACAAAGGAATAATAAATGAAAAATTAAATGTTCTTATGGGAATAGAAGGACTTAGAGCAATAAAGAAAAACTTAGATTGGCTTGATACTTTTTATCAATTAGGGTTTAGACATGCTTCGCTTACTTGGAATGAAGAAAATGATCTTGGAACAGGAGCAAAGGGAAACGAAAATAGAGGAATAACTGAAACAGGAAAAGCTGCGATAAAAAAAATGAATGAACTAGGTATGATAGTTGATGTATCTCATGCAAACGAAAAAACTTTCTGGGATATTTATGAGGTAAGTGATAAACCTATAATTGCTTCTCATTCAAATGCTAGAAAACTTTGCGATCATGTAAGAAATTTAACTGATGAACAGATTAAAGCAATTGCAGAAAGTGGAGGATTAGTAGGTGCAGTTGCATATAAAGGTTTTGTAGATTTAGAAAAAGAAAAACAGACAATAGAAAGATATGTAGACCATATAGATTATATGGTATCACTGGCAGGGATTAAGCATGTTGGATTAGGATTTGATTTTTGTGAGTATCTTTATGCAGGGAGAACAGGAAAAGATATGAATCCTAAAGGTTTAGAAGATGCTTCTTATGCACAGAATGTTATAGAAGAATTAAGAAAGAGAGAATATTCAGAAGAAGACATAAGAAAAATAGCATATGAAAACTTTATGAGGGTAATAGAAATAAATTTTGAAAAATAATTTTAAAATGAAAGGACGGAATATGGAAAGAAAATTATTGATATATGATTCATTTACAACAGAGGTTTTTAAAGGGAATCCAGCTGGAGTCTTGCTGGGAGCTGATGGATTAAAGAATGAAGAAATGCAGAATATAGCAAGGGAACTTGGATATCCTGAAACTGTGTTTTTATTTTTAAATGACCCTGAAAAAATAAAGGTAAAATTTTTTACTCCAAAAGAGGAAATAGATTTATGTGGACATGCAACTATAGCCTATGAAACTGCACTTGTAGAGTGTGGGATAATAAAAGTTGAAGAGGGAGAAAATCAAGTAAATATAGAAACTAATTTAGGAACTCTTCCTATTGTTATAAAAATAAGAAATAAAAAAATAGACAATATTATGATGTATCAGGCTTCTCCTAAAATAGATAGGAATTTTACTGTAAATAAAAGTGAGTTAGCAAAAGCTTTGAATATATCTCCTAATGATTTTGCAGATGATATAGAAATAGTAAAGGCATATACAGGGGTTTGGGATTTGATGATACCATTAAAAGAAAAGAAACACTAAATGAAATAGTTGGAGATATGGAAAAAATAAAACAAATAAGCAGTGAGTTAAATATAATATCTCTTCATCCGTTTTATATAGAGAAAATAGAAAATAAAACCAATCTTTATGCTAGAAACTTTGCACCAATAGTTGATATAGATGAAGAAGCTGCAACAGGAACATCTAATGGAGCATTGATTTATTATTTACATACAATAGGAAAAATAAAATCTGAGGAAAATATTGTTGTTACTCAAGGGGAAAAGTTAGGAAGAAAGAGTAAAATAATGGGAAAAATTCAAATTAAAAAAGAAAAAATAGATGTACTTATTGGTGGAACAGCAGTAAAATTTGTAGAAGGAAAAATAGAAATATAAAAATATAGAAATATAAAAATATAGAAATATAAAAATATAGAAATATAAAAATATAGAAATATAAAAATATAGAAATATAAAAATATAGAAATATAAAAATATAGAAATATAAAAATATAGAAATATAATATTATAAAAAGATGGGGTTGTTGCAAATTGATGATTTTTAATCATTCATTTGAATAACTCCTTTTTCTTTTCAACATTTTTGGTTTGAGTTATTGGTAATGAATATTCTTATCTTTTTACTCAAAACTTATATTATTCTACAATCACAATCATCTTCTACAACCATAAGGTTATCAAGAGTTTTCCTTGATAAATATAAAACACTTCCCATTATGAAGAGTATCACAGAAAGAGAAAAGAAAATAGTAAGAAATCCCATATCTTGAGTAAATCCAGCAACTTTACCAGAAATAATACTTGCAATGAACATAGTCATATACCATAATCCCATAAAAAATGTAGAATATCTTTTTGGAGAAAGACAATTGAACATAGCAATACCAATAGGGGCTATACAAAGTTCAGATATAGTATTAAATACATAAGCAAAAACAATAAAAATCATATTTGCTTTCATGTCGCCAGATGTTAGAACAGAAATAGTCATGAAGGCAAAAGCTGTACCCATAGAAAATATTCCAAGGGCAATTTTTACAGGTATAGTTACATTTCTTTTACGAAGCTGATTCCAGACTAATGCTAATATTGGAGCAAAAAGTATACCAAGTATAGCATTTAGTGCAGCAAACCATGGAACAGGAATTATAAAACCTAAAAGATTTCTGTCAACATGATCTCTTGCATATAAAGTAATAGAACTAAACGACTGATAAAAAGATGTCCAGAACAGAATAACAAAGATTGATATTATACCCATAGCTTTTATTCTCTTCTTTTCATTATCACTAAAATCAAAAGAAAAAATTGATTTTTGTTCAGCTTTATATAAATGATATGGTGATTTTCCCGTATCTTTTAAATATTTAGGGGCAAGGCATAAAAAAGTAATAGTCCAAGTAATACCTATAATACTGCAAATAAAGAACATAGGCTTATAACCATAATGTGTGATTTCTCCACTGATACTTTTTATAGCGAAGAATTTATCAGCTACAAGTCCAGCTGTAAAAGGAGCAAGAAAAGACCCTAAGTTTATGAACATATAGAAAAGACTATAGGCAATTTCTCTTTCAAGAGTGCTTTTATCTGAGTAAATATTCCCTACAAGATTAGTTCCATTTGCTTTGAAAAATCCATTCCCTATTATGATAAAAAGAAGACTGAAATATAATTGATAAATGTTTGAACTTGTAAAAAGAAAGAAATTTCCAAGAGATATAAAGATTCCCCCTAGAATAATAGATCTTTGTTGTCCTAAATACCTATCAGACAACCACCCTCCAATAAGTGGAGTGAGATGCAATATTCCTACATAAAGTCCATAAAGGGAAGTAGCTTCTTTAGGAGAAAGACCAATACCACCTTTAACAATAGATGCAGTAAAATAGAGAACAAGCAGTGTTGATATTCCATGATATGAAAATCTTTCCCAAGTAATAGTAAAACACATAAGCCAAAAAGAGTTAGGATATTTTCTTTTGAGATTATTTATAAAATCTAACAACATAAAAATCCTCCAAAATATTCAGTGTCAATCATTTTATTATGTTATTATATAGCATTTTTTTTAAAATTAAAAGTGAAATAAAAAAAGGCATAGAGATATTCCATGCCATAAAATTTAGATTAATATTCAAATTTTCTGAATGCGTGTTTGTCAGCACCACAAGGAGGACAAGTCCAGTTATCTGGAAGGTCATTAAAAGAAGTTCCAGCTTTAATACCATGGTCTACATCACCAACAGCAGGGTCATAAACATATCCACAAACTTCACACATAAATTTTTCAGTTTCATTAGTATCATGTTCTTTAAGTTCAGTAAATGCATGTTTATCAGCACCACAAGGAGGACAAGTCCAGTCATCTGGAAGGTCATTAAAAGAAGTTCCAGCTTTAATGCCATGGTCTACATCACCAACAGCAGGGTCATAAACATATCCACAAACTTCACATATATATTTTTCATAGGTAAACCTCCAATAAATTTTTCTGAATTATATATAAGAATTATATCATGATTTTTATAAAGGGTAAATATAGAATTATGAAATTAAATTATTAAATTTTGAATTTTCTTCAAGTGCTTTAACAAGATGCTTATCAATAATATAAAGTCTTCTACACACCTCTCTTGATATATTTAAAAGAAATTTGTTGAATAATATTATATTTGTTTTAGATAATTTATGCAGAGATATTTTTGAAAATTGTAATACTGACAATTCACTCATAGCAATTGCAGTTCCAATATATGGAAGTATACCAATAAGGGCAACTTCTCCAAAGCAATTTCCAGTAGTAAAAGTTCCAATGTCAAAATCAATTTCATCTTTTCGGTGGAAAAGCTTAACAATACCATTTTCAATTATAAAAATATTGTTAGGTGAGCTATCCTGGCTAAAGATAATTTCCCCTTTTTTATATTTTTTTAAAGTCATCAAGGATAGCATTTCTTTTATTTCTTCTTTGCTGAGAGCACTGAATAGAGGGGTTTTTTCAATTACTTTAAATATAGTAGAGTATTCGTCCATAAATTGATCATTCATAAAAATTTCCCTCCTTAAATAAATTAATCAAATTTTAAATAAAATATGTATATTATAATAATATACTAAATAAAGTTTAAAAATCCTTTAAAAAAGAAAAGTATTTAAAAATATAGTTGTTTTCACAAGGGTTAAAGAAAGGATTTTGAGTTAAAAAAAATTTTTTTAGAATTTCTATTGACTTTTAAAAAAAGTCAAAGTATACTTATATTGAAAGAAATGTGTTATATTTTTAGAAAAAGCATGTATATATATCATGAATGTAGCTTATCTAAGAATCGAATGACATAGCAAGCATATAAGACAATTGAATATTTATATAAAAATAGAGGTGCATTTATGGAGGTAGTATGGAGATGCTAAGAGAAAAAGCTCTCAATGCTTCATGCGAAGGACGTAGTTGCCGAAAGAGGAAAGATTGCTTATGGTCTTTTTTCTTGGGGGTTGCAGAAATATGCAACAACTGTCACATTTATTGTGGAGAGCTATTTTGGGTTGAGTGAAATCAAGATCAAATCATGCTTACAGTTTAACTATGTCTATTACTACATGCATCTTTTTTAATTTTTTGAAAATTTAAATTTAAGAAAATTAGGAGGAAAAATTATGAAATCAATGATCAGATTAAGAATGAGTTCTCATGATGCACATTATGGAGGAAATTTAGTTGATGGTGCCAGAATGTTGCAATTATTTGGAGATGTCGCTACTGAACTTTTAATTCAAATGGACGGAGATGAAGGTTTATTTAAAGCATATGACAGTGTAGAATTTATGGCTCCTGTATTTGCTGGAGATTTTATAGAAGCTGTTGGTGAAATAGTAAGTTCTGGAAATAGCTCAAGAAAAATGGTTTTTGAAGCTAGAAAGGTTATAGTTCCTAGACCAGATATCAATGATTCAGCTGCAGATGTTTTAGCTGAACCAATTGTTGTATGTAGAGCTAGTGGAACTTGTGTAACTCCTAAGGATAAACAAAGAAAAAAATAGAAATAAATTATATTGAAATGTAAAGGAGATGGAAATGGAAAAATTAATAATTACAGCAGCTATATGCGGAGCTGAAGTAACTAAAGAACAAAATCCAGCAGTTCCTTATACTGTAGAAGAAATAGTAAGAGAAGCATATGGAGCATATAAAGCAGGAGCTTCAATAATCCACTTGCATGTAAGAGAAGATGATGGGACTCCTACTCAATCTAAAGAAAGATTTAAACAATGTATAGATGCAATAAGAGAAAAATGTCCAGATGCAATAATTCAACCATCTACTGGTGGAGCAGTTGGAATGACAGATCTTGAAAGATTACAGCCTACTGAATTAGGACCTGAAATGGCAACTCTAGATTGTGGAACTTGTAACTTTGGTGGAGATGAAGTTTTCACTAATACTGAAAATACTATTAAAAACTTTGGAAAAATAATGATTGAAAGAGGAGTAAAACCTGAAATTGAAGTATTTGACAAAGGAATGGTAGATTATGCTATAAAATATGCAAAGCAAGGATTTATTAAAAAGCCTATGCATTTTGATTTTGTTTTAGGGGTACAAATGGCAGCAAGTGCAAGAGATCTTGTGTTTATCAGTGAAAGTATTCCAGAAGGTTCTACTTGGACAGTGGCTGGAATAGGAAGACATGAATTTCCAATGGCAGCATTGGCTATTGTTATGGGAGGACATGTAAGAGTTGGATTTGAAGACAATGTATACATTGAAAAAGGTGTGCTTGCTAAATCAAATGGAGAACTTGTAGAAAAAGTTGTAAGAATGGCTAAAGAATTAGGAAGAGAAATTGCTACTCCTGATGAAGCTAGAGAAATATTAGGATTAAAAAAATAATTTAACTTGAATGATAGAAACTAAAATATAATTTAAGGAGGAGATTTTAAATGATAAAAGGATGCAAATATGGAACACACAGAGTTATAGAACCACAAGGAGTTTTACCACAACCAGCTTTGAAAATAAATAATGACATGAATATATATTCAAATGAAATATTAATAGATGTAATGGCACTAAATGTTGACTCAGCTTCATTTACTCAAATCGAAGAAGAAGCAGGACATGATGTAGAAAAAATCAAAGCTAAAATAAAAGAAATTGTTGGTGAAAGAGGAAAAATGCAAAACCCTGTAACTGGATCAGGTGGAATGCTTATAGGAACTATTGAAAAAATTGGAGATGACCTAATTGGAAAAACTGATCTTAAAGTTGGAGATAAAATAGCTACTCTAGTTTCTTTATCTCTTACTCCATTAAGAATAGATGAAATTATTGATGTAAAACCAGATATTGACAGAGTAGAAATCAAAGGTAAGGCAATACTTTTTGAAAGTGGAATCTATGCAGTATTACCAAAAGATATGCCTGAAACTTTAGCTCTTGCAGCTCTAGATGTAGCAGGAGCACCAGCACAAGTTGCTAAATTAGCTAGACCTTGTCAATCAGTTGTTATTCTTGGATCGGCTGGAAAATCAGGAATGCTTTGTGCTTATGAGGCAGTAAAAAGAGTAGGACCTACTGGAACTGTAATTGGATTAGTAAGAAATGAAAAAGAAGCTGCTCTATTAGCTAGAGTAAGCGACAAAATAAAAGTAGTTATTGCTGATGCTACAAAACCAATCGAAGTATTAAATGCAGTATTAGCTGCTAATGATGGTAAAGAAGTAGATATTGCTATTAACTGTGTAAATGTACAAAATACAGAAATGTCAACAATTTTACCAGTTAAAGATTTAGGAATAGCTTACTTCTTCTCTATGGCAACTTCATTTACTAAAGCTGCTTTAGGTGCTGAAGGTGTAGGAAAAGACGTTACTATGATAGTAGGAAACGGATATACTAAAGACCATGCTGCAATCACTTTAGAAGAATTGAGAGAAAGTGCTGTATTAAGAGAAATATTTAATGAATTATATGTTTAATATTTTACTTTAAAAATAACTAAAAACTAAAATAAGAAATTAAAAATTAGAGGAGATGATAAAATGAACACAGTTAACACTAGAGCGAAGTTTTTTCCAAATGTAACAGATGAGCAATGGAACGATTGGCATTGGCAAGTAAAAATAGAATAGAAAGCTTAGAAGATCTTAAAAAATATATAACTTTAAGTGCAGAAGAAGAAGAAGGAGTTAAAAAAACTCTTGAAACTTTAAGAATGGCTATTACACCATACTATTTTTCGTTGATGGATATTAATGATCCTAACTGTCCAGTTAGAAAACAAGCTATTCCTTCGATAAAAGAAATTCACAAGGCAGAAGCTGATCTTTTAGATCCATTACATGAAGATGAAGACTCTCCAGTTCCTGGATTAACTCATAGATATCCAGATAGAGTACTTTTACTAATAACTGATATGTGTTCAATGTATTGCAGACACTGTACTCGTAGAAGATTTGCTGGAGCAAATGATGATGCAATGCCTATGGATAGAATAGACAAAGCTATTGAATATATAGCTAAAACTCCACAAGTAAGAGATGTTTTATTGTCAGGAGGAGATGCTTTACTAGTTTCTGATGAAACTTTAGAATATATCATCAGTAAGTTAAGAGCTATCCCTCATGTTGAAATAGTAAGAATTGGATCAAGAACTCCAGTTGTTCTTCCTCAAAGAATAACTCCTGAACTAGTTGAAATGTTGAAAAAGTATCACCCAATTTGGTTAAATACACATTTCAATCACCCAAAAGAAGTAACTCCAGAATCTAAAAAAGCTTGTGAATTAATGGCTAATGCTGGAATTCCACTAGGAAACCAATCAGTTCTTTTAAGAGGAATTAATGATTGTGTACATGTAATGAAAAGATTAGTTCATGATTTAGTAAAAATGAGAGTAAGACCTTACTATATTTATCAATGTGATCTTTCAATGGGATTAGAGCACTTCAGAACTCCAGTATCTAAAGGAATTGAAATTATTGAAGGATTAAGAGGACATACATCAGGATATGCTGTACCTACATTCGTAGTTGACGCACCTGGTGGAGGAGGAAAAACTCCAGTAATGCCTCAATATGTAATTTCTCAAGCTCCACATAAAGTTGTATTGAGAAACTTCGAAGGAGTTATTACTACTTATACTGAGCCTGAAGAATATCATGAAGAATGTCAATGTGAAGACTGTAAAGCTGGTAAAACAAACACTGGAGTATCAAAACTTCTTAGTGGTGGAGCTATGGCAATAGAACCAAAAGAGCTTGACAGACATAAAAGAAACGAAAAATAATTGATTATATGAGGTAGCGATATGATGGATACTTATGATCTGCTGAAAGATTATAAAAGGGTGTCAATAATAGGAATGGAAAAAAATGTAGGGAAAACAACTGTACTTAATCAATTAATAGAAGATATAGGCATGAAAAAAATAGTTGGACTTACTTCTATAGGAAGAGATGGAGAAGATACAGATGTTGTGACTAATACTCATAAACCTAGAATATATGTTTTTCCAGGAACATTAGTAGCTACTGCAAGAGATTGCTTGAGAAACTGTGATATTACAAGAGAAATCTTGTATACCACAGATTTCTCAACCCCTATGGGGAATATCATAATAATGAAAGCAATTTCAGCAGGCTATGTAGACATAGCAGGTCCTTCTTATAATGCTCAAATAAAAAAAATTTTAGAAATAATGGAAAATTTTGGAAGTGAGCTATCTCTAGTAGATGGAGCTTTAAGCAGAAAAGGAAGTGCAGTAGGTGATGTAACAGAGGCTACTATATTGGCAACTGGTGCAGCATTATCTCTTGATATGGGAAAAGTTATTGAAGAAACAGCTAATACTGTATCACTTCTTACTTTACCAACTCTTGAAGATAAAGAACTGAAAGATAAAATTAATAAAGTTTTTCAAAATGCTAGAGTTGGAATAATATATAATGACGGTGAAATAAAGACTCTGGAAGGCATGGGACCTCTTGAGTCAAATGATGAGATAAAAAATTACCTTAATGATAGAATACAAGTAATAGCTGTTAGGGGAGCAATTACGAAGAAATTCATTGAGATTCTAATCAAAAATAGAGGTAATTTTAAAAATATAATATTGATAGCAAAAGATGGAACAAAAGTTTTCATAGATTTTTTAACTCAAAAGAAATTAGAGGCTAGTGGTGTAGAACTGAGAGTCATGAATACTATAAATCTTCTTTTTGTAACATGTAATCCACGTTCTCCTCTTGGATATGAATTTCCAAAGGATAAATTTAAGAAGTATTTAGAAGAAAAAATAAAATATAAAGTTATAGATGTAGTAGGTGAGCGTAATGAGATTTATAGATGATAAAAGTCTTGAGAGATTAGGATTTAGAAAACTTTTGACAAGAGTTGAAACTCTCTCTCCTTATGGTAAGGTTAAACTGAAAAAGCTTAAAAATTATTTAAAAGGAGAGGAGCAACTTCTTGAAGAAGAGTTTATGAAAATGGAAATTTTTATGAATTTCTCTAAAGAAAATAAAAATCTGATAAAGGATATTGAAGGAATAATCCACAGGTTAAAAGATATTAAGACGGTTGTAAATAACTGCTTAAAGGAAAATATATTAGATGATGTAGACCTTTTTGAAATAAAAGTACAGGCACTTTTAATGGAAGAATTAAATATTTTATTAAAAAAATTGCCAGTGGAATTAAAAAACTTTAATCTGGAAAGCATGGAAGAGATGATAGATGCTCTAGATCCAGATAAAGACAGGTTGCCTACCTTTTATGTCTATGATAGTTATTCAGCTGCGCTTAAAATGGTGAGAGATAAGAAAAAAGATATAGAAAAAAGAATATTCGCTGCAAAAAGTTTTGAAGAAGTATCACAATTAAAAGAAGAGAGATTGAAGATACTTGTAGAAGAAGAAAGAGAAGAGCTGGAAGTGAGAAGACAGCTTACATCTATCTTATTAAAGAAAGCAGAGGGATTTTTAGAAAATATAGATAAAATAGGGAATCTAGATTTTTTAATGGCTAAAGTCAGATTTGCAAAAACTTATGGAGGTATCAGACCTGAAATATCTACAAATAATGAAATAGATGTTACTGGACTGGTAAATATAGAAGTAAGAGAAATGTTAGAAGCTAAAAGCAAAACTTTTACTCCAATTGATGTGAAATTAAAGTCAGGAGTTACCATAATAACAGGAGCAAATATGGGAGGGAAAAGTGTTGCATTAAAAACTATAACAGAAAATCTTTTACTTTTCCATATGGGGTTCTTTGTTATTGCTGAAAAAGCAAAATTCCCACTTGTAGATTTCGTATTTTTTATATCAGATGATATGCAGGATATCTCTAAAGGTTTAAGTACTTTTGGAGCTGAAATAATGAAGCTTAAAGAAGTAAATATATTTTTAGATTTAGGGACAGGCTTTGTAGTTTTTGATGAGTTTGCTAGAGGAACTAATCCAAAAGAGGGACAAAAGTTCGTAGAAGCTTTGGCTAAATATCTAAATGATAGACCTACGATATCTCTTATGACCACTCATTTCGATGGAATTGTAAGAGATAACATGAATCATTATCAAGTAGTAGGATTAAAAAATGTGGATTTTGAAAATTTAAGAAGAAAAATAGAGTTAAGTAAAAATTCTATGGAACTTATTCAAGAGTATATGGACTTCAGACTTGAAAAGGCGGACAAGGCAGAAGTACCAAAAGACGCTTTGAATATAGCAAAATTAATAGGAATAGATAAAAGATTTACAGAAATAATACTTGAAGAGTATATTAAGGAGGATTAAAAGAGATGAATAGCAAACTAAATCTTAATTGGAATTTAGTAGACGAAGCTCGTAAGTCAGCTAAAAAAATTGCTGCAGATGCACAAGTGTTTGTTGATGCCCACAGTACTGTCACTGTAGAAAGAACAATATGTAGATTATTAGGAATAGATGGTATTGATGAATTTGAAGTACCATTACCAAATGTGGTAGTAGATTTTATTAAAGAAAATGGAAATATCTCTTTAGGAGTTGCTAAATATTTAGGAAATGCAATGCTTGAAACTGGGCTAAAGCCACAAGAAATAGCTGAAAGAGTTGCTAAAAAAGAATTAGATATTACAAAAATGAAGTGGCATGATGATTTTGAAATTAAATTAGCTCTTAAAGAAATTGCAGAAGCTAATGTAGAAAGAATTAAATCTAACAGAGCAAAAAGAGAAGAATATTTAAATGTATATGGAGATAAAAAAGGTCCTTACATTTATGTAATAGTTGCTACTGGAAATATCTATGAAGACGTAACACAAGCTGTAGCTGCTGCAAGACAAGGTGCAGATGTAATAGCTGTTATCAGAACTACAGGTCAGTCTTTATTGGATTATGTACCATATGGAGCTACAACTGAAGGATTCGGAGGAACAATGGCTACTCAGGAAAACTTTAGAATCATGAGAAAAGCTCTTGATGAAGTTGGAGTAGAATTAAAAAGATATATAAGACTATGTAACTACTGTTCAGGACTTTGTATGCCTGAAATAGCAGCAATGGGAGCTCTTGAAAGATTAGATATGATGTTGAATGATGCATTGTATGGAATATTATTTAGAGATATCAATATGAAAAGAACTTTAGTTGACCAATTCTTCTCAAGAGTTATCAATGGATTTGCTGGAGTTATAATTAACACAGGAGAAGATAACTATTTAACTACAGCTGATGCAATTGAAGAAGCTCATACAGTTCTGGCTTCTCAATTTATTAATGAACAATTTGCATTAGTTGCTGGATTGCCAGAAGAACAAATGGGACTAGGACATGCTTTTGAAATGCACCCAGATACTAAAAATGGATTTTTACTTGAATTAGCTCAAGCTCAAATGGCTAGAGAAATATTCCCTAAAGCTCCATTAAAGTATATGCCACCTACAAAATTTATGACAGGAAATATTTTTAAAGGGCATGTACAAGATGCTTTATTCAATATGGTAACTATAATGACTAATCAAAAAGTACACTTACTAGGAATGCTGACAGAAGCTATTCATACTCCATTTATGTCAGACAGAGCACTTTCTATAGAAAATGCTAAATATATCTTTAATAATATGGAAGATTTTGGTAATGATATTGAGTTCAAAAAAGATGGTATAATGGTAAATAGAGCTAAAGAGGTTCTTGAAAAAGCTGCTGAATTGTTAAAAACTATAGAAGAAATAGGAATATTCAAGACTCTTGAAGGTGGAATTTTTGCTGGTATAAAAAGACCATTAGATGGAGGAAAAGGACTGGCTGGAGTATTTGAAAAAGATTCTAGTTACTTTAATCCATTTATAGAATTAATGCTTGGAGGTAATAGATAATGTCTGGAGGTTTATATTCTACTGATAAAAAAGAATTTGATAAAACACTCGATCTTACACAGTTAAGACCATATGGAGATACAATGAATGATGGTAAGGTTCAAATGAGCTTTACTCTTCCAGTACCTAATAATGAAAAAGGTGTGGAAGCTGCTATACAATTAGCTAAAAAAATGGGATTTGTAGATCCTGCTGTTGCTTTTTCAGAAGCACTTGATAAAGAATTTTCATTTTATGTAGTATATGGAGCTACATCACATAGTGTAGATTATACTAATATAAAGGTACAAGCTTTAGAAATAGATACAATGGATATGCATGAATGTGAAGAGTATATTGCTGAAAATATAGGAAGAAATGTAGTAATGATAGGAGCAAGTACTGGAACAGATGCTCATACAGTTGGAATTGATGCTATCATGAATATGAAAGGATATGCAGGACATTATGGACTTGAAAGATATAAGGGAGTAGAAGCTTATAACCTTGGAAGTCAAGTTACAAATGAAGAGTTTATTCAAAAAGCTATTGAGTTAAAGGCTGATGCTTTAATAGTTTCACAAACAGTAACTCAAAAAGATGTTCATATTCACAATTTGACTAACTTAGTTGAGCTATTAGAGGCTGAAGGATTAAGAGATAAGGTTATCTTAATAGCTGGAGGAGCTAGAATCACTAATGAGCTAGCAAAAGAGTTAGGATATGATGCTGGATTTGGACCAGGAAAATATGCTGATGATGTTGCAACTTACATTGTAAAAGAAATGGTTCAAAGAGGAATGGTTAAGAAATAAAATAAAACAGTTTTGAGATTTAAAAGCCCTGAATGAAAATTTGCTTGAATCACTAATGATTTAATGCTAAAATATCATTCAGGGCTCTCTTTAATTTATGAGAGAATAATGAAAAGGGTGAGGGAGAAGATGAGAATTTTAAAAACAGCGTTAATTTCATTATTTATGATTGGAACTGCAGCTTTTTCTTTTGATGGAGATGCCAGTTGGACTACAGTTGCAATATACGACAATGAGATGCCAGAGAATATTATTTTAAATGAAAAATATAGTGGTGGTCATCCAAAAGTACTGGACTATGTTTTTGTAAGAACAAGAACAGCAAATTTAAGAGATTTACCAAGCACAAAAGGTAAAATTATAAAAAAATTTAATTACGATGCTAAACTAAAAGCTTTAGAAAAAGTATATGATTATGGAAATTACTGGTACAAGGTAGAAACTAAAGATGGAGAAGTAGGATATATTTCTTCCATGGTAGTAAGAAAGAGAATGTTTAGATTTGAAAAAGCTTTGGATAAAATAAATGAGCTTGAAAATTTTATCACAAAAGAAATGGAAGCTGGAAGGGAAATAGTAAGTACAAATTCTTATGTACCTAATCCAAATAATGTCGATTTCAAAAGAGAAAAAGATAAATATGGGACTTCTCTTGATCAGAATATAGTGGGTTGGTATGGAAAAGAAAGAATATTTGTTCCTGATAGATCAATACTTTCTATTGTAGAACAAGGAGATAAAACTTCAAAAGTGCATGTAGCTTCAATAAAAGAGGAACCTCTAGTTATTGAAAATAAAAAAATATCTAGAAATCCTAAAATAAATAAAGATTTTAGAAAAGTTATAGCTATAGACATAGAAAACCAAAATCTTATAATCTTTGAAAAAAATGAAGATGAAAAATGGGTAATAGTATCATATGTATATAGTAAGACTGGAATAGAAAGTGAAGTGGGCTTTGAAACTCCAAAGGGATTCTTTGTAGCTCCAATGGCAAAGTATATAATGCCATATAATAGTGAAGTTGGGGAAAAACAAGGATATGCAAGATATGCTATTAGATTTTCTGGTGGAGGATATCTTCATGGAACACCTATAAATTATGAAGAAGATGCCAATAGAGAATTTTTTATGAGACAGAAAGAAAAAACTTTAGGAACATTTACTGGAACTAGAAAATGTGTAAGAACTACAGAACCTCATGCAAAATATCTTTTTGAATGGATGGTAAAAAATCCAAATAAAAGTAGAAATGAACAGGTTCCTAACGAAAATATAATGTTTATTATTTTCTAAAATGGTTTTGAGGAGGAAAAATGAAAAAAGTATTACTTATGTTATCAGCTTCACTTATTGTTATTCTAACTGGATGTTCATCTGTAGATAAGCAGCCTCTAAAAGAACTTGTTATTGAAGAAACTGAAAATGAATTTATAATGGAAGATATAGATGTTTCTAAAAAAACTCTTGAAGAAATTATAGTATTTAATGAAAAGGGTGTTACAATTAGAAGAGAAGGAAATAACTTAGTTCTTTCTATGCCTGAGCTTGTACTTTTTGATTTCAATAAATATGAAGTTAAAAATAAAGTTAAAGGAAGTTTAAATGCTTTAGCAAAAGCGTTGGAAGAAAATCCAGATATTAGAATTAAAATAGATGGATATACTGATTTTATAGGAAGTGAAGGTTATAATCTTGAACTTTCTGTAAAAAGAGCAAATGCTATAAAAGATTATCTTACTAATAGAGGAGTAAAACCTTCTAATATTTCTATTGAAGGGTATGGAAAACAAAACCCTATTGCTTCAAACCAAACAGAAACAGGAAGAGCAAAAAATAGAAGAGTTGAATTTATAATTTCGAGAGATAAATTTTAATTAGAAAAATAATTTTTTCTTACATCATGAAAAAAACATGATATACTATATAAGTATCAAAAGATATACTTGCGTATAATCTGTATAGATGTAAATCCAGCTTTAAAAGCGTGTGATCTAAAAGCATAATTGCTTAGATTACACGCTATTTTATTTGTTGGAGGAGAGAAAAAATGAATGAAACAAAAGAAAAAAAAGGAGTTTATCTTATTAAGGAACCAGTAGGAAAACTTTTATTTAAGTTTTCTCTGCCATGTGTGTTGTCCATGTTGGTAGGGGCATTGTATAATATTGTAGATCAAATATTCATAGGGCAGAGTGTAGGATATCTTGGAAATGCTGCAACCAATGTAGTGTATCCATTTACTGTTTTGGCACTTGCTATAGCATTGCTTATAGGTGATGGAACAGCAGCACAGCTCAGTATTTCCTTAGGAAGTGGTTCAAGAGAAACAAGTCATAGATGTGTAGGAAATGGAATAATAATAACCTGTATTATAGGGATAATCTTAATGATAGCAGGATTAGTTTTTAGAAATAATATTTTAAAGATATTTGGCGTAACTGAAGGAAGTTATAAATATGCTTCAGAATATATGTATATAATTTTATTGGGGATACCTTTTTTTATTTTTACCTCAAGTATGAATGCTGTGATAAGAGCTGATGGCTCTCCTAAATATTCTATGTTTGCTGCAATGATTGGAGCAGTTATCAATCTTATTCTTGATCCAGTTGCCATATTTGTATTTAATATGGGGGTGAGGGGAGCAGCATTGGCTACAATTGTAGGGCAGATAGCTTCCTGTATAGTAACTATATTGTATTTTAAAAATCCAAAATCTTTTAAATTTAGTAAGGAAAGTTTTATACTTGTGAAAGATATAATTCAGAGAACTTGTCAGCTAGGTATTTCCAGCTTTATAACACAAGTTGCTATTGTATTGATTATTAGTACAGTCAACAATATGATAGGATTACACGGGGAAATATCTAAATATGGAACCGATATCCCCCTTTCAGTAATAGGGATTGTAATGAAAGTATTTGGCATAGTCATAGCATTTTCAGTAGGTATAGCAGTGGGAGGTCAACCTATTGCAGGATATAATTATGGGGCTGGAAATTATAAAAGAGTGAGAAAAACATATAAATATGTCATTCTTTCAAATATAGTAGTAGGTTTTATAGCTATGTTAATCTTTGAATTTTGTCCCTATATTATAGTAAGATTATTTGGAAGTGAAAGTGCTCTTTATAATGAATATGCAAATATGTGCTTCCGTATATATCTTAGTGGAATACTTCTCTGCTGTATTCAAAAGGCCAGCAGTATTTTTCTGCAATCTATAGGAAAACCAGTGAAAGCCACTGTACTTTCACTTTCACGAGATGTAGTATTTCTTATACCAGGTCTTATAATTCTATCTTATAATTTTGGGATAAAAGGTATGCTGTGGGCTGCACCAATAGCTGATGTATTAGCTTTTACTCTTGCATGTACAATGATTTTGAAAGAATATAAAGCATTGAAAATTTTAGAAAAAAATAACATATAAATAATTTAAATTTATGAGAGAAAGATAACAAAGATAAGATAATTGGAAGAGCTTTTATTTTGTTATCTTCTCTTTTTTTATTGCCTGGGGAGATGTTGTAATTATATAGTTTTATTTTTGATATACCAAATATGTAATTTTAGATATATAAATTAACAAGAAATTAAGGTATAATTATTATAGACAGCTTATTTAAAAGGAGAAAAAGAATGAAAGTATTGATAACTGGGGCAACAGGAGGAATTGGAAAAGCCTTAATAGATATATTTTACAGGAATGGCTGGGAAATATTAGCTGTAGGAAGAAATAGAAATGTTCTTAAAGAATTAAAGGGAAAGTACAGAGATAGGCTGAATACATATTATGTAGATTTAGGAAATGAAAAAAGTATAGATGAATTTTTTAAAGAGTTGGAAGGGGAGGAAATAAATCTTTTAATAAATGGAGCTGGAATTGGAGAATTAGGCTATTTTGAAGATATCCCTTATGAGAATGAAAAAAAGATGATAGATATAAATATTGTTGCTGTTATTAAATTTACAAAATATTTTTATAATAAAATTGATGGTATAATAAATATATCTTCTACTGCTGGATTTCAATGTGGAGGTCCTTTGATGAGTGGATACTATGCCACAAAGTCCTTTGTAAATAGCTTTACATTTGGATTGATGGGAGAAGGGGGAAGAACAAGGTTAATGTTATTATGCCCAGGTCCTACTCTTACAAATTTTAAAGGAGTAGATAAAGAACTTAAAGGGTTATCAAAGTTTTATACTACAACTCCAGAAGAGGTAGCAGAGAAATGTTATTTTGATTATTTGAGAAAAAAAAGAATCTCAATACCAGGAAAAATAAATAAAATATTATATTTTTTTAATAAAATAATGCCTGTTATACTTCAATTAAAAATGATAAAAAAAATACAGAAGAAAAAAATAGAAAAATAGTTTCATTTTATAAGAAAAATGGTATAATTATTTTTAACATGAGGGGGATACGAATGAAGAAAAAACTTATACATCTCTTTATAATCATATTTCTTTTTACAGGTTGTACATATTTTAAAGTAAGGGAAGCATTTAAAGAAGCTGATAAGGGAGAATATACGAAATCTTTATATAATTTAGCAGATATATTAAAAACTAATAGTAGAGATAGAAGAACTCTTGATGCTTTTGAGCTTATATATCCAATGGGAGAAAAGGAATATTATGATGAACTTGATATGACCAGAAATAGAGATCTTGTAGGATATACAAAAGCTCTTTTAAATCTTTTGAGGGTACAGGAAATATATTATTCTCTACCGGAAGAAAGCAGAAATTCAATAGCTGTGATAACTCCACCACCAGCAGAGAGAAATAAAGTAAAACAAGAAAGTGCAGAAAGCTTTTTTAAATTGGGAAATCAATTTCAGGCTGAAACTATAGAGGATAAACTTAGAAAATTTGGATTTTATTCAGAAGCTCAAAAATATGATATTGATAATAGAAAAGATATAAATAAAAAATATTCAGAAAGTATGGAGAATGCAAGAGTAAGATTTAATTTAGTAGTAAATACACTGGTAGGAAGGAAAAATTTTAGTGATGATTTTAAAAAATATACTATCAGCAATATAGGAACTTATCCTCTTTTTACAGTAAATGATAAAAGTAAAGCTAATGTAGATTTAAATATATCATTGAGCAATTTTTATTATTCGCCTCCTACAGTAAATGTAATAAGTGGTATAGACAGTTATTTTGAAACTAGAATAAGGAGAGTAATGAAAAAAGTAGTTACTACTGAAATGGTAAATGGAAAAGCTGTAGAAAGAGTAAAATATGTACCAGTAGATGAAGAATATGAAGTTGAAATATTTTATAAATATGAAAAATATATAAAAACAACATATGCAGAATATGACTTAGCATATATCATGAAGGATAAAAAAGATGACAGAATTATTGCTAAAAATAGTAAAAAAATAAGATACAGTGATGAAGCAGTATGGATGAAATTTTATCCAATAACACATGTGAGAGGAGGATACCACAGGTTTCCTATAAGTGAAAATGAAAAATATGTATTAGATGAGGCTACTGTTGTGAGAAGAGCTATGTTAAAGGGAACAGAAATAATAAACTTAGAATTAAAAGCATTGGATTCTAATAGAATAATTGGCTGGTAATATTTTAAATATGCAATATGGGAGGAAAATTTATGTTAGCAAAAGGAATGGAAAACAGAAATTTAGTAGATAAGGTCTTCAGTATAGCTAAAAAAGCTAAAGAAGCTGCTGAAAAATATGGAGATGAAAAAGTAGTAAATGCAACTATAGGATCACTTTATGATGAAGATGGGAAATTAGTTGTATTAAAATCAGTGACAGAAACATATAAAGAACTGCCACCAGAAGAAATAGCAGGGTATGCTTCAGCATTTACAGGAAGCCCTGAATATAAAGAAAGTGTGAAAAGATCTATTTTAGGGAATGATTATGCTGAAGAATTTAAAAATCATTATATGGAAGTAATAGGAACTCCAGGAGGAACAGGAGCAGTAAGTAATAGTGTAAAAAATTATCTGAATGAAGGGGACACACTTCTTCTTCCAAAGTGGCTATGGAGTCCATATATTCTTATGGCTTCTGAAAGAAAAGGAGATTGTGAATATTATACAATTTTTGATGAAAATGGTGGATTTGATCTTAAGGATTTTTCTGAAAAAATATTTAAACTTGCAGAGAAACAAGATAATGTAGTAGTTATTATAAATGATCCATGTCAAAATCCAACTGGATATAAATTAACTATTGAAGAGTGGAAAAAAGTTTTAGAGATATTTAAAAAAGCAACTGAGAAAGCTAATATAATTTTAATAAATGATATAGCATATATAGATTTCGATGACAGAAATGAAGAAGAGAAAAAAGAATATAGAGAACTTTTTAAAAATCTTCCATCAAAAATTCTTGTAATATTTGCTTTCAGCCTTTCTAAGTCATTGACTAGCTACGGGTTAAGAGTAGGAGCACAACTGGCTCTTTCAAGTGATAAAAAGGTTATAGAGGAATTTGAAAAAGCTAATTCTTATTCTTGTCGTTCTACATGGTCAAATATCTCTAGAGGAGGTATGAAAATGTTCAGCGATATTATGCTTGATGAAGAAAAAAGTAAGATGTTGAAAAAAGAGAGAGAAATATATAGATTACTTATAAAAGAAAGAGCAGAGATTTTTCTGAAGGAAGCAGAAGAATGTAATTTAAAAGTTTTGCCTTATAAAACTGGATTCTTTTTGACAATACCTACAGGAAAGCTGACAGATAAAGTTGCCGAGGAATTAGAAAAGGAAAATATATATACAGTAGTATTAGATGAAGGAATAAGAATTGCAGTATGCAGTGTACCAAAGAAAAAAATAATAGGATTAGCTAGAAGAATAAAGAAAGCTGTAGAAGAAGCTTCAAAATAACCTTAAATAAAAGTTATATTAAATATTTATAAAATATATTTAAAGAGAAATTAACATTTTAAATTTCTATCACAAATACTATTCAATAATTGGATAATATGTGGTATTATCTTATTATAGAAACATAAAGTTGTACCTTTTAAAATACTCAAGGAAGGGTGATAGATGATGAAAGAATTAGATTTAAGAAAAGTAACTGATGAAGTAGAAAGAATGTGTATAGAGGGAAACTACTTTATTGGAAAAGATGTATTAGACAAAATTAAGGAAGCATATGCAAAAGAAGAATCAGAAGTTGGGAAAAATATTCTTGGACAAATTATTGAAAATGATGAAATAGCAGCAAATGAGCAAGTTCCTATGTGTCAAGATACAGGAATTGTAGTAGTATTTTTAGAAATAGGAACTGAAGTAAGAATTCCTGGAGATATCTATGAAGCTGTTAATGAAGGAATTAGAAGAGGATATGAAAAAGGATATTTAAGAAAATCAGTTGTAAAAGATCCTTTAGATAGAGTAAATACTAAAGATAATACACCTGCTATTATTCATACTACTCTCGTTCCAGGATCAGATAAAGTTAAAATAATTGTAGCTCCTAAAGGTGGAGGTTCTGAAAATATGAGCGTTTTAAAAATGCTTAAACCATCTGATGGAATAGAGGGAATCAAAAAATTAGTTATAGAAACTATTAAAAATGCTGGTGGAAATCCATGCCCACCTATCATAGTAGGAGTAGGAATTGGAGGAAACTTTGAAAAAGCAGCAATTCTTGCTAAAAAAGCAATATTGAGAGATATCAATGATAAAAGTAGCAGTCCTATTAATGCTAAATTGGAAGAAGAATTACTAGAACTTATAAATAAAACTGGAGTTGGACCACTAGGACTAGGAGGAAGAACTACAGCTTTAGCAGTTAAAGTTGAAACATATCCATGTCATATAGCAGCTCTTCCAGTTGCTATTAATCTTAACTGCCATGCAGCTAGACATAAGGAAGTAGAACTATAATTTTGAGTTTAAGCTGAATACAATAAATATAAGTTTTAGGAGGGATTGATAATGGAATATAAAATCACAACACCATTAAAAGAAGAAGATATAGTAAAATTAAATGCTGGAGATACAGTAAAAATCACTGGAGTTATATATACAGCAAGAGATGCAGCACATGCTAGACTTGTAAAGCTACTTGAGGAAGGAAAAGAACTTCCAATAGATGTGAGAGGACAAGTAATATATTATGTAGGACCTACACCAGCTAAGCCAGGAAAACCAATAGGAAGTGCTGGACCAACTACAAGTTATAGAATGGACGCTTATGCACCTAGACTTATAAAAGAAGGGTTAAAAGGAATGATAGGAAAAGGAGCTAGATCTAAAGAAGTTAAAGATGCTATCGTTTCTGAAAAAGCTGTGTATTTTGCAGCAGTAGGAGGAGCAGCAGCTCTTATAGCAAAATCTATTAAAAAAGCTGAAATTATCACTTATGAAGATTTAGGAGCTGAGGCACTAAGAAGATTGGAAGTTGTAGATTTTCCAGCTATAGTTATCAATGATATCTATGGAGGAGATTTATATAAAGAAGGTCAAGAACAATGGAATGAACTAGACAAATAGTTCATAATAAAATTGAAGGGGTTGTGCAAATTGATGATTTTTAATCATTTATTTGAACAACTCTTTTTTTCAGCATTTTTGTTTTGAGTTATGTATTGTACTGTACCCAAAATTTTAGATAATTAAGATGGAGGGGGCATTTTTTTAATCTTTCATATATTTTAAAAATCTTTTCAGAAAATTTTCTTTTTTTTCAATTCCAGTTATTTTTTTTATTTCTGCTTTCAAATGTTTTTTATTTTTATTGTTAGGACAGATGTAGCATACTTTACTTTTACATATCTGACAATTTTTTTCTATTTTTTCAAGTTTTTCTGCATAAAGCTTCAATTTCTCCATTTTCTCTCCTCTGAATGAAAATTTTATTTCTATTATATCATGAATAAAGATAAGATAAAATATTGAATTTTAAAGAAATTAATAATATGTAGAAGAATATTTTTATATACATAAAATTTAGAATGAAAAAAGGAGGAAAGAAAATTATAAATAAAAATGACAAGATAAAGGCATAAAAAATTTTTATAGCAGTATTAAAAAAGAAATACTATAAATAAAGGATTATAATGTTTTAAGTTTAGAAGAAAGCAAAAGGGAGAATAGATAAAAAGTATAAATATGTCATTTAAAAAAATATAATGAGCTTTTTTTTAATGTGTATGCAAATATAATAATTCTTATTAAAAGTATGTATTAAAATAATATTTTTTATTCTAAATATTAAAATATAATATTTTTTATTGTCAAATTCTTATTAATATAGTATCATTTTAAATGAAAGAAAAATTAGGATAGGTGGTTGAGATGAAAATCAAAGAAGTTTTGGAAAGAAATCCTGTTATTCCAGCAATTAAAAATGATATGTATTTGGAAGAAGCAAAAAATAGTAGTAGTGAAATAGTTTTTGTTATAATATCAAATCTTCTTAATGTAACAGATATAGTTGCAGAATTGAAAAAAGCAGGGAAAATAGTTTTTGTTCATGTTGATATGATTGAAGGTTTATCAAGTTCAGCATATGGAGTTGAATATATAATAAAAAATACAGGGCTAGATGGAATAATAACTACTAAACATAATGTTGTAAGTCTTGCTAATAAAAATGAGATTCCTGTTATACAGAGATTTTTTATACTTGATTCTTTTTCATTTAAAAATACAATAGCTCATATTCGTGAAAATAAACCAAGTGCTATAGAAATTTTACCAGGAATAATGCCTAAAATAATAAAAAAAATTAAAAATATTTTAAATGTTCCAATAATTGCAGGGGGACTTATAGATGAAAAAGAAGATGTAATCAATGCCTTGAAAGCAGGAGCAGAAGGAATTTCTACTACTGATAAAAGTTTGTGGGAAAGTTAGTACTGAAATCGCACTTAATGAAAAAAAGTAGTTGACAAAGTATTGAAATTGAAGTAGTATTATATTAAGTTAATAAAGCTTGGAGAAATGAGAAGCTTAAAATAATTATCTTTCTAAAAGGGAAGGTAAGTATTTTAAGTTTTTTTTATTACAAGCTTCATTAAAAATAAAGTTAACAACAAGGAGGATTTTATGACACCAAGTTCAATGTATCTGGCAGAATTTATTGGAACAGCTTCGTTACTGCTTTTAGGGAATGGAATTAATATGACTCTTAGTTTGAGAAAAAGCTTTGGAAAAGGTGGAGGTTGGATGGTAACTTGTTTTGGGTGGGGTCTTGCTGTAACTATGTCAGCTTATCTTACTGGTTGGGTAAGTGGAGCTCATCTTAATCCAGCATTATCTATATCTCTTGCACTTAGTGGAAGATTACCTATGAACCTTTTGCCTGGATATATAATTGCTCAATTATTAGGAGCAATGGCAGGAGCTACGTTAGCATATTTAACTAATAAAGATCTCATGGACGATGAACCAGAGCCAGGAACTAAATTAGGAGTATTTGCAACTGGTCCAGCTATTGAGAATAAACCTTGGAATTTAGTAACAGAAATAGTTGGAACAACTATTCTGGTAGTGGGTATCCTTGCAATAGGATATGGAAGCAATGAAGTTGGGTCAGGAATGGGACCTTTTTTAGTAGGAATGCTTATATGCGTAATTGGAATGGCAACTGGTGGAGCAACAGGTTTTGCTATCAATCCAGCAAGAGATCTTGGACCTAGAATAGCTCATGCACTTCTTCCTATTAAAGGAAAAGGAGGTTCAAATTGGCAATATGCTTGGGTTCCAATTGTAGGACCAATAATTGGAGCAGTTTTAGGAGTATTGTTTTTTGATGCTTTTGTTGGCAGATGTATAGCTTGTGCTATATAATAGAGGTGTAGTTAGTTTGATTTAGGTATATAATTATTAGGAGGTTATTTCATGGGAAAAAAATATATTGTGGCTTTAGATCAAGGAACAACAAGTTCAAGAGCAGTTGTATTTGACAGTGATCAAAAAATCGTTGGAGTGGCACAAAAAGAATTTACTCAAATATATCCTAAAGAGGGTTGGGTAGAACATGATCCAATGGAAATATGGTCAAGCCAAAGTGGAACACTTGCAGAAGTAATAGCTAAAGAAGGAATATCACAACATGATATAATAGGTATTGGAATAACAAATCAAAGAGAAACTACAATAGTTTGGGATAAAAATACAGGAAAGCCTGTATATAATGCAATAGTATGGCAGTGCAGAAGAACAGCTAAAATATGTGATGATCTTAGAAAAATTGAAGGTTTAGAAGAATATATTAAAGAAAATACAGGATTGGTATTAGATGCTTATTTCTCTGGAACTAAAATCAAGTGGATACTTGATAATGTAGAGGGAGCAAGGGAAAAAGCTGAAAAAGGAGATCTTCTATTTGGAACAGTAGATACATGGCTTATTTGGAAACTTACTAATGGAAAAGTGCATGCTACTGATTATACAAATGCTTCTAGAACTATGATATATAATATAAAAGAATTGAAATGGGATAAAAAACTTTTAGATATTCTAGGAATTCCTGAATCAATGCTTCCAACAGTAAAAGACAGCAGCGGAACATTTGGATATGCAAACCTTGGAGGAGCAGGAGGGCATAGAATACCTATTGCAGGGGTAGCAGGAGATCAGCAGTCAGCACTATTCGGACAGGCTTGTTTTGAAAAAGGAGATTCAAAAAATACATATGGAACTGGTTGCTTCCTTCTTATGAATACAGGAGAAGAAATGGTAAAGAGCCATAATGGTCTTATAACTACTATTGCTATCGGATTTGAAGGAAAAGTTGAATATGCCCTTGAAGGAAGTATATTTATGGGAGGTGCAAGTGTTCAATGGCTGAGAGATGAATTGAAACTTGTAGGAGAATCAAAAGACACAGAATATTTTGCACGAAAAGTAAAAGATAATGGTGGAGTATATGTAGTTCCAGCATTTGTAGGACTAGGAGCACCATATTGGGATATGTATGCAAGAGGAGCTATATTAGGTCTTACTCGTGGAGCAAATAAAAATCATATAATCAGAGCAACTCTTGAATCAATAGCATATCAAACAAGAGATGTATTAGAGGCTATGCAGGAAGACTCAGGAATTAAATTAAATAATTTGAAAGTAGATGGTGGAGCTGCAGCTAATAATTTCTTAATGGAATTCCAAGCTGAAATATTAGGAACATCAGTAAGAAGACCAGTAATACTTGAAACAACTGCTTTAGGTGCTGCTTATCTTGCAGGGCTTGCAGTAGGTATATGGGAATCTAAAGAAGAAATCAAAAAACAATGGATATTAGATCAGGAATTTACTTGTAAAATGCCAGAAGAGGAAAGAGAAAATAAATATAAGGGTTGGAAGAAAGCTGTAGGTAGAGCTATGAAATGGGAAGAAGAAGAATAGCAAAAAGCTTGACAAAACTCTAAAAATAAGAGATAATAGGTAAAAAGAAATATTGACTAGAGATGATAGTGGGTCAAGCATATAGTGGGATATAAATCCTGCTTATTTGCTTGACCCTTTTTTTCTTAAAAAATGGGAGGTTACAATGGTAGATGTTGTTGTAATAGGAAGTGGAATAATGGGAGCTGCAGTATCTCGTGAGCTGTCTAAATATAATTTAGATATAATAGTTTTAGAAAAAGAGCATGATGTATCTAATGGAACAACTAAAGCAAATTCAGCTATTATTCATGCTGGGTATGATGCACAAAATGGAACACTTATGGCAAAATATAATGCATTAGGGAATGCTATGTTTGATGTCCTTTGTAAAGAAATAGATGCACCTTTCAAAAGATGTGGATCATATGTTCTTGCTTTTACAGAAGAAGAGAGGAAGCATTTAAAAGTTCTGTATGATAGAGGGATCAAAAATGGGATTCCTAGAATCGAAATATTAGAGAAAGAGGAAATATTAAAAAGAGAACCTAATATAAATAAAGAAGTAGTTGCAGCTCTTTATGCTCCAACAGCTGGAGTAATAGGACCTTGGGAATTTACTATAAAACTGTTGGAAAATGCTGCTGAAAATGGTGTTGATATACAAACAGACAGTAAAGTTTTAGATATAAAAAAATTAGAAGAGGGTTATGTTGTAAAACTTGAAGATAGAGAGATACTTACTAAAACTGTTATTAATGCTGCAGGGGTATTTGCTGATGAATTAAATGCAATGGTAAGTAATGATAAATTTAAAATAATACCAAGAAAAGGAGAGTATTTTCTTTTAGATAAAGTTCAAGGAAATTTAACAAATAGTGTTATATTTCAATGTCCAACTGCTTTGGGAAAAGGGGTACTGGTAGCTCAAACTATTCATGGAAACCTTATAACTGGACCTACAGCTTTAGATATAGATGATAAGGAAGATGTATCAAATACTGTAGAGGAAATGGATAATATAAAAAAGCAAGCTATAAAAAGTATACCTGAAATAAACTTCAGAGATAATATAAGAAACTTTGCTGGACTTAGAGCAGAAAGCGACAGAGGAGATTTTATAATAGGAGAGGCTTCAGATGCAAAAGGATTTTTTAATATAGCAGGAACAAAATCTCCAGGATTGTCGTCAGCACCAGCAATAGCATTAGATGTGGCTACACAGGTATTAAATAGATTGGGAAATGTAACAAAAAAAGAAGTTTTTAAGAAAAACAAACCTCAAATACATTTTATGGAATTATCACCTGAGGAAAAAGCTGAAGTTATTGCTAAGGATCCTAGATATGGAAGAATAATATGCAGGTGTGAAAATATCACTGAGGGTGAAATAGTTGATGTAATTCATAGAAAAGTAGGAGCTAAAACTGTAGATGGTATTAAAAAAAGATGCAGACCTGGTTCTGGAAGATGTCAAGGAGGATTCTGTGGACCAAGAGTACAGGAAATACTAGCTAGAGAACTTAAAACTGAACTTGATAAAATAGTATTAGATAAAAAAGGTGCATATATTCTGACAGGGAAGACAAAATAGGGAGGAAATGCAGATATGAAATATGATTTGGTTATTATAGGTGGTGGTCCAGGAGGACTTGCTGCAGCAGTAGAAGCTAAAAAGAATGGAATAGAAAGTATATTAGTCATAGAGAGGGATAAAGAACTGGGAGGAATACTTCAGCAATGTATTCATAATGGATTTGGACTGCATGAATTTAAAGAAGAACTTACAGGACCTGAATATGCTCAAAGATTTATAGAAAAGCTTTATGAAATGAATATTGAATATAAATTGGATACAATGGTATTAGATCTTACAAAAGATAAAAAGATTCATGCAATCAATACTAAAGATGGGTATATGATAATAGAAGCTAAGGCTGTTATTTTAGCAATGGGCTGCAGAGAAAGAACTAGAGGAGCTATTTCAATACCAGGAGATAGACCATCAGGAATATTTACAGCAGGAGCAGCTCAAAGATTTATTAATATGGAAGGATACATGGTAGGGAAAAAAGTACTTATCTTAGGATCAGGAGATATTGGGCTTATCATGGCTAGAAGACTTACACTGGAAGGTGCAGAAGTTAAAGCAGTAGTTGAGCTTATGCCTTTTTCTGGAGGATTGACTAGAAACATAGTTCAATGTTTAGATGATTATAATATTCCATTATATCTAAGCCACACAGTTATAGATATTGTAGGAAAGGAAAGGCTTGAAAAAGTAATAATAGCAAAAGTAGATGAGAATAGAAAACCAATACCTGGAACTGAAATGACATATGAATGTGATACACTACTTCTTTCAGTAGGACTTATTCCAGAAAATGATATTTCAAGAAAAACAGGATTGGAAATAGACAGAAGAACAAATGGACTTATAGTAAATGAAATGATGGAAACTAGTGCTGATGGAATATTTGCCTGTGGAAATGTTGTTCATGTACATGACTTGGTGGATTTCGTAAGTGCAGAAGCTAGAAGAGCTGGTAAAGCAGCAGCAAAGTATATAAAAAATGAGGTAAAAATTGGAGATTATAGAGAAATAAAAAATGGAAAAGGTATAGTGTATACAGTTCCACAAAAATTCAGAGCTGAAAATATAGATACAGCTCTTGAGGTATTTATGAGGGTAAATAATATATATAAAAATGTAAAACTTGAAGTAAAAGATGAAAATAAAATTCTTATTAGTCTAAAAAAACAGCATATGGCTCCAGGAGAAATGGAAAAAATAATGATACCTAAAAAAATACTTGATAGTACAGAAGGAAAAATATTGACTGTAGAAATAACAGGTGGTGAACAATAATGAAAAAAAATATGATATGTATAGTTTGCCCTTTGGGTTGTCATCTTACAGTAGACACAGAAACTTTAGAGGTGTCTGGAAACAGCTGCCCGAGAGGAGAAAAATATGGGAGAGAAGAACTTACAGCTCCGAAAAGAGTAATAACTTCCACAGTAAAAATAACTGGTGGAATACATAACAGAGTTCCTGTAAAAACTAATGATTCTATTCCTAAAGAATTAAATTTTAAATGTATGGAACTTTTAAAAAATGTTGAATTGAAATCACCAGTAAAAAGAGGAGATATAGTTATAAAAAATATACTTAATACTGGTGTAGATGTAGTTGTAACAAGAGATATGTAGGAAAATAAATAGACTAAATTCATGTAAAGAAAGAAATTATTTTAATAAAAAATTATCACCCATGAGGTAAATTTACCTTGTGGGTGATTTTTAGTTACGGTAGGTAATTTTTAGCAGAAAATTTTGTAAAAAAATATTGTAAAAAAATATTTTATAAAATAAAAAAAGTAGAATTTTATATAAATAAAAAAAATATTTTAGTAAAAAAAATCATCAGCCATTAGTTAAATTTACCGTGCAGGTTATTTTTGCTTACGGTTAGCAATTAAAGATAATTTTAATATCAAAAGGAGTTATATATTTTTTTGAAAAAGAGATAAAAATAAATAATTTTTTTTACAAAAGATAGAAAAATATTTAAAAAAATTCTTTAAAAAATATTAATGAAATAAGGGGGATTAGTATAAATATTATAAATGATAGGAAGATGATTTATTCATTTCTTTATTTCAAATTTTTAATTCTTCTATATACAAAAATGGAATGTTGTGCTAATATATGAACCATATCATTTGTGAAAAATTTTGAATATAAAAAAGCATTTCAAAAAAGATTATAAAAAACATTAACTATAAAAAAAGTTTGTAGATATTACTACGAATTTGAAGGAGCGAAAGATGAAAAACAAGAGAAGTACAAAGGAGCAATCATTTTGTTGGCAGGAGAAAAAAGTATTGAGATTATTTAGATGTCTATATGTGGGAAAGGAACTTGACAGGATTAGAAATCTGTATCTGACTCTTACTGAAATCTACAGTGATTTTAATGGGCAGGATATAAAATACTATACTGAAACAATAGCTAAATACAGTGGATTAAGCAAAGGTTGGATACCTAAAGGACTAAAAATACTTGAAGAGTTAAAAGTAATAGAATTGGTGGAGGAAAGAAGCAAGGGGAAATTTAAAGGGAAAAAATTAATATTTACTCCTGAAAACGTTGAAGAAATGGAAAAATTTACTAGAGAAGAAGAAATCAATAACGAGGAAACTATTATCGAGGAAACTGTTACTGGTAAAACTATTACTGGAGAAACTATTATCGAGGAAAGTATTGCTGGTAAAACCATCACTGGAGAAACTATTGCTGAGGAAATTACCATGGGAGAAACCATCACTGGAGAAACTATTACTGGAGAAACTATCACTGGTAAAACCATTACTGGTGAAACCGTTGCTGATTTTTTACAGACATCAGAAGATATTTTTGTTTTAGAAGATAATAAAAGATTAAAAGATATAAATAATACACACACAGAGGGAGAAAAAAATATTGAGAACAGAGAATGCAAAAAAGATGGCATGGAAAACACGCCAGTAGAGATCCAGCAGATATTAAAAAAATACAAAGAGTTGAATCTGCCTGATTTTGACTATAGACCAGAGAACCATATTTTGCTCAGGGCATATGGAGAATTGGGAGCTGCAAAGCTATTTGAAGCACTGACACTGATGTCACAGTCAAAATTTGTAAAAAACAACATGAGTGTGAATGCAATCTTTAAAGTGGAAAACCTCAAAAAAGCTATCAATGGGAACTTTAAGGATAAAATATATAAGGGAAAAAAGAGCATTTCTGATACTAAAAAAGAATTTAAAGAAATTGAGTATGAAGATTCTACAGGGGAATTTATAAAAGGGCTGCTTGCAAAAACATCTAGAGGGGGAGTAGATGAAGAAATGTGAATTTTGTGGGGAAGATTATGTGAAAAATGAGAATAAATATTTTGCTGCGCTTCCAAAGGGGATTAAAAAAGAGCTGGAATATATACCCAGATGCGATTGTCTAGAGAAAAATAGGGCAAAGGAATTGGAGAAACTGGAAAAGAAGAGAGTACAGGAGTGTATGAAAAACAAGCTGAAGAAGTGCCTGGATATTTCTGTAATGGATAAAAAGTTTATAAACAGCAGGTTTGAGAATGCAGATATGAGCAGTAGTCATATGCAGCTGGCTAAAAGATATGCAGAGAATTTTCTGAAGAAGGATAAAAAAGAGGGTCTGCTTTTTTATGGGGGAGTGGGAACAGGGAAGACATTTGCAAGCGCCTGTATAGCGAACTATCTTATGGAGCAAGGGGAAACAGTGATAGTAATCAATCTGGGACTGTATTTGAACAAACTCACCATAGAATGGGGAGAGGGAGAAAAAATTATTCTGGAACAGACAGAAAAATGTGATTTGATGATTATAGACGATTTTGGATCTGAAAAAGAACTGGATAAGAATCAGACAGGGTGGAGAGCAGAAAAAATATATAATCTCATAGATGGGAGATACAGGAGTGAGAAGCCTTTGATAGTATCAACGAATCTGAACTTCAGTGAAGATAGAAACAGATGTGAGATAACTGAAAAGTTTTCAACACAGGGGCAGAACAGGATAAGGGACAGAATAATTGATATGTGCTTTCCTGTACGAATAGCAGGAAATAGCAGAAGGGGAATGACACAGGAGAGATTCAGCGAATTTATGGAATAAAAAATTTGGGAGGCAGGGAATGAAAAAGAATTTGGAGGAAAGTGGAGCAGAGATAAAGAGAGGGAGTACAGGTGAATAGCGAAGAGTATATTTACAGAAAACTTGATACTCTATCCTCTCTGGATAAGGTTTTATCTGAAGAAATGGTTAAACATCTAGGGGAGTGGGCAACGATAGACGATGTGGCAAAATATTTTAAAAAACATAGGAATACTATATGCTACAAGCTGGAAGCAGGAGATATACTGCATAGAAGAATAGGAACGAGTATTTTGATTTATACAAGAAGCTTGATTTTTCTATTGGAATAAGATGCTAATACACATACATACACAAACAGCCACATTGGTGCACTGGATTGTTATGCGCATTGAGAGTATCATATACGTATGGCAAAAATAAAACAGGAGGCAGTAAAATGGCAGGAGAAAATCAAGTAATATTAGCAGTGGTTCAAAAAGAAATGGAGAAGGTGGAAAATGCAATCAAGAGGGAAAAGGCTATATTAAAAAATATAGACGATATAACAGCAACTCTTGAGCATATAGCAGAGCTAGTAGAATCAGGAAAGGAGTTCCCAGAAAACTCAGCATATGAGTCATACAAAGACTGGCAGGAAAGCGCAGAGAAGGAAATTAAATCTTATACAACTTCTTTGGAAACAATAGACAAGTACAGAAGTCTACTGGCAGCATACCAGTTTTATGTAAAAAATAATACACCAGAAGCTTAAAGAAAAGAGGCTGTGGCAGAAGCTGCAGTCTTTTTTTTACCCAAAAATAAAAAACGGAGGAAAATTTATGAAAACAATAATAATAAAATTTTTAAAATATTTTATCAGCAGATGGTTTGGAACAAAGGCAATGGAAAAAGTAGTGATAACAGCTTTGGGAGAATTGGTAAAAAGAACAGAAAGCAAAATAGATGACAAGATATACGAGGCAGTATTTGAAAAACTGGAGGAGGAGAAAAATGATAAATAATGCAGAACTGTTTTTTAAAATAATAACTACAACAGGAACTTTTTTTCTGGCATACCACAGGTACACATTATCATTGTTTGAGAAAAAAATAGATAAAGGGGAGTGCGAAAAAGAAAGAATCTTTGCAGAAAAATTCAGAATAGAAAATATAAAAACACTGACTGAGGGAATAAGCAGAATTGAAGAAAGAATGACAAGGATAGAGGAGTATCTGATGAAGCATTAAGAGGGAGAAAAAATAGAATACTAAAAAGTGGAAAAAGCGAGCTTTTTGCTAAAAAGTTCTTGTTTATACATAAAGGCGAACACATTCCCTATATTTTCCCTATCATTGTACTCTTTAAATTTGTAAAAGTCAACATAAAAGTTTTGGGAGGGGAATGGGGTCCAAAAAATGAGGTATTAAAAATTGGGAGGTTAGAGCGTCTAAAAGTTCGCTTTTATGTATAAAAAGGAACTTTTCTCAGTTATCGGCTTAATTTCTACATTTAAATTTTTAATTTTAATTAGGATTTTGGAGCAAAAAATTGAAAAAAATTTTAAGAAAAATTTAAATAAAAAATATATAAAAACAAACTTGGGGAGGAAAAATATGATTGAAAAGATTATGAAGGCAGTAAAAAGCAGCAACAAAAGAAGAGGAAGAAATATAACAATAGGGGCAGTAATTGGATTCCTTTTGTCGTGTACAGCAGTAATGGGTGAAGATAAAGTACAGTTAGATATAGCTGTAAATGATGAAAAAATAAAGTTTAATGGTGAAGAATATAATAGTGAAACTCACAAATTTTTAGACAATACTTTTGATGGAGAAACTTATACTAACAATGAGGTGATTTTTAAAGAAACTTCAGATATGAATGATACTTCTACTGGGATAAAATTGGCATTATCAGATAAAACTATAAATATAATAAATAATGGAATAATAGCAGCTAGAGGTGGAGGAAATGATGGTTATGGAATAGTTATTAGTTCAGGGACAATAGGAATTTTGACTAACAACGGACTAGTATTAGGTTATGGTGCTAATATGTCTTATGGTATATATAATGATTATTCAGGAAATATAACCACATTAATTAATAATGGACTAATAACTGCTAGCGAAGCTAGTAGTCCATGTGGAATACAAAATAATGGAACAATAACTACACTAATTAACAACAAGTTTATAATTAGTAGCGAGTATGGAATAGAAAATGATGGAACAATAGGAACCTTAGTAACATCAGGAGCTAGTAATGGGATAAGTAGTAGTAACTCAAAAATAGGAAGCCTATTGAATAATGGAGTAATAGTAAGTGATGGGACTGAAACAGGAATATATAATGGAGGGGCGTCAGCAGAAATGGACAACCTAAATAATCTAGGAGTTGTTTATGGAGAGAAAAATGCTATATCTAATACTGTTAATGGAGTTGTTTATGGAACTATAACAAGTGCAAAGAACTATGGAATACTTGTAAATGGAAGTGATACTAATGAGGTACTTGATGGATTAGATATTGTTGATTCATCTACTGCAGATGCAAATAAATTAGTAAACTATGGACTTATAATAAAAAATAATGGTGAGGGTAAAATAGAGGCAGGAGCTGGAGGAGATCAAGATATATCAATACCATTCTATGATATTGAAGAAAATATCATGGGAGAAAGAAAGGTAAAAGTAGAAAATGTAACAGGAAAAAATGGTGATAAAAGTAATTCATTTGAAGGAGATAAAGAAAACCATATATTAAATGCTTTAACAAATACATATAAGGTTGGTGACAAAAATGATGAAGCTGAAGTGAAAGGTTCAATAGTCAATGCTTATGGAACAGCAGTTGTATTTGAAGAAGCAAATAAACAATTAACTTTGTCAGGAACAATAGTAAATGGTGGAATAGATGGGAATGCAACCATATTAGGAAGTGGTGGAGAGGATACACTAATACTTCAGTCAGGAGAAATTAAATATACAGATAAAGGAGTGGAAAAATCTATAACTCAAAATACTATAGTTAATGGAAATATAGATATGGGAGCTGGAGTTGATACCCTTACAATAGGAGATGGAACAATAATTAATGGAATTCTTGATGGTGGAGATAGCAATTCTAAAGATACTCTTAATTTTGGAATAAGTTCAGGTGCTAAGTCAAATTCAGCAGACAGTCAAGGAATAAATATTATGCACAATATATCTAATTTCGAAAATATAAATATAAATACAAATGTTACTCTATTTAATCAAACTGTTAAAGCTGGTGGAACAGTAGAAGAATTAAAAGTAACAGGTGTAGAGAGCATAAAAATAGAAAAAGATGGAAATCTTATCCTAAGAATAAATGGAACAAGTGGAAACTCACATGCTTTATCAAGTAATACAGGAGGAGTAATAGAATCAAATGGAGGAAAACTTCTTTTAGCTCTAAATGGAGTATCAGATGGAACTACAATAGATATGGGAATGAAGCTTGGAGATGGATTGTATGGTGTAGAAAATAATGATATTAAATACAGAGATTTATTTACTTTAGAAACAACTTCTCTATTACACTCAGTTAGTAAAAATGAGCAGGATAATACAAAAGTAACTGTTACAACTAAATCTACACTGCCATTATCACCAGATACCCCTGAAGATGTAAATTATGAAAAATTAAATAAAATATATCAGAGTATGAGAGTTGTAGATGGAGTGAAGGAATTTGATGTAGATAGTGATGAGAAACTTTCAACATTCTTAGGATATTTAAATGACATCTATGCAGGGAATCCATATTCATATTCAAATGAGCTTTCAAGAAAATCAGTGGGAATGTTTAGAGATATAGCCACAGAAAATCAATTCAAACCAGAGCTGAATAAATGGTTGATAATGGGTGGATTAACTCATGCAGATGGTGGAACAAAAGATACATACTATGGAAAAGGATATTATACATATGATATAGGAAGTTCAGATATAGACGCAGATACTAAGATAACAGGAGCATATATGCTTGGAGAGTATGGAGTATCAGACACATTGACTTATGGAGTAGTAATTGGAGGAAACAAGCTTAAATCTAACTTGTCTAATGGGTCAAAAGTAGATGGAGATGCGCTATATATGGGAGCGTATGCTAAGAAGTATGTAGGAAATCTAAAAGTAACAGGAGGATTAGGGCTACAGTATGGAGATTATGATGCAGATAGATTTGCAGCAGGAAAAGGAATAACAGAAACAAGAAGTTATTCAGATAACTATAATGATATGACATATGATATTTATCTAAATGGAAGATATTCTAATCCAATGGGAGATAACTTCTTCTTAGAACCATATGGAACATTGTCATATACATATATCAAGCAGGATAGCGCAGATGAAGGAAGCAAGGTATTAGCAATAGAAACAGATTCAAAATCATTTGACTACACAGCAGCTAAAGTGGGAGTAGACATTAAGAAAGTAATACCACATGAAAAGGGAAAAAGTACACTGTCAGCAGGAGTGAGCTATACAAGACTTCTTACTGGGGCAGATGAAGAAAATATCACAGGAAGATTTAAAGGAGAAAATGCAACTGACTTTGATATTTTGGTGGCTCATAAAAATGAACAAAGCATAGGACTAAATGCTAAGTACGCACTTGAACTTGAAAATGGAATTCTGTTTGATGTAAAGGGAAGCTACTCATTAGAGAGAGATTCACACAAAGGAACAGGTAAAAACAGAAACAAAGGTGAATGGATAGTAGGTGCAGGACTGGGGTATAAGTTCTAGAATAAATAATACTTTAATCAAAATACACAGGGTACTCTAAATAATTTTTTTAAAGAGAGCTTGAGTAGAGAAAACATTGATTAAACCTGAATAAACAAAAAAGTGTTCCCTTTTATCTATAAAGGCGAACACTTTTCTGATGTTTTCCCTACCATTATAATCTTTAAATTTGGAAAAGTCAATATAAAAGATTTGGGAGGAAAACGGGGTCCAAAAAATGAGGTATTAAAAATTGGGAGGTTAGAGCGTCTAAAAGTTCGCTTTTATAGATAAAGAGGAACTTTTTTCAGTTACCGTCTTAATTTCTACAAATAAATTCTCAATTTTAATTTGGATTTTGGAGTAGAAAATTGAAAAAATTTCAAATAAAAATATATAAAAACAAACTTTGGGAGGAAAATTTGTGATTGAAAAAGTTATGGAAGTAGTAAAAAGCAGCAACAAAAAGAGAAGTAGAAATATAACAATAGGCGCAGGACTGGGGGATAAGTTCTAGCAATAAAAATGGGGGAAGTAATGAAAGAAGGGGAATTTATAAGGTTCTATAGAGATAGAAATTGTTTGAGGAGCATTAAGGAAGCAAAAAAAAAGATAGACTTGTTTTGGACTGTTGTGTTGAAGGCTTTAGATGAAGATGGAAAAGTATTATTAAAAGACTGGGGAGTATTTGAGAAAAAAGAGGTAGCTCCTAGAAAAATAATGACACCGAGAATGGAAAAAGAAAGAGTGATAAAAGCAGGGGAAAAGATAATATTCAGAACAGGAACAGGCTTAAAAACTCTTGTCAATGGAGCTGATGCTGATGAATAAGAGAGAGCTGGCAAAGATATACAGCAAAATAAGTCAGGGAAAGGTATCACAAAAAGCAGCCCTAGAGGAAATAAATATATTTACACAAACCTTGCAGGAAGCCTTGATGAAATATGATTCAGTAACATTTGTCAACATAGGAGTATTTGAAATACTGGAAAGAAAGCCGAGATTAGTTAGCAATCCATCGACTAGGGAGATAATGAAAATATATCCTAAGAAGGTAGTAAGATTTAGAGCATCAAAAAATATAATGAAACCTTAAATCTTATCTGTAGAATAGAAAATTAAAGAAAAAAACTTAAATAAAAAATATATAAAAACAAACTTGGAGGAAAACTTGTGATTGAAAAAGTTATGAAGGCAGTAAAAAGGGGAAATAAAAAGAGAAGTAGAAATATAACAATAGGTGCAGTGATTGGATTTTTGTTGTCATGTACAGCAGTAATGGGAGCAGATATTGGATTAGAAATAACTCAAAAAGCAGATGAAGAAATAAAATTTGACGGTATTGAATATGACAGAGATAGACATAAATTTTCAGATAATACTTTTAAAGACAATACTTATACAAACAATATGACAATTTCTGCAGAAAATGCTTCAGGGAATGCTTATGGAATAAAACTTAAATTATCAGGTGAAAGTAGTATAAGTATAATAAATAATGGAACAATATCAGGTAATTCTACAAAAAGTACTGGAAATGGGATATCCAATGAATCTGGAATAATAGAAACATTGACTAATAACGGTTTAATATCTGGTTCAAGTCCTACTAATGGATATGGGATATCCAGTAATGGAATAGGAATATTGACTAATAACGGTTTAATATCTGGTTCAAGTTCTGCTAATGGATATGGGATATACAGTAATAAGGGAACAATAGAAACATTGACTAATAATGGGATAATATCTGGTAGTTCAGGTAGTAATGGAAATGGGATAAAGATTAATAATGGAAAAATAGAAACATTGACTAATAATGGAATAATATCTGGTTCAGGTAGTAATGGATATGGGATAGCCACTGCTTTTGGAGCAATAGAAACATTGGCTAATACAGGAGTTATTTATGGAAAAGCTAATGCTATAGTGAGAGGCAATGGAGATATAGGTACAGCAAACAACTATGGAATACTTGTAAATGGAAATGATGGAGGAAAAGTAGTTAATAACTTAACAATTGTTAATGCTATTCCTGATGAAGATAATACTAATTTAAGTAAAAATGAAATATTAAACAGAGGACTGATATTTAAAGCATTAGATACAGGGTATAAAGTAGAAACAGAAGCCTATAAACAATTTGGAGCAATCTATAAGGATAAGGATATTGTAATTGGTTATGAGAAAGATGATGAAAATCCTGATTCAAGTAATCCAATAACAAAAAAATATACAATAATCAATGCTAAAGCTATTGAAAGTGAAAGCGATATGACTGGAATAAATGCTGCAACTGAAGAAGTTAATATAACTGGAACTGAAAGTTTAAAATTAGAAAATGGAATTTTAACATATGGAGATTCTCAAAAAGAAAAAATTTCTTCAGATAAAGGGTATATTTTAAATGGTATAACAGATACTTTGAAAGTTACAAAAAAACATAATGAACTTAATGATTCAATAATTAATGCATATAAGACAGCAATAGTTATGGAAGGTGATAGTACTTATTTGGAACTTAATAATACAATAGTTAATGGAGGGTTAGGTGATAATTCTCCTGTAATATTAACAAGAGGAGATAAAAACTTTTTAACTATAAAAGGAGATACGATAGTTAATGGAGAAATAAAATCAGAGGGAAGATTAAATACTTTAAATCTCTATGGAAAAGAAAATAAGACAAGAAGCAGTAATACTGAAAGTATGAATATTATTAATAATATAACAGGATTTGGAAGAATACAGATAGAAAATGATGTCACTTTTTTTGAAACAGCTAAAGTAACAGAAGTAGAAAGAATAAATATAAATAATGGAGGAACTCTCAATCTTAGATTAAAGAAAGATGAAGGAGCTTCAAAAGCAACTCATGCTCTTTCATCAGGAAATACAGGTCTTCTTATAGCTGGACTGGAAAAGGGAGGTTCTTCAACAGAAGGGACACTTAATTTCATAACTAATGGAATGGGAACTGGTACTATCATAGATATGGGTGGAGCAAAATTAGAAAATGTAAATCTAAAAACAAATAGTATTGTGTATAAGTTTGAAATAGTAGAAACGGAAAATGAAAATATTAGCGCAAATATAGGAGATATAAAACTTGACTTAAAAGGAAGTTTAGAAGAAATAGTTAATAGTGGAAGCATAACTTTTGATAATTATCCAAAATATAGTCTTATTCCAGATGAAACAGAGTATAAGGCATTAGATAAAATATATCAAAGTTCAAAAACAGATGATAATATGAATGCCTTAGTAGAGATACTGGATTCATCTTCAGATGAAGAACAATGGAAAAGACTTCTTTCATTTTTAGGAGGAATATATACAGAAACTCCATACTCATTTTCAAGCGAACTTTCAAGAAAATCAGCTGGAATGTTTAGAGATATAATCACAGAGAACCAGTTCAAACCAAATTTAAATCAATGGTTGATAATGGGTGGACTAACTCATAGAGATGGAGGAACTAAAGACAGCTACTATGGACAGAATTATCATGGAATAGATGCAGGTACAGCAGATGTAGATGTGGATATGAAGCTTACTGGAGCTTACGCCCTTGGTAAATATGGATATTCAGAAAATGTATCATTAGGAGTAACAGCAGGAGGAAACAAAAGTGAAGCTAAACTTCCAATGTCAAAAGTAAAAGGAAACAGTGGATATATAGGTGCTTTTGCAGAAAACTACAGAGGAAACCTTACACTAAAAGCAGGAGCAGGAATTCAATATTCAGAATATGATGCAGACAGAGCAACACTGGGAGGACACAGCTACAGTGAGAAATATTCAGATATGGCATATGATATTTACCTAAATGGAAGATATTCTCATAACATAGGAGAAAACCTGTTCTTAGAACCATATGGAACACTGTCATATACATATGTAGACCAAGAAAGCGCAGATGAAGGAAGCAAAGTATTAGCAATAGAAACAGATTCAAAATCATTTGATTATACAGCAGCTAAAGTGGGAGTAGACCTTAAGAAAGTAATACCACATGAAAAGGGAAAAAGCACACTTTCAGCAGGGGTAAGCTATACAAGGCTACTTACTGGTGCAGATGAAGAGAATATCACAGGAAGATTCAAAGGTGGAAGCGACTTTGATATTTTAGTAGCTCATAAAAATGAACACAGCATAGGACTAAATGCTAAATATGCTCTTGAACTTGAAAATGGAATCCTATTTGATGTAAAAGGAAGCTATTCAGTAGAGAGAGATTCACATAATGGAAATGGAAAAAACAGAAATAAAGGTGAATGGATAGTAGGAGCAGGAATAGGGTACAAGTTCTAATGATGACAACAAGAAATTTTCAGAATGAAAGATATTTTTCTGTTTTTAAATTCTTTACTATTTATTTACCAGGTAACAGGGAATTTTTAAAAAGAAAGTATTAAAAGAAATAAGTACAGTATGGTAAAAAACAATAAAATTCAAAATATCAAAAATAAGTAATCAAAAAGACCAAAGGGATTAAATTTCCTTTGGTCTTTTTTTATTTTTCTACTACAGATATTTCATCACCGATTTTTACAATACCACCCTTTAAAACAATGGTAAAAATACCTTCTCTAGGCATAATACAGTCACCTACAGTATGGAATATGGCACAATGTGAATGACATTCTTTTCCTATTTGAGTTACTTCAAGAAGAATATTTTCATTAATTTTTAATTTTGTACCAATAGGAAGCTTTGCTAAATCAATTCCTTCAACTATGAGATTTTCTCCAAAATCTCCCTGATCAACATTTCCACCTTTTTTTATAAAATCAGATATTTTTTCATTTGAAAGCAGACTGACTTGTCTATGCCAGTTGCCAGCATGAGCATCATTTTTAAGACCATAATTTTCTATTAGTACACCCTCTTTTATATTTATCTTTTGAGTTCCTTTTTTTTCACTTATACAAACTGCTAAAATTTTTCCCATTTAAAAAATTATCCTCCTATTTGATTCATTTTTCTTTTATCTATACTATTTTCTTCAATATTTTTATTCATGCTGTGATGTTCAGGCTTATTGTATATGGCATTAAAAATAATTTTTTCTAATTCTTCATCAGTTGCTTTATTTCTAATAATATTTTTTAAATCAATACCTTTATTCCAGTGGAGGCACAGTTTTAAAAATCCATCAGGAGTCAGTCTTATACGATTACATTTATCACAAAAATTATGAGATAGTGGAGTGATAAATCCTATTTTTCCTTTTGAAAAGGGACTCTTGAAATATTTAGCAGGACCAGAACCAATTTTTTCTTCTACAGGAAAAAGTGTTCTCTCTTTTTTATTATTTCAATAACTTCATCATTGGACATTGAAATAAAATTATTTCCTTCACCAATTGGCATAAGTTCAATAAAGCGAATATCAATAGGATATTTTTCACTGAACTTGACAAAATCCATAATTTCATTATCATTTTTACCTTTAATAAGTACAATATTTAATTTTATTCTTTCCATTCCTATATCTAATGCTTTAAAAATATTTTTGATAACCTGATTAAATGACCCACCTCTTGTTATTTCACTATACAAGACAGGATTTAAAGTATCTAGGCTTATATTTATTTTTTTACTCCATTTTTTACAAGAGAATCAAAGTTTTCTTCAAGGAGCAAGCCATTAGTTGTCATACTTATCTCTTCAATATTTTTAATAGAATGAAGATTTTCCAGTATCTCTGTAAAATTTTTTCTTACTAGAGGTTCTCCTCCAGTAAGACGAATTTTTTTGATTCCAATTTTACTAAAAATTGTTACAATTCTTTTTATCTCTTCAACTGTAAGAAGTTCTTCTTTGGGAAGAAAATTCATATTTCTCTCACTCATGCAGTATTGGCATCTGAGATTACATCTATCAGTAACGGAAAGCCTCAAGTACTCTATTTCTCTTCCTATTTTATCTATCATAATATTCCCTCATTTTCTAAAAAATAACTATAATTACTTTTAATATATCATAACATATTTTTAAGATTTTTATAAAAATAATTTTGATTGACAATAATTGAATTCTGGATTATCCTTTAAATAAAGAGATTTCTAAAATACGAGGAAGAGAATGATTATGGAAAAAGTAAATGACATCATTGTAGTAAGAGGTGGAGGAGATATAGCCAGTGGAGCTATCCAAAAACTTTACAGAAGTGGATTCAAAGTTATTGTCTTGGAAACAGAAAAACCATCAGCAATTAGAAGAAAAGTAGCCTTTTGTGAAGCTATTTATGAAAATAGTATTGAAATAGAAGGTATAAGAGCTGAATATGCTGCCAATGAGGAGGAAGTAAAGAATTGCTGGGAAAAAGACATAGTTCCAGTAATGATTGATTCAAGAGGGAAAATAATAGAAAAATTTAAACCAGTAGCAGTGGTAGATGGAATACTTGCAAAGAAAAATTTTGGAACTAAAAGAGATATGGCACCAATAACCATAGCTTTAGGACCTGGATTTTCTGCTCCTGAAGATGTAGATATAGTAATAGAAACTATGAGAGGACATAACTTAGGGAGGCTTATAACAGAGGGGACAGCCAGTGCTAACACAGGTATTCCCGGGATAATAGCAGGAATAGGAAAAGAAAGAGTAATTTACAGTGAGTTTAATGGATATATAAAAAATATAGAAAAAATTGGAAGTGTAGTAGAAAAAGGGGATATAATTGCTGTAGTGGGAGAAAATTATATTTATTCACCAATTTCTGGAGTTTTAAGAGGAATAATAAGAGATGGATATAAAGTTTCAGAAGGTTTAAAAATAGCAGATGTAGATCCAAGAATAGAGGAAAAGGAAAATTGTTTTACAATTTCAGATAAAGCTAGGAATATAGGTGGAGCTGTATTAGAAGCTGTTCTTTATTTAAAAAAGATAAAGGGAGTATGATATATGGAGGATAAAATATTAAGTGAGATATATAAAAAAATATCTCAGGGAAAAAAAGCTGCATTAGTAATGGTAACAGAAGCTGTTGGTTCTACTCCACGTAAGTCAGGGGCAATGATGGGAGTCTTTGAAGATGAGATTATAGGAACCATAGGTGGAGGAAATATAGAATATAAAGTTATTCAAAATGCAAGAGAATTTATGAAAACAGGAGAAAGCAGAGAGTTTTCATATAATCTTACAACTGATGATGAACTTCGTATGAACTGTGGAGGAAGTATGAAAGGATTTATAAAAATTTTTATTCCTTCTCCCAAGCTTTTAATATGTGGTGCAGGACATATTGGACAGAAGCTTTTTAATATAGGGAAAAACCTTGAGTTCGATATAAAAATAATAGATGATAGAGAAGAATTAAAAAAAGATGTACCTGAACTTACTTTAGGGAGCTTTGATGAGATACTTAAAAACGAGGAAATAACTGATAATACCTATATAGTCATAGCAACAAGAGGACATGTACTTGATGAAAAAGTTCTTGAGCTAGTAAAAAATAGAGGTGCTAAATATATAGGAATAATAGGAAGCAAAAGAAAAATAACAAATTTAAAAGAAAATCTTGAAAAAATTCTAAAATCAGAGATAATATATACGCACCTATAGGACTAAGAATTTCTAATGGAACACCAGAAGAGATTGCCATAGAAATACTTGCTGAAATATTACAAGTGAAAAATAATGGAGAATTAGTACATAGGTCACTCTTTTAAATTAAAAGGGATTAATATGTTTTCATATTAAAATAAAAAATATTTAGGAGGAAAATCAATGAAAAAAATAATTCACACTGAAAAAGCACCTGCTGCTTTAGGACCATATTCACAAGCTATTGAAGTAAATGGAACTCTTTATGTATCTGGACAAATTCCATTTGTTCCAGAAACAATGACTTTAGTTTCTGACTGTGTAAAAGCTCAGACTAAACAATCTCTAGAAAATATAAAAGCTATTCTTGAAGCTGCTGGATATACTTTTAAAGATGTAGTAAGAGCTGGAGTTTTCATAAAAGATATGAACGATTTCGCAGCTGTAAATGAAGTTTATGCTGAATATCTAGGAGATGTAAAACCTGCAAGAGCATGTGTTGAAGTTGCTAGACTTCCAAAAGATGTAAAAGTTGAAATAGAAGTTATTGCTGTAAAATAGTAATACATGAAAATGGGGAGAGGTTCAATAGTTGGATTTCCTCCATTTTTTTATGCTAAAAAATCTTAGGTTTTTTAGTAGAATAAAATATATAAATATGATAAAATTGAGGAGATGGAATAAAGGGGGAGATTTTTAATGCTAAGAGAGCTTTTAAGTAGTGAATTTATTATTTTAGCTTGTTTATGTTTTATAGGAGCATTTATTGATTCAGTAGCAGGAGGGGGAGGATTAATAACACTGCCAGCTTATTTAGCATCAGGATTGCCACCTCATATTGCTTTAGGAACAAATAAATTGTCGAGTTTTTTTTCTGGTGTAGGAAGTAGCATAAATTATGCAAGATCAGGCAAAATAAATTGGAAGCTTATGAAAAAATTGGCTCCTTTTTCTTTAGCAGGAGCATTTATTGGTGTAAAAATTATAATAGGAACAAAACCTCAATACATTAATTATATAGTCTTTATAGCTTTGGTAATAGTACTCTTTTATACAATGGCTAATAAAAAAATGGGTCATGAGAGTACATTTACAGGATTGACTAAATCAAATATTACAAAAGGAATGATAATGGCCTTTGTGATAGGATTCTATAATGGATTTCTTGGACCTGGAACAGGATCGTTTTTAGTATTTTTTCTGATGAAAATATTTGGATATGATTTTGTGGAGGCCAATGGTGATTCTAAAATTTTAAATTTAGTTGGAAATTTAACGAGTCTTCTGGTTTTTGGAATCAGTGGAAAAGTATATTTTCTTTATGGAATACCTATTTCCATAGTAATGATTTTAGGAGCTCAGTGTGGCTCAAGATGTGCTATAAATAAAGGAAGTAAATTTATAAAACCTGTATTTCTTACTGTAACTACAGTAACTGTTTTAAAAATGTTGAAAGATATGCTTTAAACTTCCAAAGACATTGACAAAGAGGTCAAAATAGATTAAAATTTAATAAAGGAATAAAGCTATGTGAATGGAGAAGCTTAGAGTAATTTTCTTATAGAAGTATGAGAGGATTATTTTGAGCTTTTTTTAATAAAAATTCAGGAGGTAAATTCTATGAAAAAAATGATTAACAAGCCAGAGGACATTGTAGAGGAAATGGTTAGTGGAATGCTTAAAGCTTATCCAGAATATCTGGAAAGAGTAAAAGATTTACCAGTGATAGTGAGAAAAAATAAAAAAGTTGGAAAAGTAGCTTTAGTCAGTGGAGGAGGAAGTGGACATGAACCTTCACATGCAGGATTTGTTGGTTGTGGAATGCTTGATGGAGCAGTTGCAGGAGAAGTGTTTACATCACCTAGTGCTGATAAAGTTTATGAAGCAATAAAAGCTGTAAATAATGGGGCTGGAGTTCTTTTGATAATAAAGAATTACAGTGGAGATGTAATGAATTTTGAAATGGCAGCAGAAATGGCTGCTATGGAAGGAATAGAAGTAAAAAAAATAGTAGTAGATGATGATATCGCTGTAGAAAATAGTACATATACTGTTGGAAGAAGAGGTATAGCTGGAACAGTTTTAGTGCATAAAATGGTTGGAGCAGCAGCAGAAAAAGGATATTCTTTGGAAGAACTAGAAGTTTTAGGAAATAAAGTTATTACTAGAACAAAAACACTAGGAATGGCATTGGAACCATGTATGGTGCCAACTACTGGAAAATTGAGTTTTGAATTGGCAGATGATGAAGTAGAAATAGGACTTGGAATTCATGGAGAACCTGGAACACATAGAGAAAAAATTCAACCAGCAAATGTACATGTAGATTATATTTTAGAAAAAATATTTAAAGAATCTGATTTAAAAGAAAATGATGAAGTCATTTTATTGGTAAATGGTTTGGGAGAAACTACATTAATGGAGCTTTTTATAATTAATAATAGAGTAGCTCAAGTTTTAGAAGAAAAAATATAAAAGTAATTGATACAATTGTTGGAAATTATATGACTTCTTTGGATATGGGTGGATTTTCAATAACTTTGACAAAACTAGATGATGAAATGAAAGAACTTATAAAAGCTAAAGCAGATACTCCAGCATTTAAAAGATTTTAGGAGATGAAAATATGGAATTATTAAAAATAATAGAAAAAATAAGTGAAGAGATAATAAAAAATAAAGATTATCTTACAGAATTAGATAGAGAAATAGGAGATGGAGATCATGGTGTAAATCTTGCAAGAGGTTTTGAAAAAGTGGAAGAGGAAATTCCAAATATGCAGGGTATGAAGCCTTTTGAAGTTTTAAATAAAATGGCAATGATATTAATATCCAATGTAGGAGGAGCATCAGGGGCTCTTTATGGAACTGCTCTAATGAAAGGGGCAGCTTATTTAAAAACTAAAGATACAATAAATTCACAAGTAATGGCTGATACATGGAATGAAATGATAAAGGGAATAGAAATGAGAGGGAAAGCTGTATTGGGAGAAAAAACTATGCTGGACACTCAAATCCCTGCATATGAAGCTTTTAAACTGAAAGCTGATGCTGGAGCTGGAATAAAAGAATGTTTTGAATTTGCAGAATTAAAAGGAAAAGCTGGAATGGAATCAACAAAAAACATAGCAGCTACAAAAGGAAGAGCAAGTTACCTTGGAGAAAGGAGCATAGGACATCTTGATCCAGGTTCTGTTTCATCTTACTTAATTATAAAAACTATAAATGACGAATTGAAAGGATAGTGATTATTATGGTAGGGATAGTGATTGTATCACATAGTAAGAAACTTGCTCATGAAATAATTGAACTGTGTAATGAAATGAAAAAATATGATTTTCCTGTTATAAATGGAAGTGGAACAACAGGAAACCATTTAGGCTCAGATCCCATGATTATAAAGGAAGCTATAGAAAATGCTTACTCAGAAGATGGAGTTCTAATCTTTGGAGATATAGGAAGTTCAATTTTAAATAGTGAAATGGCAATAGAGTTTTTAGATGAAGAATATAATAGAAGTAAAATAAAAATAGCTGATGCACCAATAGTAGAAGGAACACTTATAGCTATGTCTATAAATGATGGGAAAACTTCATTGGAAGATATATTGGAAGAATTAAAAGATTTAAAAAATTTTAATAAAGTTTAAAATTAAAAATCTCTCTTAGAAATTATTTAGTTTCTAAAAGAGATTTTTATTTTATGAATTTAATTATTGATTTTCAACTATTTCTTTGACTTTAATATAATCTATTTTTCCTGTACCAAGTAAAGGCAGTTTATCTACTGTAATAATTTTTTTAGGTACCCATAATTCACTGTAAAGTTTTTCTTTAAAATAGTTTAGTATATCTTTAGTATCAACATTTTCTTTTTCTGTAACTAAAACCAGTTGCTCTCCTTTTTTCTCATCTGGAATAGAAATAACAGCATTGGAAAAATCCTTGATATAGCCGTTTATTATTTCTTCTACAGCTGTAAGAGAAACCATTTCACCAGCTATTTTAGCAAATCTTTTGGCTCTTCCTAAAATGGTAATAAATTTATTTTCATCAATATCTACAATATCTCCAGTGTCGTACCAACCACCTTCAGGTTGAGTTATTTTTCCATCTTTTAAATAACCTAGCATAATATTTTTACCTTTTATCCACAATCGTCCCCCTTTTTCTATTCCAGGAACAGCCTCTAATTTATACTCTATATCTGGTAAAAGTCTACCAACACTTCCTCTTTTTTGATGCATAGGAGTATTTACAGAAATAACTGGACTGGCCTCTGTTACCCCATATCCTTCTAAAACTCTTACTCCAAATCTTTCCAACCATTGATAATAAGTAGAATCTTTTAATTTCTCTGCTCCCACTATTGCATATTTTATATTATAGAAATCATAAGGATTAGCCTGTTTCGCATATCCATTAAAAAATGTGTCAGTTCCACATAAAATTGTTGAATTAGAATCATAAACTAATTCTGGAACTATTTTGTAATGCACAGGAGAAGGATAGAAAAATACTTTTATCCCTGAAAGCAATGGAAGTATAGTTCCGATTCCTAGTCCAAATGAATGGAACATAGGAAGAGCATTAAACAGAATATCTTGACTTGTAAAGGAAAATAATGAAGATATCTGAAATCTGTTTGCCTGTAAATTTTCATGACTTAAAAGCACAGCTTTTGGAATCCCTTCAGACCCTGATGTAAAAAGAATAGTACAAGGATCATTATAATTTATTTGAGGAACTTTTTTCAAAAGATAATTAAGGAAAGCAGATAATTTTGTAATCAGATTTATCTTTGATTGAAATTCTTCAAGATATATAATTTTTACTCCATTTTCTTCTAAAGTTTTAATAAGCTCTTCTAATTGAAGCATCTCTATCATTTTTTTAGCTGTAATAATAGTTGATATTTCAGCAGTTTTTATACAGGATAATATTTGACTTTTTCCTTGAGTGAAGTTAATCATAGCAGGAATTTTGCCAATAGACTGTAATCCAAAGAAAACCAAAGCATTTATGATGGAGTTAGGAAGCACTATTCCAATATTTTTTTCTTTGAAGTTTCTTTTTATAGCCTCCCCAATAACATATGATTTTAATATAAAATTTCTATAGTTCATAGGCTGTCTGGCAATATCTTCTGCAATCATATGTTTTTTGCCATGTATTTTAGCAGCATTCAGCAATGATTTAAAAACATTTTCTCTTACTGGAGAAGATTTAAAAATCATAGAAGTCATAATCTCATAAAGCTGATCTCCTATTTTTCCTCTTTTTGTACTTCCTTTATCATCTTCAGATAATTTTATCTTAGTTGGAGGAAGTATTGTAATCTTTATTCTAGGGAAAAATTTAGTTTTTAATTTAGTTTTTAAATATGAAAATTTTGAATATTGAGCACCATCTATTCTGATAGGTAAGATATTAGCATTGGCTTTTAAAGCTACCACTCCAGCTCCTTCATAAACTTTCATTAAAGAACCTGTTACAGTTATTCTTCCCTCTGGAAATATAATACATTTTTCATTGTTCTTCAATTCGTTAATAAGTTGTTTTAATGCTAGAGGATTTGTAGGGTCAATAGGATATAGCTTTACCACTGGTTTAAATATTCTAATCCACCATTTTTTAGAAATTGTTGTATTAATTGCAAATATCAATTTTTCTGGCATAAATGAAGCAACAAGCAATCCATCTAATAAAGAGGTATGGTTTGCTATTATAAGAACTCTTTTCCCAGCTTTTTCATAATTTTCAAGACCAGTGACCTCCATTTTGAATATGAGAGATAAAATACTTTGTGCCATAGATCTGGGAAGTGCGTCTGGAATAATAGTAAGTATATATAGAGATACACATAGACAAATAATAGATATCAAGAAAAATATATCTGATATGATGAATCCTATTTTAAAAAGTCCAAGAACAAGAGCAGAGAAAATGACTATTCCAACAGCGTTCATTATATTGTTTCCAGCAATGATAGTAGCTAGATATTTTTTAGGTGCTTTATTTTGTAAAAAAGCATTTAAAGGAACTATATACATTCCACCAAAAAAAGCGAGGAAAAATAATATAAAAGATATTTTTATTCCAGGTATTGACTTGAAAAATACTACTGTTCCTATATGAGTGTCAGGAGTAACATAGTCCTTAGTAAAAAGGTAAAGGAAGAAAGTAGCAATTCCTATCCCGATAGAACTCAATGGAACAAATGTAGGGTGAACAATTCCTCTCATAACTTTTGTACATACGAAGGTTCCAGCAGCCATACCTAATGAAAATATAAACATGAATACAGCAACAGCATTTCTTGAAAGTCCTAATAGGTCACTGCACATTGGATAAAGCTGAGTAAGAATGACTGCACCAAGTGCCCAAAACCATGAGAGTCCTAAGATAGTAATATAAATACTTCTTATTTCTGAGATTTTCTTTAATGTCAGCCTTAGAGTTTTGAATATATTAAAACTCATAGATAAATCAGGTCTTGGGGCTGGAGCAGAAGGTATTTTAAAACTGCTCAACATACCAACCAAAGAGCAAAATACAAGTATTCCAACAGTTATGTTGGGAGAAGTAATATGAGCTCCTAATATAGTTCCTATTAATATTGAAAAATATGTAGCACCATCTATTATAGCATTTCCTTCTATCAACTCACACTCTTCAAGATGTTGTGGGATAATAGAATATTTAACAGGTCCAAAAAAAGCAGACTGCACACTCATAAAAAACAGTATAATAATAAGTCCAGAATAAAATTTAAAGAAAACTGCAACAGCAGTAAGGAGCATTAATACAAACTCTATACATTTTAAAATTTTAGCAATTTTATCCCTATGATATTTATCAGCCAGCTGTCCAGCAGTGGCAGATAAAAAGAAAAAGGGAAGAATGAAGAGAATAGAAATAAAATTCAGCAACATTCCTTCATGGGCTCTATTTAATGTAAGATTGTAAGTAATGAAAGCCATGATTGCCGTTTTTAACATATTGTCATTAAAAGCTCCAAAAAATTGAGTTATAAATAAAGGACAAAATCTTTTATTTTTTAGTAACATATATCCTCCAAAACATAATTTATCTTTAAAATTAATAATTAAAATATCTTACTATACAAGAGTATATAGATATTTATTTAAGTATATATTATTTTTTCTTTTTTTCAAAGAACTCTTTATATAAATATTTACGCCTTATTATTCAGAATCTTTTTTCTTAATTTCCAGTCAGGCATATATTTTTCCACAAAATTCCAAAATTCTTTTTGATGATGTGGATATGGAAGATGTGAAAGTTCGTGCAGAACCACATATTCAATAGCAGTAATAGGTTTTTCTATAAGATGAAGATTATATGTAATTATTTTTCTTGTAGTATTACATGAACCCCATCTGCTTTTCATACTTCTTATTTTTATCTCCTTAGGAAGAAAACCTATTTTTTCCCCTATTTCTACAGTAAGTTTTTCCAAAATAATGGTAATTTTTTCTCTAAACCATTTTTCGAGAATTTTCTTTTTTTCATCAGGAGAATCAGTTTTTTTACAATAAATATATATTTTTTCTTCATCTTGTTCTATAAAATTTTTCTCAGATGGCAGAATTTCTAAAATATATTTTTTTCCCAGATAAAAAATTTCATCACCATTCAGATAAGAAATAGATTTTCTATTGGAGTAATATTCAGTGATGGAATTTATTTTCTCAATTATCCATTTTTCTTTCTGTACAATGAGCTGTTCTATATATTTTTGAGGAACCCTTTTAGGTGCAGATACCAGTACCTCACCATTTGAATTTATTTTTATTATTATGTTTTTTATTTTTTTTCTTGTCACAGTTACTTTAAAATTCATAAAATTCCTTTCTAAAAATAGTTTTTTATTAATTATACCATATAAGAGAACTCCTTTTTAGTTGATTTTTTTTGGATAATCTTTTATAATGTTGTGTAAGTGATAAAATAATTAGGAGGAAATTTATGTTGCAAAAGCATAAGAGAAACTTTTCAATAATTGCTCATATAGATCATGGTAAGTCAACAATAGCAGATAGATTATTAGAATTTACAGGAACTGTGACTAAAAGAGAAATGAAAGAGCAGCTTCTTGACTCTATGGATTTGGAAAGAGAAAAAGGGATAACAATAAAGGCTCAGGCTGTTACTTTATATTATAAAGCAAAAGATGGGATAGAATATGAATTAAATCTTATAGATACTCCAGGACATGTGGATTTTATTTATGAGGTGTCTAGATCGCTGGCAGCTTGTGAAGGAGCTCTTCTTGTAGTTGACGCAGCTCAAGGAGTAGAAGCTCAGACCCTTGCCAATGTATATTTAGCCATAGAAAATAATCTGGAGGTAGTACCTGTAATCAATAAAATTGATCTTCCAGCAGCTGATCCAGAAAAAGTAAAACATGAGATAGAAGATATAATAGGTCTTCCAGCAGATGATGCTGTAATGTGTTCTGGAAAAACAGGAATAGGAATAGAAGATTTATTAGAAGCAATAGTAGCTAAAGTACCAGCTCCAGCATATGATGAGGAAGCTCCATTAAAGGCATTGATTTTTGATTCTAAATTTGATGATTACAGAGGAGTTATTACATATGTAAAAGTTTTAGATGGTTCTATAAAAAAAGGGGACAAAATAAAAATATGGTCTACTGAAAAAGAATTTGATGTATTGGAAGTTGGAGTATTTTCACCAACTATGAAGCCAAAAGATGGACTTACTTCAGGATCAGTTGGATATATAATAACAGGAGTAAAAACTATTCATGATACAAGAGTTGGAGATACAATAACTAATGCTAAAGAACCTTGTATGTTTCCGTTAGAAGGATTTAAACCAGCACAATCAATGGTATTTGCTGGAATCTATCCATTATTTACAGATGATTATGAGGATTTAAGAGATGCTCTTGAAAAATTACAGCTGAATGATGCTTCTCTTACATATGTACCAGAAACTTCTCTGGCTTTAGGATTTGGATTTAGATGTGGATTCTTAGGACTTTTGCATATGGAAATAATCGTAGAAAGATTGAGAAGAGAATATGATATAGATCTTATTTCAACAACTCCATCAGTTGAATATAAAGTAAATATGGATAAAGGAAATGTTCTTGTTATAGATAATCCTTGTGAATTTCCAGATCCGGGAAAAGGAAGATTATCTGTAGAAGAGCCTTTTATAAGAGGGAAAGTAATAGTACCAAAAGAATATGTAGGAAATGTAATGGAGCTTTGTCAGGAGAAAAGGGGAATATTCATAGGAATGGATTTCATAGATGAAACTAGATCCCTTCTCACTTATGAACTTCCACTAGCTGAAATTGTAATTGATTTTTATGATAAGTTAAAATCAAGAACTAAAGGATATGCTTCTTTTGAATATGAACTTGTAGGATACAAAGAATCTGATCTTGTAAAAGTTGATATACTTGTATCAGGAAAACCAGTAGATGCTTTTTCATTTATAGCTCATAGAGATGGAGCTTATTCCAGAGGAAGAGCTATTTGTGAAAAACTTAGAGAAGTTATTCCAAGACAACAGTTTGAAATACCTATTCAGGCAGCATTAGGTTCAAAAGTTATAGCAAGAGAAACTATAAAAGCTTTCAGAAAGAATGTTATAGCTAAGTGTTATGGTGGAGATATAACAAGAAAGAAAAAACTTCTTGAAAAACAAAAGAAGGAAAGAAGAGAATGAAGAGTATTGGAAATGTTGAAATTCCTCAGGAAGCATTTGTATCAGTACTTAAATTGAATGATTAATCAGTAGAATAAAAGAGAGTGACTAATAATCATAGAAAAATAGATTTAGAATTTTTTAATAGAAAAGTTTATTATTAATTTAGTTCATAAAAAATAAAATACTCACAGGATATTGTTTTTTATGATTTGCTTACTTTATTAATTACAAGAATTTTTTATTATCGAGATTTCTAAAATTTATTCTGGTTTTTTAGTTATTCTCTTTTTAACAGTAAAGGGGGAGAATGTTTTGAATATAGGAAGAGAAATATTAGATAAACTAAATGTGTTGAGTAAAATAAGCGAACCTTCCAAAGGGGTAACAAGATTATATCTGACAAAAGAATATTTAGAAGCTAGAAATATTATAGAAAACTGGATGAAAGAAGCAGGACTTACAACAAGAATAGATGGAGTAGGAAATCTTATTGGAGAATATAAAAGTAATAATGCAGAAGCAAAAACTCTTGTAATGGGTTCACATCAAGATAGTATAGAAGATGGAGGAAAATTTGATGGAATACTAGGGGTAATACTTCCAATAGTATGTATAAAAAATCTTCTTAAAGAATATAGAGAATTAAATTGTAATATAAAAATAATATCATTTGCATATGAAGAAGGAACAACTTATGGAGCAGCCTGCTTAACAAGTAAAGCAGTAGCTGGAACCTTTAAAGAACATCTTTTGGAATTAGAATATAAAGGGAAAAAACTTAAAGATGCTATGGAGGAATATAGACTTAATCCTCAAAAAATAGATGAGTGTAAAATGAAAAAAGAAGATATAGATACTTTTTTAGAAGTACATATAGAACAGGGACCAGTTCTAGAATATGAAAATCTTCCTGTGGGTATAGTAACTGCTATTCAATCTTGCAACAGATATCTTGTAAAGATAAAAGGTCAGGCAGGGCATTCTGGAACTATTCCTATGAAGCTGAGAAAAGATGCAGGAGCTGCAATGGCTGAAATAATATATAAAAGTACAAAACTTGCAGAAGAATTAGGAGAAATGGTTTTAACTTTTGGAAAAATGTCTGTTACTCCAGGAGCAGTAAATGTAATACCAGGGGAGGCAGAGTTCACAATAGATATAAGAGCTATGAAAAATACTATTTTAGTGGATACCATAGAAAAAATAGAAAATATCATAAAAGAGATAGTTGAAAGAAAGGGAATGTCATATTCTATTCAAATGACAAATGAAATAATGGAAACAGCTTGTAGTCTATCAGTAATGGAAGCTTTAGAAAAAAGTTTTATGAGGCAGAATATTCCTGTATTTAAACTTCCAAGTGGTGCAGGGCATGATGCACAGGAAATGGCAAATATTGCTGAAATGGGAATGCTTTTTGTAAGGTGTGTAGATGGAATAAGTCATAATCCAATAGAAGATGTAAGAGAAAAAGATTTAGATATAGCAGGAAATATAATTATGGATTATATTTATAACTTTTAAAATTTGATAAATAAAAATATAGGTGGCTAAAAGGAAAGTAATTAAGTAGTTGAATTAACTGTTATAATTACTGAGATACAGCAGAGGAACTGCTGTATTCCTAATAAGCCACCTATATTTTTTATAATTTTACTTTTTATTTTTTTTATGAAGTTGGCTGTATAAATTCCATCTATCGTGAAACCACATCCATTGTTCTGGGTATTCTCTGATTACTTCTTCCATTTTACTTATGAGAAGCTGCGTATTTACTTGAACATCTTCTTTAAAATTATCAGTTTTAATAAATTCTACCTGCTCTACAACTTTTATTGTACAGGAATTGTCTTTGTGCATAATGTTGTATCCCCATACAAATGGAATATCATATTTTAATGCAAGGGAAACAGCTCCAGTAGGAGCTTTGGTTGATTCACCAAAGAAATTGACAATAGCTCCCTTATCTCTATGGTCGCTGAATAATGCAATTATTCCTTTATTATTAAGTCTTTCTATGAGCTCCCTGCTTGTTCTCTTACTCTTTTTTAAAATTGTAAGATTAAGATCATTTTTTCTGCTTTCTGTTATAAATTTATCAAGATATGGATTTCTCTGTTTTTTAGCAACAGTAGTAATATCATATCCCTCTCCAGCTTTTACAGTAGCTTCCATATTACCTAGATGGAGTGTTGAAACTACAACACCTTTATTTTCAGCAGCAGCTTTATGTAGAATTTCTATATTTTCAATTTTTACTCTGCCAGGTTCATGGAGATATTTTCCAAACCATAAAGTACATAAAAAAGCTTTCAACATTATTTTGAAAGATTCAAGAGCTATTCTTTCTCTTTCTTCCTGAGTTTTTTCCGGGAAAGCAAGTTTAAGATTAGCAAGAGCTATTTCTCTTCTTTTTTTGACTACATGGTATCCTAACCAGCCTAAAAATTCTGCAAATTTAAATCTAGCATTTTCAGGAAAAAGAAGGATAATAAATCTAAAGAACATAATTATCCAATATTGTATTCTATATATCATAAAATTATCTCCTATATTAAAGTTGTTATTTTAGCAGAAACATTATAACATAAAATATTGAAAAGGTAAATGAATCTATTAGAGCATATAATTTTATAGAAATTTTATAAACTATTTATAAATTGGCTTGGTATTATTTTTAACTTTGAATAATTTCCAGTAATATAGATGTTTTTTTAGTTTTATAATTTTTTATATTTTCATTTTATCTGTATTAACATTGTTGAGTACAAAGACAAATGGTATAATAAAAATATTGACATCTATGGAGGGCTGATTTATGAAAAAAGTAATATTTATATTGGTTATATTATTATTAACAAGTTGCTATAAAAAGAGAATCGAAGATATTTCAAAGCAGGAAATAAGAGATGGAATAGTATATGTAGTCAATGAAGATAAATCATACAGTGGAGTATTTATAGAAAAGTATGAAAAGGATAAATTTTATGTAATGCAAGATAAAAACGGAGAAAATAAAAGTTATTATAAGGGTGGAAAACTAAGAAAAGAAATAACATATAAAAACGGAATAAAAGATGGGATAGAAAAAATATATTATCCAAATAATCAATTAATGTTGGAAATTGCATATAAAAAAGGAGAAAAGGAAGGAAAGCTAAAAAAATATTATCCAGATGGAAAGTTGCAGTATGAAGTTTTTTATAAAAATGGGTTAAAAGAGGGAATAGAAAAAACATATTATAAAAATGGAAATTTAAGATTGGAAATTCCTTATGAGAATTCTAAAATAGTTGGAACAGAAAAAAGATATTATGAAAGTGGAGAATTATTTGGAGAAATTACATATAGTGATGAAGATGTAAAAGAAGTATATTATGAAAAAAATGGAGAAATAAAAAAATAGTTTTAACAGCAGAATAAACTGAAGCTAAACTTATAGTGACAAGATGTATTTGAAATAGCTTAAAATCTATAACATAAAAAATCAAAATTTGGTATTATAATTGCCTAGAATAAGTTCCTGTGTTATAATTTTAAAGAAAATAGAAATAAAAAAATAATTAAAATCATAGAGGTGAAGTAATGAAAATAGGTATAATTGGTGCAATGAATGAAGAGGTAGTAGAATTAAAAACTGTAATGAGTGATATAAAATCTGAAAATATTGGAAATTTAGAATTTTTTAAAGGCAAACTTTTGGGAAAAGATGTAGTGTTGGTAGAGGGAGGAATTGGAAAAGTAAATGCTGCTATATGTGCTACACTTATGATAAATCATTTTAAAGTGGATAAAGTACTTTTCACAGGAGTAGCAGGTGGAGTAAATCCTGATATCAATATAGGAGATATAGTTATAGGAAAGGATCTTATAGAACATGATTTTGACAGTACAGCCTTTGGATATGAACTTGGTCAAATACCAAGAATGGATACTTATATATTTAAAGCAGATCAGGAATTAATTGATATAGCCTGTGATGTAGCTGAAAAAGAATTTGGAAAATCTAAAGTATGTTTAGGGCGTATAGTAAGTGGTGATGAATTTGTTGCTTCGTTGGAAAGAATTGAATGGCTGAGAAATACTTTTAATGCTGACTGTACAGAGATGGAAGGAGCAGCAGTAGCCCATGTATGTCATGTTTTCAAAATGCCTTTCCTTATAATAAGGGCAATATCTGATAAAGCCAACCATGATGCAAAAGTTGATTTTCCTGAATTTGTAAAATTGGCAGCTAAAAATTCTAAAACTATAATAGAAGGTATATTGAATAGACTTTAATGAAGTTATTGGAGAGATGAAAATGAATATAAATGAATTATTAGATGAACTTTATTCATATTCGATGCATGGAATAAAGCTGGGATTAGAAAATATAAAAAAGATATGTGAAGAATTGGGAAATCCTCAAAATTCATATAAAATAATTCATATAGCAGGAACTAATGGGAAAGGGTCAACTGCTACAACTTTGGAAACTATACTGTTGGAAGCAGGTTATAGTGTAGGAAAATATACTTCACCTCATATATTGAAATTTAATGAAAGAATAAGAGCAGATGGGAAAGATATATCAGATGAAGATATAGCATATTATTATGAAATGGTAAAAAAAGCCATAGAAAATAAAAAAGTAAAACCAACATTTTTTGAAGTGACAACTGCAATGATGTTTAAATATTTTCAAGATAAAAAAGTGGATTATGTAGTACTTGAAACAGGTATGGGTGGCAGATTTGATGCTACCAATATCACTAAAGCAGATTTGTGTATAATAACTAATGTTACTTTGGATCATACTGAATATCTGGGAGATACTATTTATAAAATAGCAAGAGAAAAAGCAGGAATAATAAAAGATTGTCCTAAAGTAATAGTAGCAGATAATAATAGTGAATTTTTAAAAGCTATAAATGAAGAAAAAGCAAAAGTGATTAATGTTTTAGAAAAATATAAATATGCTGAAGAAAAACTTGATTTTGAAAATTTTGTAACAGAAATAAAAATAGATGGAGATATTTTTGAGTTTTCTCTATTTGGAGATTATCAATTTAAAAATTTTCTTTGTGCTTATGAAGCAGCTTTGGAATTAGGAATATCAAAAGAAATAATAAAGAAAGCCAGCAAAAAAGTAATATGGCAGTGCAGATTTGAAAGATACAGCAATAATCCTCTTGTAGTATTAGATGGAGCTCATAATCCAGATGGAATGACAGAGCTAAAAAAAATAATAGAAAAAGGTTATAAGCCAGAAGAAGTAGTAGCTATTGTATCAATATTGAAGGACAAGGATATAAAAAGTATGTTGAAGATTTTAAAAAGTATTTCATCTACTTTGATATTAACATCTCTTGCAGAGAATCCAAGAGGAACTTCTGGAGAAGAGATATATAGACAACTCTCAAATATAGATGGCTGCAGTATAGAAAATGATTTAATGAAAGCCTATAAAAAAGCTTTAGATATGAAGAAAAAAATAATTCTTATATGTGGGTCTTTTTATCTTTTAAGTAAATTTAAAGAGGAAATAAATGAGTAAAAAAGTAAATACTTTGGGAATTTTAATAAAGATTTCATTTTTGGGAGCTTTTATATTTTATGAGCATAAAATGTATGAAGAATATAAGAGAAGTAAGAGAAATCTTGAGTATAGTCAAAAAACGATAAATAAAGAAGTTCGAGATTCTTTTTTGTTGAGAAAAGAAAATTTTTATCTGGATAAGGATTATCAGAAAAATTTTGATAAATTAAAGAAAAATGTACCTAAAAATGAAATACAAGAAGAATTTCAAGGAGGAATAGTCTTTGAATAGAGTTAGAAAATATAAAGAAAGTATTATTGTAAGGGATATAATGGAACATTTTAATATGGAACTGATAAATGAAGGTGATCTTGATTTTGAAATAACTACACCAAGTATATATCAGATAGGGTATGAATTGATAGGTTTTTTTGATGAAGATGGAGATGAATTAAATAAATATCTTCACATATATGGAAAAAAAGAAGCTATGTTTGTAGATAAATTGTCTTCAGAAAAAAAATCTGATATGTGGAATAAATATTTTACATATAACTTTCCAGCACTGATTATAACTGGGGAAACTAAAGTTACGAAAGAAATGGTTGAAGCTGCCAAAAAAAATAATAAGACTATATTAAAAAGTCCTATGAGAACATCTAAGACTATAAGAGAATTAAAGTTTTTTCTATCTAAAGAGTTAGCAGAAGAAAAAATGATTAATGGATATATGCTTCTTGAAATACTAGGTGTAGGAGTAATGCTTACTGGATATGAAGATGCAAAACTTGGAGTAACTATAGAACTTTTAGAAAGAGGACATAAACTTATAACTGACAATAATCTTATTATAAAAAGAGTGGCAGAAAATGATCTTGAAGGATATAATCGTTTTGATAAAAGTATAATGGATAGCCATTTTTTTATAGTAAATAATAAAGATGGAAGTAAAATAGATGTAACTACTCAATTTGGAATAAAAGCAACAAGAAATATGAAAAGAATAGATATGCTTGTAGTACTCGAAGAATGGGACGAAAAAAAGTTTTATGATAGACTTGGTTTAGATGAAGTATATGAAGAATTTTTAGGAGAAAAAATTCCAAAAGTAACAGTACCTGTAAGAAAGGGAAGAAATCTTGCTATAATTTTAGAAACAGCAGCTTTGAATTATAGATTAAAAATGATGGGAGTAAATTCGGCTGAATACTTTATGGAGGAATCAAAAAAGATAATAGCAGCAAATAGAGTAAAACAAGGAGATAGTGATATGAATAATGATAAACTGCTTCCAGTTAGAAAATTAAAAAATGAATTTAATCTAAAAGTTTTACATGGAGAAGAAAAATTAGACAGTACATATATAAAAACTACAGGAATACATCGACCATCTTTAGCATTGTCAGGATATGTTGATATGTATGAAGATGAAGGATATACAGGAGTTCAGCTTTTTTCAAAAGTAGAATTTAAATATTTGGAAAGTTTATCTGAAGAAAAGAGAATAGAAAATTTAAAAAGATATTTAGAATTTCATTTTCCAATAATAGTACTTACATCAGACGCTGAAATGCCACAGTATTTCTTTGAACTGATAAAAGAAAAAGATTTAATACTGTGTAGAAGTCCATATAAAAAATCCTCTCAATTAATAGCAAATTTCAATGGATTTTTAGAAACATATTTTACACCTAACTTATCACTTCATGGAGTATTTTTAGAATTATATGGTTTTGGAGTACTTCTTGTAGGGAAAAGTGGAATAGGAAAAAGTGAAACTGCACTGGAGCTTATTCATAGAGGACATAGACTAATAGCTGATGATATGGTAAAATTTGTAAAAGATGTAAGTGGAGATATAATTGGTAAAGCAGCCAAACTTCCATATTTTATGGAAATAAGAGGTTTAGGAATAATAGATATAAAAACTTTATACGGATTGGGAGCTGTAAGAATAAATAAAAAATTGGATATAATAATAGAATTAAAAGAGCAGGAAAGAGATAATTATCTTACATCTGTAGATTATCAAAGTACTTCATCAGAAATATTAGGAAATAAAATACCTAAGGTAATATTGTATATTTCTTCTGGAAGAAATGCTGCTGCAATGGTAGAGATAGCTGTTATGAATCTTATGGCAATAATGCTTGGTCATGATCCAGAAAAACTTTATGAGGAAGGATTAAAAAGAATGACTGAAGAAGAAAGAAAAATTTTAGAAGCATAGTTAGGAGGAAATTTTGAATAGTTTTTTAGATATAAAAAATAAAATAATAGAAAGTAAAAAATATTTATAACTGCTCATGTAAATCCAGATGGAGATGCAATTGGAGCAGGATTAGCTCTATTATCTGGTATTGAAAAATTCAATAATAATTGTGAAGTAAGATTTGTACTTCAAGATAAAACTCCAGATAGAGTAAAATTTTTAGAATTGGAAAAAAGAGCAGAAATATATAATGAAGATGAAAATTATGATATGGATCTTGCTATATGTGTCGATAGTGCTGCTTTGAGCAGAATAGGAGATGTAGAAAAAGCAATAAAGAATACATTTACAATAAATATTGATCATCATATCAGCAATCCAAAATATGGAGATATTAATTATGTAGAAAATGTTTCTTCTACAAGTGAAATAATATATAAATTTTTAAAATTTTTAAATGTTGAAATAGATATAAATATAGGAGAAGCTCTTTATACTGGACTTGTAAATGATACAGGAAATTTTAAACATGATAATGTAACTGAGGAAACATTTAAGATGGCAGGATATTTGGTCAAAATAGGAGTAGATAATTCTAAAATAGTTAGAGAATTTTTAAATACTAAAAGTATGGCTGCAATAAAGTTCTTAGGTCAAGCTATGTATGAAATGAAATTTGATGAAAAAAAGAAATTAGCTTATTTTTTCCTTTCTAATAAAGATTTTATAAAAATGGTGGGAGAAAAGAAGATACAGAGGAAATAGTGGAAAATTTAGTATCATATGAAAAAGCAGAAGTATCTCTATTCTTAAGAGAAGATAAACAAGGAGTTATCAAGGGAAGTATGAGAAGTAAGTATGACATAGATGTAAACTCTATAGCAGGTATGTTTGGTGGTGGAGGACATCGTAAAGCTTCTGGTTTTACAAGCGAACTTTCAGCAGATGAGATAGTTAGAATAATTTTAGAAAAACTATAAGGAGAGTGAAGAATGAAATCAAGAAATATTATAGGAATGATTTTTATATCCCTTCTTCTTTTATCTTGTGGAAAAACAGGAGTAGAAAGCAATATAAAAAAAGATGATAAAATAGTCAGTTTAAGAGAATACAATAATTTAAAAGAAACTGCCCTTCCTAAAAGAAGAGTAGTTATAGGGAAAGTAAAAAATTATTCAAGGTTTGGAACACAAAGAACAGATATAACAACAAAGGATATTCTTGCTTCAGAATTTTCAAATTCTGGAAGGTTTAATGTATTGGAAAGAAGTGACTTAGATTCTGTTATAGAAGAATTAGCATTTTCTAATACTTTAGGAGAAAAATCTCTCTTATCTAAACAAAAATTTCTTGATACAGATTTTGTAATAATAGGAAGTGTGACAAAATATGCATTAAATACTACAGGAAATAAATCTTTATTTTCAAAAAGTAAGGAACAAAAGGCAGAAGTTGTTATAGAATTAAAAGTAATAGATGTAACTAATGGGAAAGTATGGATTGAAACTGGTGAAGGAAGTTCTAGTGTTACTTTTGGAACAGTACTTGGAGCAGGGACATATGGTTCATATACTTCTTTGGAAGAAGAGGCATTTAGAGCAGCAGTAATACAAGGAGTAGAAAAAATAGTAAAAAAATTGGATTCAATGCCTTGGAGTGCAAGTATTGTTAAAAAATCGGGAAATAATATAATAATCAATTCAGGAGTTAATAGTAATTTAAAACTTGGAACTGAAATGGAAGTGTATAAAATAGGAGCTCCAATAGAGTATAGAGGAGAAATTTTAGGTTATGAAGAAGAAAGAGTTGGAAATGCAGTAGTAACAAATTATATTGGTGAAGATGCAGCATCTTTGAGATATGAAGGAAAAAATTTTAATGTTCCCGGAATTGTAAAAATAAAAAAATAAATAGGTTGAAAAAATATAAATAAAATAGTATCCTTAATATATAAGTACTAAATGAGTAAGAGGAGATAAAATATGGATATGGATGTTAATATAGTTTTTGTAAAACCAACTAAATTTGAAGATTGCATGAAATGTATAGAACATATAAAGAAAGATAGAATAGTACATATAAATCTTTATGATTTAGATGCAAGTGACTCTCAAAGAATTTTGGATTATATCAGTGGAGCAGTATATATTCAAGAAGGGCAGATAGTGAACCCAGGAGAAAAAGTATTCTGTACTATTCCTAAGAATAAAAAATTTGTATTTGAATATAAAGATAGAAATAGTGTTATGGACTCAAGATATGATGAGGAAGAGGAAATAATTCCATCATATAAAAATAATTATTTGAAAAAATTATTAAAAAACAGAAAATTACTGACTGAGAATTTATTTTAAATACATTCAGGTCAGTTTTTTTTATTTCAAAGAGTTTAATGAAATCAATGGTTTACTAAATAAAAAATAAAATACTTAAAAAAATGTAAAAAAAATTGTTGACGGAAGATATTAATTGTGATATTATAATCCTTGTCCACGAGAAAAGGGGACAGAAAAGAAAAGCAATAAAAAAGGACATTAACAACAGAATAGAGAGAGATGAAAAAATCAACAAACAATAAATAGGTGTAAACAATCAGTTGAAAAAACTGAGTAAATAGATTGAACGAAGAGTTTGATCCTGGCTCAGGATGAACGCTGACAGAATGCTTAACACATGCAAGTCTACTTGATCCTTCGGGTGAAGGTGGCGGACGGGTGAGTAACGCGTAAAGAACTTGCCTTACAGACTGGGACAACATTTGGAAACGAATGCTAATACCGGATATTATGACTGAGTCGCATGATTTGGTTATGAAAGCTATATGTGCTGTGAGAGAGCTTTGCGTCCCATTAGTTAGTTGGTGAGGTAATGGCTCACCAAGACGATGATGGGTAGCCGGCCTGAGAGGGTGAACGGCCACAAGGGGACTGAGACACGGCCCTTACTCCTACGGGAGGCAGCAGTGGGGAATATTGGACAATGGACCAAAAGTCTGATCCAGCAATTCTGTGTGCACGATGAAGTTTTTCGGAATGTAAAGTGCTTTCAGTTGGGAAGAAGTCAGTGACGGTACCAACAGAAGAAGCGACGGCTAAATACGTGCCAGCAGCCGCGGTAATACGTATGTCGCAAGCGTTATCCGGATTTATTGGGCGTAAAGCGCGTCTAGGCGGTTTAGTAAGTCTGATGTGAAAATGCGGGGCTCAACCCCGTATTGCGTTGGAAACTGCTAAACTAGAGTACTGGAGAGGTAGGCGGAACTACAAGTGTAGAGGTGAAATTCGTAGATATTTGTAGGAATGCCGATGGGGAAGCCAGCCTACTGGACAGATACTGACGCTAAAGCGCGAAAGCGTGGGTAGCAAACAGGATTAGATACCCTGGTAGTCCACACCGTAAACGATGATTACTAGGTGTTGGGGGTCGAACCTCAGCGCCCAAGCTAACGCGATAAGTAATCCGCCTGGGGAGTACGTACGCAAGTATGAAACTCAAAGGAATTGACGGGGACCCGCACAAGCGGTGGAGCATGTGGTTTAATTCGACGCAACGCGAGGAACCTTACCAGCGTTTGACATCCCAAGAAGTTAACAGAGATGTTTTCGTGCCTCTTCGGAGGAACTTGGTGACAGGTGGTGCATGGCTGTCGTCAGCTCGTGTCGTGAGATGTTGGGTTAAGTCCCGCAACGAGCGCAACCCCTTTCGTATGTTACCATCATTAAGTTGGGGACTCATGCGAGACTGCCTGCGATGAGCAGGAGGAAGGTGGGGATGACGTCAAGTCATCATGCCCCTTATACACTGGGCTACACACGTGCTACAATGGGTAGTACAGAGAGCTGCAAACCTGCGAGGGTAAGCTAATCTCATAAAACTATTCTTAGTTCGGATTGTACTCTGCAACTCGAGTACATGAAGTTGGAATCGCTAGTAATCGCAAATCAGCTATGTTGCGGTGAATACGTTCTCGGGTCTTGTACACACCGCCCGTCACACCACGAGAGTTGGTTGCACCTGAAGTAACAGGCCTAACCGTAAGGAGGGATGTTCCGAGGGTGTGATTAGCGATTGGGGTGAAGTCGTAACAAGGTATCCGTACGGGAACGTGCGGATGGATCACCTCCTTTCTAAGGAGATCATTTCTCTTTCTCTATTCTATTGATGGTGTTCTTGTGGTAACGGCAGTTATCAGTTAAAAGATAGAACAGTATCTTTATGAATGCGTTTGTAGCTCAGCTGGTTAGAGCACACGCCTGATAAGCGTGAGGTCGGTGGTTCGAGTCCACTCAAACGCACCATATGGTATGGGGATATAGCTCAGTTTGGGAGAGCGACGCACTTGCACTGCGTAGGTCAGCGGTTCGATCCCGCTTATCTCCACCAAATTTTTTTTCAATTTTTTATGGACATTGGAAACTATATAGTAGATAATACAATTTTAACTCTTGTTTATATAAACAGAGTTAGCTGTCAATCAAATTAAACAAAAACAAAATAGGTTAAAATAATTAAGGGCACACAGGGAATGCCTAGGTAGTAAGAGCCGATGAAGGACGTGGTAAGCTGCGATAAGCTTGGGTTAGCTGCAAACGAGCGCCAATCCCAAGATTTCCGAATGGAGCAATCTGCTAAGATGGAGTCTTAGCACGAAAGAGGGTACCGAGTGAACTGAAACATCTAAGTAACTCGAGGAAAAGAAAGTAAAAACGATTCCCCAAGTAGCGGCGAGCGAACGGGGATGAGCCTAAACCATATAAGTGTCAAGGATACAGCCGTTGCTTATATGGGGTTGTGGGAAGAACGTTTGAAGAACTGTAAGATATTTAACATATCTAATGACCGAACTGGAACTAGTTGGAAAGCTAGATCGTAGAAGGTGATAATCCTGTACAGGTAAACTCATTAGAATGTATGTTCTCTCCCAAGTAACATGGAACACGAGGAATTCTGTGTGAATCTGCGAGGACCATATCTCGTAAGGCTAAATACTCTTACTAACCGATAGCGTATAGTACCGTGAGGGAAAGGTGAAAAGAACCCCGGGAGGGGAGTGAAATAGAACCTGAAACTGTGTGCTTACAAGCGGTCAGAGCTCTTCGGAGTGATGGCGTGCCTTTTGGAGAATGATCCTGCGAGTTACGTTCAGTGGCGAGGTTAAGTATAACGGAGCCGAAGGGAAACCGAGTCTGAATAGGGCGACATAGTCGCTGGGCGTAGACGCGAAACCTGGTGATCTAAGCCTGTCCAGGGTGAAGCTGTGGTAAGACACAGTGGAGGCCCGAACTCACCGCCGTTGAAAAGTTGGGAGATGAGGTAGGTTTAGGGGTGAAAAGCCAATCGAACTAGGAGATAGCTCGTTCTCTCCGAAATGCATTTAGGTGCAGCCTTGAGTGTTTAATTATGGGGGTAGAGCACTGAATGAACTAGGGGGCATATTGCTTACTGAATTCAATCAAACTCCGAATACCATAATTCAAAGCTCAGGAGTGAGACTATGGGAATTAACTTCCATTGTCAAAAGGGAAACAACCCAGACCACCAGCTAAGGTCCCTAATTATAACTAAGTGGGAAAGGAGGTGGAGATTCACAAACAACCAGGAGGTTGGCTTAGAAGCAGCCATACCTTTAAAGAGTGCGTAATAGCTCACTGGTCGAGAGTCTCTGCGCCGACAATGTAACGGGGCTAAGTTATAAACCGAAGCTGTGGAATTGCGCAAGCAATTGGTAGGAGAGCGTTCTGTAGGCCGTTGAAGGAGAAGCGCAAGCAACTCTGGAGGTATCAGAAGTGAGAATGCAGGAATAAGTAGCGAGAAAGGGGGCGAGAATCCCCCTCGCCGGAAGACCAAGGTTTTCAGGGTAAAGCTTGTCTTCCCTGAGTAAGCCGGGACCTAAGCCGAGGCTAAAATGCGTAGGCGAATGGAAAACAGATTAATATTTCTGTGCCAGTTATATTTTGTGAAGGAGGGACGCAGAAGGGTATGTGCGCGGGAGAACGGAAGTTCCCGTAGAAGCATGTAGAGTGGTCTAGTAGGCAAATCCGCTAGATTAGACTTGAGGTGTGATATATAGTCGTAAGATGAATGCACAAATCCCACGCTGCCGAGAAAAGCTTCTAACGTTAAGGTATAACTGCCCGTACCCGAAACCGACACAGGTGGTCAGGATGAGAAATCTAAGGCGGACAGGCTAACTCTCGTTAAGGAACTCTGCAAAATAGCCCCGTAACTTTGGGAGAAGGGGTGCCCCTGAATGTTAATATACACGCGATATGAAGCATTTGGGGGTCGCAGTGAAGAGGCTCAAGCAACTGTTTAACAAAAACACAGGTCTATGCTAAGCTGTAAGGCGATGTATATGGGCTGACACCTGCCCAGTGCCGGAAGGTTAAGAGGAGGAGTGAGAGCTCCGAATTGAAGCCCCGGTGAACGGCGGCCGTAACTATAACGGTCCTAAGGTAGCGAAATTCCTTGTCGGGTAAGTTCCGACCTGCACGAATGGTGTAATGATTTGAGCGCTGTCTTGACGGGAGGCCTGGTGAAATTGTACTACCGGTGAAGATACCGGTTACCTACAGTAGGACGGAAAGACCCCATGGAGCTTTACTGTAGCTTGGTATTGGGTTTTGGCATTGCATGTATAGGATAGTTGGGAAACTAAGAAGGTATGGCGCTAGCTGTATTGGAGTTGTCGGTGGAATACCAACCATTCAATGTTGAAATTCTAATCTGTGGTTTGTAGCCACGGAAACAGTGCTAGGTGGGCAGTTTGACTGGGGCGGTCGCCTCCGAAAGAGTAACGGAGGCGTTCAAAGGTTCTCTCAGGTTGGATGGAAATCAACCGCAGAGTGCAATGGCATAAGAGAGCTTAACTGCAAGACTGACGGGTCGAGCAGGTGCGAAAGCAGGACATAGTGATCCGGCGATTCCGAATGGAAGGGTCGTCGCTCAACGGATAAAAGCTACCCTGGGGATAACAGGCTGATTTTGCCCGAGAGTCCATATCGACGGCAAAGTTTGGCACCTCGATGTCGGCTCATCGCATCCTGGGGCTGGAGAAGGTCCCAAGGGTTGGGCTGTTCGCCCATTAAAGCGGTACGTGAGCTGGGTTCAGAACGTCGTGAGACAGTTCGGTCCCTATCCACTGTAGGCGTTAGAATATTGAGAAGATCTGTCCTTAGTACGAGAGGACCGGGATGGACAAACCTCTGATGTACCAGTTGTCACGCCAGTGGCACAGCTGGGTAGTCACGTTTGGAACGGATAACCGCTGAAAGCATCTAAGCGGGAAACCAGCTTCAAGATAAGTATTCTTTAAGACTCCTTCGAGACTAGAAGGTTGATAGGTTGGGGGTGTAAGGGCTGCGAGGCTTTTAGCTGACCAATACTAATAAGTCAAAGTTTTAACCTAAAGATTGAAAAGCGCGAAGGCGTAAGCTACTATATAGTTTCAAGTGTCTATTGGAAAAGAAAAAGACACAGCTTGGTAAGAATAGCTGCGGGGGTACACCTGGTCCCATTCCGAACCCAGAAGTTAAGCCCGTAAACGCTGAAAGTACTTGGAGGGAAGCCTCCCGGGAGGATAGGAACTTGCCAAGCTTTTTTTATAATATTTTTTAGAACTCTCCATTTGGGGAATATTTTTTTATTTTTTGAAGTTTATGTGGAGGACAAATGGCTAATATAAGTGCAGATAATAAAAATATATATCATAAAATAAATGTTCTCAAGAAAGGGCAAAAAGAAAAAGAGGAGAGAAAAAGAAAAAAAAGAAGAAATATAACAATGATAGGGTGTATCCTTATTTTGATTATATTGAGTATTCTAAATATGCTAAGTGCTAGTTTTTATACTATTTATACAAGAGGTATAGGAATATTTACTAATCATCTTGTATATATGATTGTCAGTTTTATTACTTTAATAATTACAGGAAATATAAACTATAAGAAATACAATAAAAATGGTTTTAATTTATTTCTCCTGATAATAACAATAATTTTATTCAGTTTTATATTGATAGGGGCAAGAGTGTTTCCTAGTGTAGTTCCTAGAATAAATGGTGCTATTGGCTGGATACGTTTATTTGGATTTAGTTTGCAGCCAGCAGAATTATTAAAAGTTCCTTTTATAATTTTGATTGCTCATATTTTAGAAAGATGTGAAAAAGATGGTGTTAAAAATCTTGCAATAGTTTTGTCTGTCATGCCTATAATGGTTTTATTTGGATTTTTTATAATATTTCAAGATGATTTAGGAACAATGATACATTACATAGCTATACTACTTTTTATGCTGTTCATGTCAAAAATAGATACAAAGTGGATAGTTTCTACTATAACAGCAGGTATAGTAGGGATATCAGGAATATGTCTATATGTCCATCACTTAGGAGATGTTTCAGATAAAGGGTATAAAATGAGAAGAATAGGGAGTTTTTTAAATGGGCTTCTTCATAATGAGTATGATAATGCTATTGGATATCAAGTAGGACAATCTCTTCTAGCTTTTGGAAGTGGAGGAATTTTGGGAAAAGGATATGCAAATGGAGTGCAAAAATATAGCTATCTTCCAGAAATTAGAACAGATTTTATTTTAGCTTCATATGGAGAAGAGCTTGGTTTCATTGGAATGTTTATTATAATGATATTTTTCTTTTTAATATTTAATCTTATAAAAAGAACTGCCATGGAGTGCAAAAGTTACTTTGGAAAATATTTGGCAATAGGAATAGGAGGGTATCTTATAACTCAAGTATTGATAAATATATATGTTGCACTTGGAATGCTTCCAGTGTTTGGAATACCTATGCCTATATTTAGTTATGGGGGGACTTCCCTTATAACCATATTTTCAGCCTTTGGAATAATAGGAAATATAAATTCAGAAGAATAAAAAATATAGATATTTAAGTAAAAAAATGAATAACTTGTAAAAGAGGGGCTTTAATTCCCAACTCATATATGATATAATGACATTATTAATTTTTTATTGTGAAAATTAAGCATTTTTTCGGGAAAGAAAATAAAATAATTAATAAGGAGATTAGGTAAAATGGAAATGAATAAAATAATAGAAAAAATAAATTATTTTACAAAACTTTCAAGAGAAAGAGAACTTACTCTTGATGAAAAAAAAGAGAGAGAATTATTTAGAAAAATGTATATGGAACAATTTAGAGCTCAAGTAAAAGGACATTTAGATAATATAAAAATAGTAGATGGAGAAGTTGAAAACAGTACAAAAATAATATAAAGTTTTACGGGGGTAAAAATGGAAAAAGTAACAGTAAAATCTCTATACAGAGATAAAGAAAAATTTATTGATCAAGAAGTAGAAATATCAGGTTGGATAAAAAAAATCAGGGTTCAAAAGAATTTTGGATTTATAGAAATTAATGATGGATCATTTTTCAAAGGAATCCAAATAGTATTTGATGCAAAGCTAAATAACTTTGATGAAATCTCACGTTTATCTATAATATCTTCAATCAGAGTAAATGGAAAACTAGTAAAATCTCAAGGAGCTGGACAAGATATTGAAATAGTAGCAGATAGTATAGAAATATATCAAAAAGCTGATTTAGATTATCCTTTACAAAATAAAAGACATACTTTTGAATATTTGAGAACAAAAGCTCATTTAAGACCTAGAACAAATACATTTTCAGCTGTATTCAGAGTAAGATCGGTTATAGCTTATGCTATTCATAAATTTTTTCAAGAAAATGGATTTGTATATGTGCATACTCCAATAATAACTGGTTCTGATGCTGAAGGTGCTGGAGAAATGTTCAGAGTAACTACTTTAGATTTAAATGATTTACCTAAAGGTGAAGATGGAAAAGTAGATTCTTCTAAAGATTTTTTTGGAAAAGAAACTAACCTAACTGTAAGTGGGCAGCTAAGTGGAGAAACTTATTGTGCTGCTTTTAGAAATATATATACATTTGGACCAACATTCAGAGCTGAATATTCTAATACAGCAAGACATGCTTCAGAATTCTGGATGATAGAACCAGAAATAGCTTTTGCTGATCTTGAAGCTAATATGGAACTTGCTGAAGCTATGGTAAAATATATAATTAAATACGTTTTGGAGCAATGTCCAGAAGAAATGGAGTTCTTTAATCAATTTATTGAGAAAGGATTATTTGATAAACTTAACAATGTATTAAATAGTGAGTTTGGAAGACTTACATATACAGAAGCTATAGAAATACTTGAAAAATCAGGAAAGAAATTTGATTATCCAGTAAAATGGGGAATTGATCTTCAAAGTGAACATGAAAGATATTTAGCAGAGGAATATTTTAAAAAGCCAGTTTTCCTTACTGATTATCCAAAAGATATAAAAGCATTTTATATGAAGCTGAATGAAGATGGAAAAACTGTAAGAGCTATGGATTTATTAGCTCCTGGAATTGGAGAAATTATTGGTGGTTCTCAAAGAGAAGACAATCTTGAAATTCTTGAAGGAAGAATAAATGAATTAGGAATGAATATAGAGGACTATGGATTTTATTTAGACTTAAGAAAATATGGAAGTTTTCCACATTCAGGATATGGATTGGGATTTGAAAGAATAATTATGTATATAACAGGAATGACAAATATTCGTGACGTAATTCCATTCCCAAGAACACCTAATAATGCAGAATTTTAATTAAAATATTAATTAAGGGGATTAATGATGGTATTGAAATTTTTTTTACTCTGGGTAATGATTATACTTGGAATATTCTATATAATAACTTATCCATATAAATCAAAGCTTGCCAGAAAATTGAAGAGGGTTAATAGTTTTGAAGAAGTTGAGTTTATAAAAAATTCAGATGAAAATTATTCTGATATATCACAAGAAGAAATTAATGAGTACGTAATTTTAGAAGAGAGAAAAATTAAAAGTTCTTTTGTGAATGAAGAAATGAAATATACTATTATTACTCCTAAAAATAATACAAAAGATAATATTCCTTGTCTTTTTCTTCTTCATGGATTGAGAGATGAAAATAAAGATTGGTTGGAAAAAGGAAAATTATTAGAGAATTATATTTCCCTATTGAAAAAAGGAGAGATAAATCCTATGATATTTGTCTTGGCAGCTTCTGGAAGAGAAGGACAAAGTTGGTATTCCAATTTTGCCACAGAAAAAAACTGTCAGTATGAGGACTATATGATAGGAGAGCTTGTTCCAGAGATAAAAACAAGGCTTCCAAAATCACCTTTAGGAATAGCTGGGTTTTCTATGGGAGGATATGCAGCCTTTAAACTTGGGCTTAAGTATATAGATATATTTAAAGTTATTGGAAGTTTTTCAGGGGCAATAAACCTTATAAGAATGAGTGTTAATAGAAGAGTTATAAGGTTATTTCAATTTATTTATATTCCTAAATTTTTTTTAATAATGTTGATAAAAACAGTTTGTAAAGGTTTTTGGTTCATGGGGATATAAGATATTGAAAGAGGATCCCTACAGCATAATAAAATATATGAAGGCAGAAAAACTGAACAATAAATACTTTTATGCCAGTGTTGGAATAGAAGATAGAGTAAATCATTTAATGCTTCAGCAGTGGTTAGATGTAATGGGCAGAATGAAAAAGAATAAATATAATTTTAAAGGTTATCTATGTGCTGGAGAAACTCATACATGGGATTATGTAGCTAGAGATATGGTCAATTTTTTAAAATTTTTCAACGAAAAAATAAATAAGTAAATATATAAAACTCTTTGTTGATGTTAAAAATCTTCAAGGAGTTTTTTTATTAAACTCTATTAATTTTCTGTTATTTCTGTTACAATATATAAGTTAATAAATCAAGATAAAGAAGTATTTGAGAGGTAATAATGAAAAAAAGTATAAAAGAGATAATAGTTGTAGAGGGAAGAGATGACATATCAGCAGTAAAAGCTGCTGTTGATGCTGAAGTAATACAAGTAAACGGATTTGCAGTGAGAAAACAGGGAACCATTGAAAAAATAAGAGTGGCAGAACAAAATCGTGGAATAATAATTCTTACTGATCCAGATCATGCTGGAGAAGAAATTAGGAAATATATACATAAATTTTTTCCAGAAGCAAAAGATGCATATATTAGAAGAATAGAAGGAACAAAAGATGGCGATATAGGAGTTGAGAATGCTTCCCCAGAAGCTATTATAAATGCATTAGAGAAAGCCAGATGTAGTACACTAGAAGTGAAAGATAGAATTTTTACAATGGATTATTTAATGGATTGTGGATTGATAGGAAGTGGAGATGCAAGTATAAAGAGAGAAAAAGTTGGTGGAAAATTGGGAATAGGATATTCTAATGGAAAACAATTTCTATCGAGATTAAATAGATATGGAATATCTAAAGAAGAATTTGAAGAGGCCTTAAAAAGTATTTAAGATGAGAAAGAAGATTTAAAAAATTTTAATAGAAATTCTAATATATTTAGTTTTTAATGGAGGAGCTTCTCACTTTAAATTAAAATTATACTCTGATTATGAAGTGATTTTAAGTAGTGAGAGCTTCTCATTTAGGTTTAAATATGATGATGAAAGTTAAAAGGATAAAATAGTCTATGATATATTTAAAATTGAATTTGGGTATGATGTTGCTACTAAAAACAAATAAATTTCTGTGATTATGAGGTAATTTTAAGTAGTGAAAGCTTCTCAGTTAGGTTTAAATATGAATGATGAAAGTTAAAAGGATAAAATAGTCTATGATATATTTAAAATTGAATTTGGGTATGATGTTGCTACTAAAATAAATAAATTTCTGTGATTATGAGGTAATTTTAAGTAGTGAGAGCTTCTAAGTTAGGTTTAAATATGATGATGAAAGTTAAAAGAAAATTAGTCTATGACATATTTGAATGTAATGTTACTGTAAAATTATTAAATAAAATATTTAGATTATATTGTTACAAATAAATTTAAATTAGTTTATGTTTAGAAGGGATTTTTTTTATAAAATTATTATTGACTTTTTAATGTGTAACATATAAAATATAGTGTCAAATTAAATAAATCACTAAATCCTCTGTAAGAGGGAGATGTCCTAGCGTGAACCAACCATCTATAAAAAACTAGTCTTTTTTATTTATGCAGGGTTTGGACTCTGCTTTTTTTATTGAAAATTTTAAGAAGGAGTAAAAATGGGAATAAGATACAACAAGATTACTGATAAGCATCAAAGAGAAATAGTTCTTTTGAAAAGCTTTCCATGCAAGTATGGAAAATGTAGTTTTTGCAATTATATAGAGGATAATTCTTTAGATGAAGAAGAAATAGATAATGTAAATATGGAAGTGTTAAAAGAAATAACAGGAGAGTATGGAGTTTTAGAAGTTATAAACTCTGGTTCTGTTTTTGAATTAACACAAAAAACTTTAGAAGAAATAAAAAGAATTGTTAAAGAGAAAAATATAAAAATTCTTTATTTTGAAATTTATTATGGCTATATAAAAAGAATTGAGGAAATTAAAAAATATTTTTCAGGTGTAGAAATACGTTTTAGAATGGGGATAGAAACATTTGATAATAATTTTAGAGTGAAAGTATATAATAAAAATTTTATTTTAGAAGAAAAGGAAATTATAGAAATTAGTAAAAAATTATTTTCTGTCTGTTTACTTATATGTGTAAAAGGGCAAACGAAAGAAATGATAGAAAACGATATAAAAATTGCTTTGGAAAATTTTCAAGGTGTAACTATAAATATTTTTATTAATAATGGAACTGTTATAGAGAGAGATAATGAATTAGTAAAATGGTTCATCGAAAAATATTCATATTTAGCATTAGATGATAGAGTAGAACTACTTTTAGATAATAAAGATTTAGGAGTTTTTGAACAATAAATGAACTGCAGGAGGAAAAATGAGAAATGAATTTTTATGGGCAATAATGCTGTTAGTAAACTTTTTAGCAATAATATTTGCTTATTCCAGATTTGGAAAAATAGGATTATATATATGGATACCAATATCAACTATACTAGCTAATATACAAGTAGTCATGCTGGTTGACTTATTTGGATTTGGAACTACTTTGGGAAATATACTTTATGCTGGAGGTTTTTTAGTAACTGATATACTTGCAGAAAACTATGGGAAAGAGCATGCTAAAAAAGCTGTGAAAATAGGATTTTTTCCTTAATAGCAATGACATTAATAATGCAGATAGCTGTAGCTTTTACTCCTTCAAATGTAGAAGAAGGACTGATTACTTTTAGTGGAGTAAAAAGAATATTTGATTTTATGCCAAGGATAGCAATAGCTTCTCTTGTTTCTTACTGGATATCTCAAAGCCATGATATATGGGCATATGAAATGTGGAAAAAGAAATTTAGTGAAAGAAAACATATTTGGATTAGGAATAATATGAGTACTATGATAAGCCAACTTATAGATAATAGTATTTTTACATTGATAGCTTTTTGGGGTGTTTATCCTAGAGAAGTATTGTTAGAAATATTTGTTACTACTTACTGTATGAAATTTATAGTAGCAGTTTTTGATACACCATTTGTATATATTGCCAACCATTTAAAAATAACTGGAAGAATAAAGGAAACAGAATTATAAACAATAAAGAGGAAAACTTCTGTGTAATGCACTCTCCCTCCCTCTAGGAGATATCTAAGAAAGAGAATGCATTACCAAGGCTACCTCTTTTTTTATATTAAACTTTCATCGATATAAAGGCTTATTTTATTTCTCAATTTTTCTCTTATTTCTTTTGATATGGGAGTATTTTTAATTTCTCCATTTTGAATATAATAAAGCAGTTTCATATTTTCTTTAACAGAAATGATATTGTTTGTATATACTTTTATTAAATTTTTCCATTCCTCCATGCTATCGCATACTTTTTTCAAAAGTTGAACCTCTCTAAGAAGAATATCAAATATTTCCAAAGGAAAATTATGTTCATTTTCACTAAATAAAAATTTTACTACAAGAGTATTATTATCTTCAAGATAATTTATTAAAGCATTTAAATCAAAATCTTTATATAAGTTTTTCTTCTCTAATTCTGTCATATTTCCACCCCTAAGATTATTAATATATTATTGTTAAAATTATAACATTTTTATTGTTAGATTTAAACTTGTTAGTTAAATATTTATGTGGCAAAAATTTAAAAAAGTTATTTTTAAAAAATATTTTATGAGAACAAAAAATAAATTTAAAGGAATAAATTGTCTTAAAATAAAGTTATAAAACAAAATAAAGATAATTTAAAAAAATAAAATTTTTTTAGTGGAAATTTATTAATATTATAGAATGTTTTTAGTATATTATTTTTCAAAATTTTTTTATTATCTTTTTTGTATGCTATAATGATTATGTGTTCTCATTTTGTCACACAAAAAATAAACAAATATTTAAAAAATTAAAATAATGAAGCAGAAGGAGGGTGATTAAAAATATAAATGCTTTAAATTAAAGAAATAAAAAACATTTTAGGGAGGGGAAATACTAGAAATTTTATTGTGAATTTTATTTTAAAAAATTATATTTGAAAAAATTTAGAAAATAAAAAGAGAAATAAGAACTATTTATAAAAAATAAAATACCAGAGGGGAAAAAGATGATAAGATTAACAGAAAAAGAATTAAAAAATGTGAAAGAAAATAAAGATGCAATAGCACAGTTGCTTGTAAAAAAAGCTATTTTAAATGAAATAAAAGAGAAAAATATAATGATGAAGAAAAAAAATCTTTGGAAGAATTAAAAACAAATATAGAAATTGAATTTTATTTGACTTCTATTGCACAAAATAATATTACAATATCTAATTATGAGATTTTGGAAATATATAAAAATAATTCAGAAACTTTGAAAGATAAACCAGTAGCAGAGATATACCCACAGCTTCAGCAAGCTTTAATAAATAAAAAAGTTAATGAAAATAAACTTGGGGTAATTAATGAAATAATAGAAAGATATAAAGTAAATGAAATTTTAAAAGAGTATGTTGGGGAAGATAATAAAGAGAAAGAAGAAATAATAGAATAATTAAAGAAAAAGTAAGTTAAGCTACAATTCATAAAATATGAAAGCCTGACCTAAAAGATTCAGTCAGGCTTTTTTAGTAAAAGATATAATTTTTGTCTGAAATGGTACTTATTGATTGGAAAAATTATGTAAAAAATCAAAATCCATCTATTAATACAGAATTTATTTTGAAAAAGAAAATAAAAAAAGTTTTTAAAATGTTTAAAAACGAGTTTTATATTTTTAATTAAATATTATTTTGTAAAAATATTTTTTTAAAAGGAAATAAGTATTTTTCTTGTAATATCTAGTATATAAGAGATGATAATTAAATAATGGTTAATATAAATATCTTATATTAACCATTTCTCTTTTTATGATATCGTATTTTAAAAATAAATCAACTATTTTTTAAATAAATCAACTATTTTCTTTCTATAAACTTAAAAATTGAACTCATATCTTGAATTTATCGTATACTTTATTAATCATTTCTTGCTCTATTCCTATATATTTTAATGTTTGTTCGGCAGAGGAATGATTGAATATAGACATTACAGTGCTATGTCTAAAGTACCTCTGTAAACTGTATGCCATGTTTTCTTAAAGAATGGGTCCTATAGGATATGCAATGTTTAAATCTGCCTTAGCTTGATTTAAATATTTGCTTATTGAAACAGTTGAAATAGGCTTATCAAACAGTTCTTTTACATACTTTCTATTTAGAGATTTAAATAAAAATCCTTTTCTCCAGAGTATCCTAACGTTTCATAATACCTCTTTAATTCTTCAATTGACTTTTGACATACTGTATTCAATTTAATCTCTCTCATTTTTTAGTTTCTTTTCCTTTAATTTTACTACATAATCACTATTTATATCTTCAAATCTTATTTTAGACAAATCAGAAATTCTTAATCAACATTTACTCCTATATTTATCAATGCTAAAATTACAACTTTATCGTTTAATTTGAAGTATTTCTTAGCTTTCTTAAATCTTCCTTACAAATATATTTAACTTCTTGTCCTCTTTGTCCATTTTTTTCTCCTTTTTTGATTTTATTGAAAATTATGATAAATTCATCAATAGATACTAATGGTTAATATAAGATATTTTTATTACCTAATGAAAAAACGTAATTTAATAAAAGAAGTTGCAGCTCCTTTTAATTATTATAAGTTACGAATAAGATGAAATTGGGAGGGAATTATGAAGAAATTAAGTTTTTTATTTCTATCAGCCATTTTAGTTGTTAGCTGCTCAAGTGCTAAAGAGAGTAGTGATGATCCTTTAGATATTCTTAATCAGAGAAGAAGAGAATATTATGAGAAGGAAAGAGAAAAAGAAGCAGAACAAGCTAGAAAAGCTGCTGAAATCTCTAGAATGACAGAAAAAGAAAGAAATGAGTATGAAATTCAGAGAGCAAAAGAAAAAATTAAAGAAATGAAATAGTAATTTTCTTTAAAAACAAAATATCGGGAGGATTTTTAATGAAAAAGATTTGCGGAATAGTATCTATTATCGCTGCAGGAATATTAATAACAGGGTGTAATGAAACAAATAATAAAACTACTAACAATGTTCCAGCACAAATTACTTTAACTGAAAAGGAGAAACAGAAAGATAAAGATGAAGTTGCAAGAATATTGGTTTATAAGGCTTTATTGGAAGAAGTAAAAAAAGCTGAGTTCACACCTGAAGAGCTTGAAAACATTCAAATAGCTCAAAATCAAATTAAAATAAATTATTTTATAGAAAGAGAACTAAAAAATAAAACTCAAATTACAGATGAAGAAGCAGCAGATTTTTATAAGAAACATAAAGATCAATTTGATGATAAACCTTTAGAGGAAATGCTTCCAATATTATATAAAAGTCTGGCTGTAGAAAAATACAATCAGGCACAAGTTGAATACTACAATTCTATAATTGAAAAATATAAATTGAATGACATCTTAAAAAAGAAGGAATTATTAAAGATGAGAAAGCTGAAAAGATTGATGGGAAGGAAGTGGAAAAAATATGAAAAAGATACTTATAATTTTAAGTTCTTTACTATTAATAAGCTGTTCTAACAACAATGCTGGAAATACTTCAAATATGTCAGAAAAAGATATGCAAAGAGAAAGACTGGTTAAGCTGGCATTAGAGAAGAAAGAAAAAGAAGAAGCAGCTAAAAAAGAAGAGTTAAGACAAAAAGCATTAGCTGAAGAAGCAGAAATGAAGCAAAAGGCAGCTATTAGAGAAGCTGAGTTAAAACAAAAAACTTTAGAAAAAGAAGCTGCTATGAAAGAAAAAGCAGAAGAAGCTAAAAGACAGGAAATGTTAAAAGCTCAGGAAGCTAAAGAAAAAGCAGCAGCCAAAGAACAGGCTCTAAAAGATCAAAGAATGTCTAGAGAAGAGATATTTAGAGAAATAATTAATATAAATAATGAATTAGATGGAAAAAATTTAAGCAAGGAAAGAGTAAAAGAATTAGAAAAAAGACTTGCTGAATTGGAAAAATTAAATAAATAATAAATGTTAAAAAAGTTTTCTAAACAAAACTATATTATAAACTTGGAGGTAAACATGAAAAAATTATTAGTAGCAGGAACAATTTTATTATCAGCATCAGCATTTTCTACAGGGGTGACAGCAGAATTTGAAAGCCGTTTCAACACTCTTGAGCAAGAATATAAAATGCTTATGCAAAAAGAAGACGAGAGATATAATTCTGAAAAACAAATAGCTGAAACTGCAAAAGCAACTCTAGCTAAACAAAGAGAATTATACAATCAAATTTCAACTAAAGCAGGAAAATTAGGACAAATCAAAGACGTTAAATTCTACAAAGAGCAATATGGAGAATTAGCTAAAAAATACCAAGATGCACTTAAAGAATTAGAAGGACAAATGAAAGAGCAAGAAAGTATCATCAACAGATTCCAACAATTACAAGCTGTAAAAGAAGGAAAATAATTAATATTTTTTAAATACAAAAGAAAATAAAACCAGGAGGAAAGTATTATTATGAAAATAAAAACAACTATGTTATTAGGAGCAGCATTATTACTAGTATCAAGCGTATCATTAGCAGCACCAGCAGCAGCAGGAGTAGATTCAAGATTTTCTCAATTAGAAGCAGAATTAAAAATGCTTGAGCAAAAAGAAAATGAAAGATTTAAAGAAGAAGAGCAAATTGCAAAATCAGCTCAAAATAATTTAAATGTACTTACAAATCTTAAAAATAAATGTGAAGAAAGAATTAACTACATGACTACTATGGAAGGAAGAAGTATTTACTCTAACGAAATGAAAAACTTGTTAAAACAATATCAAGGTTTTCTTGGAGAAATAGATAAGCAGTCTAAAGTAGAAGAAAGAAAAATATTTGAATTTAATCAATTAAAAAGTTTAAGAGCAGAGTAATTTGTTTAACTATATTCTCCTAGATATAGTTAAATGAGTAGAGGATTAAGAGTACTACTCTTAGTTCTCTCTCATTGATTAAATAGAGATAGAGAAAGTGAGATATAAAAATGAATTATTTAGACTCAAAACTAATTTTATATTTGGTAGTTATATTTTTTATAGTATTTATCTTTATTAAATTAAAAACTGCTTTAGCAATAAGGAATTTAAATAATAAAATTGGAGTGAGATTTTACTATAAATTCTTAGGAAATATGCAATGGCTGAAAGAACAGATACTTATGGGTAAATATTTAGAAATGAAATATTTGAATGCAGTAGATGATAAAGCTAATTCAAATATAATAATATTATTAGAAAAAAAAGAAGAAAGTACTATTATAAATATTTATTCAGCCAGAAATAAAACTGTGATAATTAAGAATTTAAAATTAAATGATCAAAGATTTAAAAAATTTATTGAATTTCTTCCTAGAACACTAGCAGAAGATGATTTTTCCAAAGAAAGTGAAACAAACAACTTAGGGAGGGAATAATGAAAGAGAAAGATTTTATTAAAGTTTACAAAGAAGAAAGAAATTTGAAGAACTTAAAAGAAGCTCAGCATAGAATTTCAACTTTTTGGGAAACTGTAGAAGAAATATTACAAGAAGATAAAAAGTTAGTATTCAAAGGTTGGGGAATATTTGAAATAAAACCTGTAAGAGCCAGAGAATACTGTGATCCTAGAATAAAAAAAATTAAGAAGACTTTACCTAAAAATAAATTGGTTTTCAGACAGGGAAAAATACTTAAAGAAAATATCAATGTTGACTAGAGGGGTACTATGAATAAGAAAGATTTTATTAAACTATATAGAAAAAAATTAAATAATTTAACAATTGCAGAAGCGAAAGAAGATGTAGAAGCAATTCTAGAAATTATAGAAGCTGGTTTAAAAAAAGATGGTAAAGTACAATTCTTCAATAAGGGAGTATTTACTGTTGGAAATATAAAACCAAAAACTATAAGCAATCCAAAAACTAGAGAGCTTATGCAGACAACTGAAATGAAGAAAGTAAAATTCAATGCTTCATTTAAGTTAAAAGATAAAATTCAAGATAAAAAGTAATTTATTAGATATTTTTTTATCTTTAATTATGATATTAACGGTAAAGATAATGATAATATATTGCATTTCTAAGACAATTAATTGTAATAAAAAAAGCTGTTACAGATTGATGATTTTTAATCATTAATTTGGACAGCTCTTTTTTTATTAAAAATGGTGGTGAAAAATAAGAGATAGTTATTAAAAATTCTTCTATAACTTTAATTTTATTTTTAAATTTATCAGAAAGAAATATAAAGAATTAAAAAAGTGAAAAAAAGAATAAAAAGGTAAAAAAATAAAAAAATAAAGAGGAATAAAAAATAAAAAACAAGAGTTCTTGTTTATGTATAAATGCGAACACTTGTAGAACTTTAAAGTGTCTAAAATACTCTTTATTTCTATTAAATATATATACCATAAAAAAGTAAAATAATCAATTTTTATTTTTTAAAAATTTTTAATTTTGAAAAAAGTATATTTTAAAATTTGAATTTAAGATTATTTTTAATAAAAGAAAAAAATTAAAAAAGTTCGCATTTATACATAAAAGAGAACAGTTTTTTTTAGTGGTTGTTTTAACGAAAAAGAGAATGTTATGACAGAGGTTAGACTTCTTAAATTGTATAAAAAGAAGAAAAAAATTGAAAAATATAAAAAAGACAAAAAAAGAAGCTTGAATTTTTTAGAGGATAATTTTTACAAAAATTGTTTTTGAGAAAAAAGTAACAGTAAAAAATTTTGGAACATTAAATATTTTATATATGACAAAAGAAAGAACAGCAGTGAGATTCAGAGTAAAAAATAATTTTATAGAAAAAGTGAATAACTGTAACTTATCAGATGAAACTGGGATGAAGTAAAGTAGTCTGATAAAAAGTGCAGTTAAAATAAAATTAATGGGAGGAAAAAGTTATGATTAGCAATTTTAATGAGGTGGAAAAATCTTTAAAAAGATGTCTAAAGGAGAAGATATCAATAACAACAGCTACAGTTGTAGGATTTTTGATAGCAGGAACAGTTGCATTTGGGGTAGATTATACTACCAATGAGGCTTTTTCAAGTGCAGTAAATGGAAAAGGTTCAAATTTTAATGGATTAGAAATAAAAGAAGAATCAAAACTTGAGGGTGTTACATATGAATATAAAAAAGGAGATGGGGATACAATTAAACGTCTTATAACAGTTGAGGGAGGAAAAACAACATTAGATGAAAATACAAGTATTTCAACTGTAGAAAATATAACTTTATTAAATATATATGGAGCAGAAGTAGAAAATAAAGGGACTTTAACAAATACAAACACTGGTGGGATGTCAACAGTTACTGTAAATGGTTTTGCAAGAGATGCTTCTTTCACAAACTCTGGAACAATAACAAAAGAAGGACAAGGAGGAGCTGCAATAGATTTAGCTGCTGGTAAAAGCACTAACACTGATGAAGTCTATACATCAACTTTTACAAACACTGGAACAATTAACGGACTTATAAAATCTGATAATGATAAAGACGGTAGACAATTAGGAAAAATTGTTATAAACTTAAAAGATTCTTCAAGAATAAACGGAGAGTTCTCTTTTGCTGGTGGTGGAACAAGAACAATAAATATTGATAATAATAAGGATGAGATAACAGTTAATAATACTGAAGACAATGAAACTTTTATAAAAACTAATAACAGTATTATAACTTTAAGAGGAAAAATACAGTCAAAAGGGACAACAGTAGAATTAAGTAATAGAAATGGAAATAATACTTTAACAAACTATGCTGATATAATTGGAAAAACAGGAATAGGAGTAGCAGATACAGGACAAGATACAGGTGCTGGAGCTGCAGATAGAACAGTAACAATAAAAAACAATGGAAATATTACTGCATCATTTGAAGGAATACATAATAATGGGTACTATATGAAGCATAATAAAGTGTATATAGAAAATAATGGAAAGATTGTAGTAAATGATTTTGAAAAAGATGAGGATACTTATGATAGACCTTATTACTATAATACAGGAATATATTCAGCATCAGCACCATATATGGAAACTCCTGGAAAAGTAGTTAATAATGGAAATATAACTATCGAATTAAGTGAAGATCAACAGAATGAATTAGAAGAAAAATATAAAGAAACAGAAGGAAAGATGTTTCTTAATATCCATGGCTTAAGACTTCATGAACATACATATGGATACAATAATGGAACTATACTTGTTAATTCATATGGTGGTGTAGGAGTTGTACTTTCTGATCAAGATACAGGAGCAAATAAATTTGAAGATATATATGGATATTTTGAAAATAACGGAACTGTTGAAGTAAATGGAGAAAATGGAATAGGAGTACAACTTAGAAATACAAAAGGAATAACTGCTAAAAAAGAAGCAATAAATACAGAAAAAGGAAGCATCTTAGTTTCTGGAGAGAATGCTATAGGAGTAGTAGTAGAAGGAAGCTCAACAACTTTCACAAATAATGGAACAATCACATTAAAAGATGGAACAACTAATGGAATAGGAATTTCTATTAGTGGAGGAACAGCTATAAATAATGGTACAATAGCATTAGGATTAGGAAAAATAGAAAATTCTAATAATAATATTGCTATTAAAAATGTAGAAGGTACAGCTAAAAACACTGGTAAAATAAAAATAACAGATAAAACATCTGAAGAGTTAAAAGATTTTGATATTTCAACTTTATTCAAGGGAAGTTATATTAACTCTGGAATGCTTGTAGACAAGAATGGAATAGCAATAGAGAAAAAGAATGATGTTACAATTAGTGGAAATACAGATGCAGGAGATATAAATAATGCAGAGAAAGAAGGAGGCAGTATAGTTTTAAAAGATAATACTACAATAAAAGGTTCAACAGACCAACCTATTAAAGTAGAATCTTTAAATGTTACAGGAACTGTCACTATTGCAAATGGAGAGAGTGGCAAAGGTGTAGAAATAGCTGGAACTACAACTAACCTAGATGTTAATGGAAGTCTAGCAATAGGTGAAGCAGCTAGTTTAACAATTACTAATGGAACAGTAAATGCAGAAGATACTGGAACAGCAGTAACATTTGGGAATGCAGGTTCAACTTTAACATTAGCAGGAACAACTTTTAATGGAAATATAGGAACTAGTATTGACAATGGAATATTGAAAACAGAAGGAATAGAAAAAGTAACAGTAATAACAGGAAATATTGAAGCTAAGTCAGTTGAATTAGCTGGAACAACATCAATAACTGGAGATATTGAAACTAAATCAGTTGAATTAGCTGGAACAACAGCAATAACAGGAAATATTAAAACTGAATCAATGGCTGTAACAGCTGGAGAAACTAAAATAGATGGAATAATAACAGGTGCTACAGAAATTAATATAGGAATTAATCCAGAAATTGAGCTTATTTTACTTAGCAGAGCAGCATCTACTTCTAGTAATTCAGAAAATGCAACAGTTGCATATTCAGCAGATTCAAAAATAATAGGAAAAGGTGTTGATGAAAAAACAACAGTAAATATTGGAGCTAATGGAATACTTAAAGCTGAAGTAGATAATGATGGAAAAAATCTATTTGGAAATTCTACAGACATAGATGTAAGTGGAGATGGAACAATTCAATTTCTTGTTTCAAATGTAACTAAAGAAAACTTAGAATTACAATTTGGAACTACTGTAAATATTAGTGAGATTTCTAATATTTTAACTGATAGCGAATTTTATTCATACGATAATACAAATAAAATGTTGAGTTTTATAAAAAACAATGTAAATAATAAAGACTTAGCTGATATATATAATAAATCTTTTGTAATTAATAATGTTCTTGCTCAAACTAGAGATGCCAGAGAAGCTCAATTAGATTCTATTTATTCAAATAATGTATATTCAGAAACAGTGAAAATGTCTATGGATACTTTAAGAATGAATGAAGAAGCAGTGTTGTCATTAGGAGGAAAACCAGAAGAAGGAAAATGGACAGCTCAAGGTAAAATGCTGTTTAGCAGAACAGAGTATGACAGAGATGGAAAAGTAAATAGTTATGGAGTAGAAACAAAAACAGCAGGTCTTTTAGGAGCTATGGAATATGGATTATCTGAAAAATCATCAGTAGGATTTGCTTTCTCTGGAACTAAACAAGACCTTGATATGAAAAAAGCAAGTGCTGATGGAGATGCTTTCTACTTTGGAGTATATGGAAAACAAGATATAAATAATTTCAAATTAACAGCAGGATTAGGATATCAGTTAAATAAAATAGATGCTGATAATGATGTAATAGTTTCTACAGGAGATAAATATGATTCAAAAGCATTTAGTGGATATGCGCAAGGAAAATATGTAATAAATGCTGGAAATGATGTTACAGTAGAACCAAAGGTTAAATTAGCATTGACAAGATTAACTCAAGAATCTGCAAAAGATAAACACTTTGAAATGGAAAAAGAAAACATAACAACATTTGATACAGAAGTAGGAGTAGATTTAGTAAAATCAGTAAAACTAGAAAGTGGAAAAATGAATTTATTAGCAGGAATCAGCTATACTAGAACTGTAGGTGATACAGATGATAAATTCAAAGGAAATTTCATAGGTACTGATGGAACAAGAGGAGATAAATTTGATTTAATAGGAGCAAATTTAGGAGAAAATACATTAAAAATCAATATAGGAGCAGAAGTAGAAAAAGATAACGGATTCTTCTATAATGGTGGATTAAACTATAAATTTGACAATGAAGATAGAGAAACATTTGGAGCGACAATAGGAGCAGGATATAAATTCTAATTAAAAAAGTAAAGATTTATCATAACTAAGTCCTAACAGCGAGGGTGACCATATGAGTCATCCTTGTTGTACTTTATAGAATAAAAGGAGATATAGATGAAAAAAGTATTAATACTAATAGTAGCTTTATCAATGATAAGTTGTGGAAATAATTCAAAAGAAATAGATCTTTCATTATTAGAGAACAGAAGTGGAACTTTCTATGAAAAAGGAATGGATAAGCCATTTACAGGAAAAGTAACAGCTCAATATCCAGATGGACAGAAAATGCTTGAAAGTTACTGGAAAGATGGAAAGCAGGAAGGAAAACAAATCCAATACTATAAAGATGGAAAACCAAAAATAGAAGGAATATTTAAAGATGGAAAGGCAAATGGACTTATAAAAGTATATGATGAATTTGGAAAAATAATAGTACAGGAAGAGTGGAGAGATGGAGTAAAAGTAAAAAAATAAGTGCAGAGGAAAATTAGGAAAAGCTGACAAGAAGGAACTCTTCAAGTCAGCTTTTTGATAATTGAGCCATTTTTTAACATTTTTCTTTAAGTCATTATACAGCCCTAAAATCTTAGGTAATTAAGATGAAGGATATATTTTTTATAACAATAGAAGAATACATAGAGTACTGCAATGATAAGAGAACAAAAGTAAAATTAAAAGGATTAACTCCTGTACAATACAGAAATCAATCCCTATCAATTAATATTTAAAATATATTGTCTAAGAAAATAGATTCACTACACTTTGTGTTCTATGCTCTTTTAATTTGAATACTGTAAATTATAAATAATATACCCATAAATAAAAGATAGAATCCAATAGTTATAGGAAGAATATATCCCATCAAAAGTGGACATACTACTAATAAAATTCCAAAGATAATGTCAAGAATCCCTCTTGTTACCAGGATTGACCTGATATTGTGTACTTCTGGTATTTCATCAGCAACAGCTTTTCCTCTTGTGAAGATAAGAGAAAAACCTCTAAATAGCATAAGTATACCTAAATATATAAGAAGTATTACAGCACTCTCAAAAGGATTATAAAATATTGAAATAGCAGCTAAAATATCAATTATACCACTTACTAGTACTATTCCCCAATGGAAATATTTATTTTTTCTTCCCTGATAAGCATAATAAATATTAAGTAGTCCCATTAATAGAAATCCCCAGCTTAAAACATAAATAAGGGAAATAGAAAATCCAAGTGGATTAAATATTCCAATCAACCCTGTTATAGCAAGAAGAATACCTAGAATGAGATAGTAATACCATATCCTTTTTAAAGAACCTCCTAAATCAAACATATCAATATAAAACTTTTCATTAGCCATAAGACTACCTCCAATAAAATTATTTGTCTAATTTAAATATTCAAATTTAATAAAATTTTCCTTTTTAATCGACAAAAAAATTTAAGATAAAGGTTTCTACTGCTATTTCATCATCTAATGTTCCATTTTTTATATTATATTCAGTATATAAAAGTTCTTCTAGTTTTTTTTCTATAAATTCTGAGCTGAATGTATCAATATTTTTAAATTTTAGAAATATTTGATATGGGTGTATAAATCCATTATCTTTTTTAAAATATTTTTTTGTATTTTCAAAAATAGAATCATTGAATTTTTTATAAGAAGTATTTTTAGTTATTATTGATTCTTTTGAAAGATAATTGAGTTTAAGATTGATTAGGAGTTCTTCAGTAGTCATATAAAGAAATCCCATATATTCTTTTTCTTTTTGTAGAAATTCCAATAGAGGGGTAATATTCTTATTATAAAGAAAATCTTCTATCAGAGTTTTATGGTTGTATTCTTTAGTAATGGAAAGTACAGGCATAACCTTAGTTAAATTAAATGTATCTCCATCTAAATAATTTTTAACTTTTTCAACTTCATTTTTTATTTTGAAAAAATCATCTCCAATAATTTCTACAAATTTTTCAGCTTCATATTCAGATATATTTAATTCATTCTGTAGATAGAAAGTAACAGCTTTTTTTTCATTTTCTTTTCTGTAGCAAATTATCTGTGCTATTTCACCGATAGAATCCATAGCTTTTTTTGATAATGGATTTTTAATTTTTCCATAGTCATTTAAAAATTCTTCATATATTATGATAATTTCTTTTTGAGAAAGATTAAATAATTTTAAAGTTTTAAAAAAAGCTTCTATATTTTTAATATCTTCAGCTCTTCTTAAAATTAATAATTCTTTAGGGTTAAAAATAGAATTGGTAGAAACAGTTTGAAGAAAGACTTCGTCCTCTTTCTGTGAAGCATCAAAATATTTTTCTGGTATATTAGGAAATTCATTTTTAATTTTATTTAATAACTCTTCATATTTTATTTGAAGAGGAGAAGTGTCACCATGTAAAAAATAAAGCATTTTTCCTCCTTAGAAATGAATCATCTTGAAAATTATTACAACTTAAGTATATCATAAGAAAAAAAGAATATAAAGGGATTCTTAAAGAGAGATTGAGAGAAACTTGATATAGTGTTATAATAGAATGGAAAGTGAAATTTGAAAGGAATACTGGAATGAAAAATAAAGAAAAAACAAAAATTTATATAAATATATTTTATGCACTGGTATGGTTTATACCTCTCTATTTTTTTATGAGGGATTTTTTTAAGATAGAAGATATAAGTATCCTTTTTGAAACAAAAACTTTTGATATAATTTTATTTTCGATAAAACAGGGACTATATTCAACAGCAGCAGCTCTTGTTATAGCAATTATACCAGCATATTTTGCAGCTTATGAAAAAGGGATAGTGAGCAGACTTCTTCATGGTCTTCTTTTTATCCCATTCTTTTTTCCAATAATATCTACTGTAACAATATTTTCAATTATTTTTAATATGGAATTTTTTAAGGGTCTTGGAATATTATATTCTCTTAAAGCTATCATAATAGCCAATGTATTTTATAATTCGCCTATATTTATAAAGTACATCAGCGAAGGGTTGAAAAGAGTACCTAAGGAGCTCATAGAGGCATTGAAAATGGAAGGAGCAGGAAATATAAGAATATTTTTTTCAGGACAGCTTCCACTAATAATGCCACAGATATTTAGAGGATTTATTTTAGTTTTTACATATTGTTTTACAGGGTTTGGAATAATCTTATCCCTTGGGGGAATAAAGTTTTCTACTTTAGAAGTTGAAATAGCTTCTACACTTATGGGAGAACTTAATTTTTCTAAAGCTATGATTTTTGGAATTGTTCAATTTTTTATATTAATAATATTAAATTTATCTGGAGTATTTGTTAAGGAATATGAACTAGAAGGAGAAATGGAATATAAAAAGCAGAATATTTTTTTCAGAGGATATTCAATAATTTATCTGCTGCTGCAATATCTGATAGTTGCTTCAAGTTTCCTTTTTTCCTTCTACAATTATTATACTGGAGAATTTTCAATCAAAGCTTATTTAAAGATATTTTCTAAAAGTTTTAATGAAGATTATGAAGTGGTAAAAGGGATAATAAATTCCATTGGAATATCTGCTGTAGTGAGTTTTATTTCAATAATAGTAATTTATTTTATAATTAAAAATTACAGCAGGATAACAGATGTAATAATTTTTTCAAATCTAGGAATATCAGGAGCTTTTCTGGCAGTGTCACTTTTTTATTTAAATGTGCTTTTTAATGTTCCTTTACTATTGTTACTGGGAATAGGATATGTTTTAGTAAGTATTCCAATTGGTTATTCCTTTATGTATCAGTATGTAAAGAAATTTCCAATAAATATTTTAGAAAGCTCATTATTAGATTGTAATAATGGATTTGAAAGATTTATATATATTGAATTTCCAATTTTAAAAAATATTTTTTTGTCAGCATTTCTGCAAATATTTGCAATTGTTTTCGGAGAATTTACAATAGGATATACTATGCAGCTGGGAGATATAGTTCCTGTAGCTTCGCTGGTAAATTACTCTCTGGTATCTAATAAAAAATATTTAGAAAGTGCAGCTTTTAGTTCAGTGATACTTTTGATAGTATTTTCGTTGTTTATTTTAGGAGAGTATTTAAAAGATAAAGAAAAATAAAACATTATAAATTCAGGGAGGGAAAAATGGTAAGGTTTGGGATAATAGGAACAAGCTGTATAAGCGACAAATTTGTTGAGGCATTAAAAACTATAAAAAAATGTAAGGTAACAGCAGTATATTCAAGAAGTGTAGAAAAAGGAGATTATTTTGCTACAAAACATGATATAGAAACAATATATCTTTCATTGGAGGAAATGGCTGAAAGTCAAAAAGTTGATGCAGTATATATTGCTTCCCCAAATGGACTTCATCCATCACAAGCTATAAAAATGATGGAAAATGGGAAACATGTAATTTGTGAAAAAGCTATTGCTCCAACAGTGAAAGAATTGGACGAGATGATAAAAACTGCAAGAGAAAATAATGTGGTATTGATGGAAGCTATGAGGCCTACTTTAAATCCAAACTTTAGGATAATAAAAGAGAACTTGGAAAAAATAGGACCTGTAAGGGGGATAACAGCTAGTTATTGCCAATATTCTTCAAGATATGATAATTTAAAAAAAGGTGAACTTACAAATATATTTGATCCAAAATTTTCAGGAGGAGCATTATATGATATAGGAGTTTATCCATTATATTTTACTATTGGAATGTTTGGAATTCCAGAAGAATATATAGGAAAAAATTATCTGGTAAGCAGTGGTGCAGATGGATATGGAAATATAATTTTAAAATATAATGATAAAATAGCAAGTATTATATATTCAAAAATAACTGATTCTAAAACACCTTCAGAAATTCAAGGAGAAAAGGGTTCCATAATAATTGACAAACTTTCTACTGTAAAGGGAATAAAAATATTGTATAGAGATGGAAGAGAAGAGAAAATAGAAATGGAGATAGATGAAAATGATATGGTTTATGAAGCAATGGAATTTATAAATCTTATAAAACAAGGAAAACTTGAATCAGATATAAACAGTCATAAAAATTCAAGAAAAGTAGTTGAAATTATGGAAAATCTAGCTAATAAAAATTAGGAGGAGAGTAAAATTTTTGAAATATTTTTAAAGGCATTCCATAATTTAAAAGAAAAAGAAGAAGTAAAATTTTTTAGAAAAAATGAAAATAACAGGGAAAATAAAAATGAAGAGGAATTGAGATATCTTATAAAAAAACTTGAAAAACGAGAAATAAAAGATTTTAATAGGGATATTTTGAATGAAAGTTATAAAATAAATTACTGCAAAGAACTCAATGAAGAACAATTAAGAGCATTGACTTCTTTAGAGGGGCAGTATTTAGTAATAGCTGGTGCAGGTTCAGGAAAGACGAGAACAATAGTTTATAGAACTGCTTTTATGATAGAAAGAGGGATACCAGAAAAAAAAATATTAATGCTTACTTTTACAAAAAAGGCTGCTTTGGAAATGGAGGAAAGAATAAAAAATCTCACTTCGGAAAAAGAGATAAAAGTTTCTGTTTCAACATTTCATTCTCTTTGTGCTGAATTGCTTATTAAATATAAAAATATATTTGGAATAGAAAAATTTAGTATAATAGATGAGAATGAAAGTAATGCAGTAATAAGCCTTCTTATTCGGGAATACTCACTAAAAAATAAAAATAACGGCAGCTTTCTTTCAGAAAAAAGAGTAGTTGAAATATTTGGAGCAGCTAGAAGCAGAGAAAAAATATAATAGAATTTTTATCTGATAAAGAAAAGATTTATTTAAGGGATTTAGAATTCTTAGAAATGAAATATAAAAGATTTAAAAAAGAGTTTCAAATATTTGATTTTGAAGATTTAACAGAAAAGGTATTAAAGAAGCTAAAATCAGATAAAAATTTTCTTAAAATGTTAAGAGAAAAATATAAATATATAGTAGTAGATGAATATCAGGATACTAATTCTGTTCAAAGAAAATTTTTAAAAACATTGGTAGGTATAGAAGGAAATATCATGGCTGTGGGAGATGACTATCAGAGTATATATGGATTTAGAGGAGCTGATTTTAAAAATATACTTAGATTTGGGAAAGATTTTCCCAATAGCAAAATGATAAAATTAGAAAGAAATTATAGAAGCAGTGATGAAATAATAAAGTATATAAATGGAATATCTGAAAGCTTTCTTTTAAAATATAATAAAAATACAAGAGGAACTATGAAAAATGGAGAGAATCCACATATCATTAGTTTTCTTAATGAAGAAAAACAGGGAGAATTTATTTGCAGGAAAATAGAGGAGCTGAAAGAAAAAGGAGTTCCCTATGAAGAAATAGCTATTCTCTATCGCAATAAATACATAATTCATAAGTTAGAAAAATTAATGAAGAAAAAAGAGATACCATTTAATTTACAGTTAGATAAAGAAAATTTTTTTGGAAGTCCTTTGGATATTTATTTAAAAATATTAGAAGTATGGAATGATAAAGAAAATATTTTAAAGTGGGAAGAATTAGTTAGAAGACTACCAAAAAGTTATTTATATTCTGTATTGGATATAGTAAAAAGAAGAGAAAGTGATGATGCTTTACTAAATAAAATAATAATGATAAGCAATAAAATATCACATTATTCTATAGATGAAATATTGGATAAATGTGAAAAATTGACATTTGAAATTCTTAAAATAAAAACAACATTTTCTAGAGAAGAAGTTAATTTTTTTAAAACAGTAAAAAATAATATAAAAAAAGCTGAAGATTTAGAAACATATATAATGGAAGTGAAAAATATTTTAAATGCTGAAAAAAAGATAACAAAAGGAAAGATTTCTATATTATCTGTTCACAGCTCCAAAGGATTGGAATGGGAGGCTGTATTTATACCAACATTGTTGGAAGGAATATTTCCAAGTGGTATTGGAGAAAAAATATTGAAGAGGAAAAAAGATTATTTTATGTAGCCTGTAGCAGAGGAAAAAAATATTTGTATCTCTTGTATCCAGAATATTTTTATGAAAAAGTTGGATATTTTAATAAAAAATCTTCATTTTTAAAATAGATGTGTAAAATAATTAAATGTTTGTAAAAAATATAATAAAATTTTTTGAATATTATATCATAAGTTTAAAATTGCTTGGTAGTTTTTGAAGTGGAAAATTTCTTGTATATTTAGCTAAAAATTAATTTTAAAATTAACAGATATTTTTATTTGTAAAATTTTTCTTTTTGTTTTATAAATAAAATAGATTAACTTTTTTTTATACAGTTATTTTCTGCATAATTCCCAGTAATTTAAGAGCTTAAAAAGCTTGACTAAAGTATTAATAATTTGTATAATTGGTATGTGAAAAATAAATTTTTTAAGGTTTGCATATCTGCGATTAAAAGGGAAGATAAGTGAAAAGCTTACACGGTCCCGCCACTGTGAAGATGACGAAAACAGATTAACCACTGAAATATTTCGGGAAGGGCTGTTAGTAGAATGAGTCTGAGTCAGGAGACCTGCCTTAAAAATTTTTACTATCCTGCGGGGACGGGAAGTGTGTATTTATTATGCTTCTCTCCAGTATTAAATTTGGAGGAGAAAAAAGTGCTTGAAAATAATATATTGAAAATGATAAAGGTGACCAAGAAGCTAGATTAAGTTTTAGAAATTTGGAAATTAGAAAGATTTGTGTAATTAACGAAGTGAATAAAATATAAAAACAGTATGTTTGAAAGAAATGAATCTATTGTTTTTAGTTTTATAAACAAAATCAATAACAAATATTTCTACTGAAAAAATTCTAAAATTATATTTCTGCATATATGGCACCTTTTTTTAGTACAAAAATATTTATGAGGGAGTAGGGGTTATGAAACATAGAAATCTAATGATAGTAGGGACATCGTCTGGAGCTGGCAAAAGCATAACTGTAACAGGGCTATGTAGAATTTTTTATAATGATGGATATAGTGTAGCTCCTTTTAAATCACAGAATATGGCATTAAATTCATTTATAACAAAAGATGGAGATGAAATGGGGAGAGCTCAGGTAGTTCAGGCTATGGCTGGAAAAATCGAACCTCAGGCTTTTATGAATCCAATTTTGCTGAAACCTACAACTGCTAAAAAAATACAGGTTATAGTAAATGGAAAATCTATTGGAAATATGAGTGGATTGGAATATGGAAAGTTTAAGCTAACTTTAAAACCAGAGATAATGAAATCATACAATAAAATCAAAGAAAACTTTGATATATGTATAATAGAAGGAGCAGGAAGTCCAGTCGAAATCAACATTAAAGAAGAGGATATCGCCAATATGGGAATGGCTGCCATGGCAGATGCACCTGTGATTTTGGTTGCAGATATAGACAGGGGTGGGGTATTTGCTTCTGTATATGGAACTATAATGCTTATGACACCAGAGGAAAGAGCCAGAGTAAAAGGAGTAATAATAAATAAATTCAGGGGAGATGTAGAAATACTTAAACCAGGATTAAAAAAATTGGAAGAACTTACAGGTGTTCCAATTGTAGGAGTACTTCCATACAGTGATGTTGATATAGAAGATGAAGACAGTTTAACAGATAAATTTAAAAAATCAAAAAATACTAAAGGAATAAAAGTTTCTGTTATAAAATTAAAGCATATTTCCAACTTTACAGATTTAGATGCTTTAGGAATACAAGAAGATGTAAATATAAATTATGTAACATCAGCCGAGGAATTAGGTGATGAAGATATAATTGTCATACCTGGTTCTAAAAATACAATAGATGATCTGAAAGATTTAAAAGATAGAGGAATTGCTGTTGAAATTATAAAAGCTTCAAGAAAAGGAACTGTAATAATAGGAATATGTGGTGGTTTCCAAATGCTTGGAGAAAGAGTAAAAGATCCATATGGAATTGAAAGCGACATTAAAGAGATACCAGGATTAGGTATATTAGATATGGAAACTATAATGGAGAAAGAAAAAAATACTACTCAGTATTCAGGAGAATTAAAAAATACAACTGGAATTATTTCAGGGTTAGATGGAACGAAAATAAAAGGATATGAGATACATCAGGGAGTTACAGCTGGAAATGAGAGAGCAGTAACAAAGGATGATCATACAGTTGCAGTGGTAAAAGATAATATATTTGGAACATATCTTCATGGAATATTTGATAATGAAGAAGTGACAAGAAATATATTAAATAAAATAAGAGAGAAAAAAGGCTTGGAAAAAATGGAAGCTGGAATAACTTTTGATGAATATAGAGAGCAGGAATTTGATAAGCTTGAAAAAATATTCAGAGAAAATTTAGATATGAAAAAAATATATGAAATACTAGGTGAGTAAAAGATGAACTTTATAATGAAGTATGGAATTGCATATGTAATGGATTTAATATTTGGAGATCCACACTGGTTTCCACACCCTGTAAGGATAATAGGAAAACTTATCAGCTTTTTAGAAAAAATATTATACAAGGCTTTCAATAAAAAAATATCAGGAGCTTTTCTTACTGTGATAGTAGTAGGGGTCACATTTGTTGTTTCTTATTATATATCATCTATTTCATATATTTTAGAAATCTTCTTTCTGTATACTACTCTTGCTACAAAAAGTCTGGCAGATGAAGGCTTCAGAGTATGTAAAATTCTTACAGAGGGGGATTTGGAAAAGGCTAAAAAAGAGTTATCTTATCTTGTAAGCAGAGATACTGGAAATATGGATATAGGACAGATTACAAGAAGTGTACTTGAAACAATAAGCGAAAACAGTGTAGATGGAGTGATAGCTCCAATGTTCTTTGCTTTTCTTGGAAGTTTTCTGCACATAGATGGAGTTTCACTTGCTCTGCCCTTTGCCATGGGATATAAGGCAATAAATACCCTTGATTCTATGGTAGGGTATAAAAATGATAAATATATAGATTTTGGAATGGTATCTGCAAAAACAGATGATGTTGCTAATTTTATACCTGCAAGAATAGCAGGAGGTTTTGTTATACCCTTGGCAGCAATGATATTGAGATATGATTATAAAAATACTTGGAAAATATTTTCTAGAGACAGATTGAATCATTCAAGTCCTAATTCAGGGAATTCAGAAGCAGCATTTGCAGGAGCATTGGGAGTACAATTTGGAGGAAAAACAAGTTATTTCGGAAAAATACATGAAAAACCAACTATTGGAGATAGAAAAAAAAGTTTTGATTTGAAAGATATTATGAAAGCTATAAAGCTTTTATATGTATCTTCATGGATAGGAATAGTATTATTTACATTAATTACTTATTTAATAGATTTACTACTAAAAAAAATGTAGAAGGAGAAAGAAATGGATCTGCATGGAGGAAATATCTACAGACTGAAAAGAGAGGGGAAAGGGAATCTATTAGACTACAGCTCTAATATAAATCCTTTGGGAGTACCTGACTCTTTTAAAAAAGCAATAATAGAAAACTTTGATATTCTTGAAAAGTATCCAGACCCTGACTATATAGAATTGAGGGAAAATATAGGAAGATATAATGATATTGAAGCTAAAAATATAATAGCAGGAAATGGAGCAACAGAAATTTTATTTCTGTATATGAAAGCTATGCAGCCTAAAAAAACTTTAATAGTATCTCCAAGTTTTGCTGAATATAAAAGAGCATTGGAAAGTGTAGGAAGTGAAATAATTTATTATCCACTACTGGAAAATAATGATTATAATCTAGATGTGGATAATTTTTTAAAGGAAGTACCTCAATGCGACCTTGTTGTTATATGCAACCCAAATAACCCTACTGGAAGTTTTATTTCTTTAGAAAATATAAAAAGAATAAACAGCATTTTATCTGAAAGAAAAATAAAATTATTTATAGATGAAGCTTTTATAGAATTTATAAAAGGCTGGGAAGATATGACAAGTGTGCTTTTAAAAGATGAAAATATTTTTGTAATGAGAGCTTTAACTAAGTTTTTTGCTGTACCAGGGGTAAGACTGGGATATGGAATAACTTATGATGAAGAGATAATGAAAAAAATGGAGAAATATAAAGAACCTTGGAGTGTAAATAGTTTTGCTGATATAGCTGGAAAGGTTATGCTCTGGGATAAAAAATATATAGAGGCAACTGAAAACTGGATAGAAGAAGAAAAAAAATGGTTTTATGAGGAAAGCTGCAAAATTGAAAATATAAAAACTTTTAAAACAAATGTGAATTTTATTCTGGTGAAGCTTTTGAAGAAAAATTCATCTGCTGTAAGAGATGAAATGATAGAAAAAGGTGTAGTTGTAAGAGATGCTTCTAATTTTAAATTTTTAAATAATCAATACATAAGACTTGCAATAAAAAATCGAGAAAACAATATAAAGGTATTACAGGCTTTGAAAGAGGTGATGTCATGAAAGCCTTTATGCTTGCAGGAATAAGCAGTGGAATAGGAAAAACGACAGTTTCTATGGGGCTTATGTCACTCTTTGAAAATGTATCACCATTTAAGACTGGTCCTGACTATATAGATCCTGGCTTTCATCAGTTTGTAACTGGAAATAAAAGCTATAACCTAGATTTGTTTATGATGGGAGAAGAGGGAGTAAAATACAGTTTTTATAAACATCAAAAAGACATATCAATAGTAGAAGGAGTAATGGGACTTTATGATGGAATAGATAATTCACTGGACAACAACAGTTCAGCACATCTTTCAAGAGTTCTAGGAATTCCAGTGGTGTTGGTAGTAGATGGAATAGGAAAAAGTACAAGTATAGCTGCTCAAGTCTTAGGATATCAATTATTAGATAAAAGAGTGAACATAGCAGGTGTTATTATCAATAAAGTTTCAAGCAGGAAAACATATGATATATTCAAAGAAGCAATAGAGATGTATACAGATGTAAAATGTCTGGGATATGTTCCTAAAGATGAGTCGCTTCATATAGGGAGCAGACATTTAGGACTACTTCAGGCAGAAGAAATTGGAGATTTAAAAGTCAAAATATCTTCTCTTGCTGAAGTTTTAAAAGAAACAATAGATGTAGATGGAATATTGGAAATAGCTTCTAAAGTCAAAATAGAATCAGTAGAAAATCCTTTTAAAAAAGATAAAGACAAGTATAAAGGATTGAAAATAGGAATAGCAAAAGACAGAGCTTTCAGTTTTTATTATAATGACAATATAGAACTATTGAAATATTTAGGTGCTGAGATAGAATATTTTTCTCCTGTATATGATAAAAAAATACCTGAAAATGTAGATATACTATATTTTGGTGGAGGATATCCTGAGAATTTCGCAAGGGAGCTTTCTGAAAACAAAAGTATGATAGAATCAGTAAATAAATTTTATCATAACAATGGAAAGATATTTGGTGAATGTGGAGGATTCATGTTTTTATCTAAAGAGATAGAAACAATAGATGGTGAAAAATTTCCAATGTGCAGTTTGATAGATTGTAGTATAAAAATGGGAAACAGGCTTGATATTTCCAGATTTGGATATATAAGTTTATTAAAAGAAAATAAGATTATTGGAAAGGGACATGAATTTCATTATTCTAAAATAAAAGAGATAGGAAATGATACAAGAAAGTATACTGCCAGAAAAAAAGATGGCAGAGAGTGGAATTGTATATTTGAAGAAAAAGGATTAAAAGGTGGATATCCCCATATTCATTTTTTCACAAGTTTTGATTTATTGAAAGATATCTTAGAAAAGGAAGGTAAATAAATGAATAATTATATAAAAGTACCACAAGACATAGAAAAAAGAAGTTTTGAGATAATTGGAGAGGAACTGGGAGATAAAATAAATAAATTTGATGAGGCAACTCTTCCAGTTATAAAAAGAGTTATACATACCACTGCTGATTTTGAGTATGCAGATTTAATTGAATTTATGAATGATGCCATAAACAGTGGGAAAGAAGCTCTTAAAAAGGGCTGCAAAATATATTGTGATACAAATATGATAGTGAATGGTGCAAGTAAAATGGTACTTTCTAAATTTAATTGTGAAGCTTACTGTCTTGTGGCAGATAGCGAAGTAGTTAAAGAAGCAAAAGAAAAAGGAGTTACAAGATCAATAGTAGGAATGGAAAAGGCAGCAAAAGATCCAAATACAAAAATATTTCTTATAGGAAATGCACCTACTGCTCTTTATCAATTAAAAGAAATGATAGAAAGAAATGAAATAGAAAAGCCTGCCCTTGTAGTTGGAGTTCCAGTGGGATTTGTTGGAGCTGCCGAATCAAAAGAGGCTTTTAAATCATTGGGAATTCCATATATAACGATAAATGGAAGAAAAGGAGGAAGTACAGTAGCAGTTTCTATTCTGCATGGTATATTGTATCAAATGTATCAAAGAGAGGGATTCTAATGAATGAAGAATTAAGAAGTGGTTATACTACTGGTACTTGTGCAGCAGCTGGAGCAAAGGCAGCTTTAGAAGCTCTTCTTTATGGAAGGGAATCTTCTGAAATAGAAATAACAACTCTTAATGGAGTGGAGCTAACTATTCCTGTTTTTAAGTTGAGAGTGAGAAATAATTTTGCTACTTGTGCTGTGGTTAAATTTGCTGGAGATGATCCTGATGTAACTAATGGAATCAGAATATGTACAAAAGTAAAGTTGGTTAAGGAACTTCCTCAAATAGAAAAGGGATACTATTTTGATAAATTTGTTTTGGTAGGAGGAAGAGGAGTAGGAACAGCAACTAAAAAAGGAGTACAGGTTCCATTGGGAAAATCAGCAATAAATCCTGGACCATTGAAGATGATATCAGAAGTGGTTAATGAACTGTTAGAGGATAAAGAAGTAAAAGCTGTAGTCACTGTCTATGTGCCTGAGGGGAAAGCAAAAGCTCAAAAAACTTTTAATCCTAAGTTAGGAATAAAAGGGGGAATATCTATATTAGGCTCTACTGGAATAGTGAAGCCTATGAGTGAAGAAGCTCTGAAGGATTCCATGTATGCAGAATTGAAAGTACTGAGAATGGATAAAGACAGGGATTGGGTAGTTTTTGCCTTTGGAAACTATGGAAAAAATTACTGTGAGCGACTGGGATTGGATTTGGAACAGATGATAGTCATAAGCAACTTTGTAGGATTTATGGTAGATTCTGCTGTTAAACTTGGTTTTAAAAGAATAATACTTCTAGGTCACATAGGAAAAGCTGTAAAAATAGCAGGGGGAATATTTAATACCCACAGCAGAGTGGCAGATGCAAGAATGGAAATAATGGGAGCAAATGCTTTTCTTGTGGGAGAAAGCTATGAAAATATAAGAAAAATATTGGAAGCTAATACAGTGGAAGAAGCTTGTGACTATGTAGAGAAAAAAGAACTCTTTACAGTGATAGCAGAAAAAGTTAAGAAAAAAGTTATGGAATACAGCAGAACAGATGATTTGAGATGTGAATCTTTAATATTTTCATTTAAGGGAGATACTTTAGGATATAGTGATGGATTCTATAAATTGGCAGGTGAGGTAGCTGAATAAGATAAATGTAGTAGGATTAGGACCGGGAAATTTAGATTATCTTACTGGTGCTGGAATAAAAGCTATAAAAGATTGTGAAATAGCTGTTGGAGGAAAAAGACAACTTGAAGAAATCGGTATACTTTTATCAGAAAATTGTGAGAGATATACTTTGGGAAAACTTTTAGATTTAATTGATTATATAAAAAACAACAGAGATAGAAAATAACAGTGGTAGTATCAGGAGATACAGGATTTTATAGTCTTCTTCCATTTTTAAAAAAATATTTTTCTAATGATGAATTAGAAGTTATTCCAGGGATATCTTCATATCAGTATCTGTTTTCAAAAATAGGAGAATGCTGGCAGAATTTTGTTCTGGCAAGTGCCCATGGAAGAGATTTTGATTATATAAAAGCAATGGATGAAAAAGAGGGAGTAGTGCTTCTTACAGATGAAAAAAATACTCCATATACTATTGGAAAAAAAATTTATGATTCAGGAATAAGAGGAGTGGAAATAATAGTAGGAGAAAGACTTTCTTATCCTGATGAAATAATAACCAGAGTAGATGTAGAAAATTTTGAAGAATTAAATAAAGAATTTAAAATGAATATTGTGATATTGAAAAAAGGAGAAAATTATGCACATCTATGACAATGAATTTATACATGGGGAACTTCCTATGACTAAACAGGAAGTGAGGGCAGTATCTATTGCTAAACTTAGATTGAAAGAAGATTCTGTATTGATAGATGTGGGAGCAGGAACAGGAACTATTGGAATAGAAGCTGCTACATATTTAAAAGATGGAAAAGTAATAGGGATAGAAAAAGAGGAGAAAGGGCTTGAAGTAATAAGAGAAAATGTAAAAAAGTTTAATCTTGAAAACTATTATCTTATACATGGAAGAGCACCACAGGATATTCCAGAAACAAGCTATGACAGAATGTTCATAGGAGGTTCTACTGGAGGAATGAGAGAAATAGTAGAACATTTCATAAAGTATTCTAAACCTGATTCAAGATTAGTCATAAATGCAATAACACTTGAAACATTAAATAGTGCTATGACTATATTAAAAGAAAAAGGTTTTAATAATATAGAAGTTGTAAATATGTCAGTATCAAGAGGAAAGAAAGTTGGACCATACACTATGATGTATGGAGAAAATCCAATCTATATAATAACAGCTGTGAAGGAGGAAAATGTAAATGGATAACAAATTTTATGGGATTGGAGTGGGAGTAGGGGATCCTGATCAAATCACTTTAAAAGCGATAAAGACATTAAAAAAATTAGATGTTGTAATATTACCAGAAGCAAAAAAGATATGGGGAGTACAGCTTATTCAATAGCTAAAGAATATTTAAAAGAAGATGTAGAACTTGTATTTATGGAATTTCCAATGCTGAAAAATCCTTTAGATAGAGTAGAGGGAAGAAAAGCTAATACAAGAATTGTAGAAAAATTACTTGATGAAGGAAAAAATGTAGGATTTCTTACTATAGGAGATACTATGACATACAGTACATATGTATATATATTAGAGCACCTTGATAAAAAATATGAAGTGGAAACTATTCCAGGAATATCTTCATTTGCTGATATATCTTCAAGATTCAACCTGCCTATAGTAATGGGAGATGAATCATTAAAAATAATCGGACTTAGTGAAACTACTGATATAGAAAAAGAGATAGAAGGAAGCGACAACCTTGTGTTTATGAAAGTCAGCAGAAATTTTGACAGATTGAAAGCAGCATTGGAAAAAACAGGAAATATGGAAAATGTAATAATGGTTTCTAATTGTGGAAAGGAAAATCAGGAAGTATATTTTGATATTTCTCATTTAGAAAAAGATGATATTCACTATTTCTCTACAATGTTATTAAAAAAGGAGGAATTGAGCAATGGAAAAAGTTTATTTCATAGGAGCAGGACCTGGGGATCCTGAATTAATAACTATAAAGGGACAAAGAATAGTAAAAGAAGCAGATATCATTATATATGCTGGGTCTTTGGTTCCAAGACAGGTAATAGAGTGTCATAAAGAGGGAGCAGAGGTATATAATTCAGCTTCTATGACATTGGAAGAAGTTATGGACGTAACTATAAAGGGAATAAAAGCTGGGAAAAAAGTGGCTAGAGTACATACTGGAGATCCTGCAATATTTGGTGCTCATAGAGAGCAGATGGATATTTTAGATGAAAATGGAATTGAGTATGAAGTTATTCCAGGAGTGAGTTCATTTCTTGCTTCAGCAGCAGCAGTAAAAAAAGAATTTACACTTCCCTCTGTATCACAGACAGTTATCTGTACAAGATTAGAAGGAAGAACTCCTGTTCCAGAGAAAGAATCATTAGAAAGCCTTGCTGCTCACAGAGCTTCAATGGCAATATTCCTTTCTGTACACATGATAGGAGATGTAGTAAAAAGACTTGCTACTTCTTATCCTATGACAACTCCTATTGCAGTAGTTCAAAGAGCTACATGGGAGGATCAAAAAGTTGTAATGGGAACATTGGAAACAATAGAAGAACTTGTGAAAGAAGCAGGAATATCTAAAACTGCTCAAATATTAGTTGGAGATTTCTTAGGAAATGAATATGAGAAGTCTAAATTATATGATAAAACTTTTACACATGAATTCAGAAAAGGAATAGAATAAAATGAAACTGGCTGTATGGACTGTTACAAGAGGAGCAGGTCATTTAGGAAAAAAATATGGAGAGATATTAAAAGCTGATGTTTTTACACTGAAAAAATTTCAGATAGAAAATACACTGCAAATGGAAGATTTTACAGGTACTTTAAATGAAAAATTCAATGAATATGATGGACATATATTTGTTATGGCCACTGGGATAGTTATAAGAAAAATAGCTTCTTTAATAAAAAGTAAAGATGTAGATCCAGCAGTATTAGTTGCAGATGAAGGAGAAAATTTTATTATTTCTCTTCTTTCTGGACATTTAGGTGGTGCTAATGAACTTGCAAATGAGGCTGCTGAAAAGTTAGGACTTCTGCCTATAATCACTACTAGTTCAGATGTAACAGGGAAAATAGCAGTTGATACTATTTCTCAAAAGATACAGGGAGAATTAGAAAGTCTTGAAAAAGCAAAAAATGTTACTTCCCTTATAATTGATGGAAAAGAGGTAAACATTCTGCTTCCTAAAAATGTGAAATTTAACAGTGATGTAAATGAGGAAGGAGTAATACTAGTTTCCAATAGAGAAAAAATAGAAACAGTAAGAATATATCCTAAAAATCTGATTCTTGGTATAGGGTGTAGAAGAGGAATAGAAACAGAAGTGATAATGGAAGGAATAAAGAAAGCCATGGAAGTTCATAATCTTTCTATTAAAAGTATAAAAAAAATAGCTACTGTTGATTTGAAAGCTGATGAAGCTGGGATAATAGAAAGCAGTAAGCTACTGAAAAAAGAATTGGTTATAATTTCCAGAGAAGATATAAAGAAAGTTGAGGATAGATTTGAAGGTTCAGAATTTGTAAAAAAACAGATAGGGGTATCTTGTGTATCTGAGCCTTGTGCACTTTTAGCTTCAAATGGAAAAGGGAAATTTATTGAAAATAAATTTATTTATAATGGAATGACAGTATCTATTTATGAGGAGAGTTTTAATGATGAATAAAGGAAAAATATATGTAGTGGGAATAGGTCCAGGTAATATGGAAGATATCAGTGTAAGAGCATACAAAACGCTTAAAAATGTTGATATAATTGCAGGATATACAACTTATGTGGATTTAGTAAAAGATGAATTTAAAGATAAAGAATTTTATGTATCAGGAATGAAAAAAGAAATAGACAGATGTGAAAAAGTTCTTGAATTAGCAAAAGAAGGAAAAATAGTTGCATTAATCAGCAGTGGAGATGCAGGAATATACGGAATGGCTGGAATTATGATAGAAGTAGCTGCTGACAGTGGAATAGAAGTAGAAGTAATACCTGGAATAACTGCATCAGTAGCAGGAGCAGCTTTAGTAGGAGCTCCTATAATGCATGATCAGGCTGTTATCAGTTTGAGTGATCTTTTGACTGATTGGGAGGTAATTACTAGGAGAATCGATAAAGCAAGTGAGGGAGATTTTGTAATTTCTTTATATAATCCTAAAAGTAATGGAAGAACTACACAGATTGTTGAAGCAAGGGAAATAATGATGAAACATAAAGCACCAACTACTCCAGTAGCTTTATTAAGACATGTAGGGAGAGAGGATCAGAATTATACTTTAACTGATCTAGAACACTTTCTAGACCATGAGATAGATATGTTTACAGTAGTTATAATAGGAAATTCAAAATCTTATGTGAAAGATAATAAAATGATTACACCTAGAGGATATAAATTATGATATGGGTTATTGGTGGAACAAAAGATTCAAGAATCTTTTTGGAGAAATTTGCATCTGCCGATAAGAATATTGTAGTTACAACAGCTACTGAATATGGAGGGAAGCTTTTAGAGGGGCTTCCAGTAAAAGTAGTATCTGAAAAATTACCTTTGGAAAATATGAGAGTATTCATAGAAAAAAATTCTATTAATATGATTATAGATATCAGTCACCCTTATGCTTTTGAAGTGTCTAAGAATGCAATGAAAGTTGCAGAAGAATTTTCAATAGTTTATTACAGATTTGAAAGAGAAGAGATTCACATTATCCCTGATAAGTTCACTGAGTTTGAAAATATAGAGGATTTAATAAATTATTGTGATGGACTGAATGGAAACATTCTTGTAACATTGGGAAGTAATAATATTGAACATTTTTCCAAAGTGAAAGAGTTAAAAAAATTCTATTTTAGGATACTTCCTAAATGGGATATGGTAAAGAAATGTGAAAATAATGGGATACTTCCTAAAAATATAATAGCAATGCAAGGACCTTTTTCTTTGAATATGAACAAAGCCATGATAGAACAGCTGAATATAGAATATCTAGTGACTAAAAAAGGTGGAGATACAGGAGGAGAAAGAGAAAAAATAGATGCCTGTAATGAAAAAGGGATAGAAGTAATATTGCTGGATAAACCCAAAATCAAGTATCCTAATTGTTATAGGAATATAGATGAATTAATAAAAAATATTATATTATAAAATTAAAGCAGCTTTTTATGTGTATTGCATAAAAAGTTGTTTTTTTTATGATAATATTTTTTTAAAAAATAAAAAAATAAAGAGTTTTCGCCACGAATTTGTCACAAAAGAATGATATATTAAAAATATAAAATCTTTCCCCAAGATGTTTTATAAAAAATCCTCCTAAAAAATTAGGAGGATTTTTAGCATATAAGGTTAGTCAATTTTTTCAATTCTTTCAAAATGATATATTTCATTCTTATTTTTTCTTTTTCTCGACATAAATATATACAATTTTTTTCTATAAAAGTTTTATGATTATTTTCTTTAGTAACAGAAGTTACTTTTAATCTAAAATATTTTTCCTCTTTTTTATTTAGTTCTTCTTCTTCATCATAAAATAGATCAGCATCAAAATTTTTCTCAGGTATTCCAAGAAAATCCCTAAAATAGAACAAACTATTTTTAAAGCTTTTTTCTCTTAATATCTCTATTATAAATTTTTTAAGGTTGCTTTCAGAATAAGGGCTTCTATTATACACCAAAGCATCAATTCGTTTTGTATATTCAATATGCTTTATACTTGTAATTCCTAGAGTAATATGTGCATCTGCTCCAATCATTTTAAGAAGATTAAGAGGTTTGCTGTCGTCTTTTCCTTTAAGTGATATTATAGTTATATCTGGATAAAGATTTTTAACTTTATGGTAATTACACATGATTTTATCATATGTATTGTCACTGATAAAAAGAATTCCAGTACCATTAACAGATGTAATCCAAGGATCATTTTCATCATATATATCTATTTTATATGAAAATTCTGCTGAGTTTTCTATAAGAAAATTATCTAGATTTTTTCTGAAAAATTATATTTTTCATATAATAAATTTAAAGAATTAACATCAAAATTACTAATATCTTTTACTGTAATAATAGCTTTAACTCCCATATCATTTGCAAGATATTCTCTTTCAGTAAATATTATTGTATTAGATAGATATTCACTTTTAGCAGGATTGAAAAAATATCTTTTTAGTTCTTTAAGGAGCTCAAGGTTTTCTTCAATATTATTTTTGAAAACTAAAAATATCAAATAATTTATATCAGGCTCTCTTAAAATTAAAGCTATAGAAGATTCAAAATTTGTTTTATCTATTAATATTATTTTTTTAGATTTAAGAAAAGTGGAATTTTTTCCATAAAGTGACCTCAATTTTAAAATTAATTATGATAAAATTATTCTACCATTTTTTATGTGAATTACAATGAAGTAGATTAATAGTTGTTTGAAAAATAAAAAATGAAAATTATTTTATGAGGGAGTATAATATAGATTTAATGTCAAAAAAAGGTAAGTAAAGAGTGAAATAAAAAATAACTTGTATAATAATTAAAAAAATTAAGATGACAACAGATTTAAGTTTAAACTAAGGTAAAATTTTAATTTTTTTAATTTTGAATTTAGAAAATTTTAAATGAAAGGTTTTTAAAAATTTTAAAATAAAATAAGAACTGAAGGATATGTACAAATTAAAAAATATTTGAAATATATTATGAATATCTATTTTTGATAAAAATAGAAATTTTATTTGAAAAAATATAAATTTAGAGTGATAGTATAAAATAATTGGAGCAAAGAGAAATATGGAAAAATATTTTGTGGTTATTTATCTTTAGTTTTATATAAAATTAATTAATTTTAATATAGTTTTGATTACTTCTTTAATTTGAAAAATAAAATAGTTTTTAAACTATTATCAAATTTATAGAAAAAAATAAGAAAAAAATTTTTATTTTTATTTTTTTGAATCCTAATTTTTTAAATAGGAATTATAAAGGGTTTAAAGAAAAATTTGCTTTTAAATTTGAATAAAATATGCTATAAAATAGGATAATGATATTTATATGATTAAAATATTCAAGGAGGAAATTATGATTAAATTAATAGGAGTATTGATAATACTTTTAGGATTTGTATTAAAATTCGATACTATAGCTGTTGTACTTATAGCTGGAGTAGCAACAGGATTAGTTGCAAATATGGGATTTGTTGAGATTCTTGAGGTGCTTGGTAAAGCTTTTGTAAGTACAAGATATATGACACTTCTTCTTTTAACATTGGCAGTGGTAGGAATTTTAGAGAGAAATGGACTTAGAGAAAGAGCAGCAAAATGTATCTCTGAACTGAAAGGTGCTACATGTGGAAAAGTTTTAAGCATTTATGTTATTGTGAGAACAATTGCAGCAGCATTTTCACTTAGATTAAGTGGACATGTGCAATTTATAAGACCTCTTGTTTATCCTATGGTAAAAGGAGCTGCAGAAAAAGAAGGAACAGTAGATGCTAAAACTGATGAAAAATTAAAAGCACTTGCTACAAGTATGGAAAACTATGGAAATTTTTATGGACAGAATGTATTTATAGCTTCATCGGGAGTATTATTAATAGTTGGAACTCTAAAAGAATTGGGAATAACTAATGTTGAGCCTTACACTGTAGCAAAATGCAGTATTCCTGTTGCAGTAATTTCAATAGTTGTTTCTATTATAAGAAACTATATGTTTGATAAGAGTTTAAGAAATACTAAGAGATAATGGGGGAGAACTAAATGAAAGAAACTATAAATTTAATTTTAGAAATAATGTATGTTATCTGTGGAGTAATTTCTATACTATGTGGAATATATGCATTGAGAGATCAGAAAAATGAAAAGAGAATAGGAAGTGCAGCATTTTGGATAATCTTTGGACTTGTATTTATATTAGGACCATATATAAATCCGGTTATAGTTGGAGCTTCTCTTCTTGTTATGGGATTAATTACAGCTACTAAAAATATAAAAATAGGTTCATTGGCAAACAGTAGTGAAGAATTTAGAGAAAAACAGGCAGCAAAATTAGGAAATCTTATATTTGTTCCTGCTCTATCAATAGGGATAGTAGCCTTTGCAATAGCTCAATTTACTCCATTAGGAGGACTTGTGGGGCTTGGAGGGGAGCATTAGCTGCTCTTGTTATATCGTTAATAGTGACTAAAGAATCACCTACTATGATACCTCATGAATCTTCAAGAATATTACAGCAAATGGGAGCAACAGTTATTTTACCACAGCTTCTTGGAGCGTTGGGATCTGTATTTGCAAAAGCTGGAGTAGGAGAAGTTATTGCTTCATTAATGGGAGGAGTTATTCCTGATGGTAATAGATTACTTGGGGTAATAGGATATTGTGTAGCTATGGCAGTATTTACAATGATAATGGGAAATGCCTTTGCAGCTTTTGCAGTTATTACAGCAGGAATAGGGGTTCCATTTGTTATTAACTTAGGAGCTAATCCTGCATTAGTTGGAGCATTAGGATTAACAGCTGGATATTGTGGAACTTTAATGACACCAATGGCAGCTAACTTTAATATCGTTCCAGCTTCTATTTTGGAAATGGAGAATAAAAATAGTGTTATATTTGTTCAAGCACCAATAGCTATAGTAATGCTTATAATTCATATTATTATAATGTATTTATTTGCTTTCTAATTGGCAATTTAAATAGAGTAAAGAAAAAATTGAGGAGGTAATACTATGAAAGTATTAATAACTGGCTTTGATCCATTTGGAGGAGAAAAAATAAATCCTGCATGGGAGGCAGTAAGAGCTTTACCTGATAATATTGATGGAATAGAAGTAATAAAACTTCAAATTCCAACTGTATTCAAAAAATCAGCGAAAAAATTATTTGAAAATATAGATTCTGTAAAACCTGATGTGGTAATATGTGTAGGTCAGGCAGGAGGAAGATATGAGTTCTGTGTAGAAAGAGTGGCTATAAATTTAGATGATGGAAGAATACCTGATAATGAAGGATATCAACCAGTAGATACTCCTGTATTTGAAGATGGAGATACAGCATATTTCTCTTCTCTTCCAATAAAAGGAATGGTAGAAGAATTGAAAAAAGCTTCTATTCCAGCAGCAGTATCTAACACAGCAGGAACATATGTTTGCAATCACATTATGTATTCTCTATTATATTATTTAAATAAAAATAAATTAAATAATATCAGAGGTGGATTTATTCATGTTCCATATATACCTGAACAAGTAGTAGATAAGAAAAATACACCATATATGGAATTATCAAGAATAACAAAAGCTTTGGAAGTATCAATAAAAGCAGTTAAAACTTATCAAAAAGATATAGTTGTATCTGGTGGAAAAGAATTTTAATTGAAAAAGTAAAAGAGTCTGTTGCAAATTAGTAAATTAATTTACTAATTTCTCAGCTCTTTTTATTTTTAAACATATTTTTTATGAGCATTTTCTATGTTGAGGTTATTTTTAAATTTATAACAACTAAAAAATAATTTAAAAGATTATCATTGAAAGAGAGGTATATAATTGTAGCAAAGAAGAAGATATATAAGATAACATTGGAAATATATACAGTAATATAAAAAAACTCAAAACAAAATAGTTTTGAGCTTAAATACATGGTGGTACCCCGTAGGGGAATCGAACCCCTGTTGCCAGAGTGAAAATCTGATGTCCTTACCACTGAACGAACGGGGCTTTTAGACTAGGTTATAATATCATAAAATATAATAAGTGTCAATTGTTTTTTTCTATAATTCTATATTTTTTATATATGATAATATTTTAATAGTGGCAAAAGCTCATAATAAGTTTTATCTTCTATCAAAATATTTTGATTATCTTCCACAGAAAATTTATTTATTCTCAAAAAAATAAAGGCAAGAGCCATTTTTAATATTCCCATATCTAAAAGAGATTTTTCTATAGTAGAAAGTTTTCTGATACTTTCATAGGAAGTTAAAAATACTTCAATATATTTTTTTTCAGTTTCTGGTGAGAAATTTTTTATTCTTATCCAATAATTTATAACTATTCCAAGATCAAAAATAAAAGGTGCATAGCTAGAATCATTAAAATCAATAATTCCAGAGATAAATCCATCTTTTATGAGAATATTGTCTGGGAAGATATCATTATGAATTACACCACAGGGCAGAGAAGAGAAATCTATCATAGAAACCTTTTTATATAAAGATAGAAGATTTTTTTCTCATCTTCTGCAATGGGAACTTTTGTCATATCTATTTTTGAAAAATAGTATTTTTCATCTATTCTTGTTTTTCTATTTAATATCTTATTTTTAGAAAAAAGATGCATCTTTCCAAGGAGTATACCTATTTGAGAGAGAAAATGCTCATTTATTTCAGTAAGTTTTTCTCCTTCAATAAAATAAAAAAGAGTCATCATTTTTCCATTATATTCTATCAAGATCTTACCATCTTTAGTGCTGCAGGGAAGAGAGCAGGGAATTATATCATTTAATTCTAGAAGGAAGTCTAATTCTTCTTTTTCAGATTGATAACTTCGATGACCTTCTAAAACTCTCAATACAAATTTTCCTTTTGTAGTGAAAATAAGATAGTTGGTATTAAGTATCCCATCTTTTATACCCTCATAATGCAGAGGAATAAGATTATATTTAGTTAAAATAGTAGTAATGTCCTTTATATTAAGAACTGTGTAAACAGCCATTTCTCCTCCAGTAAAAAAACTTTTCAATAAATTTTAACATTTTTAACAAAATTTTTCTACTTAAATAAATACTTTAAATATATTTTTGAGGTTTATATATGATATAATTATGTATAACTATCTAATAAAAGGAGATAAAATGAAATTTGATTTAGTATTGTTTGATATAGATGGGACACTTCTTGATTTTGATTTAGCTGAAAAGAATGCATTAGCTGATACATTAAAAGAATATAATTTTATCTGTAATAATGAAATTTTAAATAGATATCATGAGATAAATATCTTTTATTGGAAGCAGTTAGAAAAAGGGCTTATAGATAAAAAACAGCTGGCATACAAAAGATATGAGCAGTTATTTTTAGAATATGGAATAAAAACCGACATAGATACATTTAACTTTAAGTATAGAAATAGACTGAAAGAAGGAGCATATCTTCTGGATAATGCTATGGAAATATGTAAAGAGTTACATACTAATAAAATAAAATTAGGAGTAGCTTCTAATGGTGGAAACGATATTCAAATAAGAAGAATAAGAAAGATAGGATTAGATAGATATCTCGATTATATATTTGTATCAGAGGAAATAGGATATAATAAACCTCATAAAAAGTATTTTGAGCATATATTTACAAAAGTGGGTAAGATGCCAAAAGAAAAAATTATGATGGTGGGTGATTCACTCACAGCAGATATACAAGGAGGGAAAAATGCAGGAATAATGACATGCTGGTATAATCCTAAGGGTGAAACTGGCATGAAAAATATAAGACCTGATTATGAAATAAAAGATCTTTTAGAATTGAGAAAGATAATAGGGATTGCATAATAAAAAAGAGATCAGTAGCAATAAACTACGATCTCTTTTTTGGGACTAGGAATATCCCAAAATTGTATGGTTTATAAAAACAAGCCCCAATCACAAAGCTTATTTTTGGTCACAAATTAAACAAAAATACTTACCATATATATATTTCATTTATTAATAAGGGAAACCCCAACCTATGTAAGTCAGGGTTATATGGGTTGTTCACATGAGTGAACTATGGGTATTAGAAACAAACTGTCATTGTTCTACCTCCTTATAATATCACACTATAAATGTATAGTCAATCTTTTAATCAATTCATAGTTTATATGAAATAGATTTTTTATATAAATATGATTAAAAAATAATCCATAAATGAATATAAAGTATTCGAAAATATGTTTTCGTTATTAAAATAACTTGTATAAAAATAGTTTATTAGATAATATATATAGAAGATATAAAGTGGGAGGAAATGATGAGTGTAATAGTAAAATTCTTGGGAACAGCACAAGATGGAGGAATTCCACAGATGGAATGTAATTGTGAAATATGTACAGATATAAGAGCAGGAAAAAGAAAAGAGATACTTCAAGCTGCAATTGGAATAGAAAATGCCAAAACTGGAAATAGATATATGATAGAGGCAACACCTGCTTTTTCCAAACAATATCAGAGTTTTATAGCAGATAAAAATGGAAAGTTAGATGGAATATTTTTAACACATGCACATATGGGACATTATACAGGATTGATGTATTTGGGAAGAGAAGCCCTTAATTCAAAAGGAATAAAAGTATATGTAAGCAGTAAAATGGCAGAGTTTTTGAGAACTAATGCTCCATGGAGTCAACTTGTAAAACTTAAAAATATAGATTTAATAGAATTTGAAAGTGGAAAAGAATTAGTTTTAGATAATGATATAAGAATAATTCCAGTGGAAGTTCCCCACAGAAACGAATTTGCCGATACACATGGATTTATAGTAAAAGGAAAGAAAAGTTTTTTCTTTGTTCCTGATATAGATAGCTGGGAAGGATTTGAAAATCAATTAAATGACATATTTAAACAATGTGATTATTTGGCAGTAGATGCTACTTTTTATACAAAGGAAGAAATAGGAAGTATAAGAGGAAGAAATTTTAAAGAGATACCACACCCTACTGTAGAGGAAACAATAGATTTTATAAAAAGTAACAATTGGAATTTGAAAGATAAAAAAGTTATATTAACTCATTTTAATCATACTAATCTTTTATTTACAAATAAAAAATTGAAAGAAAAGGTAGAAAAGGCAGGAATAATAATATCTGAAGATGGAATGGAAATCACTCTTTAAAATAATATTATTATTTTAAATTGATTTTATTTGAAATATAGAGTATTATATAAGAGCAGAATATATGTAAGGAGTGATAAGTGTGCAGAAAAAGACTGTATGTAAAATAGCACTGGTATGTGTAGCAGCAACTTGGGGAGGAGGGTTTCCTATAACTAAAATAGCTTTGGACAGTGGTATGGCACCAAATGCTATTATGAGTTTAAGATTTTTAATAGCTTCCCTTTTGATATTTTTATTTCTTTTTATAAAAAAAGTGAAAGTAACAAAGGCTGAAATGAAATTAGGATTGGGAGCTGGTTTAGTATTAGGAACTGCTTTCTCGTTGCAGACAGTAGGACTTATGCATACAACTTCATCAAAAAATGCTTTTATAACTGGAGCTTATGTTGTATGTGTGCCATTCATGTTATGGATTCTTACTAAGAAAAGACCTAAGTGGATAACTTACCTTTCTTCCATAATATGTTTTACGGGAATAGGATTTTTATCTTTAGATGGAGATTTGTCAATGAATTATGGAGATGTGCTGACATTGATATGTGCTTTTTTCTTTGCTCTTCAAATATCTATTATAGGGGCTAGAATAGGTAATATGAATCCGGTAGTTATAAATGCTTTTCAGATGTTTAGTGGAGGATTGCTAACATTATTATTAAATATAACTTATGAAAATTTTTCTATTGTTACTACAAAACTTACAGGCATACAGGTTATGGCAGTAGGGTTTCTAATAATATTTAATACTTTAATAGCATATTTAGTTCAAACAACTGCTCAAAAATATGTTGAGTCTTCAACAGCTTCTCTCATATTATCTACAGAAATACTTTTTGGAGCAATAACTTCTGTTATTCTTTTAGGAGATCCAATAACAATAAAAACTGTCTTAGGAGGATTATTGATATTTGCATCAGTAGTTATATCAGAAACAGAATTGAAATTTTTCACTAAAAAATATATAGAAAATTAAAAGGAGATTTTTTAATCTCCTTTTTTGCTGCTGAATTTTATTAAAAATATTGCACTATTATCTTGATTAGAATAGGATAAAAAGCTATTACACATACTAATCTTATAAATTGCATGACAGCAACTTTAGGAGTATCAGCACCTAATTCTCCAGCTATAATAGCTATATCTGATATTCCACCAGGAGCAGCAGAAAACATAGAAGTAGGAATATTGAAATCACTTATCTTATATACCATTATCCCAAGAATAAGATTCATAAGACAGAAGCCACTGATGACTATAATTACAGGAATTGCAATTGTTTTCATTCCAAGAATATCTCCCATAGTCATTTTAGCACCTATCAAAGCTCCTCCCAATACCTGAATAAACTGTCTTAGTTTTATAGGCATAAAGGCTTTATTGCTTTTTATATTATATGCAGCTACCCCAGCCATAGATACACTCATAGCACCAGCAGGAATACCGACATAATATCCAGCAAAACCAGATATGACACCTATTGTCATTGTTATAATAATTTTTTTTAGATCTTCCATAAATGGAATTTTTTCTTTTTTCTTTTCAGAGATTGTTTCTTTTGAGGATTTTAAATTTTCAGTTTCCTCAGCAGGAGATTTTGATTTATAATACTTAATAACTCCTTTTATAAGCCAAGGAATAAGGCACATGACAGAAATCAGACGCATCATCTGCATAACAGCCACCTTAGATGTATCAGCTCCAAAATCATAAGCTATCAGAGTCATATCCATTATTCCTCCAGGAGCAGTACAAAAAAGAGCTGTTTTCATATCAATATCAGAAGAACTATAAAGAAAATATCCCATAACAAAATTAATAAGAGCCATAAGAATTACCATTATAGCAGCAGGTTTAAAAACTTTTTTTAATTCAATAATATCATTGTATTTTATACGGGCTCCTATAAATGCTCCAGTAGATATTTGAGCTATAATTTTATAGCTTTGAGGAAGATAAGCTTTTCCTGTAACAACGCTAAAAATAGCAACTGCAAATAATGAACCAATCATAGCACCAGCAGGAACTTTGTATTTTAAGGCAATTCCAGCACCTATCAAACCAACAAAAAAAGTAATAAAAAACCACAAAATACTTTCCCCCCTTATTGTATATATTTTAAATATCCATAGAGATATTATAACTCAAAACTAACATAAGTGAAATGAAAATCATAATTTTTCTAAAAATATGATATAATTATTATAAAAGATAATGGTTGAAAGGAAAAATTTATGATAAAAATAGCAATTTTAACTCCTAAAAATTCATACTCCTATGTAAGAGATGCATTAAAAGATGTAGAGGGAGAAAAGGAATATATTTTTTATGATAATCTTAACCAATTAAAAGATATATACCGAGAAAATGCGCATAAATTTGATGGAGTAGTTACCAGTGGGCCTATTGGTTTTGAGATTATAAGAAAAAATACAAAAATAACTACACCTGTATATTATATAGAGATTGCAAAATATGAATTATATAAATGTTTATTTCAGGTATTATCAGAGAATCCGGGAATAGATTTTTCAAGAGTTTATATAGATTTTGTATCTGAAGTTGAAAAAGAATACTGGCTGGAAGATACTTTTTCAAAAGGAAAAGAGCCGATATTCCTTCCTTTAGACTATAGTGATGTAAAATTATATGAAAACTTTAAGGAAAAATATCTTAGATTGATAGCTGAGAACAAAGTTGATTTAATTTTGACAAGGATAAGTAATATGCTCTCATTTTTAGATACTTTAAATGTACCTTACATATTTTTGTTTCCATCTAAAAATACTATAAAGGAAACAGTAGAGTTTGCTATAAGAGATATCAAGGCTTCAAAAGCTGATAGTAAAGAGATAGTAATGGGAAAAATAACTTCTGATGGAGATATAAATGAATTAAAAAATAGGCTGGGATATGATTTTAAAAATTTTATTACTCAGAAGGTAGATGATTATGTAGAAGTTTTTATGTTGAAAAAAGAATTTTTCAATATTGTTCCCAAGGAAATAATTAAAAAAGAGTATAAATCAAAAGTGAACATAGGTTGGGGTGGTGGAGCTAGCATTAGTGAAGCTAGATTTTATGCTGATGAATCATATAGAAAAAATGTTGAATCTAATGGGGAAGTTTTGTGTTTAATAGAAGCTGGAGGCACTACAATTCTTACAGGAACTTCTGAAGAAAGTAAAAAGGATTTAGATATAATAGAAAGATTAAAAGAGATAAACATAACTGGAGAAAAGGCCAGAGAGCTTATAGAACTTTATAAAAGAGGTGAAGAGGTAACGATAGATAAACTGGCAAAATACCTCAATACAACTGAAAGAACAACAAGCAGAATACTTCTTAAACTTGAGGATAGCAAAATGGCAGATTATTCTATTGAAAAGATAACTAGAGGACGACCTAAAAAAGTTTATAGATTTACATTTTAATAATATAAAAGAATGATAAATACAGATATTTTTTATAATATTTTGTTATTGAAACATTAAAATATTTTAAATTTTGTAAAAAATAGTATTATAGAATGTTAAGAAAAATTTTATTAATAACTATGTTTTTATAATTATTTTTGACATATCTAGGACATAATTTATTGATATATATTATAATTAAGAATGTAAAAAATTATTGAAGGAGAAAAGTTATGAAAAAATATATTCTATCATTTGTTTTACTTATTTTATTATTAACTGGCTGTTATCATGCTCCTCCATCTAATAATTATGGACGCCCAACAAGAGATTATGAAATGGCTCCTCCTACAGTTAAATATAAACCTTACCATAGATATAACCCACAATATAATAATCATAATTACAATAATCATAAATCGGGGCCTCCATACCATAACTATAAATATCCAAATCATAAAAAACCAAAATAAAAACTCAGTCTTAATTCGACTGAGCTTTTTTTAATTATTTCCATGATATAAAAAATTTCCTTTAGTATCAATGAGATAATACTCACCATAAGATACATCAATAATATTTACTCCATCTTTTAATCTTTTTAATGCTTCTTTTGGGAAAGTTTCTTTTCCATGAAAAAAATTAATTGGCTGATCTTCATACAATATCTCATTATCATATTTTATCTGTGTATATAATATTATCACATACATTTCACTGCAATAAGTAGAATTTTCTGTAATACGATTAAAATTGTTTGGAAAAGGTTTTACTACTACTGTTGTAATTAATTTATTTTTATCAAGAGTTTTAGCTTTTTCTAAAGGAACTTTTAAATAATGGGAAGAATTTTCCAATGTAGAACTAAAATATCCATATATATTAGAATAAACATTATTTAAAGTGGAATTATTATTTTGGGCAAGTACATTAGTATAATAATTAGGAGAAAGTCGAAACTTTTCATCTAATGCATCATATTTTATTTCTTGATTTATATTTATAGCAAAATATTCTGTTCCGAATCTTTTTTTAACTTCCTCATTAAATCGATTTGTGTATTCATCATTTTTTCAAATTCACTTTTTTCAATTTTTAATTTATTCATGGTTTTAACTATTTTTAGTATTTCATCATGTGTATATATTTTTTTAGCTATTATATTTCTATAAAATTCTTTATCACTTTCATCTAATAATTGTATTTTAGGATTTGCAGCTTCAACAACTAATGAGGAGTAATTAAAAAACATCACAGTTAGTATCATCATAGAAAAAAGTTTTTTCATAAAATTTCCCCCTTGTTTATATATTTATTTAAATTTTCCTATATTTTCCAGAAAAAGTCAAGGAATTAAAAAACAGAAAACATATATATTGCAGTGTCTTCTGTTTTTATTTTTATAGATATCAATTATTCCAAGGAGTTTAATCTGTCTAATACAATTTTACACAAAACTTTTATTCCTACTTTTATAGAATTTTCATCAGCCATAAATTCTGGATTATGAAGAATACATTTTCCTTTATTGAAATCAGTTTCTGTTCCAAGCCAAAGGAAAACAGAAGGGACTTTTTTAGTTATAAATGAAAAATCTTCTCCTGCTGGCAATGGGTTAGGCTGAATAATTATATTATCTTTTCCCAATAAAGGACTTAATGATTTTATAACTTCATCTGAAAGAGTTAAGTCATTGAACATAAAATCGTAGCCATCTTGATAATCCAGTGTACCTACGCATTCATAAGCATCAGCTATATCCATAACTATTCTGTTAAGCCTTTTTTTTATGAGTTCAGCAGTACCAGTATCAAAAGTTCTGACAGTTCCCTCTAATTTCACATAGTCAGAAACAACATTGTATCTGCTTCCACCAGTTATTTTTCCAATAGTAACTACAGCATTTTCACAAGGTCCCATATTTCTGCTGATAATTGTTTGAATAGAGGATATGATATTTGCAGCTGTAACTATGGCATCTCTTCCTTCACCAGGCAGAGAACCATGGCTGCTTTTTCCTTTAATTTCTATAGTTATTCTGTCTGATCTGGAATTTGCAACTCCAGGTCTAAAAGCTACAGTTCCTGTAGGATTACCAAAAACGTGAAGGGCATAAGCTTCATCAACTTTTGGATTTTCCAGAAGTCCATCTTCCATCATGGCTCGAGAACCACCAATTGGAGCCGATTCTTCATTAGGCTGGAACATGAATTTTACATTTCCTTTTATTTTATCTTTTAATTCACTTAATACAATAGCAGTACCTAGTATTATAGAGGTATGCATATCATGTCCACAGGCATGCATTATATCAGGAACTTTAGAGGAAAAAGAAAGGTCATTGCTTTCATTGATAGGAAGTGCGTCCATATCACCTCTCAGTAAAATAGTCTTTCCTCCTTCAATTCCAGTAAGGTCAGCAATTATTCCATGGCCACCTATATTTTCTCTTATTTTTACAGGTAATTTTTTTAATTGTTCAGTTACTTTAGAAGAAGTTCTGACTTCGTTTCCTCCAAGTTCTGGATGTTCATGCAGATCCCTTCTAAAAGCTATTATTTCATTTATATGTTTATCTATAACATTTTCTATATCAGAAAATTTCATGTAAGAAGCCTCCAGTCATAAATTATTTATTAGTTATTTAAAGATAAAGTACTTCTCCTGGTCCTAAAGGAATACCTAAAGTTATCCAGATAATAGCCATGATTATCCACATGATAAGCATTGCTATTGTGTATGGAATCATAGTAGAAATAACTGTACCCATTCCATAGTCCTCATCATATTCCTGTGCTAATCCTAAAATGATAGGCATATATGGGAATAACGGAGAAATTATGTTAGTAGTTGAATCTCCAATTCTATAAAGCAATTGTGTAAGAGATGGAGCATATCCCAACATATAAAACATAGGAACAAATATTGGTGCCAATAGAGCCCATTTAGCAGAACCACTTCCTATAAATAAATTGATAAATGCAGTTAGTAAAATAAACATTATAAAAAGAGGAATTCCCTTTAAATTCATTGAAGTAAGCATTTCTGCTCCATTAACAGCAAGTATATATCCAAGTTTGCTCCAGTTGAAGTATGAAACAAACTGTCCAATGATAAATACCAGAACAATATATGAAGACATATCTTTCATTGCAATAGTCATATATTTAGGAACATCTCCAGCTGATTTAATTTTTCCCATAGTTATACCATAAGAGATACCAGCTACTAAGAAAAGTATCAAAAGTATAGGAATAATAGCTTTTAAAAGAGGTGAATCCAATAGAGAACCAGTTTTTGCATTTCTAAGGAAACTATTTTGAGGAAAAACTGCTATAAATAATATAATCAGATAAATAGCAGTTGCTATTCCAGAATTTTTTAATGCTTTTTTCTCTAATGGAGAAACTTCTTCTTGAGGAATTATTTTTTTACCAGTGTATTTTCCAAGTCTTGGTTCAATTATTCTTTCAGTAACAATAGTACCTACTATTGCAAGAAGGAAAGTAGAAGTAGCCATAAAATACCAGTTACAAACTACAGATACTTGGAAATTAGGATTTACTATCTTAACAGCTTCTGTAGTAATACCTGCTAAAAGTGCATCTGTTCCTGCAACTAAAAGGTTGGCACTAAATCCTGCTGTAGTAGCAGCATATCCTACTGCAATACCAGCCAAGGGATGTTTTCCTAAAGAAAGGAAAATAAAAGCTGATATAACTGGAATGACAACAATAGCAGCATCAGAAGCTAGATTTCCACATATTCCAATTATCATTATCATAAAAGTTATTATTCTTGGATAGTCTTTTAAAGTCAGTATACTATTTCTCATAAATGAAGAAACTAATCCAACATGCTCAGCAAGACCGATACCAAGAGTCATAACCAATACAAGTCCCAGAGGAGAAAATCCAGTAAAATTTTTAACCATACTTTGTAACATAAAATTTATACCTTCTGCAGACAATAAACTTTTTGCAACTACAGCTTTGTTTGTAACAGGATCAATTACCTGAATATCGAAAAAAGTACATATAGCTGAAATTATTATAATTGCAGCAGCTAAGCAACAGAAAAGAATAAAAGGATGAGGGATTTTATTTCCTACTCTTTCTACCCAATCAAGAAAACCATGTTTTTTAATATTTGTATCTGCCATAATAAAACCTCCCTTGTTAAAAGTATTACAGTGTTTTCAGACGTCTTTTCAGACATTTATTATAATACTTTATTATATATCTTATTTGAAAAAAATCAACTTTTTTATATTAAAAAAATATATAAAAAAGATATTTTTACATTTACAAAATATATAAAAAAAGGAAAAATTTAGAAACCGAGATGATGTTGAAATATATTAAATTATATTCAAAAATTAATCTTTAAAAAAATTATCTGCTATTGCTACTAAAGTAAGAACACCAACAACTATAGAATCCTCATTAGGATTGAAAGAATTTGAATGTAAAGGATAATTTTTTTCATTTTCAAATCCACATCCCAGTCTATACATTGCCCCAGGTATTTGTTCAAGATAATAGGCAAAATCTTCAGAACCCATAGAAGGATATGGATTGTATATAACATTTTCTTTTCCTAAAATATTTTCACATGTATTTTGTATTAAAGCAGATATTTTATAATCATTTATAACAACAGGAGTACCTTTGTTTATTTCAACAATAGCACTGCCTCTAAAAGTTTTGGCAGTTCCTTCAGCTATTTCTGTTAATCTCTGGTGAAGGAAAGTTCTGATTTCAGGTGAAAGGGCCCTGATACTCCCTATTATTTCAACAGTTTTAGGAATGACATTTGCAGCATTTCCACCATTGATGGCAGATAAAGTTATAACACCAGATTCTAATGGAGATACTTCTCTTGAAATAATATTCTGAACACCACAGATGATATTTCCTACAATCATGATGGGATCTACAGCTTTATAAGGATGAGCAGCATGTCCCTGACTTCCTTCAATAATAATTTTAAAAGTATCAGAAGAAGCACTCATTTTCCCTGAACGATGGAAAATAGAACCAGCTTTGACATCAGGCCAGCAGTGAAGACCAAAAATAGCTTCTGGAACAGGATTATTTAAAGCACCATTTTCAATCATTGACTTAGCACCAACACCTTTTTCTTCACCAGGTTGAAATAAAAGTTTAACTGTACCATCAAAATTATTTTTATATTTATTCAAAATATAAGCACAGCCCAATAAACAGGTTGTGTGTATATCATGTCCACAGGCATGAGCTATTCCGTCATTTTTTGATGAATAAGCTACAGGAGTATTTTCCTGAAAAGGAAGAGCATCCATGTCGGCTCTTATAGCCAGACAACGATTGCTGTTTCCTTTTATCAATGCTGTTACACCAGTTGCTCCAACTCTTTCTATATCTGTTATTCCAAAAGATTTTAATTTTTCAATTATAAACTCAGAAGTATTATACTCTGTCATGGATAATTCTGGATTTTGATGTATATATCTTCTGATTTTTATAAGTTCATCTTCAAAATTTTTTATTTCATTTTTTATAATATCTAAATCTAACATAACAATCCTCCTAATAGTTATCTAACAAAAAACTCCAGCTCCAGGTCCTAAGGGAATATTAAATGTAAACCAGATAATAATTGCAATTGTTTGAACAACTAAGAGCGTAATAGTAAAAGGAAGTTCAAGTGAAATCATAGTACCAACACCAATTTTTTTATCATAATTATCAGGCTTATACTGTTCTAAAAGTCCTAAAATAACAGGGACAGCTCCAGCAATAGGTGAAATAATATTTGTTGAACCATCTCCTATACGATAAGCAGCTTGAGTAAGTGCAGGAGAAAAACCGACCATTGAGAACATAGGAATAAATATAGGTGCAAGGATTAACCATTTAGCTGATGAACTTCCCATTAAAAGATTCAGTGCTGTACAGAGAAGAATCAATAAAATGAGAAGAGGTATTGCTCCAATATCTAAGTCTTTTATTCTGTCTGCACCTTTTACTGCAACAATAGTAGCAAGTTTGCTTCTGCCAAAAAGATAAACAAACATAGAAGCAGGAAACATAGTTACAAAAATTGATGTCATACCCAATAGTTCTTTTTGCATAAGTTTAGGGATATCTTCAAGTTTTTTAATAACTTTTGCTCCAACTCCATATGCAGTTCCAGTAATAAAAAATATTGAAAATATTATTGGAAGAACAGATGACATAAGTGGCGACTTTGGAAGAAAATGTCCATTATCATTTCTAAAAAAAGAATTTTGAGGAAGAGATAAAAATAACAATACTATAATAACGATTACTACAGCAATTCCAGAATAAAATAATCCTTTTTTTTCATCTTGAGTTAATTCATACTGTGATTTTTCATGCTCTTTCATTTCTATTTTAGTATCATCAACTAATTTTGCTAAAACTTTTTCAGTAACAAATGTAAGGACTACAGTAAGAATAAGAGTCATGGCAGACATAAAATACCAGTTTATAACTGGAGAAGTAGAACCTGCTATATTCATAGATTTTGCAGCACTTTCAGTTATACCAGCCAGAACGACATCACTTCCTGAAATGAATAAGCTTGCACTCAGTCCACCAGAAGCAGCAGCATAACCTGCAATTACACCTAGCCATGGATTTCTTCCAAGTGCTTTGAATACAGCAGCTCCTATAGTTGGAGTAAAAAGTATTCCAGCATCAGATGCAATACTTGAGTTGATTCCTATAAACATCAAAACAGCAGTAACTACATAAGGTGGAGCTTGCAGAATCATCTTTCTTATGAGAGAAGAAAGAAGTCCAGTCTGCTCAATAAGACCTACTCCCATCATCATGACTAAAACTAAACCTAATGGCGGAAATGTGATATAAGTTTTTACAAGATTAGATAGAAAATTTCTCATTTCAGGATAAGATAAAAGATTTTCTACTTTGACAGTAGTCATTGCAGCACCTGTTGCTTGTGCAGACATATATTCTACTGAAACGCCAAAGTGAGAAAAAACAGATGAAGCAACTAATGTGATGACACATAAGAAAACAAACAGCCAGAAAGGATGAGGCAGTTTGTTTCCCAAAGATTCAATAACATCAATAAAAATATTGATGACCCCAGTTTTTTTCATTGTTGAACTCGACATATAAATCCCCCTTAAAATATTTTCAGACATATTTTCAGACAAGAAGTCCTTGTTAAAAAGTTATACACTAAAAATAAAAAAAGTCAATATGTTTTATAAAACTCTATAAAATTAAAAATAAAAAAGGACTATCTAAATTAATGATTAAAAATCATCAATTTATAACAGCCCCTTTAGCAAAATTAATTTTTATAAAATTATTTGTCTATTCCTTCTACAACCTCTCCATTTACCAATACATAATTAGGAAGTGCAAAATTAGATAGTGGATAATCATTCCAAATGACTATATCAGCGTCTTTTCCAACTTTAATACTTCCAACCTTGTGATCTTGTTTCATAAATGAAGCAGGATATAATGATATTGCTCTTAAAGCTTCCCATTTATCCATTCCCGATCTTACAGCAAGGCCAGCACAGATATTCAAATATTGCAATGGTACTACTGGTGCATCTGTAGTAATAGCTATTTTTTTACCAGCATTGCTGAACAAAGCAACAGAATCAAATCCTTTTCCTTGCAATTCTATTTTTCCTCTATGTCCAAGAGATGGTCCCATTATCATTGGATAATCAACTTTCATAAGAGAATTAAATACATCTTTAGCACAAGTACAATGATCAAGAGTCATATCTAAATCTAATTCTTTGGCAAGTCTAACAGCAGTCATAATATCATCTGCTCTATGAACATGAGCTTTTACAGGAATTTCTTTTTTACTACAGGAATAAGAGCTTCCAATTTCATGTCAAATTTAGGATTTTTTCCACTTTCTTTATCTCTTAAATATTCTTTAGCTTTAAAAATATATTCTCTGAATAAAGCAGCAATTCCCATTCTTGTCATAGGAGTTTTTTTCTTATCATTATATGTTCTTTTTACATTTTCTCCAAATGCAGATTTCATGGCAACTGAATCACTTAAAAGCATGTCATCAACACATTCTCCATATGTTTTTATACATGCAAAAGTACCTCCAAATACATTTGTAGAACCAGGACCGCTTCCAACAGTAGTTACACCATGAGCAAGAGCTTCTTTGACAGTGACATCCAAAGGATTTATTCCATCCAGTCCTCTCATTTGAGGTGTAACAGGGTCATTTTTTTCATTGTGGTCAATACCTTCAAAACCTTGACTGTCTCCTTTTAATCCTAAATGAGTATGACAATCTACCAATCCAGAAGTTACATATCTTTTTCCAGCTTCAATAACATTGTCAGCAGAAGTTTCAATATTATGTTCTATTGCAGCTATTTTTCCATCTTTTATTAAAATATCAGCTTCAACTTCTCTTTTCTCCTCTACATCTAGTATAGTTGCATTTTTAATTAACAATACTTTATTATTTTCCATTTAAATCCCTCCAATAATTTAATATTTTATTTTATAAATAAATATTCCCCAGGTCCAATAGGAAGTCCTAAGAAATACCATATTACCATTAGTCCAGCAAGTGTAACAAAAATAACAATTGAATAAGGAAGAGTAAGGGAAAAAATAGTACCAAATCCTGCTTCTTCCTCTTTTGAAACTGAAATACCTCTTTTTCTTCTTTCTTCATCATATTGAGCCATTAATCCTAAAATAACAGGTATATCAGATCTTAGTGGAGAAATTATATTAGTTGCAGAATCTCCTATTCTAAATGCTAGTTGTGCAAATGCAGGAGAGATATTTAAAAATGCCAGCATTGGAACTATCATAGGAGAAAGAAGCACCCATTTAGTAGAACCAGATACCATGAAAGGATTTATAACAGCAGTAATAATAGCAACTAATATAAGTAGAGGTAGTGGTCCAACATTAGCATTTTTTAATATAAAAGAACCTTTTATTGCCATAATTTTAAAAATATTACTTTTGTTTAGAAGCTCAATAAATACAGCTGAACTTAGTATTGTTACTAGTAATGGAACTGCTTTAGCAACTCCCTTTTGAAGAAATTTAGGAACATCTCTTGAAGATGTTATTTTTTTTACTCCAATTCCAAATCCAATTCCCACAGACACAAACAAGAAAAATATTATTGGAACAAGGGAAGAAAGTAATGGAGAATTAGGAAGAAAAGCCCCATTTGCATTTCTGAAAAAAGCATTAGATGGAAGAGTAAGAACAGCCATTACTACTGCAAAGAATAAAAATCCATAAAAAGAGTATTTTAATCCTTTTTCTTCATCTTGAGTTAATTTGTATTGATCAAGAGCATCAGTATTTCCTAATCCAAAATTTTCTCCACCAGTTATTTTTACCATAAATTTTTCAGTTACCCATGTAAGTGTTAAAGTCAGAAAAATTGTAGAAACAGCCATAAAATAGTAATTACAAAGTGGTGTGATAGTAACATTTACACCTACACTTGAAGCAGCCTGTTCTGTAATTCCAGCAAGAAGAGCATCAGTACCAGAAATAAGTATATTAGAAGTATACCCTCCACTGCAGGCAGCGAAACCAAGGATAATACCTAATTTTGGGTTTCTGCCAATAGAAGCAAAAAGCACTCCACCAATAGTAAAAGCAAGAATTACTCCAGCTCCTGACATGATATTAGAATTTACACATACAAATATAAGGACAGCTGTAATAAGACTTTTAGGTGCTTTTAGAAGATACTTTCTCATTAATACATTAAAAAATCCTGTTTCTTCGACTACTCCAATTGCCATCATAACAATTAGTACTATTTTTAATGATGGAAATCTAACATAAGTATCTGGAAGATTAACAATAAGTTTTCTCATATTATCAAAAGTAAGAAGGTTTACCACTTTTACAGTAACCATTTTGGCAGTATCTCCAATTTTTTTACCTTCATCAAGGTAAGTGGCTTCAAAACCTAATTTAGATAAGATAAAAGATATTAAAAGAGTAACCAGAATAAATATTCCAAATAAAATAAAAGGATGAGGTAGTTTATTTCCAGCTCTTTCAATAAACTTAATACATTTGGCAGCAATACCAGTTTTTTTTGTAGTTGTTGACATAAAATTTCCCCCTTAGAAGCATATAATGGTTTATATAAAATTCTTTTGTACAATATTACTACAAAATATATATAAAGTCAATTGCTAAAATAGGAAAAATTTTAAAAATATATCAAATAAAAATCATAATGTTATTTAAGCGTAAAATAAAAATAAAATTTTATAAAAATGATACATTTTTCTAAAAAAGTTAAAAATGAAAATAATTATATTGAAATTATAAAAATAAAAAGACTGTTTCATAAATTGAAACAGTCTGAGCTTATAAAAATTAATTGTTATGAAATTAAAGGACCTAATTTTTTACCTCCAAGAAGATGAAAATGGAGATGGAATACTTCCTGACCACCATATTCATTACAGTTGGTAATAACTCTATATCCCTCTTGATCTATTCCTAAATCTTTAGCTATTTTACCAATAGCAAGATACATATCTCCTATTATTTCTTTATCTTCAGGAGTTATATCATTTACTGTAGGAATTTCTTTTTTAGGTACTATTAAAATATGGACAGGTGCAGCTGGATTAATATCTTTGAAAGCTAGAACATTGTCAGTTTCATAGACAATAGTTGCTGGGATTTCTCTATTTATTATTTTTGTAAAAAGAGTAGCCATAAAATCATCTCCTAATTTAAATATAATTTATTGTAAAATAAACTATTTAGATAGTTTCTATTTTATTGATTCTTTTCTCATGTCTTCCACCTTGGAATTCAGTAGCAAGAAAAACATCTACCATTTCAAGTGCAAGAACATCTCCAACAATTCTGCCACCCATTGCAAGAATATTAGCATTATTATGTTCTCTAGTCAATCTTGCCATTGTAGTATTAGTGCAAAGAGCTGCTCTGACACCAGGAACTTTATTAGCAGCAATGGAAATACCTATTCCAGTTCCACAGATAACTATTCCAAATTCAGCTTTTTTTTCAACAACAGCATGACCAACAGCATGACCAAATTCAGGATAATCTACAGAGTCAGTTGAATTTGTCCCAAGATCTAATACTTCATATCCATTTTTTATAAGATGTGTTTTTACTTTTTCTTTTAGTTCAAATCCTCCATGATCTGCACCTAAAGCAATTTTCATAATTATTACGCCTCCAAAATTTAAAATTAAAAAACAAAAGAACAGGCTGGCAAAAATCTCACTTTTAGTCAGCCTGTTAGTAACACTATTGATTAATTTTCAAAACCTTCAAAGTGAGGGTGTCCATGTTCTAATTCTTTTTCAGTAGCCTCTCTTACACCAGTTACTTCAACTTCAAATCTTATATTTTTACCAGCAAATGGGTGATTTCCATCAGCAGTTACAACATCATCTTCAATAGCAGTAATTACATATTGCTGCTCAGTTCCATCATCCATATCTGCTATGAATTCAAGCCCTTCATAGATATCTTCAAATTCTTCAAAATCAGCCTTGTCCATTTTTTCAACAAGTTCTTCATCATAATCTCCATACCCTTCTTCAGGAGTAAGAGTCATAACAGTTTTAAATCCTTTTTCCTGTCCCTCTAAAGTTTCTTCAATTTTTGGAACAAAATTTCCTAATCCATGAATGTAAAAAAATGGTCCAACTTCTTTTGTATCCTCTAAAAGTTCATTTGTATCATTATCATAAACTTTAAATTCTAATGTTACTACATTGCTTTCAGCAATTTTCATAAAAAATTCACCTCTTTAAAATAGTTTTTTCTAAAAATCTTTATATAAATAAGAATACCATAATTTCTAATAAATTTCATCAACTTTTTTAAATAATAAAATAATCATAGAATAGAATAATGTTGGAACTCAAAATATATAAAAAATAATTTTGGTATAAAATATTTTTAAAGGATTTACATATGTAATTTGGTAGTTAAAAAGTATCAGAGAAAATAAAATCAGGTTTGAGTTAATATTTTATTGTTAGATTTATTTAAATCTACCGATTAAAAAGTATCAGAGAAATTAAAATCCCATATTATATTTTACTTTTTCCATGTTTTCTTTAGAAGTTAATTTTTCAAGAAGAATAAATGCTGTTTCCAAAGCATTTTTAGGAGCTGAAGAGGTAATGATATTACCATCAATTACAATTTCTTCTCTTATAGGAATTGCTCCAAAATTTAAGAGCTGCCTGAAATATCTGTCATTATCTAAAAGATAGGTAGTAGCTTTTCTGTTTTTGAGAATACCACTTTCTCCAAGAGCTATAACTCCAGTACAAACACCAAGTATTATCTTATCTTGGCTATGAAAATATTTAATGATATTTTGAAATTCAGTAATTTTCATATCATTGAAAAAACCTGCTTTGCCAAAGCCACCAGGAATTATTAAAGCATCGTATATTTCTAAATTTAATTTTGTATCTTTTAAATTTACTTCTGGTAAAATTTTAATATTCCATGTACAATTGATTATATCATGGAAGCTACAAGTAGTAAGAAAAGTGTCCTTTTTTCCTACAATCATATTCCAGCCAAAAACGTCGATAAATGGAGATACTTCAAGAATTTCAACACCTTGAGAAATAAGTAATAGTATGTTTTTCATAATTTTCTCCTAAAAAAATAAATTTTATTGACTAATTAGATAAAAAGCTTTACAATACATCGTATTTAACTTTTTATATAAATATGTTATTTTCAACATTATATTATAAAAACAAATAAATATCTATAACAAAAAAATTACTAAAGGAGGTAAGATGTCAAAGCTAGACCAAAATAAGACTCCACTATTCTCTGTATTGAAAGATGAATATGTTGGAAGGGATATTCTTCCATTTCATGTGCCTGGTCACAAGAGAGGAAAAGGAGTAGACAAAGAATTTTATGATTTCATGGGGAATGGACCTTTCTCCATAGATGTAACTATTTTTAAAATGGTAGATGGATTACATCAGCCAAAAAGCTGTATAAAAGAAGCTCAAGAATTAGCAGCAGATGCTTATGGTGTTAAGAAAAGCTTTTTTGCAGTAAATGGGACTTCTGGTGCTATTCAAGCAATGATTATGTCTGTAATGAAAGCTGGAGATAAGATATTAGTACCAAGAAATGTACATAAATCAGTTTCTGCTGGTATCATATTAAGTGGTTCTGAACCTATTTATATGAATCCGGAAGTTGATGAGGAGTTGGGAATAGCCCATGGTGTCAGACCTCAGACTGTAGAAAATATGCTGAAACAGCATCCAGATATAAAAGCAGTATTAATTATAAATCCTACATATTACGGAGTAGCAACTGATATAAAAAAAATTGCTGACATAGTTCATAGTTATGATATTCCTCTTATAGTAGATGAAGCTCATGGACCACATCTTCATTTTCATGATGAACTTCCTTTATCAGCAGTAGATGCTGGAGCAGATATTTGTACTCAAAGTACACATAAAATAATCGGGGCTATGACTCAAATGTCACTTTTACATATAAATTCTGACAGAATTGATCCAAATAGAGTACAGCAGATATTAAGTCTTTTACATACAACATCACCTTCTTATCCATTGATGGCTTCATTGGATTGTGCAAGAAGACAGATAGCAACAGAAGGATATGAACTTTTAGATAGAACTATAAAATTAGCTAAAAGATTCAGAAATGAAGTTAATAGAATACCTGGAATGTTTTGCTTTGGTGATGAAATAGTAGGAAGAGAAGGAATTTTTGCTTTTGATCCAACAAAAGTTACAGTTACAGCAAAGGAATTAGGACTTACAGGATTTGAGCTGGAAACTCTTCTTGTAGATGATTATAATATACAAGTAGAACTTTCAGATTTCTATAATGTATTAGGACTTATTACTATTGGAGATACAGATGAAAGTATAGATAAATTTATAGCTGCTTTGAAATCGATAAGTGAAAGATTCTATGGAAAAGTTACAAAGGTAAAAAGAAACTTTATAAAAATGCCTACTATTCCAGAACAGGTATTGATACCGAGAGAAGCTTTTTACAGTGATAAAAATACTATACTTTTTGAAGAGAGTGCTGGTAAGATATGTGGTGAAATGATAATGGCTTATCCACCTGGAATACCTATTATCACTCCTGGAGAAAGAATAACAGAAGAGATAATTGATTATATAAAAGAATTAAAAGAGGCTAAACTTCATATCCAGGGAATGGCTGACCCTGAACTTATAAATATCAATGTAATTGAAGAGGAAGATGCTATCTACTTGTATACAGAAAAGATGAAGAGTATGATGTTTGGTGTTCCAATGAATCTTGGAGCAAACAAAGCTGGAATTGAATTTGGACCTGATACACTTTGTGAATACTATCCAGATACATTTGATGAAATGGAAATCATAGAAGTTGAAAAACAAAAAGAAAACTTTAATGAATGGAATCTTAAATATAAAAATACTATTCTTAACACTTGTGAAAAACTTGCAGCTTCTGTAAATGAAGCAGTAAGAGATGGATATAGACCAATTGTAATAGGTGGAGATCACTCTATAGCACTTGGAAGTATATCTGGAGTTTCATTAGAAAAAGAAATAGGAGTAATATGGATAGATGCTCATGGTGATATGAATACTGATGAATCTACTATTACAGGAAATATTCATGGAATGCCTCTTGCACTTTTACAAGGAGCAGGGGATAGGGATTTGGTAAACTGTTTCTATGAAGGAGCTAAAATCGATAGCAAAAATGTGGTTATACTTGGTGCCAGAGATTTAGATTTCAAAGAAAGAGAGATAATAGACCAGCTTGGAGTAAAAGTTATATATCATGATGAAGTTCTTCAAAAAGGATTGGAAAATATTCTTGAAGAGATAAAGGATTACCTGAAAATTGATAATCTTCATATAAGTTTTGATGTTGATTCAGTAAATCCTGAAATGGCTCCTGGAGTAAGTACACCAGTTAGAAACGGATTTACAACTGATGAAATTTTCCAGACATTTAAATATTTATTCAAGAACTATTTTGTAACATCAGTTGATATAGTAGAATTTAATCCAGTAAATGATAAGAATGATAAGACACTTAAATTTGTAAATGAATTAACTGAATATGTAATAAATCCAGACTAATAATTTGGTATTTTTACGAGGTGATTAAAAATAAACTTTAATTGCCTCTTTTTTTTTCTAAAAATAAAGGTTATAATATATTATAGGGTGAACACTTCTAAATGGGAGGTACAGTTATGATTAAATTACTTATTGCTTTGATAATGATATCAACAACACTTTTTGGAGAAGGCTTTATCAAAATAAATAATTACATTGTAGAGGAAGTCCCTATAAAAAGGAAATTGAAGGACCATAAAATAGTCAGAGTAGTAGATGGAGATCAGGCTTCTATTGGATTGTATGGAATAATAGATTCAAATAATAAATTTATTACTAAACCCAATAATATGCTTATAGCTATAAAAAGCAATTATATTTATCTTGTAGATATAAATTATCATGAAGGAATGATGTCTAAAGATGGAAGATGGATAGGAGAAATGGGAGTCTACAATTATAAAGATAAAGAATCTCAAATGTATAGTGAGTTAAAAGATGAAGTAGAAAGAGATCTTATAATAATTTATAAAAAAGATGGGAAAAATTTCTTATATGGATATTTAAATTTTGATGGTAAGATTCAGATTCCGATGATTTATGAAGAAGTAAATTTTTTTTCAGAGGAGCTTGCAGCAGTTAAACATAATGGAAAATGGGGCTATATAAATAAAGATGGAGAAAAAGTTATAGATTTTAAATATTCAAAAGCTAGTAACTTTAAGAATGGAGAAGCTTTAGTAAAATTAGATGGAAAAGAATTTAAAATAGATAAATTAGGAAATAAAAAGGTAATTAAAAGCTTTTTTAGAAATATAAAAGAGAATGTAAGTGATTTTTTTTACAGCATAAAACTTACATTGACTTCCTTGTGGAGCGAAAAAATAAAGGAAAAATAATCTGTTTAGATTAATATCTCGGGGAAAATGATATAAGGAGATGTTAAAATGAACTTTTTTGCAACAATTGCATCTTTAGAAAATAAAGATGGTGAAAAAATATTTAAAATTATTTTAAATGATGCTTTGATTTTTTTAATCAAACTGCTCATTTTTTACTTATTCTCTATATAGGTAAAAAGATAACTGAAATAATATTGAAATATATTGAGAAGGTGTCAAGGAATAGAATTGATCCTGGGGCAAAACAATTCAGTAAATCCTTTATTAAATTAGGATTATATATTATATTTTTTCTGTTTGGACTTCTCGTATTTGGATTTAAAGAACAATCAATTATAACAATGATAAGTGCAGTAGGTCTTGGAGTAGGTATTTCACTCAAAGGATTTCTCTCTAATTTTGCTGGAGGAGTGGTAATCTTATTCACAAGACCTTTTACTGTGGGAGAATATATTGAAGTAAATGGAGCTTTTGGTGAAGTTTATAAAATAGATGTGTTTTCAACCCACATAAATACACTGGACAGCAAAAGAGTGATAATTCCAAATAATGTTATGATAAACAGTAATGTAATTAATCATGATGCAAATGAGTACAGAAGAATAAAGCTTACTGTACCTGTAGCTTATGAATGTGATCAAAACAAAGCTGTAGAAGTACTAGAAAGAATAAGTAAAACTTTTGAAGGATTGGAAACTGAAAGAAAAAGTTTTATCAATATAATGAGCTATGGAGATTCTTCAGTAAATATTTATTTTATAGTATGGGCGAGAAGAGAGCATTATTACAGTACAAGAAGCAGGCTTATGGCTTATATTATTAAAGTCTTTAATGAAGAAAATATAGAGATTCCATATAATAAATTAGAAGTAAATTTAAAAAATTAGAATAGGGGTGAGTAACATAGAAAAAAAAGTTTTAAGATTCTTAAAGGATTATTTTTTTATAACATTAGGGTGCTTTTTATATGCTTTTGCAGTAAATTATTTTTATGTAAGCAATCATTTAGCTGAGGGAGGAGTTACAGGAATAGCTCTTATTATTTTCTATCTTTTTAAAACACCAGTAGGAACAACTTATTTTGTAATAAACATTCCTTTATTAATAGTAGGTTGGAAAATGCTGGGAAAAGATTTTATAGTAAAAACTCTTTATGGAACAGCTATGATGTCTTTTGCATTAGATTTTACTTCAGGATTAAACGGTGCTACAGATGATGTACTTTTAGCTTCTCTTTATGGAGGTTTTATAGGTGGAATTGGATTAGGAATAATATTTATGTCTGGTGGGTCTACTGGAGGAACAGATATTATAGCTAGAATAATGACAAAATATAGAGGAATACCAGTAGGAAGAGCTATGTTTATATTAGATGTAGTAGTACTATCAGCAGTGGCATTTTTATTTGGAAAAGAAATATTTATGTATACTTTGATAGCTGCTATGGTACTGACTAAAACTATAGATTTTCTGCAAGAAGGATTGGATAAAGCTAAAGCTGTAACTATAATTTCTCGAAAAGCAGAAGAATTAAGGGTTAAAATTATGGACGAAACAGGAAGAGGAGTAACGATATTAGATGGTTCTGGAGGATACACAAGAGATTCTTTTGATATAATATATTGTGTTGTAAGTAAATTCCAGATAGTAAAATTGAAAAGAATAGTAAGGGATATTGATCCTGAAGCTTTTCTTACTATAACTGATGTGTCAGAAGTCTTAGGAGAAGGATTTAAAGAACTTGACAAAGAATGAAAAATAAAAAAATATCTGCACCTGAAAATTGACATAATGAAAAGCATACTTGATTGTATATAAAGAATAGTTTATGATAAAATAAAATATGCTGAATACAATTCATTCAAGGAGGAATCTAAATGAGCAAAGAACTAAAAGAGAAGATAGCACTTCTTAATGATGAAGAAAAATATCAGGAAATTGTAGATATGATTCTTGAGATAAAAGAGAAAGATAGAGATTTTGAAATTATATCTGAATGGGGAAGAGCAGAAAATAATCTAGGAAATTATAAGAAAGCCTTGGAAATACTTTTTTCTATCAAAGAAGAGGGAGAAGAAGATTCGTTGTGGAATTATAGAGTAGGATATGCTTATAGTGGTTTGGAAAATTATGAAAAAGCAGCTGAATATTTTGAGAAATCAAAAAATTTAGATCCTGATTATGCATGGACATATTTTGAATTAGGCTGGAATCTTCAAAGAATTGAAAAAATGAGGAAGCATTAAATGCTTTAAAAAAGCTGTAGAATTAGATTCAGAAAATACTTTTGCTCTTGCAGAAATAGGAGATATATATGAAAAGTTAGATAATTATGAAAGTGCATTAGAATATTTTAAAAAGGCTGAAGAGTTTGGGAGAGATGACTACTGGGTGATTACACATATAGGGTGGTGTCTAAATCAATTAGATAGAGATGAAGAAGCATTAGAATACTATATGAAAGCACTTGCAGGAGAAGAGGATAATATATGGCTTTTATCACAGATTGGAGTAACGCTTGGAGTTATAAGAAGATATGAAGAGGGAATAGAATATTTAAAGAAAGCAGAAGAACTAGGAAGAAATGATATATGGTTAAATTCAGAGTTGGGGTGGCAGTTAGCAAGAATAGAAAAACATGAAGAAGCAGTAGAATATTTTAAGAAGGCTGAAGAATTAGGGAGAAGTGATACTTGGCTTTATAATCAATTAGGCTGGAATCTTGGAGTTTTGGATAAATATGAAGAAGAATTAGAATATCTTTATAAATCTAAAAAAATATCAGAAGACGATGTATGGCTTGAATCTGAAATAGGTTGGACTTTAAGAAATATGTCAAAACCAGAAGAAGCTCTGGTATATTTAAAGAAAGCACAAGAATTGGGAAGAGATGATGCATGGCTTCATTTAGAAATGGGACTTTCTTTGGGAGATTTAGGAAAAAATGAAGAAGCATTGGCAGAATTAAAGAAAGCAGAAGAAAATGGAGATGAAAGTATTCGTCTTTATTCTACTATAGCATGGAATTTAGGACAGTTAAATAAAAATGAAGAAGCTTTGAAGTATTTAGAAAAAGTAGAGAAATTAGGAAGAAACGATATATGGCTCTATTCAGAAATGGGTTGGAATTTAGATGCTGTAGGAAAAACTGAAGAAGGGGAAAAATATCTCCAAAAAGCCATTGAAATGGGAAGAAATGATTCGTGGATATATTCTGAAATAGGATATAGCCTTTCAAGAAATCAAAAAGTAGAAGAAGGGATAGAATATTATCTTAAAGCGAAAGAGTTAGGAAGAAATGATGTATGGTTGAACTCAGAAATAGCTTGGTCATATGATATTATTGGAAAGTATGAAGAGGCACTTCCATATCTTGAAACAACTGAAAAATTAGGTAGAGATGATATATGGCTGAATTGTGAATTTGCTATCTGTTTAGGAAGAACTGGGAAAAGTGAGGAAGCAATAGCAAGATTATTTAAAGCTCAAGAGTTAGGAAGAGAAGATGACTGGCTGTATTCAGAGATAGCTTATAATTATGGAAGGCTGGATAGAGCAGAGGAAGCTTTAATTTATTTGGATAAAGCAGAAAAGTTAGGAAGAGAAGATGTTTGGTTATATTCAGAAATAGGTTGGAATTTAGGAACTTTAAAAAAATATGAAGAGGGATTAAAATATTTTGAAAAAGTAATAGAGATGGGAAGAAATGATGAGTGGATCTATTCACAGATAGGCTGGACTCTAGCCAAGTTAGGAAGAAATGAAGAGGCAGTAGAAAACTTTAAAAAGGCAGTTGAGCTTAATCCATATGACAGCTGGATAGAATATAATCTAGGAAGAGTTTTAAGAAAGTGTGGGAAATTCATTGAAGCTATGGAACATATAAAAAAATCTGCTGAAATAGGTGGGTATGAAGGCTGGACTGATTTGGAATTAGCTTGGGATTATGCTGAGATAGATGAAAAAGAAATAGCGAAAGAATATCTTGAAAATGTAGAAAAATATTTAGATATAAATTCTGATGCTGTCAAAGAAGATTATAATATAGTTAAATCATTAATAAATGCTATGCCAATTATGTTTAGTTAAAATATGAATATTAATTGTAAAAATTATCTTTTTAGAGAGAAATCATTGTAATTTCATTGCTACAGCTAAAAACTGAATATAAAGCTAAAAAATAAATATAAATAGAAAAGACAGGCATTCCTTATTAGGAAACCTGTCTTTTCTTCTTGTTTACCACTATATCTTTTATATTCCCGTTTTCCATAACAACTATTCTGTCAGAAATCTGATTAACAAAATCTATTTCGTGGCTTACTATTACCATAGTTATATTGCTTGAATCTCTGAGTTGTTCAATAACATTCAATACTTCTTTTACCATATCAGGGTCAAGAGCAGATGTAGGTTCATCAAAAAGTAAAACTTCTGGATTTCTTGCTAAAGCTCTGGCAATAGCTACTCTTTGTTTCTGTCCACCAGAAAGAGCTTTAGGATAAAAATCAGCTCTGTCCTTAAGTCCAACTTTTTCTAAAAGATCATAAGCTATTTTTTTTGCTTCAGATTTATCCATTTTATCTACAACTATGAGTGATTCCATTATATTTTGAATAGCTGTCTTGTGTGGAAAAAGGTTAAAAGATTGAAAAACCATTCCCATTTTCTTTTTATCAGGAACTTTTACATCTCCAGAATCTATTTCTTCCAAGCCTATAAGACATCTGAGAAGAGTAGATTTACCACCTCCAGATGGTCCTATAATGGAAACAACTTCTCCTTTTTCGATACCAAGATTAATATTTTTAAGTATTACATCTCCTTCTAAATACTGTTTAGATAAATTATTAACTTGAATAATCATATTATATCATCACCTTTTTTTCCATTTTTTTAAAGAATAAAACAACTATTGTAGAAAGACCCAAATAAATAACTGCACATATAAAAAATGGTGTTATTGAGAAATCACGAGTAACAAGTTCTCTTGAATTTCTTAATATCTCAGCCATTCCAATAGCAGAAACTAATGAAGTATCTTTGATAAGTGATATAGCTTCATTTGATAATGGCGGAAGTGCTGTAATAAGAGCCTGTGGGATTATTATTCTAATCATAGTCTGCCAGTACTTCATACCAAGTACTTTTGCAGCTTCATATTGTCCTGGATCAATTCCCAGAATGCTTCCTCTAAATATTTCACAGAAATAAGCTGTATAGTTTATAACAAATGTAAGAGAAGCAGCAGCAAAAGGTGATAAAGTAATACCAACTACTGGAAGACCATAGTATACAAAGAAAAGCTGCAGTAAAAGTGGCGTTCCTCTGAATATCCATGTATACACTTGGATAATATTGCTTAATGTTGTATTTTTTGAAACTCTTCCTAGGGATAATAATATCCCTAGAGGAAGAGAGAAAAGCATAGTCACAACATATAAGTTAACTGTTAATTTCATACCTTTTAAAATAAATATTATATTTCCGTCCATAAAGTTTATTCTCCTTATTATTTAGTTGTTCCTAGCCATTTTAAAGAAATTTGGTCAAATGTTCCATCTTTTTTCATTTCATCTAGTAATCTATTGATTTCATCTAGTAAGGCTTTGTCATCTTTTCTTAAAGCTATTGCAAAGTATTCATCTGATAAAGATTCTTCAGAGAAGCTTAAAGTATTTTCTTAGCATTGTAGTATTTTCCAGAGATGGCGTCCATAACAACTGCATCTGTTCTTCCAGCTTCAAGATCAAGAAGTGCTTCAACATTTGTTGCATATTTTTTAATTCCTTTAAGTTTTGGTGCAATGGCATTTCTTTCAACTGCTTGAGCTCCAGAGCTTCCTAATTGAACTCCTACTACTTTTCCTTCCAATTCACTGACTTTATTTATTTCATTACCTTTTCTAGAAAAAATAATCTGTCCATCTACCAGATATGGAGTAGAGAAGGCAGCTTGTTTGCTTCTTTCTTCTGTTATTGTCATTCCATTCCATACCATATCAATATTCTTACTTCTAAGATCGAAAATGATTCCGTCCCACTCACAAGGTTTGAATTTTACTTCAACACCCATTCTTTTAGCAACTTCTTTAGCAAGGTCAATGTCAAATCCAACTATTTCTTCGTTTTCATCTCTGAATCCCATTGGAGCAAAAGTAGCATCTAAGCCAACTGTGAAGTATCCATCTTTTTTCACTTTTTCCAAAGAATTGTCAGCTGCAAATAAGCTGATAGAAGCTGATACCATAATAACTAAAACTGCCATAAATAATTTTTTCATAAAGATCTCCTCCCGTATTATTAAATCAAAATTAAAATAAAAAAGCCATCTGATACAAGTATCCAGATGGCTTCAACTAAATTAGAAAGCATTAAGTTCCACCATAGATACAGACTCGTTTTTGAATTACAACATGAGTCTGTATCTATGAATTAAATTCACAAAAACAAACTCTTATCTATGATGATGGTGATGTAATGTGTTTTTAAGAACTTTAGTAACTTTCATAATTATCTCCTCTTTAATTAAAATTTATTATGAACTTATAATACTCTCATAAAAAGAAAATGTCAATAGTTTTTTTTATAAAAACTTTTTTTGCTGATTTATCTAAACTTAATAATACCATTTTCAAGAGAATCAACCACAGCAAGAGCTTCTACTTTAATACCATTATCAGTCAACAATTTTTCACCTTGCTGAAATCCTTTTTCTACTGCTATACCAGCACCAATAACTATAGCACCAGCAGATTCAACTAATGTTTTAAGACCTAATACAGCATTTCCCATAGCTAGAAAATCATCTACAATAAGAACTTTATCATTAGGTGTTAGAAATTCTTTAGCTACACAGATTGTATAATCTTTATTTTTAGTGAATGAAAAGACATTAGTTGTATAAAAATCTCCCATAGTAGAAGGAATTTTCTTTTTAGCAAAAACAAGAGGCACATTGAAGGCGTAAGCAGCAGCCAGACCTATTGCAATTCCAGAAGCCTCTATTGTAAGTATTTTATTAACTCCCTGATCTTTAAATCTTCTTTTAAATTCTTCTCCCATAGCCATCATTAGATTAGGATCTATTTGATGGTTTAAAAAACTATCTACTTTCAGAATATTTGTTCCAATGGCTTTACCATTTTTCTCTATATATTCTTTTAATAATTTCATATAAAAATTCCTCCGACAAATTATGATTGTTTATTTAATAGTAAGTAACATATATAATAGCATATTTTCAAGAAAAATGTAATACAGATTTGATACATTTTAAAAAATATTGAATTAAAGATAAAAAATGAGAATATTTTTATGGAAAATTACTGCTAAAATTCAATAAAAATACGCTGAAATAGAATTATAACTAACACATAGCAACAAAGATTATTTTATTATTATATAATTAAATCTGCAAGATTAAAAATTGATAGAAGATAAAAAAGTACCCCAATAAAATATAGACTAAGATATGTTATGAATAAAAAATATAAGTGGAGATGATATGAGATTAACTGTACATCAAGAGTTCTATACATGAAATAAGCACCCACAGAATGAGTGCCTATTTCATCAAAATTTTTACTAATTTATTAAGGTTGTGGTTATAACATATTTTATCATGAGTTTTAAAGTGTTTTAAATCGTTTTTAATTTTAACATAGAAAATGATTAAACAATTAAAGAATTTTTCAGAAAAAATATAAAGGACGACAAATGCTTTCTAAAATAAATATGATAAATTTCAATTACAACCCTAAGCTTTTTATTCCGTCCATTACACGATATCCTTTAGGAATTTCAAAAAGAGAGGCAGGAGCATTAGAGCTGCATTCCAATATTTCCATTATAAAATCATTTCCCAGATTTTTTCCAGTTATGTAGGCAAGTTTTTCTCCTTCAAAGTAGTATCTTATTTTCCCACCATTTTTTACATCCATTTCCTCGTAAGGAAGTTTTTTACCCATAACAGTATCAGTTCCAGAAGAAGTAATTTTAATTCCTACATAATCAGGCTGTTTAAGAGTAGATGGATTTATTCCAATCATATTCAAATCCATTGCCATTTTATCTTGGTCAACTATCATATAGATTTTCTTTTCTTCCATCAAAATTCTTACTGGTTTTCCTTCATAAGTCATTTTAGTAACTTGCTTTTTCCCTTTATTAGCTAATGTCACATCACTTTTAGAAGGTTTTTTATTAATAGTGTTGTGCATTATAAAGTGCATCATAAAATCTTTTCCCTCAAATTGTTTCATGTACTTTTCTGCTTTTCCAGCTGCATTTATGTTAGTCATAAAAAACATAAATGTAAAAATAGTTGTTAGTAATAATTGTATTTTTTTCATGTATAACCTCCACAGTATAGTATTATTTAATTATACATTTATTTTCTTTGAAATGTAAAGTAATAAATTTTACAAAAAATATTTATAGAGAAAATATTCTCTATAAAGGTAAGAAAATTATTTGATTTTTTATTTTTATCAGTTTATGATTGTATATTATTTGACTGACAAAAAATATAAAAACAGAAAATTTATTTTATAGCTATGGTAAAAGTAGGTACTTTTAATTTTCTGTAGCATTTTCTTTAATTAGTTTTGACAAATTAACTTATTATAGAATATTAAAGTGATATAAGTACTTAATTCCAAATAAAAAAAGTTAATAAAATGCTTTGAAAAATTAAAAAATAGGTATATAATAATAAAAATTGAAAGGTGGAATATAAATGAACTTAAGTGAAAATTATAAATATATGATTAGAATTCTAGATGGAAAAGAAAAATATGAAGGAAAGGAATATGATAAGGTAATTGAAAAATATTTATATACTTCTCTGTCTAAGTTAGAAGAGAAAAAAGAAGAATTGAAATTAAAACACCCAGACAAAGAAATAGAAATAAGGGAGAAAAAGGAAAAAAAGTGGGAAAGAATAATGCTAAAAAAATAGATTAAGAATTATGAGAAAGTATTTAATAAAATTAGAAAACAACAATATTTATTTATAGAAGAAAAATATTTTAAAAGAATTAGATTCAGTTTTAAATTTTGCTTTTTAATTAAAATAAAATAGAAGAATTATAGTAAAAGGAGATAATAATGAAATTTTCTTATGTAGATGAAGGTAAAGGAGAGGTTCTTGTATTTGTTCATTCGTATCTTTGGGATAAAGAGATGTGGAAACCTCAAGTAGAAGAGTTAAAAAAGATTTTAGATGTATTGCAATTGATCTTCCAAATCATGGAGAATCAAAAAATATTAATGAAAGTTTTTCATTAAGAGAATTAGCCAAGGAAATTTCCATTTTTTTAAAGGGAATGAAGATTGAAAAATATACTTATATAGGTCTTTCTGTGGGAGGAATGCTGGCACCATATATTTATGATTATGATAAAGATAGAATAAATAAAATGATAATTATGGACTCTTATGTTGGAGAAGAGCCACTAAAAACAAAAGAATTATATTTTTCTATGTTAGATACAATAGAAAAAGCTAAGTTTGTTCCAGATATTCTTATTGAAAAGATTGCACCAATGTTTTTTAGTCCTTTTATAGATAAAACAGGTATGTTGTACAAGTCATTTGTTGAAAATTTAAAAATGATACAAGGAGAAAGAGTTGAAGGAATAGTTAAATTGGGAAGAGCAATTTTCGGAAGAGAAGATGCTTTGAATCTTTTGAGTGAAATAGAAAAACCAACATATTTTATAGTAGGTGAGTATGATATTCCAAGACCATATAATGAATCTGTAGAAATGGCTACTTATATAAAAAATTCTAAAGTAATAAAAATAAAAAATGCAGGACACATTTCTAATTTGGAAAATGTTGAAGAAACAAACAAAATATTGGCAGATATTTTGAAATAAAATAATGTGGAATATGATTAAAAGGTAAAGAAGCTTTTAAGCGAGAATAATATAATTTTTGAATTATTTTATTCAGCTGAATAGCTTCTTTTTTATTTTATTAAAAAGTGGATTTTAATAACAAACAAATAAATAAATTATAAAAATATTACAAGAATTTTGTATACATTTTCAAAAAAAATCGTATACAAACATTGAGAACAGATAAATTATTTATAGAATTTGTCTTAATTATAAACATATAATTTTATATATGGTAGTTATGGATTGTATACAAACGTTATATTTTTAATTACTAAAAAAATAGACTATAATCATATTAATACATAGAAATTAAATATCTTTTAAACCTAATTTTGTATCAAACAAAAATATCAAAGTTTAAAGGAAGCAGGAGGAAAGTATGGGGACAAGTGAGAGTTCAGAATTAAAAAGAGAAATAGGAGTATTTGGTGGTATCAGTATTATTGGTGGAATAATGATAGGAGCAGGAATTTTTTATATAGGTTCTTATGTTTTGATGAGAGTAGGAATGAATATTGGATTAGCACTAATCTGCTGGCTGATAGGAGGGCTTATAAGTCTGATGGGAGGTTTGTGTTTTGCTGAATTGGGAAGTATGATGCCCAAGGCAGGAGGTACTACAGTATACTTAAATGAAGCTTATCACCCAATAGTTGGATTTATGTCTGGAATGTCATCGTGTTTGCTTGCAGGACCTGGATCGATAGCAGGGCTTTCAATAGCTTTGATTGTATCTTTCAGAACTTTTTTACTATAAGTGATGTAGGAGTAAAGGTTTTGGCAGTAATACTGATAATTTTTCTTACTATATGCAATTGTTATGGAGTAAAAAAAGCTTCACTATTGCAAAATGTGTCGATGGTAGCAAAATTGATACCGATTCTTTTAATTATGATATCAGCTTTGTTTATGGGAAATATTTTTCCAGATGTTTCATTGTCTACAGTAAATGAAGCAGCTCAAAGTACAGGAAGAAGTGTTATAGGTATGATAGCTTTTGCTGTAGTTGCAACTTTGTGGGCATATGATGGATGGCAGAATTTAAATTCTCTGGCAGAAGAAATAAAAGAGCCTCAAAGAAATCTACCTTTGTCATTGGCAATTGGAATTGGTGGAGTAATAATACTGTATATGTTATTTAATTTTTCTATATTCCGTGTTCTTCCAATGGAGGATATTAAAAATATGATTGCTAAAGGTGATTATTATTTAGGTACAGAAGTAGCTAGGAGAATATTTGGAAATACAGGAGCAATAATAGTTGTTGTAGGAATGATATTGGCTATTTTCGGTTCATTAAATGGATTGATATTATCAGGACCACGTATTTATTATGCTTTGGCAAGAGAAGGGCATTTCTTCAAGATGTTTTTAAATGTACATCCAGTATATAAAGTTCCAACAAATGCAATAATAGCTCAAGCAATAGTTTCAATAACTCTTGTATTGTCACGTAATTTGGAACAACTGGCTACTCTAGTTGTATTTACTGGAATGATTTTTAAGCTTTTGACAATATTATCAGTTGTAGTATTTCGTAAAAAATATCCAAATATGGAACGTCCATATAAGGTAATAGCTTACCCTGTAACAGTTATCATAACATCTTTGGTATTTTTAGGATTGATATTGAATAATCTTGTAAAAGATCCAGTAAACTCTATCTTGAGTTGTGTAGTTCAAATATTTGCAGTAGCTTTATATATGTATTTTGATAGAAAAATTAAAAAAGAAAAAATAGATCTAGAAGCATAGCATATATATTTTATAATACAAGGAGGCAGAAATGGAAACATTATTTTATAATGCAAAAGTGTATTTAGAGAGAGAAAAATTTGCTGAGGCAGTTTTAGTAAAAGAAGGGTTGATATCAAAAGTAGGAACAAGTGAAGAACTTTTAAAAATAGCACAGAAAGACTGTAAAAAAATAGATTGTCATGGAAAAACAATAATCCCCGGATTAAATGATTCTCATATGCATTTGTTAGTATTGGGAGAATCACTTCAGACAGTAAAACTTACGAACAGTAAATCTGTAGATGAAATAATAGAAAGATGTAGGAAGTTTATAAAAGAAAATCCTGAATTATCAAAGAATGGAGTCTTTGCAATTGGTTGGAATCAAGATTTATTTGAAGGAGATAAGAGAATACCTAACAGACATGATGCTGATAAAATATCTACAGAAATTCCAATTATTTTAAGAAGAGTATGTGGACATTTGATGGTTTCAAATACTAAAGCTATAGAAATGCTTGGAATAGATGGGAATTCTGAACAGTTTGAAGGAGGTACATTTGAAATAGGTGAAGATGGATATCCAAATGGAATATTTACTGAAAATGCTTGCCGTCAACTGAGAAAAGTTATTCCGGAATTTTCTTTGGAAGATAGGGAAAGAATGGCAGTAGAAGCCATGAAACATGCTGTTTCTTTTGGGGTAACAAGTGTACAGAGCAATGATTTGGGAGCAGTTGTTTTAGGAGAAAAGGATAAATATTTTAAAATGTTCCGTAAAATCTATGAAGAAGGTAAAGGACTTCTTCGTTACCATCATCAAATAACTTTTCAATCACCAGAAGAGTTAAAAAATTATGCAGAGAATGGAGAACTTGCAAAAGGAAACTATCCAGAAGATTCATGGGTAACATTAGGGCCACTAAAATTATTCAAAGATGGAAGTCTGGGTGCCAGAACAGCAATGCTGGAAAATGATTATGCTGATGATCCAGGAAATCGTGGAGAAGAAAGATTTGATGAAAAATATATTGAAGAACTTTGCAAAGCTGCTGATGAGCATGGAATACAGGTAGTTACACATGTAATAGGCGATGCTGCAGTAAATAGTGTTATGAAAACATATGAGAAACTTATAAAAAATGGAAAAAATCCTTTACGCCATGCTTTAATTCATTGTCAAATAACTAATAAAGCAATGTTGGAAAATATAGCTAAAAATAATGTTCTAGTAATGTATCAGCCAATATTTTTAGATTATGATATGCATATTGTAGAATCGAGATGTGGAAAAGAACTTGCTTCTACATCATATGCTTTTAATACTTTAGATAAATTAGGAGGTAAAATTTCCTATGGAACAGATTGCCCAGTAGAAGGCTGCAATCCTTTTCCAAATATATATTGTGCAGTAACTCGTAAAGATTTAAAAGGGAATCCAGAAGGTGGATTCTATCCAGAAGAATGTGTAGATATATATACAGCAGTTGATGCTTATACAGAAGGAAGTGCCTACGCAGAATTTATGGAAAATAAAAAAGGAAGAATCAAAGAAGGATTTTATGCAGATATGGTTATATTAGATAAGGATATATTTACAGTAGATTCTTCTGAAATAAAGGATATCCAACCTATATTAACTATGGTTGGTGGAAAAGTAGTATATGAAAAAAAATAATATGAAGATAGTGAAATTTGAATAAAGAAAATTATAAAAAATTTCCTAAATGATCAATATCCTGTTAAGGGGACAATAAAATAAAAGAGTGGGTAAATGGTTTGAGTTCGGTATTCTACTGGATTCAAACCATTTTGTTTTTTGGGTTTCTTCATTGTTGTAAAAGTCTATATAATTTTTTATTATTTCAATTGTTGTTTCAATGTTTTAAAAATATTTTGAACTACTCTAGCTGTGGAAGTAATAAGAACTACTAAATAGTTTACCAATATAAAATATTATTTATAAATATTTTCTATTTAAATAGTCCTTAAAAAAGGCTATTCAATTAGTAAATGAAAAACTTATTTTAGTTTTTTTTCTGAAATTTAAAAATAAATATTTTATAATTTGAAAAAAACTGATATATTAGAATTGAAATAAACTTATTTTGATTTAAAAAGTGGGAGGGATTATGAAAAAATTATTGATTTTATTTTTTGTTGTACTGAACCTATCAATACTAGGAAGAGAAGTAGATATGGAACAACTGAAAGCTCAAAATGACATTATGTATATAAATGGAGAAAAGGAAGCTTTTACAGGAATAGCAAGAACATACTTTGATAATGGAAATATAAAAGAAGAAATAGAATTCAAAAATGGAATGAAAGATGGAACTTCAAAAGAGTATGCTAGAAATGGAAGTCTTAGAGAAGAAGCAGAATTTAAAAATGGAGAGGTCAATGGAATTCGTAAAATGTATTATGATAGTGGAAAATTATTGCTTTCTCAAGAATGGAAAGATAATGAGATAAATGGTATATCAAAAGACTATTATGAAAATGGAAATTTAAGTTATGAAAGTATAGATATCAATGGTAAGAAAGATGGATTTATTAAATTTTATTATGAAGATGGGACTCTTGAAAGAGAAACAAGTTTTAAAATGGGAATACAAGATGGTCCAACTAGAACATATTTTGAAAATGGACAGCTTTCTTCAGAAGGGAATTATAAAAATAATATACAGGAAGGTAAATATAAAGAATACTATGAAAATGGAAATATAAGACTTACAGGTCAATACAAAAATGGGGAAAGAGTTGGAAAGTGGATAGAATATCATCAGAATGGAAAAGTAAGCAGGGAAAAAATATATGATGAAAATACAGATGAAGAGAAAAAAACAGAAGGAAAAAAGCAGATTCCTCCAACTGTGGAACTAGAGTATAATGAAAAAAAATCAAAATATTGTTTGAAAGGTAAAAACACTCCATATACTGGAGAGGTAAAAACATTTTATGACAATGGAAACACAAAGAGTCTAAATATATATAAAGATGGAATTGAAGTACATTCATGGTTATATAGTTATTTTCAAAATGAAAAAATAGAAGTGGAAGATACTAAAAATGGGGATATATCAGAAAGAAAATTATATAATCATAAAGGAGGAGTAAGTTATCATTCCATACAAAACACCAAAGAAGATAGAGGAGAAGATAGAATGTACTATGAAAATGGACAACTGAAAAATATAGCAAGATATGTAGGATTGACTTTTCAATTTAGAAAAAAAGAGGGGCTTCAAGAAGAATATTATGAGAATGGAAAACTAGAACTAAAGGCTGAATTTAAAAATGGAACTCATAATGGAAAATATGAGGAATACTATAAAAATGGAAATTTATATAAAAAGGGACAATGTAAAGATGGAGAAAAAATTGGATATTGGGAATTTTATTCAGAAGATGGTAAACTGAAAGATAAAAGAAATTATTAAATATTTTTTAAAATAGAAAGGTTGAAATTATGATAGATTTGAAAATATTTCTAATATTGTTTTTGATTCTTCTCATTCTTGTAATACTACTGATAATTAAAGCAAAAAGAGAAAGAAAAGAGGAAGAATATAAGAAATTTGATTATGATGAAGAGGAAGAAAAAAATAAAAAGATATTGAAGAGAATACTTTTTTTAATAATTGTAGGAGGAAGTGGTATATTTTTTTATTCCAATAGATTTTTAATACAAAATAGAACTTTAATTTTTTTCAAAGAGGTAAAAAGTGACAGGCAACAAAAAATAAATTTAAAAAAAGAGTTAGAAAGAGAGTTAGAAAAAGAAGAAATTTCTGAGGAGCTTGTTTTTTCTATAGATGATATTAAATACACTGAAATAGGAAAAGATATTGATATGTTAGATATTCTTCAACAGCCTTATATAAATCAAGGAATTTTTTATGAAGATACAGACAAAATTTTAGAAAAAAGAAAAACTGAAGATAGAGAATATTTATATAATATAAAAGGAAAAGGAAGACAGTATACTGGGGAACTAACAGAAAAGATAAAGAATAATAAAATTAAAATTTCTAAGTATATAAATGGTTTTTTGATGGAATACAGAATTTATGATAACGAGATTAAAGATAAAAATCTGGTACAAATAAAAAGATACTATAAAAGTGGAAATGAAAGATTAGAAGTACTATATGAAAATGGTCAGATAGTACAGGTAAAAGAAAGTTATGATAAACAGGGATCGGAAAATTACAAGAGAATAACCTCATATAAAAATGGAAAGAAAGATGGAAAGGAATCATTCTGGGATAATGATGGAAGAAAAATAAAAAATTAAAGAATAATTATAGTATAGTTTAAAAACATACGAATAGGTTAAATGGTGTGTACATTTTAACCTATTTATTTTTTGGAGTGTATAAATTTTAGAGGAAACCAACAATTTTAGAAAAATATAAGATAAAATATTGATAATATACTATGGCATAAAAATTGCTTTATTATTAAAATATAAAAATTTTATTATATTAAAGGAGAGAGTATGAAATATTGTTTTGATGAAAAAATTGATAGAAGTAAAAATCACTCAGCTAAATGGGCAGAGTTAGGAAAAAAATTTGGAACAGATGATTTATTCCCAATGTGGATTGCAGATATGGATATAAAAACAGCTCCTGAAATAGTTCAAGCAATGAAGGAAAAAGTAGAACAGGAAATTTTTGGATATGTCTATAGACCAGACTCATATTATAAAAGTGCAGCAGAATGGTTGGAGAGAAGATTTGGATATAAAATATCAGAAAAAACTCTTATTCATAGCCCAGGAGTAGTTCCAAGTCTTTCTATTCTTGTAAAACTTATGACTAATGAAGATGAAAAAATATTGATACAAACACCAGTATATTATCCATTTGCTGAAACTATAAAAGATAATAACAGAACTCTGGTAACAAATGAACTGGTAAGAGATGAAAATGGATACTATACAATGAATTTTGATGATTTAGAAGAAAAACTTTCTGATGAAAAAGTAACTTTATTTATCTTATGCAGTCCTCATAATCCAGTAGGAAGAGTATGGAAAAAAGAAGAATTAGCAAAAGTAGGGGAATTATGTCTGAAATATAATGTAAGAATAATAGCAGATGAAATTTGGAGAGATATTATCATGCCTGGAGTAGTTCACACACCTATGGCTTCTATAAGCAAAGAAATAGAAGATATTACTGTAACTTGTTTTTCTCCGACTAAAACTTTTAACATAGCAGGATTGCAAGCTTCATTTGCAACATTCCCTAGAAAAGAGGAATTGGAAAGATTTGATCGTGAACTGGGAATACTTGATATAAAAAGAAATAATCCATTTAGTTTAGTAGCTTTTGAAACTGCTTACACTAAATGTGATGAATGGGTAAATCAATTAAATGAATTTTTAAGTAGCAATATGGATTATGCAATAGATTTTATAAAGAATAGAATTCCAGAAGTAAAAATCTGCAAAGCAGAAGGGACATATCTATTATGGCTTGATTTTTCATCTTTAGGCTTTACAAAAGAGGAATTATCAGAATTTATGAAAAGAGAAGCTAAAGTAGCAATGGACGATGGATATTGGTTTGGAGATAATGGGATAGGATATGAAAGAATGAATATTGCATGTCCTAGGTATATGCTGGAAGAAGGATTGACAAGAATAGAGAAAGCAGTAAAATCTTTGAGAAAATAAAAGGATAAAAAATTAATAAAATAGTAGAATAATACTGAGGGTAACTAGAAAATAAATTTTAGAAGTTTAGAAATTAGAAAGATTTATACAATTAATGAAGTAAATAAAACGTGAAAAACAGTATGTTTGAGTAAAACGAGTTTCCAGCAATTAAGCAGTTAGAATTTTAACTGCCATAATTATTGAGATGCAACAATGGAACCGTTATAATTCTTCATCTGTCTTCTATGTTTTAAGAACAAAATTAATAATAAATTTTTCTACTGGAAAAGTTCTAAAATTATATTATATATGATAGTTACTCTCTTTTTTAATAAATTTTGAATCATTGAGATAAGAATGATACAATAGAAATATAATAATATAAAAAGTTGAGGGGTGGAAATGAGAAAAAAAGTAGCAATAGTGACTAATGCAAAAGAAGTAATAAGTGCATATGCAACTCAGATAAAAACTCTTTTTGGAGATCTGGTAGAAACAGAGCTGTATAACTTTGAAGATGGAAGTGCAAAAAATATAAGTAAGACAGATCTTTATCTTATATCTACCAGTGCTTGTGAATTTTTTGATGATAAATTTTTGAAAAATAAAAATGTGGTAATATGCGATTTAACTATAACAAAAGATAAACTTGAATTTCTTAAAAAATTTCCTGAAGGAACAAGAGCAGTGCTATTCAATGTAACAGTAAAAATGACATATGAAACTATTTCCTGTCTGTATCATTTAGGGGTAAATAATATTGAACTGCTTCCTGGATATCCACAGATGGAAGAATTACCTGATACTTCAATAATAATAACACCAGCAGAAACAGCTTTGATACCTGAAAAATATTCAGATAGAGAAATAATTGACATAGGACATAGAGTACTTGATGCTAATACTATAATAGAAATAGCTTTAAAACTAGAATATGAACATATACTTTATTATAAGGAAATAAAAGAATACTTGAAAACAGTGGCTTCAAATGATTTCAGCCTCAATGAAATATTAGAGAAAGCTACAACGGCAGAAAGTCAGCTTCAGATATTATTAAAAACTATGGACATAGGGATAGTAGCTGTAGATAAAGATAATTATGTATGTGCCTGTAATGAGGGAGCAGAAAAAATTTTAAACAGAAAAGCCAGTACACTTCTTGGAGAAAAAGCAGATATTCTATTTCCATCGATACCTTTTGCTGAAGTAAAGAAGAACAAAAAAGAGATAAAATCAAAGTTAATAAAAATAAATGAGCAGCCTATAAATTTAAACATAACTCCAATAGTAAGAACTGCTAACTATATGGGAGCTTTTGCTTTTATCCAAAAGTTCCAAGATGAAGAATTGAAGCAGCAGGAATTAAGAAGACAGTTGATGAATAAAGGTCATGTGGCTAAGTATAATTTTGATGATATAATTGGAGATTCTATTCAGATATTGAAAATAAAAGATATTGCCAAAAAAATGTCAAAAACTAATGCAGCAATATTAATAACTGGTGAAAGTGGTACTGGAAAAGAATTATTTGCACACTCTATACATAATTGTTCAGAGAGAAAAGATGCACCATTTGTAGCTATAAATTGTGCAGCCATACCAGAAAATCTTTTGGAAAGTGAACTTTTCGGATATGAGGAAGGGGCTTTTACAGGAGCAAAAAAAGGTGGAAAGATAGGACTTTTTGAATTTGCTCATATGGGGACACTATTTCTTGACGAAATTGAGGGAATGAGTCCTCTGCTTCAAATAAAATTATTAAGAGTGATTCAAGAAAAGGAAATAATGAAGATAGGAGGAGATAAGGTAATAAAAATAGATGTCAGACTTATTGCAGCTACAAATGAAAATCTTAAATCTTTGATGAAAGAGGGAAAATTTAGAAAAGACTTATATTATAGAATAAATACTCTTCCTATAATGATACCTCCTCTTAGAGAAAGAAAAGAAGATATATCACTGCTTATGAATAAATTTATAAAAGAAACTGGGGGAGAATTTAGATTTTCTAGAAAGGCAAAAGAGGCCTTTGATTTCTATAACTGGGAAGGAAATATAAGAGAAATGAAAAATTATGCTGAGTTTTTCTCTTATCTGGATAAAGAAGTAATAGAATATGAAGATCTTCCAGCAGCTATAACCGATTACTTTGAAGAAGAATATCAAAAAGATGTTAATATAAAATCTGAAATTAGTGATGAGGAAAAATTAAGAAGAAAAGCTGGAAGAAGGTATGACAGTTATTTTTTTATTTTAGAAAAGATAAAAGAAAGCAACATGAAAGGAAAATCTTCTGGAAGAAAAGGACTGGCAGAAGAATGTCATAAAAATGATATTTCCCTATCTGAACAGGAAATAAGAAAAATCTTAAAAGATTTAGAAGAACTTGGTTTTATAGAGATATATAAAGGAAGAAAAGGAAGCATTCTTTCAGATAAGGGAAGAAAATTTATAAAATAAATAGGCAGAAAAAGGGTAAATGGGTTTTTCTATTCAACCTTTTTATTTTTTAAAAAAGAATAAAATTGAAAATATATGTTCTTATTTAGATTAAATAACTCTTTGAAATTTTTTATTTTTTTGGCATAAAAATTGCTATTATAATTAGCAATAAAAAATAAAATTAGGAGGTTTAATTATGATTATTGTAATAGGAAGTAATTTATGTTCAGATACTATGGGAGCAGTGGCAAGATTAAAAGAGGAAGGTATGAAATTTGAATTTCATGATATCTCAGCTAGTCTTGATAATTTAAAAGAATATCTTGAGCTTAGAGAAAAAAGTCCTTTATATGTTCCAGTAAAAGCAGAAGGAAGAATAGGAATACCATGTTTTATAACTGAAGATGAAACTGAAACTATGGATTTAGATGCTATATTGAAAAAATAAGGAGGAAAAAATGCAAAAAAAATTAAGTTTGGCTAATTTCCCAACTAAGATAGAAAAATTAGAAAAAATATCAAATGAATCAGGAGTAAATATTTATATAAAAAGAGATGATCAGACAGGATCAGAAATATCAGGAAACAAAATAAGAAAACTAGAATATTCTATATATGAAGCACTAGAAAATGGTTGTGATACATTAATTACTTGTGGAGGAATACAATCTAACCATGCTAGAGCAACAGCTGCTGCTGGAATAAAACTTGGTATGAGGGCAATACTTGTGCTTAGATCAGATGAAACACCAGAGATGGAAGGAAATTACTTTCTTGATAAAGTGATAGGAGCAGATGTAAGAATAATATCAAGTGATGATTACAGAGAAAGAAGAATGGAAATTATGCAGAAAATAAAAGCTGAGTCTGATGCTGGAGGACATAAAGCATACATTATTCCAGAGGGAGCATCTAATGGGATAGGAAGCCTTGGATATTATTCAGCTATGAAGGAAATCAAGGAACAGGAAAAAGAACTAGGAATAAAATTTGATAGAATAGTTGCAGCAGTGGGATCAGGAGGAACTTATGCAGGTCTGTGTATGGGAAATGCAGAGTTTTTTAATGGTGAGAAGAAAATTACAGGATTTAATGTGTGTGATGATGCAGAGTTTTTTAAAAAGAGATCTGAAGAAATAATAGAGGAAGCTCAGAAGTATTTAGATAAAAGTATCATTATAAAAGCAGAAGAGATGGATATAATAGATGGGTATGTAGGAATAGGATATGCACAGAGTAGAGATGAAGAATTAGAGTTTATTCAGAAGACTGCTAAAAAAGAAGGAGTAATATTTGATCCAGTATATACTGGAAAAGCTATGTATGGAATGATGAATGAAATAGAAAAAGGAACTTTTAAAAAAGGTGAAAATGTACTATTTATCCATACTGGAGGGCTATTTGGAATATTCTCTAAAAGAAATCAATTTAAATTCTAAAATTAAAGAATAGAAAAAGTTAGAGTATAAAACAACATAAAAGGAGAAAGATAATGGCAGAAAATAAGAAAAAAAGTGTATGGGAAGCATATAGATTTTCCATTATACTAGTGGGGGCTATATTAATAGGAAGTCTAATTGGAATAAAAATGGGACCAAGGGCATCTATGTTTAAGCCTTTAGGAGATCTTTTCATAAATGGAATGTTTATGGTAGTGGTACCATTAGTTTTTGTTACAATAAGTGGTTCAATATCAGCTATGAGTGATATGGCAAGATTGGGAAAAATATTAAAAAGTTTGTTGCTTGTATTTGTTTCAACTGGTGCAGTAGCTGCTGTACTTATACTTATTACAGTAAATATTTTTCCACCTGCAAAGGGAGTGGTACTCAGCATGCCTGCAGCTGAAGCGTTAAAACCTTTCTCTACAGGAAGTCAGATAGTTTCAGCACTTACAGTTACAGATTTCCCAGAACTTATTTCAAGAAAAAATATGCTTCCATTGATATTATTTTCACTGGTATTTGGAATGTGTGTAAATGCAATAGGAGAAAAAGGAAAGGTAATAGCTGGAGGACTTGAAGCATTATCAGAAGTTTTTCTGAAAATAATCGGATTATTAATGTATTATGCTCCTATAGGGCTTGGAGCTTATTTTGCTGCCTTAGTGGGAGAACATGGAAAAGAACTTATTGGTTCTTATGCAAGAGCATTGGCAATATATTATCCTCTGTGTTTTGTATATATGGCTACTGCTTTCCCTGTATATGCATATATTTCCGGAGGAATGAACGGAATAAAAGCTTTGAAGCATGTAATATCTCCAGCAGTTACAGCAGTAGCTACTCAAAGCAGTATAGCTACACTGCCGGTAAATTTAGAAGCTTGTGAAAATATAGGTGTACCAAAGGATATAAGAGAGATAGTGCTTCCAATAGGAGCAACTGCACATATGGACGGAACTGTACTTAGTACTATATTGAAAATATCTTTTCTCTTTGGAATATTTCAGATACCATTTGCAGGTGTAGGAACTTATGTAAGTGCAATAATGCTTGCAATAGCTGGAGGAGTAGTAATGTCAGGAGTTCCAGGAGGAGGGCTTATAGGAGAAATGCTGATAGTAACTATGTATGGTTTTCCACCAGAAGCATTTCCTATTATAGCTACAATTGGATATCTTGTTGACCCACCTGCTACAATGATAAATGCAAGCGGAGATACATTAGCATCAATGCTTGTAACTAGATTTGTAGAAGGAAAAGACTGGATGAAAAGAAACTTAGGATAATAGATACCCTGAATATGGGAGCTGTTATAAATTGATGATTTTTAATCATTGATTTGGACAGCTCCTTTTTATAATTTGACCCTTATAAAATAATAATTTGCAGGTATAGGATGAAATAATTTCTATTTAAAAATCTGGTATTTACGAAATAGTAATTTTATCAAACTTCTCTTTTCCTGTATATTCAAATAAATTTCCTACAATATTTCCTACTTTATCTCTAGCAAATTTTTCTTGCTTTAATGTATTTTCATATAAAAATTCATGATATTCAAAAATATAATAAAACATTAATTTATAAGTATAGGATAAAATAATTACTATTTAAAAATCGAAATAGTAATTTACAAATATAAGATGAAGTAATTTTTATTTTAAAATTTAGTATTCGCAAAATAATTGTTTACAAGTGCAGTGGGAGTTAATTGCTAATTTTAAAATCTGACACTGGAGAATTGAAAATATATATATAAATCTGAATTCAGATTAAAAAAAATTAAAAAAATTCTTGACTTGGAGTTAACTCGAGGTGCTAAAATTAAAAAAATGGGAAACTTATAAAATAAAAAAAGAAATTCTAAAAGCAGAAAAAATTTATATTTATAAGATTGACAATTGGGTAAATAAGGGGGAAGATATAAAAAAGGAACATTGATTTTTGTGGCAGTAACAGTATTGATAATAGATAATTTTATTTTAAGAATTTAATATCACAGACAAAAGGAGAGGTTGAAATGGAACAGAAAAAATTGGGATTTGGATTTATGCGTCTTCCATTACTAAATAAGGAAGATCCTGAAAGTATTGATTTTGAACAACTGAAAAAAATGGTAGATGTGTTCTTGGAAGAAGGATTTACTTATTTTGATACTGCATATATGTATCATAATTTTAAAAGTGAAATTGCTTTGAGAGAAACTCTGGTAAAACGTCATGACAGAAAAACTTTTACAGTAGCTTCAAAGCTTCCTACTATGCTTTTAAAAACTCAGGAAGATGTGGAGAGAATATTTAATGAACAATTAGAAAAATGTGGAGTAGAATATTTTGATTATTATCTGCTTCACAATTTAGGAGTAACAAATTATGAAACAGCTGAAAAATTTGATGCCTTCAATTTTGTTTTAAAGAAAAAAGCAGAGGGAAAAGTTAAAAAGGTAGGATTTTCATTCCATGATACAGCTGACTTATTGGATAAAATATTGGCTGCACACCCTGAAATGGAATTTGTACAGCTCCAGATTAATTATTTAGATTGGGAAACTGAAAGTATTCAATCAAGAAAATGTTATGAAGTGGCTAAAAAATATAATAAACCTGTTATTGTAATGGAACCAGTGAAAGGTGGAGTTCTGGCAAATGTTCCAGAAAAAGCAGAGAAAATATTCAAGGAATATGCTCCAGATATGTCAGTTGCCTCTTGGGCAGTTCGTTTTGCTGCAAGTCAGAAAGATGTAATGATGGTATTGAGTGGTATGTCTGAAATGTCACAGCTTCTGGATAATATAGGATATATGAAGGACTTTAAACCTCTTACAACAAAAGAACAGGAGATAGTGGATAATGTAGTTAAAATAATTTCTGAATCTATAGCTATTCCTTGTACAGCGTGTCAATATTGCGTAGATGGATGTCCTAAAAAAATAGCTATTCCAAATTATTTTTCTTTATATAATAATGAAAAACAATCAGCAGCAAGAACTGGATTTTCTATACAGAAAGCATATTATGCAAATCTTACTCAGGTTCATGGAAAAGCATCTGACTGTATAGGATGTAAAAAATGCGAAAAAGCCTGCCCTCAACATATTGAAATTGTAAAATTTTTAAAAGTTGTAGCAGAAACATTTGAATAAAATTCTAACTACTATGAGGCTGCTCTAAAAAAAATTATTTAAAAGAATAAAGGAGATAAAATGGAAACACATGAAATATTATCAAAGTTAAAGGAAGATAAAATTTCTATAGAAGAAGCAGAACTCTTGTTGCGCAGACAGCCTTTTGAAGAAATGGGATTTGCCAAGCTGGATACTCATAGAAAAATCAGATCAGGATTTTCAGAAGTAATTTTCTGCAGTGGAAAAACTGATGAACATCTTTTAAAAATATTCGGCAGATTGTATGAAGAAGATGGTGAAGTCCTTGGAACAAGGGCTTCAAAACATCAATATGATATTATAAAAGAAGTATACCCAGAAACTGAATATGATGAAGTGTCGCATATAATAAAAATAGAAAAAAAAGATAAGAAAAAAACAGGAAAAATAGTTGTCTGTTCTGCTGGAACGGCAGATATTTCTGTAGCAGAAGAGGCAGCCAAAACAGCTGAATTTTTTGGTTCAAATGTTGAAAGAGTTTATGATGTGGGAGTAAGCGGAATACATAGGCTGTTGTCAAAACTGGATATTATTCAAAGTGCAAACTGTGTTATAGCAGTGGCAGGAATGGAAGGTGCATTGGCAGGGGTTTTGGGCGGACTGGTAGATAAACCTGTAATAGCAGTTCCTACATCAGTAGGTTATGGAGCTAATATGAAAGGACTTTCTGCTCTGCTGACAATGATAAATTCATGTTCTAATGGGATAGCAGTGGTTAATATTGACAATGGTTTCGGTGCCGGCTATATAGCAACACAAATCAACAGATTAGGAGAGAAAAGATGAAAAATACATTATATTTAGAATGTTATAGTGGAATCAGTGGAGATATGACAGTAGCTGCATTGCTGGATTTAGGTGCTGATAGGGAAGTATTGGAAAAAGCATTAAAAACTCTTCCAGTGGAAGGATTTGAAATTAAAATCAGCAGGGTAAAAAAATCAGGACTGGATGTATGTGACTTTAGTGTTATTCTGGATAAGGAGCATGAAAATCATGATCACGATATGGAGTATCTTCATGGAAGCCATAAACATGGAGAGGAAGAACATACACATGAAGAAGATGAAGCTCACCAGCACAGCCATATACATCTTCATGAGAAATCTCACGACCATGGGCATGTACATCTGCATGAACATTCTCACCACCATGAACATAGAAATTTAAGCGGAATATTACATATTATCAGTCATGCGGATATTACCCCAAGAGCTAAAGAAATAGCAGAGAGAATTTTTACTATACTGGCAGAAGCAGAAGCAAAGGCTCACGGAACAGAACTTGACAAGGTGCATTTTCATGAAGTGGGAGCAGTGGATTCCATTGTTGATATAGTGGCAGTGGCCGTATGTTTGGATAATCTGAATATTACAGATGTAATAGCAACTGAATTGTGTGAAGGGCATGGATTTGTAAGGTGTCAGCATGGAATAATACCAGTTCCTGTACCAGCAGTAGTCAATATAGCTGAAAAGCATAAATTATCTTTACGTATTACAGATACAGAGGGGGAGCTTGTAACACCTACAGGAGCAGCAATAATAGCAGCTGTAAGGAGTATGGACAAACTTCCTAAAAAATTCTCTATTGAAAAAATAGGAATAGGTGCAGGGAAAAGAAATTATGACAGACCAAGTCTGTTAAGAGCTATGCTGATAAAAGATAAAACTTTTGAAGACAATCAGATCTATAAATTAGAAAGCAACATAGACGACTGTACTGGAGAAATGCTTGGATATGTAATGGAATTATTGTTTAAAGCCGGAGCAAGGGATGTTCACTATATACCAGTTTACATGAAGAAAAATCGTCCTGCCTACCAGCTGAACGTTGTATGTCTGGAAAAAGATATAGAAATTTTGGAAAATATAATTTTTGAGGAAACTACTACAATAGGTATAAGACGTATTCCAGTAGAAAGATCAGTTCTGAAAAGAAGAATTGAAAAGATAATGACATCTCTTGGAGAGGCAGAAGTGAAGATTTGCCTTTTAAAGGAAAAAGAAAAAGTATATCCAGAATATGAAAGTGTTAAAAAGCTGTGTTTACAGCATAAATTAAATTTTCAGGAAGTGTATCAGCTCATTCAGAGAGAATACAATGAAACAAAGGAACAAAGATGATTACAAAAGAAGCAGGTAGAAAAGAGATAAATGCAAAAGAAACAGGTATAAAAGAGATAAATACAAAAGAAACAAGTACATATAAAGAAAAAAATATATTTCTGCAAAACCTGATGGAGAAATATACAATGGAAAATGTGGCAGTGGCATTTTCAGGAGGGGTAGACAGCAGTCTTCTTCTCAAAGCAGCTTGTTTGAGTGCTGTAAAAAACGGGAAAAAAGTATATGCAGTTACAATGCACACAACACTTCATCCAATGAATGAAATAGAAAGTTCAAAAAAAACTGCTGAAGAAATAGGGGCAGAGCATTTAATAATAAAAGTTGATGAATTGAGAGAAGCTGGAATAGAAAATAATCCAGTGGAAAGATGTTATTTATGTAAGAAATATCTTTTTCAAAAGATACTGGATAAAGCTGAAAGTCTGGGGATAAAAACTGTTTTGGATGGGACAAATGAGGACGATCTTCATCTGTTCAGACCTGGATTGAAAGCATTAAGAGAATTAGGAATAAAAAGTCCATTGGCAGAAAGCGGTTTTACTAAAAGTGATGTAAGAAAACTGGCAGAAGAATATGGACTGTCTGTTTCAAAAAAGCCTTCAACACCCTGTCTTGCTACAAGATTTCCATATGGAAGCAGATTGACATATGAGGAAATGCAGAAAGTGGAAAAGGGAGAAAATTTTCTTAAAAATTTAGGATTATATAATGTGAGATTGAGAATACATGGAGATATTGCAAGAATAGAAACAGACAAAGAAGATATAGAAAAAATAGTAAAATACAGAGAAAAAACAATATCTTATTTAAAAAAACTGGGGTATAGATATATCACAATAGATTTAGAGGGATTTCGTTCTGGAAGTATGGACTATTTTTTGGAAAATAAAAGGGAGGAATAATTATGCATATGGCAGATGCATTGATTACACCGACAGTGGCTGGAGCTATGTATATCTGTTCGGCAGCAGCAGCAAAATATTCGATGAAAAAGCTGAGTTTAGAAAATGATCCTAAAAAAATACCATTGATGGGAATAATGGGGGCATTTGTATTTGCAGCCCAAATGATAAATTTTACTATTCCGGGAACAGGTTCTTCAGGACATCTCTGTGGAGGAATGCTTTTGTCAGCAGTACTGGGACCTTATGCAGGTTTTCTGACAATGATAGGAGTGCTGTTTATACAATGTCTTTTATTTGCTGACGGAGGAATACTAGCCTTTGGTGCTAATGTCTGGAATATGGCATTTTATGGGTGTTTTATTGGTGCAATGATTATATGGAGATATACTATGGCAAAAGGGATAACTAAGAAGAAGATTATTCTGGCTTCCATAATCGGTTCTGTTGTGACTTTACAGCTTGGAGCTTTCTCTGTAACTTTGGAAACACTGGCTTCAAATATCACAGAACTTCCCTTTGCAGTTTTTGTTTCAGCTATGCAGCCGATTCATCTGGCTATTGGACTGGTAGAAGGATTGATTACAGCCTCAGTACTATGTTTCATATTTGAGGCAAGACCGGAACTTCTATGGGAAAGCTGTGAAAAAGAAGGAAAAGTATCATATAAAAATACAGTGATTATTTTAGCAGCAGTAGCTTCTGTCATAGGAGGACTGCTGTCATTGATGGCTTCATCTCATCCTGACGGACTGGAATGGTCTATTGAAAAAATAGCAGGTTCACCAGAACTTCAGGCTTCAGGTACAGCATATGATATTGCTGAAAAAATACAGGGAGCAACAGCATTACTTCCAGATTATTCATTCAAGGGTTCTGAATCGATGTTTGGAACATCGTTTTCAGGGATAATTGGTGGAATTGCAGTGGTAGTCCTATGTATTCTAAGCTGTTATCTTTTCAATTTCTTCAGAGGAAAATCTAAAAATGAGTAAATTAAACGAAGCAATACACACTATACACTATTTGGATAGAATGTCACTGGAAAATAAATGGATTAATAATATCCATCCACTGGTTAAATTAGTTGTCACTTTTGTATATATCTCTGTTTTGATATCTTTTAATAAATATAATTTAACTGGTCTGGCAGGAATGAGTATATATATAGCAGTTGTTTTTATTTTAGGAAGAATATCATTGAGGCAGAGTATAAAGCAGTTGAGAGGAATAATTATAATTTTATGTATAATAGGTATAGCTAATCCTTTTTTAGATAAAAAGGTTCTTCTTGATATAGGCACAGTAAAAATTACTGGGGGAGTAATATCTATGGCGACATTGATAGCAAAAGGAGTTCTGTCAGTTCTGGCATCCTATTTTCTCATAGCTACTACCTCAATAGAAAATATATGTTATGCTTTGAGGATTATTCACATTCCAAAAATATTTGTTACAGTGGTGCTTCTGATTTACAGATATATCATATTATTTTTAAAAGAAGTTGAAAGAATGACAACAGCATATGAACTTCGTGCCCCGAATCAAAAAGGAATACATATAAAAGTATGGGGTTCTATGGTGGGTATGCTTCTATTACGGAGCATAGACAGGGCGCAGACAGTTTATGAAAGTATGCTGCTAAGGGGATTTGATGGAGAATTTAAAATGAAATCTTCTGGGGAATCCCTATTGAAAAGCTATATATACTGTATATTCTGGGTTGGAGCAATAATTTTTTTCAGGCTTCATCAATCAGATTATTAGCAGAATGTGGAGGATAAATGCAGAGAATAAAAATAGAACATCTCAATTTTTCCTATAGAGGATTTAAAGAAGTTCTTACAGATATTAATTTGGAAATATCTGTAGGGGAAACAATAGGAATTATAGGAGAAAATGGAGCTGGAAAATCCACTCTTTTAAAATTAATAATAGGACTGCTTTCCGACTATTCAGGAAAAATTGAAATAGATAAAGTAGAAGTAAAAAAATCTACCTTATCAGATATACGAAAAAAAATCGGATATGTATTTCAAGATTCTGACAGTCAGTTATTTATGTCCAATGTGTATGACGATATAGCATTTGCTCCACAGAATTATGGGTATTCAGAAGAAGAAACAGAGAGATGCGTTGAAAAAGCTATGAAAACAGTAAAGATAGAGGATTTGAAAAACAGAATGATTTATCAGCTCTCTGGAGGGCAAAAAAAACTTGTTTCCCTTGCTGCAGTTCTTTCTATAGAACCTGAAATAATATTGCTTGATGAACCTTCGGCAGCTCTTGATCCTAAAAATAGAAGGAATTTAATAAATATTCTGAATTCTATAAAAGGGATAAAAGTGATCGCTTCCCATGATTTAGATATGATACTGGATACATGTGATAAGACAATATTAATATCAAAAGGGAAGATAATAAAAGAGGGAAATACTGAAAATATATTGTCAGACAAAAACTTATTGGAAGAGAATGGATTGGAACTTCCATTGTCTTTTAGATGGAAATAAATAGGCAAACAAAAAATTTTTAAAAGAAAGTTTTTTAGTTTAAAGAAATAAATGGTTCATAGAAAAAAATGTGTAAAAGAAAAAGCTTGAAAACCCTTGCTAAATATAGTATTATTTATTAAAGTTGTTGCTTTGATGTTTGTTTTATGAAAAGAGTATATAAAAATACTGCAATTTAAAATAAATGGAATGGAATGACTTATATGAATGTACTCTCACTCCAAAGAATACATTCTTACTTTCGAGGGAAAATATAGTTTAGGAAAAGAGAGGCTATTGTAGAGGTAGCTTCTTTTTTATATTTGAAAAATAATAAAAAATACAATAAAAGAAAATTAAAAGGAGTACAGAAAGAAGAGCTTAAAAAGCTAAGTAAGAAAAGTTATAGAAATATATGTTATAAAAATATTAATTATATTTTAAGGAATGATAAATATTGAACAAAAGAAATAAGCTACATTCAAAAAACTTTCTTTAAAAATAAAAACTCCTTTGATAGAATTAATCAAGTTTGCCAACCAATTAACTAATCAAAGGAGCTCATAAAATATGTGACAACAATAACCATCTGCCACATACAACATTTATAGCTAAAATTATGCAGAAATAAAATATATTTATAAAAGAAATTTAGAAAATTATCTAAATTCAAAGTATTTAAATATATCAAAAATGATATTTTTTTAATTATTTTGCATGAATTTCCCAAAATAATTTTTCACTTGTAATAGGAAGGCTTCTCACTCTAGCCTTTGTTGCATTATATATAGCATCTGCAATAGCTGGAGAAGCTGTATTAATAACTACTTCACCAATAGATTTGGCTCCAAATGGACCAGTAGGTTCATTTGAATAACTGAATAAAACCTTTATATTTCCTAAATCTTTTCTAGAAGGGATTTTATACTGCATAAGAGTATCATGTTTGACTTTACCATTTTTATCAAATTGAATATCCTCATAAAGAGCTAGACCAATACCTTGAGCAATTCCCCCTTCTACTTGTACTTGAGCTAATGCTGGATTGATAGGAACACCACAGTCTACTACTGAAAGGAAATCTATAACTTCAGTATGTCCAGTAAGAGTATCAACTTCTACTTCTGCAAAACTTGCAATAAATGGTGGAGGAGAAGTTTCTCCACCCCAAGTTGCTGTCGTAATAATTTGATTTTTTCCTTCAAAGGATACAGCTCTTTCACCAATATCTCTCAAAGAAAGTGTATTGCCATTTTTATCTTGTACACTTTCTCCTAAATATTCCACTTCTTCAGCAGGAATTTTCATTAATTTAGAAGCCATATCAATAATTTCTTTTTTCATTTTTTCAGCAGCTAAAATTACAGCATTTCCTGTAACATAAGTACCACTGGAAGCATAAGCACCTGGATCATATGGAGAAGTGTCAGTATCAGCAGTATTTACTATAATTTTTTCTACAGGTACTTCAAGTATTTCAGAAGCCATTTGAGCCAAAACAGTGTCACACCCCTGTCCCATGTCAGTAACTCCTAAATAAAGTGTATAATCTCCACTATCATGAAGCTTTAAAGTTGCAGAAGCAGTATCTACATTAGCAATACCAGATCCCTGCATTGTAACAGCCATTCCACTAGCTCTTACTTTACCATTTCCCATATCTTTTACAGTTCTGTTTTTCCAATCAAAAGCTTCTTTTCCAATAGAGATACATTTTTTAATATCTCCACTAACTTTTTCAGATTGATTTACAAGATTTTTCATTCTTATTTCTGTTGGATCAATTCCTAATTTATGAGCAAGCTCATTGACAGCTGATTCTACAGCAAAAGTTCCCTGAGTAGCTCCATATCCTCTAAATGCAGCTCCAACCATAGTATTAGAATAAACTATGTCAGCTTTACATCTCATAGGAACTTTGGCATATAGAGGAAAAGTTTTATAAACCACAAGTGAAGTAACAGTTGGAGCATGTTCTCCATAAGCACCTGTATTTGATAAAACATTTATATCAATAGCTTTTATATTTCCTTCATTATCAGAACCAATTTTAACTTTTAATCTCATAGCATGTCTTGTATTTGAATATGCTTGAGTTTCTTTTCTAGAATAAATTATTTTAGAAGGTTTTCCAGTTTTCATAGTAACGAAGGCTGGATATATTTCGCAAACAGAAGTCTGCTTTCCTCCAAAGCCACCACCTATTTTAGGCTTTATAACTCTTATTCTGCTGCTTGGTATTTCAAGAGCTCTAGCCAAATGTCTTCTTACATGAAAAGGAATTTGAGTAGATGAAACTACAACCAGTCTTCCATGTGCATCTAAATAACATGCAGTTCTGTAAGTTTCCATCATTGCATGTATTTGAGGCTGAGTATAATAAGTTTTTTCTATAATGACATCACTTTCTTCAAATCCTCTGTCCACATCTCCTTTAGTTTCAAGATATGAAGAAGCTAGATTTCTTTTATTATCAAATCCTATTGGAAAGTTTATATGTATATCTTCAGGGTGAACTAAAATATCTGAATCTAAAGCTTTTTCATAATCAATGACAGCTTCAAGAATTTCATATTTTACTTTTATAAGCTTCATTGCTTTTTCAGCAGTCTTTTCATCAACAGCAGCAACAATTGCCACAGGATCTCCTACATATCTAACATACTCAGATAATATTTTTCTGTCGTATGGAGATGGTTCAGGATAAGATTGACCAGCAAGAGTAAACATAGTTTTTGGAACATCATGATGTGTATAGATAGCTTCTACACCAGGCACTTTTTTAGCAATACTTGTATCAATATCCAATATTTTTGCAAAGGGATGAGGTGATCTTAAAAGCTTCACAATAAGAGAATTATTATTTATAACTAAATCATCTGTATATAGAGGTCTTCCTGTTATTATTCCAATACTATCTATTTTTTTTATAGATTTATTTACTATTTTCATTAGATTTTTCAGCCTCCATAAAGTTTTTTATTGCTCTGAGTTGTGAAACATATCCACTGCATCTGCATAAATTTCCATTTAAATAATGTAAGATTTCTTCATCAGTTGGATTTTTATATTCTTTCATCATAGCAAGAACTGTTAAAGTAAATCCAGGAGCGCAGTAACCACATTGCTCTGCTCCCTCATCAGCCATGAAATTAGCAAATTTCATAGCTTCTTCTTGACAACCTTCAATAGTGGTGATTCTTTTATTATTCATTCTGGCAGATAATGTACTGCAGGAAAGAATGGGTTTATCATCAACAAGAACAGTACAAAGTCCACAAGACCCTGTATCACAACCTCTTTTTACACTTAAATATCCAGCTTTTCTTAATGTATCCAGAAGGTACTCGTCTTCTGATATTAATAATTCTCTTTTTAAACCATTTACAGTTAATGTCAAAAGCATTATAATACCTCCTTTAAAGCTCTTTTAGTTATAACTTTAGATATTGCAGCTCTATATTCACTGCTTCCTCTCATGTTGGAACCAAAAGTAATTTCTTCATCTATAAAGCTACATGCTCTATCTATAACTTCATCAGTAATATTGTCAGAATTATTTAATATCTCCATTGCTTTATGAGCTAACTTAGCTTTTCCAGGTCTTACACCAATGGCGATTTTAAAAGTTCCATTTTCATTTGTAACAGCTGTATTTGTTATAGCATAATCAGTTTTACTTTTTCTTATACTTTTAAAAGCTCCTTTTCCATTGGTTTTTCTTATTTTTATTTCAACAAGAATATCTCTTGTTTTACCTTCGATAGATAAATATTCTTCCAGGGAGATTTCTCCACCATTAAAAAGTATAACAGTAGTATCAAGTGCTAAAAGTGCAGGGATAAGATCGGAAAAACCATATTTGGAAAAAACAGTAGCTCCAACTGTAACATTATTTCTAAATTGAACTCCAATTATGTTATTTACAGATTTTGAAAGCACTCCATCAAATAAATTTAGAATAATAGGATTAGTTTCAATTTCTCTAAATGAAACCATAGCTCCAATGTGTATATACTTCTCCTCTTCTTTTATATAGTTAAGAGAAAGAGAAGAAAGATCTATAGCAGTATTATATGAAGTATTTTCCATTCTAAGATAAGAAGTTCCTCCAAGTATAATATTTTTTTTGTTTTTTAAAAGTTCATCATAGGCTTCCTGCAAAGATTGAGCAGGGAAATATTTGGAAAAACTAAACAAAATTAACCTCCTGTATTATTATAATTTTTTTATTATACCACGAAAAGACAGCAGAGTATCAATAAGAAATCCTCAAAAGAAGACAGCTTATATAACTGCTCTGCTGTGTGGTAATTTATTTTATTGAGAAACTTTTTCAGTCTTTAATGTTTTTTTAATTTTTCATCTAAAGGTAGAACAATATTAAGAATCACAGCAATAGAACCAGAAACAACTATTCCAGAACCACCAAATATAAGCTGAATACTTTCAGGGAAATATTTAAGAGCAGCAGGAACACTTCCAAGTCCATAACCTAATCCTAAAGAAACAGATAAAATAACAGCATTTCTACCTACAAGGGGTTCTTTTGTAATAAGATTGATACCACTTATAGAGATCATGGCAAAAATCATTACTAAACTTCCACCAAGAACACTAGCAGGAACTATTGACAGAATAGCACCTATTTTAGGAAAGAAAGCTCCTGCAACTAAGAAAGCTGCTCCAGTACCAACAACAAATCTGCTCATGATACCAGTCATTGCAACTATACCAGTATTTTGGCTGAAAGATGTAGTTGGCAGAACAGAAAATACAGAAGCAAGTGCACTTCCAAATCCATCAGCTAAAATACCACCAGAAAGTTCTTTATCAGTAACTTCTCTATTAGCTCCTCCCATTGTAACTCCAGACATATCTCCTACTGTTTCAACAGCAGAAACTATAAACATCATTATCATTGCTAAGCATGCATCTGCATGGAAAGTTATTCCATAGGTAAAAGGGGTAGGAAAACTTATAATAGCAGCATTTCTTACAGGAGTAAGATCAACTTTTCCCATAAAGAAAGCAACAATAAATCCAACAACTGTTCCTACGAATATGGAACCAGTACTTGTGATTCCTTTAGTAAATTGTTTAAAAAATATAACTGTTATAAGAACTACCATACCTATAAAAAGATTTGGAAAAGAACCAAAATCAGCACTTCCAACTCCACCAGCAAAGTTGCTTACTCCAACTGGTAAAAGAGATAATCCAATAGATAAAACTATTACACCTGTTACAACAGGAGGAAAATATCTTCTTATTTTCTTTATGATGGCACCTATAAATATTTCAAATATAGCACCAACTAAAGCAGCTCCAAGAATACCTTCATATCCATATTTGCTTCCAATAGAAAGGGCAACAGGAACAAAAGCAAAACTTGTACCAACAACAATTGGAAGCCTAGCTCCAATTGGGCCAATACGGTATGCTTGAATTAAAGTATTAACTCCAGCTACAAGCATAGTACATTGAATAAGAAAAGTTTTTGTTTCACTTGGCATTTTCATAGCTCCAGCTACAATAATTAGAGGAGTAATATTACTTACAAACATGGCAAGAATGTGTTGAAGACCAAGAGGAATTGCCTCTCTTAGAACTGGGATACCATCAAGATCATATGGTGATGTGTTTCTCATTTTTTCGTTTACCTCCAAGATTTTACTTCACATATCTCTGAAAGGGAAGAAAGGAAGAGGAAAATAAAAAAGACTATTTCCTTTCTCAAAGACTACAATGTGAAAGAAAATAATCCTAAAATATAAAAAAGGACTATTAAATTCACCCATAGCGGCTTGTTAATTGGCAACCCGTAGAGACTCCTGACCATATTACAGGGATATATGAGTAATTTATTTTTTAATAATTTTACTTACTTCAATTTCATTTTATAATATTATACAGTTAAAACATTTTAATTGTACTCTCTATCTCTATTATAAAATCTGCATAAAAATAATATCATACTTCCTCTAACATTTCAACAATTTTTTTCTTTTAACATGAGAATATATGAGAGTACATGAGAATATATGAGAGTAAATATTTAATATCATACTTTTATAATTGAAGAAAGAGAATATTAATAAAAAATATTATAATAGAAAGATGGATAATTATTCATAATTAGTAATGGTAAAAACAATTATAGTAAGAAAAAATATATTAGAAATATATAAAAAAGGCGAATAAATCGCCTTAAAATTAATACTCTTCTTTATATTCATAAATTTGAAGAATAAAGTTTTTATTTAAAATATGCTGTTGGTGATTAGCGTATTGAGAATAATCAGTAGTGATTTCAATAAAATTTTCAAATTCATCAATTATTTTTCCATCAAAACTAATTTTATCAGCTGTATTTAAGATTATATGAACTTTTTTATCTTTAAATTTTTTTAATAAAGTCATAAAATACCTCCTTTGATGATGTATTGCTGTAAAGATATTATAACTTTTTGAAAGATTAAATACAAGAAATTTAAAAAACAGAATATAATTTTTCCTAATAAATATTCTTTTATAATAAAAAATTTAAGATTTATACATTAGGAACTGAAACTGACTTAACAATATCAAAATACTTTCATATGTTATAATGAACTTAAAAGTAAAAAAGGAGTTGTTTATGGATAGAATTGAAAAGCTTAGGGGATATATTGATGAAGTATTATTGAATAATAAAAATATTATGGAAAGGTGAAATAGATATATACATCTTTATGGTGTAGCTCAATTAAGTGTAATACTTGCTAAAAAACGTAATCTTAATAAAGAGATTGCAATTATGGCTGGAATGTTACATGATATATACACTTATAAATTTGAATATTCAAAAGATCATGGACAAAAAGGAGCAATTATGGCTCGTAAAATATTAGAAAATTACAGGTGGCAACTTCTACAGAAATTGATATAATCTGTACAGCCATTCACAACCATAGTAATAAGGAAAGGATAGATTCAGAATATGATGAATTACTAAAAGATGCAGATGTGTTTCAGCATTGTATTTATAATCTATTAATTCCAGTAAAAAATCATGAATTAAAAAGATATAATGACTTATTAATGGAGCTTGATATTTTATTCGATAAGTAATTAATAATAAATAATTAACATTAAGAATGTAATAAAATAAGAATTTGAAATTTTAGAGAAGTTGAAGATATAGCAAAATGTCATGAGCTAATATCCAGTTCTTCTCTTTTTTATTTGAAAAAGGGAGAAAACTTATGAGTTGAGATTCAATCTTACTGCTGAGAAAGAATTTGATGGAAAAGTATATTTAAAAACTTATCAGTTGATATTCAATTTGGAGCAATTGATATATCGAATCAACTAGAGGTATTTAAAAACTTCCAAGTTACTATTCAAGACTACATCTCTTCCATTATCTGCATTTTCAATTATTATTTAAAAACTTCCAAGTTACTATTCAAGAAAACCCTACACATTTTTTTATGTGTAGGATTTGCATTTAAAAACTTCCAAGTTACTATTCAAGTTATATAATATTTCTATTCAAATACTACTTTGTATATTTAAAAACTTCCAAGTTACTATTCAAGAGGAATACCTCTTATAGTTTTAAGCTGGTTTAGATGATTTAAAAACTTCCAAGTTACTATTCAAGACTCCGAAAAAAGCTGAAATATAAGGAGTTATTATAATTTAAAAACTTCCAAGTTACTATTCAAGAGAAAATGCTGAAATGTTAAAGGTTCTTAAAAGTGTATTTAAAAACTTCCAAGTTACTATTCAAGACTAAATATAAAGGACCTAAAGGATTATATATATAAATTTAAAAACTTCCAAGTTACTATTCAAGTATTTATCGTTTTACAGTATGACAGGAGCAGTAGAATTTAAAAACTTCCAAGTTACTATTCAAGATTGGTCAAGAAAAGAGATACTGAATTAACTTATAATTTAAAAACTTCCAAGTTACTATTCAAGTTTCTTAGTCTTTCTAATACTTTTAAGTCCTGTGTCATTTAAAAACTTCCAAGTTACTATTCAAGAGCAGTGTTAGATTCAATTTTAGAATTTCTTTTAATATTTAAAAACTTCCAAGTTACTATTCAAGTATGAATGTATTTATGAATATAGTTATACTACTGATTTAAAAACTTCCAAGTTACTATTCAAGCAGGCAATATATTAAGAGATAAGTATGAGAAACTATTTAAAAACTTCCAAGTTACTATTCAAGAGTTAAGTATAGCAACTGATTTAAGTGAGCTATATATTTAAAAACTTCCAAGTTACTATTCAAGTCATTTATTATCTCCTTTAAAAATTATTTTTACACCATTTAAAAACTTCCAAGTTACTATTCAAGACATTAACGAAATGATTTTTAATTCTGTGGACTATAATTTAAAAACTTCCAAGTTACTATTCAAGATAGACTTCCTTACACCTCTACAAGTATGTGGCCCAATTTAAAAACTTCCAAGTTACTATTCAAGGGTCATAAATTTAAACTTTCTTAATATTTTATTGCTTGCTAATGTACAAATTATAACATATTAAGTAAAAAAATTCCAACAAATATACTATAAATTACTGATGTTGAAATAAATAATCTTAAAGAATGCTATTGTAAAAAATACAATTTTTAACTTGGAAAATAAAAATTATAATGTTGTAGGAATATACAAGTAATTTATTTTTTATATAACAAAATTCTTATATTGTAATTGCCTAACTATATTAATAAAAATTTAAAAAGTTTAGAAAAATTTGTTTGTTTTTATTAAAATAATATGAAATATTTCAAAATTGAGCTATATGTGAAAATATATATTGAGATTATTTTTCAATTCTGTATTGTAAAAACTTTCGCTAGAGAGTATATTATATAGTAGAATGTAATAGAACAAAGAGATGTTGAGGAGGAAAAATAATTGAAACCAATAATAGGAATAACTACTTTTAGAGAGATGAGAGAAAAGGGAGAATACAATTCTATAAATTATGGATATGCAGAAGCTATACTTGCAGCTGGTGGACTTCCAGTTTTTATTCCGATAGTTCCAGAAGGGATAGCAAAGGAATATTTAGAAGACTATCGTTTAGATGGGATAATATTTAGCGGAGGAGCAGATGTAGCACCTAGATTTTATGGGGAAGATCCTGGACTTCAGATTCCTGGAATTGATACTAAAAGAGATATAATGGAATTTGAACTATTAGAAGAAGCTGTTAAAAGAAAAATACCAGTTCTAGGAATATGCAGAGGACATCAATTAATAAATGTAGCTTTTGATGGAACTCTTTATCAAGATATAGATACTCAGGTACAGTCAGCTATGGGGCATCATCCATCACACATTAATAGAGATGAATTATTTCATAGTGTAAATATAAAGAAGGAAAGTGTTCTTCATGATATCTTTGGAGATGAAAAAATATATGTAAATTCTTTTCATCATCAGGCAGTAAAAAAATTAGGTAAAGGGCTTAAAGCAACAGCTTTTTCTTGTGAAGGAATTGTAGAAGCATTTGAAACTGTAGATATGAATGAAAGATTTGTATTGGGTATACAATGGCACCCTGAGAATCTTGTTAATAGGTATAACGAATTTTTAGGGATATTTAAATTGCTAGTAGATAGAGCGAAGGAGAGATAGAAAGAAATTATTTAAAAGGAAAATGTGTAGATAAATTGAAAATTATAAAAAATCAATTCAAAATAAATTTTAATTTATTTCTGTTGTGTTTTTAACAGAAAAAATTAAGTAAAAATATACTGGAAACAGTCTAAAATCATTGAGGAGGTTTAATTTATGAAGAAATTATCAGCGATAGTAATTACTTTTTTACTCTCTTTAACAACGACTTTTGCAGCAGGAGAAAAAGAAACAGAACATCTTCTTATTTATGCTGGGTTGATGGAAGACCATGCAATAGCAGCAGTAAAAGAATTTGAAAAGGAAACAGGAATTAAAACTGAATTTGTAAGAATGAGCAGTGGGGAAACATTGGCTAGAATAAGAGCAGAAAAAGACAATATGACAGCTTCTGTATGGTTTGGAGGTCCAATAGATGCTTTTGTAGCAGCAAATGAAGAAAATCTTATTGAGCCATACATCTCACCTGTAGCTAAAGATATTCCTGATAAATTTAAAGATCCAAATGGAATTTGGACAGGAATATATGTGGGATATCTTGGATTTGTAGGTAACAAAGAAGTGTTGAAAGAAATAGGAGCTGAGATGCCTAAATCTTGGGCTGACCTTTTAAAACCTGAATATAAGGGAGAAATAGTTACTGCTCATCCAGGTTCATCTGGAACTGCCTTCACAATGCTTGCAACTATTGTTCAATTAAAAGGTGAAAAAGATGGAATGGCTTATATGCAAAAACTAAATGAGCAAGTAAGACAATATACTAAATCAGGAACTGCACCTGGAAGAATGGTAGGTTTAGGAGAAACAGCTGTTGGAATAACATTCCTTCATGATGCTATAAAATATAGAAAAGAAGGTTATGAAGATATTATAATTTCTGCTCCAGAAGAAGGAACAGGATTTGAAATAGGTGGAGTTGCAATTCTTAAAAATGGTCCAGATCAAGTATCAGCTAAAAAGTTTGTAGACTGGGCACTTTCTAAGAAAGCACAAGAATTGGGTCAAACTGTAGGATCTTTCCAATTCTTGACTAATCAGACTGCAAATGCACCAGAAGATGTAAAAGAAATTGCTGGTACAAAACTAATAGACTATAATTTTGAATGGGCTGGAAAAAATAGAAAAGATTTACTAGATAAATTCAGTACTGCAACAAAAACAACAGCGCCTACAAAATAATAAAGGTGGAATCATATGTCGAATTTACAGCTTAAAATTAATACTGAATTAAAAAATATGAAGAAAGTATTCAATGATCCTATATTATTTTCAACAATAGTATTTATTTTAGTTATTCTTATTATGTTCATTCTCTTTCCCATGTATAATATTTTGAAAGAGAGTTTTACATATAAGGGTGAATTTTCATTAATCCATTATAAGAATATAAAAGAAATGCAGGAAAATTTTATTATAATATTGAATACCTTAAAATTAGGGGTAGTGACTTCTGTAATATCTACAGCTATTGGATTCTTTTTTGCATATGGAATGACTTATGTAAAAATACCTTTTAGAAAGTTTTTTAATTCTATTGCTATACTTCCAATAGTATCTCCACCATTTGTTATAGCATTATCAGCTATACTTTTGTTAGGGAGAAGAGGTTTTATTACTAGGAATTTATTAGGAATAAGAAATGCTGAAATATATGGATTTCATGGATTGGTTTTGGTACAAGTATTAACTTTTTTCCCAGTTGCATATTTGATGCTGGTAGGACTACTACAGAAAATAGATCCCTCTGTAGAAGAAGCTTCAAGAGATTTAGGAGCTTCCAGATGGGATGTATTTAGAACAATAACATTTCCTTTAATGATACCAGGATTGGCAAATGCTATTCTTGTAATATTTATACAAGCAATAGCTGATTTTGGAAATCCAATGGTAATTGGAGGAAATTTTACAACAGTAGCAGTTCAGATATATCTTCAGGGAATAGGAAACTATGATATGGGAAGTGCAACAGCTCTTGCAGTTGTTTTAATACTTATGTCTATATCTATTTTTGTAACACAGAAATATTATATTAGTAAAAAGTCTTATGTTACAGTTACAGGAAAAGTTTCAAGAGAAAGAGAAAAAATTAGTGAAAAAAATATAACAATGCCAATTTTTATTATTATGGCATTCCTCACTTTCTGTGTATTTCTTATGTATATAATGATACCAATAGGTTCTTTTGTAAAACTTTGGGGAGTAAAATATGATTTTTCTCTAGAACATTACAAATATGTATTTGCTTTGGGAATGAAACCAATATGGGATACAACATTCCTATCTATAATATCTACTCCTATTACAGGTATATTAGCCATGATAATAGCTTTTCTTATAGTAAGAAGAAAATTTTTAGGAAAAGGATTTATTGAATTTATTACTATGATGGCTATTGCTATACCTGGAACGATAGTTGGATTAGGATATATTATAACATATAATACAAAACCTTTTGTTCTTACTGGAACAGCAACTATACTTATAATAGCATTTATAATGAGAAATATGCCTATAGGAATAAGATCAGGAATAGCTGCTCTTCAGCAGATAGATCCATCAATTGAAGAAGCTGCTACTGTATTGGGAGCAAATAGTAAAAAGGTATTTACATCAGTGACTCTTCCAATGATAAAACCTGCTTTTTTTAGTGGATTGGTATATGCCTTTGTTAGAAGTATGACTTTGGTAAGCACGATTATCTTCTTAGTTTCTGCTAAGTATAATCTATTAACAGTTGCTATCATGAATCAGATAGATGTTGGTAAGATAGGAGTAGCATCAGCTTATTGTACTATACTTATCATCATAGTATTTTTCGTAATAGGAATAATGACATATATATTGAAAAAAATGGGAATAGATAGTATTTCAGAATAGTAAGGAGAGAGTTATGGGAGCTAAAAGAGTAAAATTTGAAAATATAAATAAGATATTCTTAACAGGAGATAACAGAAAAGTTCATGCAGTAGCAGACCTTAATCTTGACATAAAAGCAGGAGAGTTTATATGTCTTTTAGGGCCAAGTGGGTGTGGAAAGACAACTATATTAAGAATGCTGGCAGGATTTGAAGTCCCTACTGAAGGACATATCTATATTGGTGATGAAAATGTAGAAAGAATCACTCCAGATAAAAGAGATACAGCTATGGTGTTTCAAAACTATGCTTTATTCCCACATATGAATGTATATGATAATATTGCATATGGACTGAAGCTTCAAAAGTTACCAAAAAGTGAAGTAGATGAAAGAGTTCATAGAATATTGAAAATGATGAATATGGAGGATTTTGCTGAAAGAGTACCTTCACAAATGTCTGGAGGACAGCAGCAGAGAGTTTCTCTTGCAAGAGCTTTGGTAATGGAGCCTGGAGTTCTTTTATTTGATGAACCTTTATCTAATCTTGATGCAAAGCTCAGAATACATATGAGAGATGAAATCAGAAAAATTCAACAGCAAGTTGGAATAACTTCAATATATGTGACACATGATCAGGCAGAAGCTATGGGACTTGCTGATAAAATTATAATAATGAAAGATGGAAGAATACAACAGGCAGGTTCACCTATTGAAATATATCAAAATCCAGTAAATGAATTTGTTGCTAACTTTATCGGAAGAGCAAATATATTTACAGGAGAGTTAGTTTATAAAACTGATAATAAATGTACAATAGATATTTGTGGAGTTAGGTATGAAGTACCACAAAAGGTAACTCATAATATAGGTGATGAAATAAAAATAGTAGCAAGACCTGAAAGTATAATTATATCTAAAAATGATTTTAAGGGAAAAGTAATAAAAAGTATGTTTATGGGAGCTTATCATGAGTACGAAGTGATGTTTGAAGGATTTAAAGTAGAAATATCAGTAAGCAATCCAAAAGGTAAAAAAACTTATGCTTTAGATTCAGAACTTGATTTCTCATTAGATGTTGAATCAATACATATACTATAGTAAATTAAAAGGAGCTGTGAGATGATAATCTGACAGCTCTTTTCATATAAAAAATAGCCTTTCAAAATTATGAAAGGCGGAAAAAGCAATTAAAATCTTCTTTTTTTCTTTTTTTTACATATTCTATTAACTATTATTACCATAAATAAAGGAATAATAGAGATAGAAGCTACGGCTAAAAATATTGAGAGCTTTACATGCATGCCTGTTACATAGGCTATAGAATAGGCAATAGATCCGACTATTTCTATTGGGTTAAGATACATTATCGTCCCAAAAGGAGGCATTATATATTCTAAACCAAAAATAACAAGTAAAAATGTCAAAGCAAAAACTATAAGACTTCTAAACATTTTTAATCACCTCAAATAAGTTTAACTAATTATAACCAAAAATTGTCCTAAAATGCAACCTTTTATTTCACAGTAAAATTTAAAAGTGGTTTTATAGATGCTTTTAAATGAAAAATAATTATTATGTATGGTAAAAGATTAAAATAAATAAGAGATTTATTTTTGAGATTAAAAAACTAATCTAAAGAGCTATATTCTCTTATTAGTTCTGGACAATTTCCAAGCCATGATTTTTTAGTTTTAAAACCAAATTTAGAAAAAGTTTCTATAAGATGTTTTCTATTTCTAATTGCTAATTTCATAACTAGAGTTATAGCATATTTGTCAGCAATTTTACATATTTCTTCTACAGCTTTAATTTCAGAAGCCTCATTTTTAGGGTTAGATTTAAGTTTAAAAATTTGGACAGAATTAGGATAATTAAGTACATTTCTAAAAACAACAACTACATAAGGAATATTTAATTTTTGGCACTCTATACTCAAGATTCCTGCTTTCCCTGTAGTACTACCCAGTTTAAAATTAATATTCATAAAACCTCCATTGGAATATTTTATTACATTTATTATACTCTATTTTTTTAGAAAAAAGCTAGCTGTCTAACAGATTTTTTTGTTAAGTTTCCGAAAGAAATTCCTAAAAGTCTTATACTATCTATCAAATCAATATTTTCTAAAAGATCTTCTGAAACTTTTTTTAATTTTTCATATGAATCAGTAGGAATTTCTAAAGTTTTTGATCGTGTGATAGTTTCATTAGAAGAAAAACGAATTTTTAATATAATTGTTTTGCTTATAAAATCATCTTTTAAAAGACGTTTATATGAATGTTCAAATAGGTCATCGAACTCTCTTTTTATTTCTAACTCAGTATTCAAAGGATATTTAAAAGTATTTTCATTTCCAATGGAATGAATGGGCTTTTTATATTCTACCTCTCTATAATCTATTCCTCTGGAAAAAGAATATAAAAGTTCACCACGAGATTTTCCATATGAAGTACAAAGTGCAGACAAGGAATATGGGTAGATGTCCTTTACTTTAAATATAGAATCTTTTGCTAATAAAGAGGAAAGTTTTCTGCCAACACCAGGAATTATTCCAATGTTTTTATCTGAAATATATTTGCTAAAATCTAAAGGTGAAAGAAAAATATATTGTCCATGAGGTTTATTTATATTACTGGCCATTTTTGCACTGAGTTTATTAAAACCTATTCCAACAGAACATGTAAGACCAGTATGATATTTGATTCTTTCTCTAAATTTTTTAGCAAAAATTCTTTAGAAGGATATAAATCTATAATGTCAGATATATCTATATACCCTTCATCTAAGGCTATGAATTCTATTTTATGAGTTAAACGAAGGACAAGTCCTTGTATTTTTTTGATATTTCACTGTATTTTTCTTTATTTACTGGAATAACCAATAGAGAAGGACAAAGTTTTTTAGCATCAGAAACTTTCATGGCAGAATGTATACCGAATTTTCTAGCTTCATAACTAGCAGTAGTTACTATGCTTCCTCCAACAACTAAAGGTTTATTGAGTAATTTAGGATTATCTCTTATTTCAATTGAAGCATAATATGCGTCCATATCATAGTGGAGAATAGTTCTATCTTTTTTCATATATAACCTCTTAAAAGTGTATTTTACTATATTATATCACGTTTTATAGAGATAGTAAAATTTAGTTATCTTTTTTTAGAGATAATAAGGGCTTTGTAAGGACAGTAGTGAAATTATTCAGACAAGATAATGGAATAAATTTCTTTCATTTCAACTAAATTATTTTGAATTTTTTCAATATCACCATCAAAATATTCATTAAGCAAAGTTGAGTACAAAGAGAAAAAATCATTAAATACTAATGCTTTTGTATTGATGAGAGATTTTATAATAATATAGGAGAAGTTATTTTGAATTTTCTCTCTTATTTTTTTAGAGTATAGAGTTTTACTGTAAAATGCAAAATCATATCGAATAATATGAGATTTTTCTGGAACAATAAGAGAAAATATAGTTTCATTGCTATCTTCTTTAAAAATTTTAATTAATTCTTTTGTTATTTTTTTATTATAACCTCTGTTATAGCATTATTATCCTTAAATATTTCTTTTAATATGATAAGAATATTATCAATAAAAATATCTTCACTTTCTAAGATTCTTGCTATTTCTCCAGAGTGTTTAGTAATGATATTTAAAATAGGAACTTTAAAATTTGAATTTTCAAATGCTCCAGAAATTAGATTTCTTTCAATTTCTTTTTCCAGATTATTTAATTTTAAATTGGAAAATTCTGAAAGGATTTCCAGAGATTCTTTAACAGCTTCATCAACTTCATCTTTTAATTTAAGATTATTAATAATATTTTTTAAATTTGCCATATGATTCCTCCCGAAATAAATAAAGTAAGATACTAATTTATTACAATATACTCTTTCATTTGTCAATAGAGGATTCTCATATTGAGGTAAATTAATAAATTGAAAAATAAACAGAGTTTATGATATAATTTAGTAAAAGTAAAAAATTGGAAGGAGAATAAGTATGAAATTAATTTCATGGAATGTAAATGGTTTAAGAGCAGCTGTTCAAAAAGGCTTTTTAGACTATTTTAAAAATGAAAATGCAGATATTTTTTGTATTCAAGAAACAAAATTACAAGAAGGACAGATAGAATTAGATTTAGAAGGATATCACCAATATTGGAATTATGCTGAGAAAAAAGGTTATTCAGGAACTGCTATATTTACAAAGAAAAAGCCAATAGAGGTATCTTATGGTTTAGGAATAGAAGAACATGACAAAGAGGGAAGAGTAATAACCCTTGAATATGAAGATTTCTATATGATAACAGTATATACTCCTAATTCTCAAGAAGAATTGGCTAGACTTGACTATAGAATGAGTTGGGAAGATGAATTTAGAAATTATGTAATGAAATTGGATAAATTAAAACCTGTTATTATATGTGGAGATTTAAATGTAGCTCACAAGGAGATAGATTTAAAAAATCCGAAATCAAATAGAAAAAATGCTGGATTTTCTGATGAAGAAAGAGCAAAATTTACAGAATTATTAGAAAATGGATTTATAGATAGTTTTAGACATTTCTATCCTGAAGTAACTGGAGCTTACTCTTGGTGGTCATACAGATTTAATGCTAGAAAAAATAATGCTGGGTGGAGAATTGACTATTTTGTAGTTTCAGAAAGATTAAAAGATATTATGGAAGGAGCAGAGATTCATAATGAGATTTTAGGTTCTGATCACTGTCCTGTAGTTTTAAAATTAAAGAAAGAATTTTAGGGGGAAAAATGGCATCAGAAAACTTTGCAAAATTTTGTGAGGTATGGGATAGAGAACAGCCTGTACCAGAGGATAGATACAGATTTTTTGAGATAATGAACTGTGTTATGATATTTTTTCTAACACCAGAAGATGTAAAAAATATTAATGATTTCTTTAGAAGAAATGGAAGTTTTGATGAGAAAAGACCTGTACATGAAGAAATAGTTGTAGATGAGATTCATTATAATGGAAATTATATGATAAAAATAGGTGAATAAAAGAAGGTGGTCAGCTAAAGTAATTTAAATGTAAATTATATTCTAATTTCTTTAATATTATAGAGAGCTGGCCATTTTTTATTTCTTTCTGGAGGCGAGGAATGAAAAAAGTACTAACAATAGCAGGATCAGATAGCTGTGGTGGAGCTGGAATACAAGCTGATATAAAAACTATGAGTGCCTTAGGTGTTTATGGAATGAGTGTAATAACTGCTGTGACAGCTCAAAATACATTGGGAGTTTTAAAAGTACAGGAATTATCTGGAGATATAATAAAAGAACAATTGAAAGCTATATTTGAAGATATAGAAGTAGACAGTATAAAAATAGGAATGCTTTCAAGTACAGAAATAATAAAAATTGTTACAGATTCTTTAGAGAAATACAATGCAAAGAATATAGTTATTGACCCAGTTATGCTGTCGAAGAATAAATATAAATTACTAAAGGAAGAAGCACTAATAGAGATGAAAAGATTTATAGGAATAGGAACTTTAGTAACTCCCAATATACCAGAGGCAGAAGTATTAGCCCATATGGAGATAAAAAATGAAGAGGATATAATAAAAGCTGCACGAAAAATACAGAGTTTTGGAGTGAAAAATGTTTTGATAAAAGGAGGGCATAGAGAAGAGAACTGTACTGATATACTCCTTTTAGAAAATGATAAAATAGTAAAATTTTTTGGAAGAAAAATTGAGGCGATAAATACACATGGAACTGGTTGTACTCTTTCATCTGCAATAGCTTCTTTTATAGCTAAAGGAAATTCTATTGAAGAAAGTGTTAAGCAGGGAAAAGAGTATATAACTCAAGCAATTAAAAATTCCTTTTCAATAGGGAAGGGAATTGGTCCATTGGGACACTTTATAGAGATATACAAAAAATCTGGAATAGATTTTGAATAAATTTATTTTCTATTAATTAAAAATAATTGAAAATTCTGTAAAAAAATAAAGAATATTTCTAGAAAAAAAGGTATAAATTACTCTACTGAGCTATTTAATAAGATAAGTTTTTTATTAAAGAATATAAAGTGAAAGAATAAAATTAATTATACTGCGTATTATTTGAATAGGAAATAGAGGAATAAACTATATAAATAATTAAGAAAATAAAAAGATGGAAATTTTATTAAAATCCATCTTTTTTTAGCGAAAACTTATTTGGGCTATAAATTTAAAATAGCAAGTTGATTTTATTAAATTAAGTTTTAACAGTTTTTATTACTAAATAAATTATATTTCAATTTTTGTCCAATATCCACTATTAAAACGCATCTTACTTAAAATATATCTTATTGACTGATCTGCAAAGAGAGCTACCCATGCTCCCATTAATCCCATATTCATAGGAAAGCAAAGTATCCAAGCCAAAATAGGTCTGACAGCTGCTACACTTATAAATGATATCAAAGCAACAAATTTAGTATCTCCAGCCCCTCGTAAACACCCAAGATAAACAGTTTGAGATGTTTGGACATGAGTTGTAAATGCAATTATTATCATAATTGTAGCTCCAAGAGAAACTATATGTTCTTCTGAATTGAATAATGTAATTAAAAATCTTCTTCCAAAAAAGAAAAATAGGAATAGTGCTGTTGAAATTATAAATGACATTCTTTGACCAGTTTTTCCATATATTATGGCTTTATCTGGTCTTTTAGCACCAAGATTCTGTCCTACTAGTGATGAAGCTGCAACTCCTAATCCATCTCCAAAGCAAAAAGAGAGATTTATAATATTCATACATATTTGGTGAGTTGCAAAGGCTATAGTACCAAGAGCAGCTACTATTTTAGCAAAAGAGAAAAATCCTATACGCATAAATACTTGCTCTACAACAGAACTTCCACTAATATTTAAAAAAGCTCTCATTGTTTTTTTATCAAATTTCCAATTTACTTTGGCTTTCATTTCGAGAAAATTTGTATTGTGGTAAAGAGAAAAGATAGACATAAGACACCCGACTATACTACCGATAGTAGTTGCAATAGCAGCTCCTCTAACTTCTAGTCTGGGAAATATCCATATTCCATTAATGAGAAGATAATTGAATATAAGATTAAAGATATTGGCTGTAATATTTGTTTTCATAGATATTCTTGTATTTCCTACTCCTCTTTGAGCAGCATTTATAGTAAGACTAAGAGCAGTAAAAACTATACTGACCATAAGAATTTTGTAATAAGCTACAGATTCTAAAATTACATCATCTCCAGCTCCAGCAAACTCTAAGATTTCATAAGCAAAAAAGTAACCTAGAAAGGCCATTATCAGAGAGATTGTCAAGGACAGCATAATTGACTGTCTAAGGCAACTGTTGGCTCCATAATAATCCTGTTCCCCTTTTCTTCTGGCGACAATAGCAGTAACTCCAACATTTAGTGAAAAAATCATAGCAAGAAGTATAAATTTAGGTTGATTAGTAAGACCAACAGCAGCAATAGCATGTGCTCCAAGCCCTCCTACCATCATTATATCAATAGATCCTACAAGACTGACCAGAACAGTTTCTAATGCACATGGCCATGAAATATTAAAAGAAGTCTTATAAACTTCTTTTGTAGTGGGAATATCCCCAAGTATCTGTTCAGGTTTAAGCATATACTCCACCCAAAAAAATTTTTTTAATAATTGAAACATCAAATCTTCCCCCTTTGTAATGATGATCAATAAATCCTAAATATCATTATACATCAAAAAAGGCAGTCTTTCAACTGCCTTTAAGTAAGGTAAATATTATTTTAAATCTTCTCTTTCCTGCATTTCAATGATGAGTATATGAGATTTTCCAAGAGCTTTTATTTTTAAACTTTCTCCTATAGTTTCTAGGCCATCTTTTTCATTAAGGACTAAATCATTTATAGAAGATTTACCTTCTATTTGAACAACATAAGCTTGTCTACCATGTTTTACTTCAAATTTCTCTTCCTTCTCATCATCAAGTTCTAAAGCATAAAAATTAATATCTTGATTAACTTTTATTGGAGCATTTCCAGATTTGCTTGAAACAAAATGTAAAAATTTATTTTTTCTTTCATTCCAATCAAATTTATATTCTCCATAGTTTGGAGTATGCCCTTTTTTATCAGGGAGCACCCATATTTGAAGAAGTCTAAGCTCTTCAGAATGGTTATTATATTCAGAATGGCTGACACCAGTTCCAGCACTCATGTATTGTACTTGCCCCCTTGAAAGAGTAGATTCATTTCCCATGCTGTCTTTATGAGTAAGGTATCCATGAACTACATAAGTAATTATCTCCATATCTCTGTGTGGGTGAGTGTCAAAACCTGTATTTGCTGAAATAAGATCATCATTAATAACTCTTAAAACACCAAAGTTTATATTATTTTCATTAAAATATTCTGCAAAAGAAAAATGAAATTTACTTCTCAACCACCCAAGTTTAGATTCACCCATTTTTTCTACTGGTAATCTTCTTATCATATATATCATCTCCTGTGATTTTTTATCAATTATAAAATATATTTTCAATTATATTTTCTTATATTATATTATTCTGTGTGTTGACAGGATTCCTTTTTCTATGAAAAATAAAAATATTTACATTCATATAACATATTGTCTTTAAAATTAAAAAAATATCATAATGCCTTGAAAATGGAGCTAAAAGTTGATTGAAAAAGTATATAAAATGTGGTATAAGGGAATTAGAAGTTTTTTTATAATTAGGGGGAGATTATGATAAAGTTCATCGAAAAAGATGTAAAAAGGGCTTGTAAAAAAAGTTTTTCATTTTTTATAACTCAAAAATTTTTAAACAAGGTAAGAAGTTTAAGCATAGTAGTTACTGGAGAGAGTATATCTTTACTAGATTTGGAGCTTTTTCCAAACTTAGAAGATTTGTATATAGATAAACAAGATGGAACTTATGAAATAAAAGATATAGATGTTATATACAAATGTAAAAATTTAAAAACATTAACAATTTCTAGATGCAAACCTTTTTACCTTCCTATCAATTATTTTCAAAATGTAGAAGAATTGGATTTTTATGATACAGAGATAGAAGATTTTTATTTTTTAAGAGGAATGCCTAAATTAACTGATTTAGTCTTAATTGGAGAAAATGTAAAAGACATAGGTTTCTTAAAAAATCTTCCTTCACTTGAATATTTGTCTTTAGAAGAAACAAGTGTAAAAGATATCTCACCTATAAAATATTTAGAAAAACTTGAAAGTATAGAGTTTGAAGATAATAAATTGATAAAAGATTACAGTATTATAAAAACTCTTCCATCAGTTTTAAATTATTATATAAATGGAGAATATTATGATAAAGATAATGAATATATAAAGGAAGAAGAAACAGATAATCATGAAGTAAAAGATTGTTGTGGAGAAAATAAAAAGAAGAACATTCCAAAGAGAGATACTAAAAAAATTATTTTTTTTGTTTTAGCTCCAATATTTTATCTGATTATTTTTTTGATAATTATGCTAGGAATAATGAAATTGCCTAATATTGTTCCAGCATTTTTCAGAAGTTCAAGAGTAGGGAATGTTAAATCAATATTATATCCTACAATTATTTGTAATGGAGCTTTAGCAATTGAACTTACTCTTGGCTGTATAGGGGTTGCTATTGGCAATATAAAATGGTTTAAGAAATTAATAAGAGTTGTAAATAATGACATCGAAGCAGAAAAATTGGGATTTAATAGACAAAACATTTTTAGTATGGCTATTTTATGTGTAATAAGCATAGGATTTTCAATTTTTTTAACAATAGCAATTCTGTCTTCAGAAGGTATAATTGATATAATATCAAGAAATGTAAAAGATTTAAAAATATATAATTCAGGAAATGGAGTAAAATACTATGGAACACTTCAATTAAAAAAATCTTACGGAAGAATGGAAGGAGTGTATTATACTGGAAACTACAGCCAATTTAAAAAGTATTTGACAGCTGTAGAATTTCCTCATCAAGGTTGGAGGGCAGGAAAGAATTTTTCTTTAGTTTGTCCTATAACTTTATCAAGAAATTTAAAACTTGAAAAAAATACAGATTATTTAGTTAAGTATCTACCTAATACTAAAATTGTATATTCAATAGAAAAATTAGATAGATGGGATTATATAAATGATGTATTGGAAAATAATTTATTTGGTAAGAAAATGGATATTTCTTCTGATGAAATCTTATCAGGAATTTATACTAAGGGACAATATTTAGAAAAAATTATCCCATAGTAAAAGAAATACTATCAGGAAAAGAAAAATACAAAATAGAATATTCTAAAACAGATCTCAATGGAGATGGAGAAAATGATTATTTAGTAGTTTTAAAAAATAAAAGTGGGAAAAAAGTAATTATGGGAATAATAATGATAGATAAGAAGTATCAGGAAATTTTTCTTCCAGAAATTGCAGGTGATGAAAACAGTGATATTTCAAAATTAACTACAAAGACTTATTGTCTTTATGATTTGAAAGTAGTTTCCTCAATAACTGGTGAAGAGAGTATTCTTCAATTTGATGGAAAGAAGAGCTATATAAGGAGTTCTAGAAAAAAATAAATATTTACTTTTTTTTAAAATCAAGTATACTATATCAGACAAATTTTTATAATGTTTAACAGTAGAAAGGAAGTGTTGATGAAAATTAAAAAATATTTACTTTTAGGAATGATTATTATGGCTGTACTATTTAAATATAGTGATAAAAAAGTTGATGATGATATTTTAAAAAAGGTAGAATATAAAAAATTGAAATAAATAATGTGGCTGATTTGTATGAAAAAAGAGATGAAGAAGGATTATATGTATTTTCTAATGAAGAACTAGATTTAAGAAAACTTCCAGCTGATGAAAGAAAAGATGCTTTTGTTCAACTTCTTCTTCCAGCGATAAATGTTGTGCATGAGGAAATAAAAAATGATAAAGAAATAATAAAAAAATTGGAGAAAAAGTCTGAATTAAGTGAAGAAGAAAAAAATATTGTGAGAATATATTTAGTAGATATAAAGTAAAATATGGTAATTGGCAGGAATTAGAATCGAAAATGATAATATATCCAACTTCTCTTATTTTAACTCAAGGGGCCTTAGAAAGTGCCTGGGGTACATCAAGGTTCTTTAGAGAAGGAAACAATATATTCGGTATATGGTCAACTAATCCCAACGAACCAAGAATAGCAGCTAAAGGTGTCAGAGAAAATGGATTTGTACCTCATTTAAAAAAATATGATACTATAAAAGATTCTGTAGAAGATATAGTATTAACTATTTCCAGAAATGATGCATACAAAAAAGTTAGAGAAATGATAAATAATGAGAAATCAGCTCATGAAATAGCATATGGTTTGATAAAATATTCAGAAGAGGGAGAAGAGTATATTAAAAAATAAGAACAACAATGGATAAGAATGGTTTTTTAAAGTATGACTTAAATTAATTACTTTGAGGAAAACCTTTAGGGGTTTCTCTTATTTTTATTTATTATAAATATTCTTTAAAATTGAAAAAAGTAATTATGTTAATTCTAAAAAAGATAAAATCAATTGAAATAAAAGAATAAATATGATATAAGAAGTTACATTTAAAAATTTGTAACAGATTTATTTTGGGAGGAAAGAATGAAAAAATTAATTTTTATTTTAGGATTATTAACATGTATAATATCATATTCAGAAGAAAAATCTACTGTAACTGAAGCAGTATCATCAGTAGTATCAGGAGCAGTATCTACTGGAAAAAATATTTTAAAAGGGGTAAAAGTTGGAGTTGATACTGGAAGAAAAGATGGTGGAAGCTTAGATGAAGCTGTAATAATTTATGATAAAGAAGCTTTTGAAAAATATGTAAAAGCTTCTGCATTGAATGTAACAGAAGATGAAACAGGATACAAGGTAACAGTAGGATTAAGAAATAATACAGATAATATGATAAGATTGACAAATCTTCATGAACAAAAATCTTTACAACTTTTAGATACAGATGGATTTGCAGTTTTTTCTTCAGGACCATTCGGAGATATTAATATACCTGGAAAAGCAGCAGTAAAAGCTACTTTTAGATTTCCCGTTGATGGGAAACCAGGAATGATAAAAATATATGAGAGCGAAATAAAAATTACTGATGAAATGATTAAAGGAAAAGAATAATAAAATTTTTATTTAATTTATAGAAAATAAAATGAATTAAGATAAAGTTAAAAGTAATGAAAAAGTCCATTTGAAAAGAATGGACTTTTTATATACAATATTAAAAGGATATAATTAATAATGTTTTTAAAAAAATATTCGAAATAAAAAATAGGATTATAGATTAGAAATGATATCTTAATAAGTTTTTTTAGCAGAAGAATATTGATTTTTTTTAGAATGTGAGGTAATATACATATATAAAACAAAATAGGGGAGTGATTTTGTGGAAAGAAAAATCATAGGAATGTTAGGAGCAGTGATGATAGCATTAGCTACATTTTGCCCTTTAGTAAGAGTACCATCATTAGAAAAAATAAATTTTTATTCAATGAGTACTGGAGAATTAAATGGGATAATTTTAGTATTATTAGGAATAATAACATGCTACCTTTTTTATAAGGAGTATATAGTTATTGTAAGAATACTTTCAGCAGTTACAGGTCTTTTAGCATTAAGAGATTTAATATTTATTGTAAGTGATGTAAAAAATGTAGATAATAGATTATTTATGAGTTTTCAAAATGATCCTTTTCCTTTGCTGAAAAGTTTAGGAATGGAGATGGCAAGCCTTTCATATGGAGGAGTGATGCTTATAGGAGGAGTTTTTCTTATGGTAATTACAGCTTTTACTATGAGAAAGCGTCTTGAGATGAATTTATGGAGTTTTTAAAATTAATATAAGTTTATAAAAAATTAATATTACAGTGCACCCAAAATTTTAGAGAGTAAGATGGAGGGTGTTTTTTAATTTTGGGATTAAAATATAAGATTCTAATGTAAGATATTTAGCCAAATTTCTAAATCCTTAGATAAATATATTTATATTTTGTCCAAAGTTTTTTTAAATAAGGATTATTTCAATATTATTTTATAGACTGACTTAAATAAAAGTAAGAAATATATAAAAAAAAATTATTTAAATATAATGATATATAATTTTATTTTATTTTAATTTTGTGATAAAATTAATCTGAAAATAAGTAATAAAAATATATTATGTAGATGGAGGAATAAAATGGATTTTAGAATTGATAAGGAACATGAAAATTTTATCTTAAAAGTAAGGGAATTTACAGAAAAATATGTAAAACCTGCAGCTGCAGAAGTAGATAGAAAAGCAGAAGCACCAATTGAGAATATAAAAAAAATGGGTGAAGAAGGACTTATGGGTATACCATTTGATAAAAAATATGGTGGAGCTGGATTTGATACTAAAACTTATATTTTAGCTGTAGAAGAACTTTCAAAGGGGTGTGCTTCAACAGGAGTAATTATGTCAGCACATATATCTTTGTGTGCATGGCCTATATATCAATATGGAACTGAAGTGCAGAAGGAAAGATTTTTAATACCTCTGGCAAAAGGAGAAAAAATTGGAGCTTTTGGTTGGACAGAAGCTCAAGCAGGAACAAGGGTAACAGCAGTATTAAACGGAGAAAACTATGTAATAAACGGGAAAAAAGTTCTTATAACTAATGCACTTGAGGCTGAAATATTTGTAGTATTTGCTAAAACAGATATGGAAAAGGCTGAAAATAATATATCAGCATTTATAATAGAAAAAGGAACAGAAGGGTTTTCGATAGGAGAACCTGAGGATAAGATGGGAGTAAGAGGTTCATCCACTTGTGAACTTATATTTGAAGATTGTATTGTACCTAAAAATAATATGTTAGGAAAAGTAGGAGAAGGATTCAAAATAGCTATGTCTACTCTAAATGGTGGAAGAATAGGAGTTGCTGCTCAAGCTATTGGACTGGCTCAGGGAGCTTTAGATGAAGCTATAAAATATATAAAAGAAAGAGAAGTAAATGGAAAAAAAGTATCACAATTTCAAAATACACAATTTTTAATAGCTGATTTGCAAACAAGAATAGATGCAGCTAGATTGTTAGTATATAAGGCAGCTGATATGAAAGATAGAGGAGAAGAGTATGGATATCTAGCTTCTATGTCAAAATTTTTAGCTTCAGAAATAGCTATGAAAACAACAGAAAAAGCAGTACAGCTTTTTGGTGGAAATGGATATTTGAAAAAATATCCTGTAGAAAGAATGATGAGAGATGCAAAGGTTACAGAAATATATGAAGGAACTTCTGAAGTTCAAAAAATAGTTATAGCAACTTGGCTGGGAATAAAATAATAAAAAATATATTTATAAAATTTATTTTAGAAAAATATTTATTAAAATAGGAGAATTTCTCCTATTTTTTTGTTGTTAAAAAAAGGTTAATTTTTATTACTATACTAAATAAACGAACAAAATGACTTTTTGGTTTTTTGTAATATAGGATTATTACTAAAGTAAGTTTATCAATGGTTTCATTAATATTTTTAATGAAATTATTTATAATTTTTAAAAAAGTGTAGTAAAAAAAAATGAACTTTTGCTATTCTGTAATTTAAATTAAATATAATAATCATATATAATATATTATGGACATCAATAAAAAAGGGTTGACTAAATATGGTCATAGTATTATACTTGATACGTATTCAGGTATATAATTTTAGGACTTACCATATTAAATTCAAACAAAAATAACTGTTTTATGTTTTGAAAAAGTTAGAAAAACAAGTTAAAAAACGTCGATTTTAATTAAAATCTGAATCTGAAGGATTAAAAATGTAAATGATTTATTAAATCAGGTTAATACCGAGGAGGAAAGTCATGGCAGTAACATTAGAAACCATCAAAAAAGCAAAAGAAACCATCGAACATTCGATAAAAAGAACTCCTTTAATAGAGTGTCCAACACTTGAAAAAGAACTAGGGGGTAAAGTATTATTCAAACTTGAAAATCTTCAGAAGACAGGATCATTTAAAGTAAGAGGGGCATTAAACAGGATAGCTAACCTTACAGAAGAGGAAAAGAAAAAAGGAGTTATTGCCTCATCAGCAGGAAATCATGCCCAAGGAATAGCTTTGGGAGCAACAGCTCAGGGGATAAAATCAACAATAGTAATGCCAGAAACAGCTCCAATAGCAAAAGTGGCAGCAACAAAAGGATATGGAGCAGAAGTAGTATTATGTGGAACAGTGTATGATGATGCTTATGCAAAAGCATGTGAAATTCAAAAGGAAACAGGAGCTATATTTTTACATCCATTTGATGATGACTATGTAATTTCAGGACAGGGAACTATAGGATTGGAAATATTAGAAGATGCAATAGATATAGATACAGTATTGGTACCAATAGGTGGAGGAGGAATACTTGCAGGGATAGCAACAGCAATAAAATCAATAAATCCTTCAGTAAGAGTGATAGGAGTGGAATCAGCAAATGCAGCATCAATGACAGAAGCATTGGCAAAAGGGGAATGCTGTGAAGTATGTGCGACACCAACAATAGCAGATGGAATAGCAGTAAAAAAAGTAGGGTGCAAAACACTGGAACTGGTAAAACAATATGTAGATGAAGTAGTAACAGTAACAGAAGATGAGATAGCAACAGCAATATTATTCCTTATGGAAAAAAGCAAGGTAGTAGCAGAAGGAGCAGGAGCAACACCATTAGCAGCAATACTAGCAGGAAAAGTAGAATGCAAAGGAAGAAAAACATGTGCAGTAGTATCAGGAGGAAACATAGATGTTAATCTTATAGAGAGAGTACTGAATAGAGCATTAATCAATGCAGGAAGAAGATATGAATTTAAAGTAAAAGTACATGACAGATTTGGAGAAACAGAAAAATTATTAAGCTTGATTACAGAAAATAGAGCGAATATATTATTTATAACTCAAAGTATGTATAATGTAGAGCTAGGAATAACAATGCAGGAAGTAACACTAGTAATAGAATGCAGTGATATGGCTCATAGAGATGCTGTAAAAGCTAAGATCATAGAAGCAGGATATGATATTCGTTAATAAAAATAGAAATAAGCTAATAAAAATTAGTATATAAAAAACTAAAATAAAAAGGGAAGTGAAATTTATGAAAAAATTAGGATTACTACCAAAACTAATAATAGGTTTGATAGCGGGTATCATAATTGGAAAAATTGGATTTGTACCTTTATTAAGAATTATGCTTACATTTAATGGATTATTTGGAAACTTCTTACAATTTGTAATTCCATTGATAATCTTGGGATTTGTGGCACCAGGTATTGGAGATTTAGGTAAAAAAGCTGGGAAATTACTAGCAGTTACTACAGTTCTTGCATATGGTTCAACAATTGTATCTGGATCATTGGCATTTTTTACAAATTCTATCTTGCTTAAAAAAATACTTCCAGCTGGAGCAGCTTTAGCAGAGGGAAGTCATCCAGAAGCAGGGCTTTTAAGTGGATATTTAACAGTTGATATGCCTCCAATTATGGGAGTAATGACAGCATTATTAATGGCATTTATCATTGGAATTGGAATTGCAGTAGTTGAAGGAACAACTCTTAAAAACTTTATGAATGAAATACAAACAATAGTTGAAAAAATAATAACTAATATTATTATTCCATTTTTGCCTTTATACATAGCAGGAATCTTTGCAAATATGACTTATGCAGGAGAAATTATAAAAATCATGTCAGTATTTGCAAAAGTATTTGGAATAATTATAATTCTTCACTTTGTTATCTTATTGGTTCAATACACAATAGCAGGAACTTTAGCAGGAGCAAATCCATTATTATTAATAAGAAAAATGCTTCCAGCATATTTTACAGCAATAGGAACACAATCATCAGCAGCAACTATTCCAGTAACACTTAATCAAACAAAAGAAAATGGAGTAAATGAAGGAATAGCAGATTTTACTATTCCATTATGCGCAACAATACATCTATCAGGAAGTACAATAACATTAGTAAGCTGTTCAATGGCAGTTATGATGTTGCATGGAATGCCAATAACATTTTCAGGAATGTTTGGATTTATTCTAATGTTGGGAGTAACAATGGTAGCAGCACCAGGAGTACCAGGTGGAGCAGTAATGGCAGCTTTAGGATTATTGGAAAGTATGTTGGGATTTGGACCAGAGCTTACATCATTAATGATAGCACTATATTTAACACAAGACAGTTTTGGAACTGCTTGTAATGTTACAGGAGATGGGGCAATTGCAATAATGGTTAATAAAATTGCTGGATTTAACTTAGTAAAAAGAGTAAAAAAGAAACAATAGAAGCATAATAATTAAAAATAATAATTTAAATTATCATAAAAAATACTTAAAGGAAGGTAGTCTATGAAAGAAATTTTTGAAATAAGATGGCATGGAAGAGGTGGTCAAGGAGCCAAAACAGCTTCTTTACTTTTAGCAGATGCAGCATTCAGTGGTGGAATGTATGTTCAAGGTTTCCCAGAATATGGACCTGAAAGAATGGGAGCTCCTATCACTGCTTACAATCGTATCTCTAAAGAGAGAGTTACAGTTCATTCTAATATTTATGAACCTGATTTCGTTGTTGTTGTTGATGAAACTCTTATTGAAAGTGTTGATGTAACTAAAGGACTTAAGGAAGATGGTGCTATCATTATCAATAGTTCTAAACCTGCTTCTGAATTTAAAGCTCTTTTAAAAGGGTACAAAGGAAGAGTTTATACTTGTGATGCAAGAACTATTTCTGAAGAAACTCTTGGTAAAAACTTCCCTAATACTCCTATGCTTGGAGCAGTAGTAAAAGTAAGTGGAGTAATGGAAGAAAAAGCTTTTCTTGAAGCAATGGAAAACTCTTTTGCGCATAAATTTGCAAGTAAACCAGAAGTACTAAAGGGAAATATGGCAGCATTAGTACGTTCTATGAATGAGGTGAAGGAATAATGAAAAATAAAGCTGGTGTACTAATAACTGAAGATATTAACTGGAAAGATATAACTCCTGGTGGAGTAGTCTATGAAGCTGGAAGTGCTCAACATTTTAGAACTGGAGATTGGAGATCAATGAAGCCAGTATTGTTGAGAGATAAATGTGTTGACTGTCTTTTATGTGTTCCTTGCTGTCCAGATTCAGCAATACCTGTAAAAGATGGAAAGAGATTAGATTTTGATATGGATCATTGCAAAGGTTGTGGAATTTGTGTAAAAGCATGTCCATTTAAAGCGATAGAATTTATAAAAGAGTAGTTCGGAGGTAGAATTAATGAGTATAAGAGAAAGAATGTCAGGAAATGAAGCTGTTGCAATAGCAATGAGACAAATAAATCCAGATGTAGTACCTGCTTTTCCAATCACTCCATCAACAGAGATACCACAATATTTCTCTCAATATGTTGCAGATGGATCAGTAGATAGTGAATTTATTCCAGTAGAATCAGAACACAGCGCTATGTCAGCAGCAATGGGATCACAGGCAGCTGGAGCGAGAACTATGACAGCTACTTCATCATGTGGACTTGCATTGATGTGGGAAATGCTTTATGTTGTAGCTTCTGCAAGACTTCCTGTAACTTTAGCATGTGTAAACAGAGCTCTTACAGGACCTATTAATATCAATGCAGATCATAGTGACTCTATGGGAGCAAGAGATACTGGTTGGATTCAACTATATAGCGAAACAAATCAGGAAGCTTATGATAATATGCTTCAAGCTAACAGAATAGGAGAGCACCCAGATGTTCAGCTTCCAGTAATGGTATGTCAAGATGGATTTATAACAAGCCATGCTGTAGAAAATATAGAACTATTAGAAGATGACAAAGCTAAAGCATTTGTTGGAGAGTATAGACCAGAAGATTATCTTTTAAATGCTAAAAGACCTACAGCAGTAGGACCTTATGATATAGTTTCTTACTATATGGAGCATAAAGTAAATCAAGCTCATGCTATGATGAATGCTAAAAAAGTAATTCTTGAAGTAGCAGCAGAGTATGAAAAACTTACTGGAAGAAAATATGGATTATTTGAAGAATATAAACTTGATGATGCAGAAGTTGCAATAGTAGTTATCAACTCAACAGCTGGAACAGCTAAAGCAGCAATAGAAGAATTGAGAAAAGAAGGTAAAAAAGTAGGACTTCTAAAAATCAGAGTATTCAGACCATTCCCAATGGAAGAAATAGCACAGGCGCTTAAAAATGTCAAAATGGTAGCAGTAATGGATAAATGTGAAGGATTCTCAGCAGCTGGAGGACCAGTGTTTGCAGAGGTAAGATCAGCCCTTTATGACTGCAGTCCAAGACCAAAAATGATCAACTATGTATATGGACTTGGAGGAAGAGATATAACTGTAAATCATATAAAAGAGATATTTAATACTCTATTGGCAGAAAAAGATCAGGAAGTTAAAGATACATATAGACATTTTGGTGTAAGAGAGTAGGAGGAAAGGAATATGGCATATAATTTCAAAAAGAAATGGAAAAACCTGAAAGACTTACTGGAGGACACAGAATGTGTGCAGGGTGTGGAGCGCCAGTAGCAGTAAGAGGAGTATTAAGAGCATTAAAAGAGGAAGATGAAGCAGTAATATGTAGTGCAACAAGCTGTCTTGAAGTATCAACTTTCCTATATCCATATACAGCATGGAAAGATTCATTTATTCACTCAGCATTTGAAAATGCAGCAGCAACAATAAGTGGAGCACAAACTGCATATAAGGTATTAAAGAAAAAAGGAAAAATAGATGAGTCATATAAATTCATAGCTTTTGGAGGAGATGGAGGAACTTATGATATAGGATTCCAATCATTATCAGGAGCAATGGAAAGAGGACATGATATGGTGTATGTATGCTATGATAATGAAGCATACATGAATACAGGTATCCAAAGATCATCAGCGACACCTATAGGAGCAGATACAACAACAACACCAATAGGAAAAGAAAGCGCAGGAAAGCCACAAGGAAGAAAAGATCTTACAGATGTAATATCAGCTCACAATGTACCATATGTAGCTCAGACAACATTTATGGGAAACTTTAAAGACCTTCATGAGAAAGCAGAAAAAGCAATCTATACAGAAGGAGCAGCATTCCTAAATATATTAGCCCCATGCCCAAGAGGATGGAGATATGAGGGAGAAGACTTGATGGAAATGTGTAAATTAGCAGTAGAAACTTGCTATTGGCCACTATTTGAAGTAATAAATGGAGAATGGAAATTAAGTTATAGACCAAAAGTAAAATTACCAGTAGAGGAATTTTTGAAAAAGCAGGGAAGATTTAAACATCTATTTAAACCAGAAAACAGACACATCATAGATAGAATTCAAAAAGATGTGGATTTGAAATGGGAAAGACTTCTTAAGAGATGTGGAGAAGAAATTTAAAAATAAAAATATTGTCTGCAAACAATAAACCTATATAGAAGAGCTACCTTTTGGTAGCTCTTTTGTAAAAATTAACCTTATTTTTATTTATACAATAATATAAAATTTAATTTTTTGTATTTATTATATTTTATTAAGTAGTACAATTTTTTAAAATAATAGAAAAGTAAATATTTTTTCTTTAAACTTATTTAATATTTCTAATTGTTATTTTTCTATTTGTAGAAGAAAAGGATATAGAAAAGTTGATTAGAATATCCATTATGTGATATAATGGCAGAAGAATAAGTGAGAACCTGTAAGTCTGCCGCCGGGCAGAAGATGAATCAGGCGTTCAATTTCACATCTTTAGGCCTTAGTAGATGTGAAAAACTGAACGCTTTTTTTATTTGGAGGGAGAAATGAAAAAAAATATAATGCTTAAATCTTTTATTAAATATGTAACTTTAAATGTAATAGGGATGATTGGATTTTCCTGTTATATTTTGGCAGATACTTATTTTGTATCTAAGGGAATGGGGGCAAATGGTCTTACTTCATTAAACTTAGCTATACCAGTTTATACTTTTATTAATGGAATAAGTCTAATGATTGGAATAGGTGGAGGAGCTAAATATGTACTGTTAAGTGCTAAAGGGGAAAAGGATAAAGCAAACACTATTTTTACAAGTTCAGTACAAGCAGGGATTTTATGTGGATTAGCCTTCTTAACTGTAGGAATATTATTAGGCAATAAAATAAGTTATATACTTGGAGCAGATAATGTAACTTTTGCTATGACATCATTATACTTAAAAACTATTATGGCTTTTGCACCTTTTATTATTTTAAATAATATATTTCTAGTTTTTGTAAGAAATGATGGCAATCCTAAACTTTCAATGTTGGGAATGCTTTTTGGAAGTTTTTCAAATATAATTTTAGATTATGTATTTATATTCCCTTTAAATTTAGGGATTTTTGGAGCAGCTTTTGCAACAGGATTATCTCCCGTGATTAGTATGATTATCTTATCAATATATTTATTAAAAAGAAAAAATCAATTTCATCTCAAAAAAGAAAAATTAAATATAAAAGAGGTAATAAAACTATGTGGAACAGGAGCGTCCTCTTTTATAACTGAAATATCCTCTGGAATAGTATTAATAGTTTTTAATATGGTAATATTGAAACTTAAAGGAAACATAGGAGTCGCAGCATATGGTATAGTTGCTAATCTTGCTCTGGTAGTGATGGCGATATTTACAGGAATAGCTCAAGGAGTGCAGCCATTAGTAAGTAAAAGCTATGGAAATAAAGAGAAAGAACAACTTTATTATATTTTGAAATATTCAATATTTCTTTCTGTAACTATTGCTATATTAGTCTATGGGATAGTATTTTTTTCAACAGATACATTAGTTTCTATATTTAATAAAGAAAAAATAAAGAACTTTCTAATCTAGCTGTGAGTGGTATTCATATTTATTTTACTGGTTTTTTATTTGCAGGAGTTAATATAATATTATCTGTATTTTTTAGCTCAATGGAACATTCTAAAACAGGATTTATAATATCAATTACAAGAGGATTTGTAGCTATAGTTCCAGCAGTATTACTGTTATCATATATATTTGGAATGACAGGAGTATGGCTATCTTTTCCAATGGCTGAAATATTTGCATTATTTTCAGTAATTTATTTTATCTATAGCAATAGAAGTTTTTTAAAAATAAATTTAAGCAAGGAACTGTCATACTTCATAAATACTCTAAAGAAAATATTTAAAAGAAAAGAAGCTGCTCAAAGTAATGATTGAAAATCATCAATTTAGAACAGCTCTTTCTATTATATTTATAAGAAATTTGTTGTACCAAATCCTATTGGTAAATTGAAAGTAATCCATATTCCAAAGAAGATGATACTTGAAACAAGAATAGTTATTGCATGAGGTATCATATATGTAATGAGATCCCCAAGGCCAAATTTTTTATTGTATTTATTACAGTAAATTAATATAAGAGCAAAATAGCTCATAAGAGGTGAAATTACATTTGTAGATGAATCTCCTAATCTATAAGCTAATTGAGCTAATTCAGGAGATATTCCCATTTTGTGAAGCATAGGTAAAAATATTGGAGCTAAAAGAACATATTTACTAGTCATAGACCCAATAAATAAATTAGCAAAAGCACAGAAAAATATAAATGCAATAATTAGTGGAATTCCAGTAAGTCCTACTTTAGAAAGGAATTTTCCTCCTTCAGCTGCAATAATAGTTCCTAATTGGCTATACGCAAACCAAGAAATAAATATAGATGAGAAGAAACATAAAACTATAAAAGCACCAAAACCATCTAATGCTTTAAATAATAAAGACATTAAATCTTTATCGTTTTTAATTTTACCAGCTGCAACACCATAGAATAATCCTGGTATAAAAAAGATAAAACAAATTACAGGAACTATTGCTGATAAAAGAGGACTCCAGCCTAAAAGAAGAAGACCAGTGTTAGGATTTCTTAATGGTCCCCATGATGGAATTGATAAGAGTGCAATTATTGCAAATGAAACAACAAATCCAATGGCTGCAAATTTAAGACCTCTATCCTCTTCAGGACTCAAAGAAGTTTCAAAATCTTCTTCAACTTCTTCTTCTGGTAAGAATTCATTTAGCTTAGGTTCAATAAATTTATCATTTACGAAAGCTACAATGAAAGTGATAAAAATGTAAAGAAAAACATAAATATAGAGTTAGCAAGAGGAGTAACCACATATGAAGAATCAACAATACTAATAGCAGCAGTGGAAAGTCCTCCTAAAAGTGCATCTATAGAAACAAGACAAGCTGCAAATCCAGCAGAAGTAGCACTGAAACCTAAAAGTATACCAGCTATTGGATTTCTTTTTAATTGTTTATATAAAATACCAGCTATTGGGACAATAAGAACATATCCTATATCACCAGCAAATGATGAATTGACTCCTAAGAAAGCAATGAAGAAAGAAACATATTTTCCATTTATTTTTTCATAGCTTTTTTAGAAAACTAGGGAATAAACCTACTTCATTTAAAAAATTAAAAAACAATGAAAAGAAAAGAACTACTCCTAAAGGTTCAAATGATATAAAGTTTTCAACTGCTGATTCAAATATCCATCTTATTCCTTCTGAATCTAAAAGATTTTTCACTGCAAAAGTTTTTAATTCTATTGCTTTAGTAGAACGATTTATGGTTTCTATTTCTACTGATATTCCCATTTTTGAAAGAATAACAGATAATATAGCAATAGTAATTGAGAAAATAATAAAGATGGTTACAGGGTGGGGAAGTCTATTAGCGATAATAGCTATTTTTCCCAGAATTCCCTTTTTGTTCAAATTTGTTTCTGACATAATATCTCTCCTTTTGTTTATTTTGTTATTGGTGTAATAAAAATTTTAGTAGTGTTTACTACATTTATACATCATAAAGTAGTAAAAGTCAATAAATAAAATAATTAAAAATTTTAAAAAAGAAGATAAAGTAGAATAAAAGTATTAATAATTCTATTTTTAAACAATTTTATATAGACGTATATATTTTTTTAATGTTATTTTGTAGTGGAAATAAAATGCACTTATAAAAAATTAAATGTAAAAAAACTATTGACATAGATAAAAGATGGGAATATAATCATATTGTGCATATGCACGAAAAGGAGGTTGTATGCCTAGAGGTAAAAAGAGAAGATGTTGTAGAGTATTGGAAGATGAGATTATATTTAAACCTGCAGGAATACCCATGTCAGAATTAGAAATAATAGAAATGGAACTAGATGAATTAGAAGCAGTAAGATTATCAGATTATGAAAATAAAAGTCAGATTGAAGCAGGAGAAATAATGAATGTATCAAGAGGCACTATACAAAGATTATTAACTTCTGGAAGAAAAAAAATATTAGATGGACTTTTACATTCAAAAGCAATAAAGTTAAAAAATACATATTCAAACTATAAAGGTGAGAAAATAAAAAATGGAGATGATGAGAATGAGTAATGAAGTTTTAAGAGTAGGGTTTTCAACAAATGATGGAGTAGTATTGGAAGGACATTTTGGACATTGTGAAAAATTTGCTGTATATACTATTGAAAATAGAAAAGTTGTAAATAAAGAAATTGTAACTGCACCAGAACATACACCTGGAGCATTTCCTAAATTTATGGCTGAACAAAAAGTAAATGTTGTTATTACTGGAGGAATGGGACAAAAGGCAATGGATATACTTAGAGCAAATAAGATAGAAATTATACTTGGTGCAAGTGGAAAAATTGAAGATGTTTTAAAAGTATATCTTGAAGGAAATTTAGTTTCAGATGGAGCAGCTTGTGCTCATCATCACCATGACCACCATGAAGAGCATAACTGCAAACATTAATATTAATTAAGGATTATTAAAACAGATTCACTAATAATGAATCTGTTTTTTTTATGGAAGCTTCATAAAAAATTGCTTTTTAATTTTCTTGATAATATTTTAAAGTTTATAAAAACATTATTTAGTGTATAGTAAAATTTTAATTTTAAAGGAAATTTTTAATAACTATAGTATTTAAAGTTTTTTTTATAAAAAATTTGTATAATTTTAAAAGGAGTTGCTTTATTTTGACCGAATATATACAATAAGATAACTGCTAAATTTAAGGAGGTAGAAATGAAAAAATATTTTTTTCAATGCTAGTTGTATTGTTTACTGCTTGTGGAGGTGCAAAAGATATAACAGTAGATAAACTTTCTTTTGAAAAGAAAAGCGATACTTTTTCATATAATATTACAGTTCCTCAAATAAAAGGTTCTGGAAATAAAAATATCGAAGAATTGAATAAGGAATTGGCAACTGGTGCAGAATCTTTTGCAACTTCAATAGAAAAAGGTGAAAATGATACACCAGAATTTTATGAAGAGGGGTTTGAAACTTTTGATAATTCTTTTGGAATAACTTCTATATTGATGAGCTCATATGGAATTTCAAAAGGTGATGCAAATGGATATGGAACATCTCAAAGTATTAATATAAGAAATAAAGATGGAAAACTTATTACTTTTGATGATGTTTTTACAAAAGATGGGGAAGCATACTTAAATGAACAAGTGAATGCTGTCGTTCAAGGTAATAGTGATAGAATTGTTTTAAATTCAAATGGAGATAAAGTGACAATATTTTTTGATGAGCCTGAAGTAAATATTAGAAATGCCTCTATGTATTTTGAATTAGATGATATATGTTTCTTATTTGAAACTTATGAATTAACACCACATTCTGAAGGAAAACCAGTATTCAGATTCCCTAAAACAGAAATACAAAAATTCTTACTAAAATAAGAATTACATAATATTAACAAACTCTTATAATTTAAGCACCTGTATTGCAGGTGCTTAAATTTTTTTAATTACTAAAAAAGCTGCAAAAAATATTTTTTACAGCTTTTAATATTTTATATGAAATTAGAATGGGAATTCGTCATCATCATCAAATGGAGCTTCTTCAGACTCTTTAACAGATGGTTTAGGAGCTGATGTAGGAGCAGCAGCTGTATAATCATGAGGCTCATAACCAGCAGAATCTCCAGAACTTTTAGATTCTAAAAATTCAATATTTTCAACAAGTACGTCATAACTTGTTCTCTTTTCTCCATTAGCTTCATATCTATTCATTTGAAGTCTTCCAGTAACTCCAACTTTTCTTCCTTTTCTCAAATATTCCCCTATAAGTTCAGCAGTTTTTCCAAAAGCTACACAATTGATAAAATCAGCTTCACCTTTTTGGAATGGTCTATCTACTGCAAGTGAAAATCTAGAATAAGCTTTTCCACTTTGTCCGAATTTTAATTCAGGATCTCTAGTTAATCTTCCTGTTAAAACGACTAAGTTCATTTAATAACCTCCTAATGTTTTTAGCTATAACAATATAATTATATCAGAAATATGCTTTAAAAACAATTTGATATTTCAATAAGTTTTTTTAATTTTTAGTTCTAAAGATAAAAAACTTATTAAATGACCATTTTATTAAGGGTTAGAATAAAAAAATAAAAGGAAATTTCTTTTTTTTATGAATACTTAAAGTGTAAAAGCTAGAGAAAGATTTTGATAGAGAGCAGATAAATCTGTTTAAATAATTTTAATTACAAAAGGAGTGGGCATAATGACAGAAAGAGAATTTTTAAGTTTATACCAGAAAAAGAGAGGATTAAAAAGTTTTAATGAAGCAAAGGAAAAAGTTAATATGTTTTGGGATACTTTGTTTGAAGCATTGAAAGAAAATGAATCAGTAAGTTTTAGAGGGTGGGGAGTATTTGAAAAGAAAGTAGTTCCAGCTAGAAGAATTATGAATATAAATACTAAGAAAATTCAATATTCAACACCAAGAAAAACAGTTAGATTTAGAACAGGAAGCAATCTTTCTTTAAGAATTAATGATGAAAAAAAGCTGACTAAATAATTAAGAAAAAGATAAAAAACAGGGATTTATAATGAACCCTGTTTTTTTATAGTTAAAAATTATTAACTGAAAAACCATTAGCATACCTAAATAACTCTTTTTATATTTATTAGAAAATTTACAAATTATTTTTAATTAGCAAAAAATAATTTGTTCCAAAAATTTATTATAAAATTTTTAAAATTGTGAAAGGCAGAAAAATTTTATAGAAGACTTTGCATAGATTTATGATATAATATGAAATAGAAAATAATTAGAGCTATGGAGGAGAAAAAATGAAGAAAGCTGTACTTTTAGATGTAAGTGCGATAATGTATAGAGCATATTTTGCGAATATGAATTTTAGAACTAAAAATGAACCTACTGGGGCAGTATATGGCTTTACTAATACACTTTTAAGTATTATAAAAGAGTTCTCCCCTGATTATATAGGAGCAGCTTTTGATGTAAAGAGAGCTTCATTAAAAAGAAGCGAAATATATAGTGAATATAAAGCCCAAAGAGATGCTGTTCCTGAAGATCTACTTTTGCAAATACCAAGAATAGAAGAAGTATTAGATGGGTTTAATATAAACAGATTTAAAATAGATGGATATGAAGCTGATGATGTAATGGGGACACTTTCTCAAAAATTATCAAATGAAGGAATAGAAGTAATAGTAGTCACAGGAGATAAAGATTTAGCACAGATACTTGATAAAAATGTTAAAATAGCTCTTCTTGGAAAAGGAGAAGGGGGAGATAAATTTAAAATACTGGAAACAGATGAAGATGTTGTAGAATATTTAGGAGTAACCTCTAAAATGATTCCAGATTTTTTTGGGTTGATTGGAGATTCAAGTGATGGAATACCAGGAGTTAGAAAGATAGGACCAAAAAAAGCTGTTCCTATGCTTGAGAAATATGGAAATTTAGAAGGCGTTTATGAAAATATAGATAAATTAACTGAAATACCAGGAATAGGAAAATCTCTTATAATAAATATGAAAGAAGATAAAGAAATAGCTTTTATAAGTAGAAAACTTGCTACTATAGAAAAAGATATTCCATTAGAATGTAAAATAGATGATTTGAAATATTCCATAGATAATAAAAAACTTTTAGATTTATTCAAGACTCTTGAGTTTAGGGTATTGGTAAAGAAGATGGGATTAGATTCTCCAGCACTTTCAGTTGAAGAAAAAGCACCTGAACCTACAAGTCTTCAAATGGGATTATTTTCAACTCCTTCTGTACAAGAAAACGAATCTGTAGAACCAGTAGCAAAACAGAGAAATTTTACTGTGGTAGATGATGAAGAAAAATTTAAACAATTCAGTGATAAATTAGCAGGAGAGAAAAGGTTAGCTTTCTTTTATTCTGGAACAGGATTTGCTGTAAGTTCTTTAAAAGATGATTTTTATATTCCTTTAGGACATACACCTTTATTTCATAAAAATCTTGATTTAGATAAAGTGAAAGAGTTTTTTAGAAATTCTGATTCTATATTTATAACATATAATTTTAAGCCATTACTAAATGAAGGTATAAAAATAAAAAATATGGATATGGATTTGATGATTGCTTATCATCTTATTTCTTCGCAGACTAAAGAAGGGGTAGAAATACCTCTTGAACAATTATCTGGAATAGATATAGCTCCATATTCAGAAAAGTTTGGAAAAGAAGCTCCAGGTAATCTTTCTACTGAGGAATATGGAAAATTTCTTGTAGAAAGAAGTAAGGGGATAATGGAAACTTATGGTATAGCAATGGAAGAGATTAAAGGGAAAAATCTTCTTGAAGTACTTAAAGAAACAGAAATGCCTCTTATAAAAGTACTTTCTGCAATGGAAAGAAAGGGAATAAAAATAGACCCTGTATATTTTGCTAAGTATGAAAAAGAATTAGAGATATTGTTGAATAATCTTCAAAAGAAAATATTTGAAATAGCTGGAGAAGAATTTAATTTAAATTCGCCCAAACAATTAGCAGAAGTATTATTTTTTAAGCTGAATTTAGACCCTGTAAAGAAGACTAAAACAGGACTTTCTACAGATGAAGAAGTATTGGAAAAATTGAAAAATGATGGAGTGGAAATAGCTTCATATATACTTGAATATAGAAAATATGCAAAATTAAAAAATACATATGTAGATGCTCTTCCTAAGCTGGCAGACAGCAGGGACAGGCTTCATACTACATTCAATCAGATAGGAACTACTACTGGAAGACTTTCATCATCTAATCCTAACCTTCAAAATATTCCTGTAAAAACAGATGAAGGAATGAAAATAAGACAGGGATTTATAGCTGATAATGGGAACGTTCTTATGGGAATAGATTACTCTCAGATAGAACTTAGAGTTTTAGCTGAGTTGTCAAAAGATGAAAACCTTATAGCAGCTTATAAAAATAATGAAGACCTTCATAGAGTAACAGCAAAAAAATATTTGAACTTGAAGATGGAGAGGAAGTAAGTCGTGAGCAGAGAATAATTGCTAAAACGATAAACTTTAGTATAATATATGGAAAGACAGCATTTGGATTATCTAAAGAATTGGGAATTACTCAAAAAGAAGCTACTGATTATATTAATAGATATTTTGAACAATATCCTAAAGTAAAGGATTTTGAAAAATCAATAATTGCTTATGCTGAAAAAATGGGTATACAGAAACATATTTTGGTAGAAGAAGAATAATAGAAGGAATTCTTTCTAAAAATAAAAATATAAAAAATCAAGCTGAAAGAATGGCTGTAAATAGTGTAATTCAAGGAACTGCTGCAGAGATATTGAAAAAAGTCATGATAGAAATATTTAAAGTTATAGAAAATAAAGAGGATATATCTCTTTTATTGCAGGTACATGATGAACTCATATTTGAAATAAAAGAGGAAAAGGTAGAAGAGTATAGAACAACAATAGAGAATATAATGAGAAATTCTGTTAAATTTGATGATGTAGTTCTTGATATAAATACTAATATTGGTAAAAATTGGGCAGAAACAAAATAGTCAAATTCAGTAAGGGGGGGAGAGCAGAAATGTCCTATACCTTTAAAGTGAAGCAGGAAATACTGGCAAACGAGATGATTAGTGAAATAGAAAAAACAGCTGAACTATCTGCAATCCTGCTCAGTAAGAATGCATTGGGAAAAGATAAAATAGAACTTAAACTTGAAAATCTTCCATTAGCTAAAAGAGTGTACAAAATACTCAAAGAAACAACAGAGCTAACTATTGGAATAAAATATCTTACAAGTCGAAGGCTCGGAGAACATAATGTATATGTAATAACTGTACAGAAACAGAGAGGATATAGAGATTTTGTAAATAAAATAAATATAGCTCAAGGAGTTCTATCAGCCAGTGAAGATATACTTAAAGGATTTATAAAAGGGGTTTTTTTGGCATGTGGATATATAAAAGATCCCATAAAAGAATATGCTTTGGATTTTTTATTGATAATGAAGAAGCAGCAGATAAACTTTATGAGCTGCTTCAGGAAAAAGGGAAAAAGGTATTTAAAACTAAAAAGAGAAATAAACCTTTAGTGTACCTTAGAAATTCTGAAGATATAATGGATATAATGGTAATGATAGGAACTATACAAGCTTTTTTCAAATATGAAGAAACCACTATGATAAAAGATTTAAAAAATAAAACTATTAGAGAGATGAACTGGGAAGTTGCTAATGAAACAAAAACATTAAATACTGGTAATAATCAAATAAAAATGATAAATTATATAGGAAAAGTACTTGGTCTGAATACCTTGAGTCCTGTGTTGGAAGAAGTAGCATTTTTAAGATTAAAAAATCCTGAAAGTTCTCTTCAAGAAATAGCTGAAATGATTGGTATATCAAAATCAGGAGTGAGAAACAGATTCAGAAGAATTGAAGAAATTTACAACAATCTTTTAGAGGAAGAAAGAGAATAGGGGAATAATCAATATGAAGATAATCAACGATATTTTTGATACAAAGGAACAGTTTCATAATAGCTATGTTGCTATTGGAACATTTGATGGAATACATTATGGACATCAGCAGTTGATAGAGGCAGCTGTGGAGAAAGCAAAAGAAAATAAAGGAGTATCTGTTGTATTTACTTTTGCCAATCACCCTATGGAAATAATAGATGCTTCAAAAACACCTAAATGTATCAATACTTTAGAAGAAAAAATATATATTTTAGAAAATATGGGGATAGATTACCTTATCCTTCAGCCTTTCAACAAAAATTTGCTGATTTGACAGCTATAGAATTTGTAGAAATATTAAAAAAAGATGTAGATACTAAAGAAATATTTGTAGGATTTAATTTTTCCTTTGGAGAAGGAGGAAAAGCAAAAACTAAAGATCTTATAGAAATTGGGAAAAGTATGGAAATTAAAGTCAATGAGATACCTGCTGTAATACTTGATAAACAGATTATTAGTTCTACTTTGATAAGAAAAAGCATTCAACATGGAGAATTTGAAAAGGTAAATAAATATCTTGGACATCAGTTTCTTATAATTGGTGAGGTAATTCATGGAAAAAAAATTGCAAGACAGCTTGGTTTTCCCACTGCTAATATAAAATTATCAAACAGGTTGTATCCTCCCTTTGGAATATATGGTGCTATGGTAAAAATAGAGGGAGAGGATATTGAAAGGTATGGGGTAGTTAATATAGGAGTCAATCCTACTTTGAAACCAGGAGAGAGAAGTGTTGAGGTCCATATACTTGATTTTGATGGAGATATTTATGGGAAAAAAATATATGTAGAAATAATGAAGTTTATGAGAGATGAGAAAAAATTTAGTTCCATAGATGAATTGAAGAAAGTAATAGGAAATGATGTAAAAAATTGGCAGAATTTTGTAAAAGTGAGGAAAAATGGATATAGTTCTAAAGATAGATAATTTTGAAGGGCCTTTGGACCTTCTTCTTCATCTTATAGAGAAAAAAAAATTAAAAATATCTGAAATAAAAATATCTCAAATAATAGATGAGTATCTTTCTGTACTGGAACAGGCAAAAGATGAGAATTTTCATATAAAAGTGGAATTTCTTGTTGTAGCTTCTGAACTTTTAGAAATAAAAGCTTCTACCCTTCTCACTATTAATGATGAACAGAATAAAGAGAAGGAATTGAAAAGAAGATTAGAAGATTATAAGCTTTTTAAAGAAATAGCTGTAAAAATTGCAGATATGGAAAACGAATATAATATCTCTTATTCAAGAGGAGAAGGAAGAAAGATAATTAAGAAAGTAGCTAAGGAATATGATCTTTCAAAATTGAAAGCTGGAGATTTGTACAGCTCATATGTAAAGTACCTTAAAAAGAATGAAGATGATGAATATATGGAACTTCATTTAGATAAGCAGTATACTTTGAAAGATGAAATGGATAAATTATACTTAAAAACCTTTTCACAAAATAGAACTTTTGATTCACTTTTTGGGGAAGCAGAAAATAGAATGCACCTAGTATACATATTTCTTGCAATACTTGAATTATATAAAGATGGACTTATACTCATAGATGGAGATATGGTTATGAGGAATAAACATGAATTACAAACAAATTAAAAAGAATGAAAATAATAATTATATATAATAAAAATAGAGGAGTTTTTTTATGTTCAGAAGTGGACTTCTAGTAATGGTTATAACAATGGTAAGCAGAGTACTGGGATTGGTGAGAGCTACTATAATAGCTTACTATTTTGGTGCTTCAGGAGCAACAGATGCATACTTTAGTGCTTTTAAAATAAGCAATTTTTTTAGACAGTTGCTGGGAGAGGGAGCATTAGGAAGCTCATTTATCCCATTGTACAATGAAAAAATAGAAATAGAGGGAGAAGAGAGAGGAAAAGAATTTATATATTCTATATTGAATCTTATCTTTGTTTTCAGTACTATTGTAACACTTTTAATGATAATATTTTCTCAGGATATAATAAATCTTATAGTAAATGGATTCCCAGTAGAAACAAAGATATTGGCATCTAAACTTTTGAAAATAATGTCAGTATATTTTATATTTATAAGCCTTTCAGGAATGATATGTGCTATGCTTAATAATTTCAAACAGTTTGCTATACCAGCTTCAACTTCGATATTTTTCAATCTTGCTATAATTTTTGCATCAATGGGATTTAGTAAAACTTTTGGAATATCAGCTTTAGCATATGGTGTGGTTTTAGGAGGAGCACTTCAATTTTTAATAGTTCTTCCATCATTTTTTAAAATAGTAAGAGGATATTCTTTTAAAATAAATTGGAAAGATCCATACTTGAAAAAAATATTTATACTTATGTGCCCTATGTTGGTAGGAATAGTTGCCAGACAAGTAAATACAATAGTGGATCAAGTATTTGCTTCATACCTTCAGGAGGGAGGAGTTACTGCTTTAGAAAATGCAACAAGATTGTATCTGCTTCCAGTGGGAGTGTTTGGAGTGTCTATATCTACAGTGATATTTCCTGTATTATCAAAAGCAGTAGCAAAAAATGATATGAAAACAGCAGAAAATAATATTGTAAAAGGTTTAAATATACTTCTTTTTCTTATTATACCATCAATAGCAGTATTAACATTTTATTCAACAGATGTAATTAGGCTGACTCTTTCTTATGGAAAGTTTGGAGAAGATGCTGTAAAAGTCACATCAGAAGCTCTTTTATATTATTCATTGGGACTATATTTTTACACAGCTATCTATCTAATGACAAGAGCATTTTACAGTGTAAAAAACAGTTCATATCCTGTAAGGTTTTCTATTGTTTCCATTATTATAAACATAGTGCTTAATTTTGTGTTGATAAAGCCAATGGCATACAGAGGGCTTGCACTTTCGACTTCCATAGCCTCAGGGGTAAATTTTCTACTTCTTGTATATGTATTTAGGAAAAAATATATGGAGTTTCCATTGAAAAAATCATTGATATTTTTTGGAAAAGTTCTGATAACTACAATAATTGCCTTAGGGGCAAGCTATTATATACATAATACTGTAATTAAACTGGCTGTATTTTCATTAGTATATATGGTATTTTGGACAAAATCTCTTATTAAAAATAAAATGGAAGTGTTTTAGTTTATGAAAGAAGAGCATAATTATAGCATTTATACACCTCATAAAATAGCAAAAGAAATTATAGAGCAGACATTCAAATGTTATTTTGGAGAGGATAAAACTTTGAAAAAGTTAGAGGCTGTAAAATTAGGAGACCTTTCCTGTGGTAATGGGAATCTCTTATTAACAGCTCTGGAAAAACTTCTTGAGCTTTCTAAGGAGATAACTGGAGAGTACTTTTTTCTGATACTTGGATAACAGGATTTGATATAAATGAAGATGCAGTAAAACTAACTATAGTGAGAGGAAGAGAACTGTTAAAAAAGTATGGACTTACTGGAGAGATAAAGATATTATGTCGCAATTCACTTGAAGTTGAAAATATGCGATTTAATATACTTTTAGGAAATCCACCATATCTAGGAGAAAAGAATAATAAAAGCATATTTCAAAAAATAAGAGAAACAGAATTTGGTAAAAAATATTATGAAGCTAAAATGGATTATTTTTATTTTTTATAGAAAAAGGAATAGAAATACTAGAAGATAAAGGAATAATGGCATATATAACAACTAACTATTGGCTTAGAGCTGACAGTGGAAAAAAACTCAGGCAGGTATTGTGTGAAAATGGAAGTTTTTTGGAAATTAAAAATTATGACAATTCTGTGTTTACCAAAGCAGTAGGACAGCATAATATCATATTTATTTGGGAAAAAGATAAGAGTGATGATAAAAGTGTAAAAATAAGCATTCCTGAAAAAAATTTTGAAATAAAAAATACATTGCTCTATGATGAAAATGGAAAAATAGTCCTTGCAGATGAGGAAATCTTAAAATTTAATAAAAAAATACTGGAGAAGTCTAATTACAAGTTGAAGGATTTAGTTAATATAAATCAAGGAATTGTTTCTGGGCTAGATGAAGCATATATATTTGATGACTATAAAGAAGAGTTTAAAAATTACTTGAAGCCTTTTTATAAAAATAAGGATATTGGAAAATATACAAATAAGAAAAATAATTTCTGGATATTATATATGGACGAGAAAACTGTTCCTGATGAAGCTGTTATGACACATTTAAAAAAATATCAAAGCAGACTTTCTAAAAGAAGAGAAGTAAAAACTGGAAGTATTAACTGGTGGGAGCTTCAGTGGGCAAGAGAAAGAGAAATATTTATCAAACCAAAAATATTAGTACGTCAAAGATGTAAAACTAATCAGTTCTCTTACAATGATGGTGAATTTTATGGCAGTGCAGATATATATTTTATAACAAAGAAAAATGATGATATAAATCTTTTCTATATATTGGGCTATATGAATTCAGAAGTTTTTTTGCAATGGTTCAAATATAATGGTAAGATAAAAGGAAAGAATTTTGAGTTTTATTCAACACCTTTGAAAGAAACTCCTGTATATTATTCTGAAAATAAAAAGGAAATAGTGTACATAGAAGAACTAGTAAAAAAACAAATAAAAAGTTTTTCTCAAGAAAGAGAAAAGGAAATAGACGATTATTTCAGAAAAAAGATGATGTAGGAGAAGTGAGGTGAATTAGATGAAAGATTCATCAAATAGAAAAAAGAAGGTGGGACTCCCTCCTGGGAGTATAATCTATACAGGTGAGGATTCTGATCATAAAATATCTATTGAAGTATTTTCATATAATGATAGTATAATAAAAAAAGAAAATTACAGTGAAGATGATGATTTTGGTTTTGATGAGAACTTTAGAGGAGTTACTTGGGTAAATATAGATGGTATTCATAATATCCCCTTGATAAAAAAAGTGGGAGAAATGTATAATCTGGATAATTTAGTACTGGAAGACCTTGTTAACAGTACTCAAAGAGCAAAGGTGGAGGAACGTGAAGATTATCTGTTTATAGTAATGAAAATGCTGAATTTAAATCTTATTTCAAAAGAAATAGGTTATGAACAAGTGTCTTTCATACTGGGAGAAGATTATCTTCTCACATTCCAAGAAAGTCCAGGGGATATTTTTGATACCATAAGAGCTAGGATAGAATCACATAATTCTAAAATGAGAAAGAAAAGTGTGGGATACCTTGCATATACAATAATAGATACAATAGTTGACAATTATTTTCTTATATTAGATGAAGTAGAATTAGAAATAGATCGTTTAGAAGCTAAAGTCATAGACAATTCTGACAAAGATGACCTTCAATCTATAATGAATTTAAAACAAAAAGTAACTACTTTAAAAAGATCAATATCACCGATTAGGGAGCTTATAGCGAAATTACAGTCAAAAGGACTTACAGAATATTTTAATGATGACATAAAAATATATCTAACAGATTTATATGATCATGGAATAATTGTATGTGATACATTAGATATATTAAACAGTAGAGTAACCGAACTTGTCCAGCTTTATCATTCTACTATCAGTAATGGAATGAACGAAGTTATGAAAATACTTGCTATTATATCTACAATATTCATGCCATTAAGTTTTTTAGCAAGCTTATATGGTATGAACTTTAAATATATGCCTGAATTAGAGTGGCGTGATGGGTATTATGTAATTTTATGTGTCATGTTTATTTTAGTTTTAGGTATGCTTGCGTACTTTAAAAGAAAAAAATGGTTGTAGTTATTGGAAAAATGCTTTATAATCTAATTAATATCAATGTACTTGGGAGGGATTTATGGGACTGCTATCAATATTCAAAAAAAGTAATGATGAGGAATATTTGAAAAAAATCGAAAAGCTGGAAGAAACGCTTTCTTCTAAAGAAAACGAAATTTCTAATTTAATCAATGAAATCGAATCTTTGAATAAGTTTACACCAAGACAGTTAGAAGTATTCGAAAAAATCTTAAGGAGAACAAAGAAGAAGTTCAAAGACTAAAAGATATTTTGGATTCTTACTGTATCCCTTACAATACTAAAGAAAGATATTCTTACAAAGTAGAAATTGAAAAGTTTTTCTCTTCAAGCAAATTTCAAGAACTAAATACAGCATTAAAGGAAAAAGGAATTACATATCTTCAAGAAATTAATTCTGACTTGCTTGATGCTATGCCAGAAGACTTGAAAGGAATAGAAGAAGGGAAAAAGAAATATCAAGATTATCTGAATAAAAATATTGAATGGGAAATAGTTACTCTTTTAAATAAAGGAGAAAAAATCAGTAAGATTTATAGCAAAACTAGAAAATTCGCTAATATACTTAGTGAAGGTTGCTATGAATTTATGGAAGATATGAGAGATTACGATTTCGATAGCTTAGTAGATGCAGGATTTAGTGCCGAGCAAATAAAAGAATTTAAAGAAAAAAGAGATGAATATTATCTTGAAAAAAGAATAGAGAAATAATTGGAGGATAATAATGAAAAATATATTGCTGGGAGTTACTGGCGGAATAGCTGCTTATAAATCGGCAAATATAGTTTCTCTTTTAAAAAAGAAAGGTTATAATGTAAAAGTTATAATGACAAAAAATGCAACTGAAATAATAACTCCTCTTACTCTGGAAACTTTATCTAGAGAGAGGGTATATGTAAGTATGTGGGATAGAACTCCTCATTTTGAAGTGGAGCATATTTCTCTTGCTCAATGGGCAGATGTAGTGCTTGTAGCACCTGCAACATACAACATAGTAGGGAAAATAGCTAATGGGATAGCAGATGATATGCTTTCAACTGTAATTTCAGCAACTAAAAGTCCTGTATTTTTTGCTTTGGCAATGAATGTCAATATGTATGAAAATCCAATTTTGATAGAAAATATAAAAAAATTAAAAAAATATAATTATAATTTCATTGAATCAGATGAAGGATTTTTAGCATGTAATGTCAATGCAAAAGGAAGGCTTAAGAGTGAAGTTGAAATAGTAAGTATACTGGAGAAATATTTTGAGGAAAAAGAGGTTGATAAATATTTAACAGGTAAGAAAATACTTATTACTGCTGGAAGAACAGAAGAAGCAATAGATCCTGTAAGATATATTTCCAACAGATCAAGTGGGCAAATGGGATACTCTCTGGCAATAGCAGCACGAAATCTGGGAGCAGAGGTTATACTTGTTTCAGGACCTACAGAACTTGATATTCCAGAAGGATTAACAAAATTTATAAAAGTAAGAAGTGCTCAGGAGATGTATGAAGCTGCTGTAAAAGAGTTTGAAACAGTAGATATAGCAATTGCTTGTGCCGCAGTTGCTGATTACAAACCTAAGGTATACTCAACTGAAAAAATAAAGAAAAAAGATGGAGATATGTCTATTATTTTAGATAGAAATCCTGATATTCTTTATGAAATGGGAAAATTGAAGAAAAAACAGTTTTTGATAGGATTTGCAGCTGAAACAGAAAATATTGTAGAAAATGCTCTAGGCAAATTAAAAAGAAAGAATCTGGATATGATAGTGGCTAATAATGCTACTAATATGCAGAAAAAAACTAATGAAATACTTATAATAAAAAATCAAGAAGACATAAAAGAGATGCCTGAAAAAGAAAAATCTCAACTTGCATATGATATACTTAAAGAAATAAAATTATAAATAAAAAGAGAGGATTTGATGAAAGTTATTCATAAATACCTCTCTTTTATATTTTGGGTTATTTGTCATAGATTTTTTCAAATTCCTTAATAAGCATAGGCTTGGCAAAATAGAATCCTTGAACAATATGACACCCAACACTTTTAAGAAACTCTACCTGTTCTTTAGTTTCTACACCTTCACAAAGTAGAGGAATTTTAAGTTCTTTGCAAAGTTCTACAATTCCTTTTATAAGTACTTTATTTTTCTTTGATATTTTCCCTCTTCCTAAAAACTCTTTATCCAGCTTGATTAAATCAAAAGGGATATCTTTTAATAAGTTAAGGCTTGAATAACCAGAGCCAAAATCGTCCATTTGAACACTATAGCCGAGAGCTTTCAAATTATAGATTGCATTAAGGATATCTTTTAAATTATTGCTGAAGGTACTTTCGGTTATTTCAATTTCAATATATTTTGATTCTATACAGCTGCTTTTGACTATGTAATCAAACTGTTGTACAAAATGAGGATTTTTAAAATGTTCTCTAGAAACATTTACTGATATAGGAAACAAAGTTAAGTTTTTCTTTTTTCTATCTTTTATATATTCACATACTTGCTGATATATAGTAAAATCTAATTTTACAATATCTCCAGTTTCTTCCATTAAAGGAATAAAATCCCCAGGCATTAAAGTAGAAATATTTTCAGAAGGTTTCATACGAACAAGAGCCTCAGCACCAATAATTTTATTTGTGAGAATATTATATTTAGGCTGTAGATAGAAGATAAAGCTTTCAGCTTCTAAAGCAGCCATTATAGTTCTCAATCTTTCCTGTTTAGTTAAATAAGAAGCCTTCTTTTCCTCATCAAAAACTCCACATCTGGAAGCAAGGGAAGGTTTTAAAGATTTTCTTACATCATCAGCTTTACTTATATATGAATATATACTTTCATTTCTATCATCTATACTGCACATACCACAAATAAATCCAAGATTGCATTTAGAATGAAAATGAGCTTCTTTTTGTAAAAAAACATTACAATCTCTTATAAATTTTTCAGACAGTTGCTCTAAAGTAATTCCTTCAGGGATAGCAAATAATTCTATAAAATTATCAGCGTAGGGTCTGCAAGCTGTTATATAAAATTCGTTAGCTTTTATAAGATTAGTAAAAGATTTTAAGAAACGATTTCCTTCCTTTTCTCCATATATTCTATTCAATGACTTAAAACCAATAATATCAGCATAAAATACTGCTAATTTTCTTTTATCATTTTTGTCTTCTATATGTTTTTGAGCTTTTTTTATAAAAGAATTATAAGTAGGAAGTCCTGTCATATTATCAAATTGATCTAATCTCTCAAACAAGTCCCTTATTGCATTATGGGACATTAATTTTGAAAAAAATTCTGAATCTGATAATTCTTCATTAAATTCCCAAAAATTTTTCACTGATTCTAAAAACTCTTTTTCTCTATCTTCAGAATAAAAAAAGTATTGCCAGCCACCAGCTGTTTCTGCATGAAATATTGCTCTGATAACTTGCTGATAGAGAGTTTCAAGTTTCATATTATGATTTTTTACTACTGTTGCACCAATTGAAATATTTTTATAGATATTTTCTTTTTTAGCTTCTGATAAAAATATTTTCATTGCTTTTTCTATTTCATCTTTTTTTAAATCTGAAAATGCTACTATTTTTCCAGAAGAAATAAAAGTAAAAGTACTTTTTTGGAATAAAGGAGATTTTTTCAACAATTTCAGAATGTCCTTTTTTATATCTATATCATTTTTATAAATAGAACTTTCAATATGAATAACAAGTAAAGTAGAAGGAATAGAACTGGTATCTTTTTTTAATTCTTTTATGATCAGCTTTTTTAATTCAATATCATTATAAAAATACATTTTTTCTCCTTGTATGTATAAGAAATAATTTGATTCTAAAAATTATCATAGAAGACATATATTTAGGAGTGTATCATAAAATATGTTCAAATACAAGGTTACAATGAATAAGGAAACGATTTGAAAATAAAAAACTGATCTCTTTTAATGCAAAAAAACTAAACTTTTCTTTGAATATTTTAAGCTATAAAAAACAAAAATAACTTTTGTGAAAAGTGCAAAGAAATTAAAAGTTGACTTACACTATACTCTAAGGTGTATAATAATAAAATATAAATGTGATAAGGAAGGGAATTTAAATGTATAAAATAGTAGAAAAGAAATGGCTTACTCCAATAATTTGCTATATGGATATAGAAGCTCCTGATTTAGCTGCATCAGCTCAGCCAGGACAGTTTCTCATTATTAGGACAGATGACAAAGGGGAACGTATCCCATTAACAATATGTGACTATGATAGAAAGAAGGGTACTGTGACTATTGTTTTTCAAGTACTAGGAGAGAGTACAAGAAAGATGGGAGAATTTAAAGAAGGAGAATATTTTGCTGATGTGACAGGACCTCTTGGTCAGCCAAGCGAACTTATTCATATAGATATAGAAAATTTGAAAAAGAAGAACTATCTCTTCGTAGCTGGTGGAGTTGGAACAGCACCAGTGTATCCACAGGTAAAATGGTTGAAAGAAAATGGAATAGATGTTGATGTAATAATAGGTACAAGGAGCAGAGATACTTTAATATTTGAAGATGAAATGAAAGCTGTATCAGGAAATCTCTTTGTTTGTACAGATGATGGAACATATGGAAGAAAAGGAATGGTTACAGATGTAATAGATGATCTTTTGAAAGAGGGAAAGCATTATGATCATGCAGTTATAATTGGTCCTATGATAATGATGAAGTTTGCTTCTAAAAAATGCAGAGAAAACAATATTCCAAATACTGTAAGTTTGAATCCTCTTATGGTTGATGGAACTGGAATGTGTGGTGCCTGCAGAGTTACTATAGACGGGAAAGTAAAATTTGCTTGTGTAGATGGTCCTGAATTTGATGGAGATCAGGTAAATTTTGATGAAGCTATGAGAAGACAGACTATGTATAAGACAGAAGAAGGAAGAAATATACTTATGATAGAAGATGGGGAAACTCATCATAATCCAGCCTGTCCTAATCACGAGATAATAGTGGATAAAAAGAAAAGAGTACCTGTAAGAGAGCAAGAACCTGATGTAAGAAATAAAAACTTTGAGGAAGTATGCTATGGATATAATCTGGAAGAAGCTCAAGCAGAAGCAGCAAGATGTCTTAATTGTAAAAATCCATTATGTGTACAAGGTTGTCCTGTATCAATAGATATACCAGCTTTTATTCAAAAAATAAAAGAAGGAGATATGAAAGAAGCAGGAAAAATAATAGCAAAATATTCTAATCTTCCAGCAGTGTGTGGAAGGGTATGTCCTCAGGAAACTCAATGTGAAGGAAAATGTATATTGGGAATAAAAGGAGAGGCAGTATCAATTGGAAAATTGGAAAGATTTGTGGGAGATTGGGTAATAGAAAATGGCATAGAATTTGAGATAAAAGAGAAGAATAATAAAAAAGTTGCAGTTATAGGAGGAGGTCCAGCAGGATTAACAGCAGCTGGTGATTTAGCTAAAATGGGATATGATGTAACTATATATGAAGCTCTTCATAAACTGGGAGGAGTACTTAGCTATGGAATACCAGAATTTAGACTTCCCAAGGAAAAAGTAGTTGACAAAGAGATAGAAAATCTATATAAGCTAGGAGTAAAAGTAGTAACTAATGCAATAGTAGGGAGAACTTTTACAATAGATGAACTTTTAGATAAAAAAGGATATTCAGCTGTATTTATAGGAAGTGGTGCAGGACTTCCTAGATTTATGAATATACCAGGAGAAAACTATAATGGTGTAATATCAGCAAATGAATTCCTTACAAGAGTAAATCTTATGAGAGCTAATAAATCTGATTATGCAACACCTATAAAAATAGGAAAGAGAGTAATAGTAGTAGGTGGAGGAAATGTTGCTATGGATGCTGCAAGAACAGCCAAAAGACTTGGAGCAGAAACAACAGTTGTATACAGAAGAGGGGAAGCAGAACTTCCAGCCAGAAGAGAAGAAGTAGAGCATGCAAAAGAGGAAGGAATCAAGTTCCATTTTCTAGTATCTCCTACTGAAATAATTGGAGATGAAAAAGGTTGGGTAAAAGAGATAAAATGTATAAGAATGGAGCTAGGAGAACCAGACGAAAGTGGAAGAGCGAAATTCTCTCCAATAGAGAACAGTGAATTTATAATAGAGGGAGAAACAGTAATAATGTCACTGGGAACATCACCTAATCCTTTGATAGCTTCAACAACAGAAAATCTAAAAATAAATAGATGGAAGGGAATAGAAGCAGATGAGGAAACAGGAAGAACATCTAGAGAGGGAGTATTTGCAGGAGGAGATGCAGTAACAGGAGCAGCAACAGTGATTCTTGCAATGGAAGCAGGAAAAAAAGCAGCAGTAGAAATAGATAATTATTTAAAGAATAAATAAATTATTAAACCTGATGGAATATTTAATCTACATGATTTTACATTTTCATCAGGTTATTTTTATCTCTTTTAAATTTAAAAAATAAAGTTACTTGACAAAATAAAGTTAAAAGAGTATTATAAAGAAAAAAGAAATAGTAAAGAAAAAAGAAATAGTAAAGAAAAAAGAAATAATAAAGATAATAGAGAAAACTATAGATTAGGGAGGTTGTTGAAATGAAAAATTATGATGCAATTGTAATAGGATTTGGAAAAGGTGGTAAAACTTTGGCTGGAGAAATGGCAAATCATGGTTGGAAGGTTGCTGTTGTGGAAAAGTCAGATAAAATGTATGGAGGAACTTGCATAAATGTAGGGTGTATCCCCACAAAATATCTCATAATAGAAGCTGGAAAAAATAAGTTTAAAAAATTAAATTCTATTGAAGAATATGCAGAAGTATATAGAAATACAATAGAAAAAAAGAATGAGTTAATTTCTCTTTTTAGAAAGAAAAACTATGACAACCTTAATGATAGAGAAAATATTGATATATATACTGGTGAAGGTTCTTTTGTAAATGAAAAAGTAATAGAAATAAAATTAAAAGATGAAATTATTCAAATAAAAGGAGAAAGAATATTTATAAACACAGGAGCAGAAACTGTTATTCCTCCTATAAAAGGATTAAAAGAAAATAAGTATGTATATGACAGTGAAGCTATAATGCAATTAAAAGAACTGCCTAATAAACTAGTTATAATAGGTGGAGGATATATTGGGTTGGAGTATGCAGACATGTATAATAATTTTGGGTCTGAAGTAATTGTTTTAGAAGGAAGTCCTTTATTCATACCACGTGAAGACAGGGAAATAGCAGATGAAATACAGAAAGTTATGGAAAGAAAGGGTATAAAATTTGTCTTAGGAGCAAAGGTAACAGAGGTGCAAGAAAATAAAGTTAGATATGAAAAAGACGGAGAGATTAAAACAATAGATGGTGATGCTATTCTTGTTGCTGTAGGAAGAAAACCTAATATAGAAGGATTAAAACTGGAAAATGCAGGTATAAAAACTACTGAAAGAGGAGCAGTATTAGTTGATGATAATCTTCATACATCTGTAGATAAAATTTGGGCTATGGGAGATGTTCATGGAGGATTACAATTTACATATACTTCTCTTGATGACTATCGTATAATCCGTAGTGAACTTTTTGGGGATAAGAAATATTCTTTAAAGGAAAGAGGACCAGTTCCATATACTGTATTTATTGAACCACAGTTTTCAAGAGTGGGAATGACAGAAGAAGAGGCAGTTCAAAAAGGATATAAAGTTAAAACTTCAAAGATGCCTGCAGCAAATCCAAGAATGAAAATATCAGGTGAAACTGATGGGCTTTTAAAAGCTGTTGTAGATGCAGAAACTGGAAAAATATTAGGAGCATCATTATTTTTTGCTCAGTCAGGGGAAGTTATAAATAATATAAGACTTGCAATGATGGCAGATAAAGATTATACTTTTTTAAGAGATGGGATTTTTACACACCCTACAATGAGTGAAACATTGAATGATCTTTTTGGGCAGATAAAGTAAAGAAGGAGAAAGAATGAAAAATCAGTATGAATTACCATGTAATATAGCACAGACATTGAACGTAATAGGAGATAAATGGACTCTTCTGATTGTTCATGAAATAATGCTTGGGGATAAGAGTTACAATGAACTTTTGAATAAATTAAAAGGAATAGCATCTAATCTTTTGTCTACTCGATTAAAATCTTTAGAGGAAGATGGAATAATCAAAGGAGAACTATATCAGGCACATCCACCAAGATACAAGTATACTTTAACAGAAAAAGGAAGGGATCTTCAAGATGTATTTAATAGTATAATTCTTTGGGGAAGCAGACATTTAAATAAATGTTATAAAAAACTTGTAGCTAAGAAAAGTGGACATAAAGTAGAAATTAAATATTATCTTCCTGAAACAAAAGAATTGTTGAATAGAGAAGAGGTTGAAGCAAGAGAAATATGTTAAAAATTTGATTATTTCAAAATCTTTTTAATAAAAATTACTTGTTAAATAGTTAAGAAGCTGTCACATTATTCTCAAATACTAAATTTAAAGTTTGAAAATTTTTATTAGTACATAAAAAGAAGGAGATATTGCATTAAAGAGGGAGTATCATAATTCAAACAAAAGAAAATAAAATTTCATCTTGACTTTGAAATGAAAATAATGTATCATAAATAAATCTTAAAAGTCCTATAGTTATATAGGACTTTTATTATAGCACTATTGAAATTCTTAGGGAAAGAGGAGGGAAAATGGACAGCATATTGCAGATAGTGAAGAGCATAAATAATGTTCTTTGGAGTTACTTATTGATTTTTTTACTGTGTGGAACAGGAATAATGTATACAGTAATGCTGAAGGGAGTTCAGATTACTAGATTTATGGACAGTGTTAGAAAAGTATTTCACAGAGGTTCAAGAAAAGGCAAAGCCGACTCCCAAGGAATGAATTCCTTTCAATCTCTGGCTACAGCTGTAGCAGCACAGGTTGGAACAGGAAATCTGGCTGGAGCAGCTACTGCTATAGCAGCAGGTGGACCAGGGGCTATATTCTGGATGTGGGTTACAGCTTTTTTTGGAATGGCAACTATATTTGCTGAAGCTGTTCTTGCTCAGATATATAAAGAAGATATAAATGGAGAAGTGAGAGGAGGACCAGCATTTTATATCAGTAAAGGATTAAAATGTAAAGGACTGGCAGTATTTTTTTCCATAACTATAATAATTGCTCTTGGGTTTGTAGGGAATATGGTACAGGCCAATTCTATAGGAGAGGCATTTAAGGAAGCCTTTGGTATAAATCCGATTATAATGGGAGCTATAACAGTTGTCATAGCAGGACTTATATTCAGAGGTGGAGTTAAGCAGATAGCTTCCTTCACAGAAAAAGTAGTTCCTTTTATGGCAGTATTGTATATGGTTGGAGGACTATATATACTTCTTTCTAACCTAAGTGGGACTATTCACGGGATAGAAATGATATTTGTAGGAGCATTTAACCCTAGAGCTGCCACTGGGGGACTACTAGGAGTGGGAGTAAAGCAGGCTGTAAGATATGGAGTTGCAAGAGGATTATTTTCCAATGAAGCAGGAATGGGAAGTACACCTCATGCCCATGCTATAGCTAAGGTCAGGAATCCTATAGATCAAGGTATAATTGCAATGTTTGGAGTGTTTTTTGATACATTTATAATACTTACTATAACTGCTCTTATAATATTAGCAAATGTACCAATAGATGGAAAAATGACTGGTATATCATTGACACAATTTGCATTTAAACAAGGAATGGGACAATTGGGAACAATATTTGTAGCTGTTGCTCTTCTTTTCTTTGCTTTTTCTACTATTATAGGCTGGTATTTCTTTGGGGAAGCAAATATCAGATATCTTTTTTCCAGTAAGAAAAGTGTGGACATATATTCATATATAGTTTTAGTTTTTATATTTCTAGGCTGCCTTTTAAAGGTGGAATTAGTATGGGAACTTGCTGATATGTTCAATGGACTTATGGTCCTACCTAATATAATTGCACTTATTGGATTATCCAGTGTAGTTAAAAAAGGGCTGGAAGAATATAATAGAAGAGAAGGAGATTTTAAGTAAGAAAGGACGATTTACTTTAAGAATTTTTCAATAGTGTGTAAGAATAAAATAAAAATTTGACAAAATCATTTTTAAGGAATATAATCGTAAAAAAGAAAATAATAATTAAAATTGCTAGGGGAGCTGAAAAGCTGAGAAGGATAAAACCTGACCCTTGGAACCTGATCTGGATAGTACCAGCGGAGGGAAGCAAGTTTATTTTTCAGCCTCATTGAGATTTAGTTGGCAGAAAGTAGAACAATTGCTCTGTACCGTTTGGTATAGGGCATTTTTTATTTTCTGTCCTATAGCTCAGGAATAAAAACAATAGGAGGAAAAATATGTATTCTACACAAATGGAAGCAGCAAAAAAAGGTATCTTCACAAAAGAGATGGAGATAGTAGCAAGAGATGAAAATATGACAAAAGAGGAACTTATGGAAAAAATGGCTCAAGGGAGAATTGTTATACCTGCCAATATTAACCATAAAAATCTTTATCCAAGAGCAGTAGGAGAAAGAACTAAGACTAAAGTCAATGTAAATCTTGGAGTATCAGAAGATTGTTGTGATTATTGTGGGGAAATGGTAAAAGTACAGAAGGCCATTGAATATGGAGCAGATGCAATAATGGATTTAAGTACTTTTGGAGATACTAAGAAATTTAGAAGAGAGCTTGTGGAAAAATCATCAGTTATGCTTGGAACAGTACCTATGTATGATGCAGTTGCAAAATTGGGAAAAAATATAAAGGATATGTCTATTGAAGATCTATTTAGAGTAGTAGAGGAGCATTGTGAAGATGGAATAGATTTTCTTACTATTCATGCTGGATTAAACAGGACTTGTGTAGATAGATTAAAAAATAATAAAAGATTGACTAAAATTGTAAGCAGAGGGGGTTCTATACTTTTCCAATGGATGATGCTGAATGATAAGGAAAATCCTTTCTTTGAGCATTATGACAGACTTCTTGAGATTTGTAGAAAATATGATGTTACACTTAGTTTGGGAGATGGGCTTAGACCTGGAAGTATTCATGATTCAACAGATGCACCTCAAATACAGGAATTGCTTATACTTGGGGAACTTACAAAGAGAGCATGGGAGAAAGATGTACAAGTAATGATAGAGGGGCCGGGACATATACCTATGCATGAAATAGTTACAAATATGCAGCTTGAGAAAAAATTGTGCCACAATGCTCCTTTCTATGTTCTGGGGCCTTTAGTTACAGATATTGCTCCAGGATATGACCATATTACAGCTGCTATAGGGGGAGCTATTGCAGCATCTTCAGGAGCTGACTTTCTTTGTTATGTAACACCAGCAGAACATTTAAGACTGCCTACTCTTGAGGATATGAAAGAAGGAATAATGGCATCTAGAATAGCAGGACATGCTGCTGATATAGCAAAGGGGTTGAAAGGTGCTGTAGAATGGGATCATAGAATGAGTAAATTCAGAGGAGAACTTAATTGGAAGGGAATGTTTGCAGAATGTATAGACCCTGAGAAAGCAGAAGCATATAGGGCGTCCTCTGCTCCTATTGAAGAGGAAGTATGTACTATGTGTGGAGATTTATGTCCAATGAAAAGATGCAATGAAATATTAGACTAAAGATAGAAAGGAAGAATATGAATATAATTTTAAATGGAAAAAATTATTCATTAGAAGAAAATTTTACTGTTCAGAAACTTCTTAAAAAATTAGAGGAGGACTGGTCATTAGATCTCAGTGGAGCAGTTGTTCTTGTAAATGATGAAATAGTAAAAAAGATAGATGGGAAGAAAGTAAAATATTTGAAAATGCAGAAATAGAAGTGCTTTCTTTTGTATCTGGGGGATAGTTGTAATAATGTTTAAAAAAAATCTTAATATTAAATGTAAATAAGATACTTATATTTCAAAATATTTATGTAATTTATTATTAGAAGTATAATTTTAGAGCTTTTTAATGGAAAGATTTGTATTTAATTTTATTTATAAAACATAAAAGAATAAATGATTAGCTTCTAATATAGTAATTCTGTTAATCAGAGATATCTTATTTCTGATTAGCAGAAAGATATTATAAATTAATTTATGCTTTGTTTATTTTAATTAACTATAGAAATCTTTCTGAAGTTTTAAAACTTAATCTAATTTTTATTTTACATATATTGAATAGAAAAGGAAGGTAAAATGGATAAATTTATATTAAAAGGACATGAATTTGGAAGCAGACTTCTTACAGGGACAGGAAAATTTTCTGATAAAAATTTAGTAGCTCCTATGCTGGAAGCCAGTGGATCACAAATAATAACAATGGCATTGAGAAGAATAAATTTTCAAAATCCTAAAGAGAATATTTTAAATTATATACCTAAACACATAACACTTTTACCTAATACTTCAGGAGCAAGAACAGCAGAAGAAGCAGTAAAAATAGCAAGAATTGCAAGAGAGGCTGGGTGTGGAGATTTTATCAAGATAGAAATAATTAATGATTCACAATATCTTATGCCTGATAATTCTGAAACAATAAAGGCTACAAAAATATTAGCTGATGAAGGATTTATTGTACTTCCATATATGATGCCTGATCTTATAGCTGCAAAAAGAATGGAAGATGCAGGAGCAGCAGCAGTTATGCCTTTAGGTTCTCCTATTGGTTCAAATAGAGGAATAGTTACCAAGCCTCTTATTGAAATGATGCTGGAAACTAACAGAGTCCCTATAATAGTAGATGCAGGAATAGGAAAACCATCTGATGCAGCAATAGCTATGGAGATGGGGTGTGATGCTGTTCTTGTAAATACAGCAATAGCTACAGCTCAAGATCCAGTAAAGATGGGAAGAGCATTTTCATTAGCTGTAGAAGCTGGAAGAGAAGCTTTTCTTGCAAAAATTGCAGAGGAAAAGAAATATGCCAGTGCCTCATCACCATTGACTGGGTTTCTTTTTAGAGGTGACGAATAAGTGAGTTACTATGATGAACTTGTAAAATGGAAAGACTTTGATTTTGAAAAATATTTTTCTAATGTTACAGATGAGGGTATAAAAGAAAGTATAAAAAAAGATAAATTGAGTGTTTATGACTACTTAAATCTTCTTTCACCTAGAGCACAAAATCATCTGGAGGAAATGGCAGTGAAAGCTGCAAAACTTACAAGGCAACATTTTGGAAATGTAATAGGATTGTATCTTCCAATATATGTTTCTAATTACTGTACAAGTAACTGTGTCTATTGTGGTTTTTCAAAAAAAAATCATATAAAAAGAAGACATATGAAATTTGAAGAGATAGAACATGAAGCACAGGAAATAGCTAAAGCAGGAATAGGTAATATACTTCTTCTTACAGGAGAGGCTAAGGGATTGGTGGATAAGGAATATCTCAAAGGTGGAATAGATGTATTGAAAAAATATTTTTCTTCTGTTTCAATAGAAGTAATGCCTTTAGATGAAGAAGATTATAAGTATTTGGCAGAAGATGGATTAGATGGACTTACAGTATATCAAGAAACATATGATGAAAAAAGATATGAACAGGTACATCTTTCTGGAGAGAAAAGAAATTTTAAATATCGTTTGGATACACCTGAAAGAGGAGCAAGGGCAGGAATTAGAACTATTGGAATAGGGGCTCTTCTTGGATTGGGAGGAATAAGAAGCGATGCTTTTAAAACAGGACTTCATCTGAAATATCTTATGGAAAATTATCCTAACAGCGAATTCAGTATATCTTTTCCTAGAGTAAATGAGGCAGAAGGAAATTTGAAAGACAGCTATGCTGTAGATGATTTAACTTTTGTACAGATACTTCTAGCTAATAGAATATTTCAGCCAAAAGCTGGGATAACTCTTTCAACTCGGGAAAACCCTATAATGAGAGATAATATTGTAGCCTTGGGGGTAACAAAATTTTCAGCTGGTTCAAGAACAGAAGTTGGAGGATATACTCATGAGAATGAATCTACTGCACAATTTGATATAACTGACAATAGAAATGTAGAGGAAATAGTAAAAGCTATAAGAGGAAAAGGATTGGAAGTAGTTTATAAAGACTGGGAGATATTGGTATGAAGATAGGAATAGCCGGAAGTGGAGGGATAGGTTCTAATGTAGCTGTACATCTTGTAAGAGCAGGTGTAAAAGAATTAAAATTTGGTGACTTTGATGTTATTGAAGAATCTAATCTCAATAGACAATTCTATTTTAAAGACCAGATAGGAAAATATAAAGCAGAGATGTTGTATGAAAATCTGAAAAGAATTAATCCAGATGGAGATTTTCAATATAATATAATTAAATTTGAAAGAGAAAATATAAAAGAATTTTTTCAAGACTGCGACATAATAATAGAAGGGTTTGATAAAAAGAGTATAAAAGTATGCTTGTAGAGGAGTTGTATCCTTTGGGAAAACTTATAATATCTGCTTCAGGAATAGCCAGTTACGACTGTAAGGAAATTCAAATCAAAGAGGCAGGAAAAAATTTATATATAGTAGGGGATTTTCAAAAAGATATTTCATGTTATAAGACATATTCTCATAAAGTATCTGTGATAGCTGCCCTCATGGCAGAAATAGCGTTAAAAAGAGGTAGATATATTGAGGAATAGAATAGATATACCAAAAGGACTGTATGGAATAACTGGTGATAATTTTGCCAATGGTAAAAGTAATTATGAATGTGTAGAGGAAATGATAAAAGGTGGAATTAAAATAGTTCAATATAGGGATAAATTTAAAAGTACCAGAGAAAAAGTAGAAGAAGCAAAGGCGATAAAAAAATTGTGTCATAAAAATAATGTACTTTTTATAGTGAATGATGATGTAGCTGTTGCTATGTTGGTAGATGCTGATGGAGTACATGTAGGGCAAGATGATATGAAGCCAGATGATGTAAGAAAACTTATAGGAATAAATAAAATTATTGGTCTGTCTACTCATTCAGAGGAACAGGGAATGGCAGCATATAATAACGAAAATGTAGATTATATAGGAGTGGGACCTATATTTCCAACTACTACAAAAGATACAGCTCCAGTGGGATTGGAATATTTAGAATTTGCTGTAAAAAATCTACATCTTCCCTTTATAGCCATTGGTGGAATAAAAGAATATAATATAGATGAAATAATAAAAAGAGGAGCTCAAAGGATATGTCTTGTAAGTGATATTGTAGGAGCAGAGAATATATGTAAAAAAATTATTAATCTTAACAGTAAGATTTTGAAAAAATAATCATCATTTAATTTGATTTTGAGGTTATAATTTTCTTTTTTTTATAAGGTTAATATATTATTTCAATAGGTTAAGCCTCTTGACAATTACTAAATTAAGTATTAGAGTATAATAAGAAATGATAAATTAACTTTAAGAAAAGAGGGATTTTGTGCTAAAGATATACGACGATATAATGGGTAAGACAAATTCTAGTTTTGCATATAAAATATTAAAAGAAAACATACTTAGACTTGATTTAAAGCCGGGAGAAGAATTGCGTGAAATTGATTTGTTTCAATCTCTTAATATGAGCCGTACACCAATTAGAGAGGCACTTATTCTTTTGAAACATGATGGCTTAATAGAAACTCTTCCTCAAAGTGGAACTTTTGTTACTAAAATAGATAAAGAAAAATTTGAAGATGGAAAAATGTTAAGAATTTGTGTAGAAGAAAAAATGATACAGTTGGCTTGTGATACTTTTTCAGATGAATATCTTAAAAAATTAGAAGATAACCTCAGAAAGCAAAAATTTATCCTTGATACAACTAGAGATTATGTGGAGTTTCATAAACTAGATGTAGAATTCCATCAAATGATATTTGAAGGGGTAGGGTATAAGGATTTATTTAAAGTAACTACAGATAATTTTTTTGATTACCAGAGAGTTAGAGTTTTGAATTCATCAAATAAGATAAAAGATAATTTTATTCAAGAAAGCCATTTAAAAATATTAGATGCTATTAAAAATAAAAGGAAAGATAGAGTTCATGAACTGCTTAATGAACATTTCTCAAGATTATCAGCAAAATTAGGATATTTTATTGAAGAATATCCATTTTATTTTAAATAAGATGGAGAGGTTGGCTGAAATATTAGAGAATAATTTTAAAAATTGAAAAAGCTCTAAAGTTATACTTCTATCTGTACAGCTACCTTTTTTATTAAAAAATAAATGAAATTAGAATTTCTATAAAAATAATAAGTAGTATAAAATTGGATAATATATTAAGTAGGATTGTAATTTTAGAACTTTTTTAAAAATCGTGAAAAGTATAAAATAAAATCTAGAAAAAATAAATAAAAAAGCTGTCTGCTGACAGCTTTTTTTTATGAAAATTAATTCTAAAATATATTAGAAACAGCAACTTGAAGAAGTATCACAATAAGAATTCCTATCATACCCCCACTTGCTCTTCTTCCTTTTTTTATATTATTTTTTACTTTTTCAAAGTATATAATACTTCCTTTAAATCCAAGATATACAGGAAAAAGAAAGAGAAATGCCAGATACAATGAAGGAATATGGTTAGAAGTAATATTAATAAAGATTATATAAAGGATAGCATACTCGTACAATCCTCTATATCCCAGCCAGAAAGGAGCAAGAAAAAAAGCCCAGAAATTGAATCTTATGTAATCAGAGAGCCATTCGCTCATATAATGATTGAAACCATTTCCAATATGTTCCTGAAAACATTCCATATTATTTTCTATGAATTCAACATCTTCTATTAATAGTGGATTTTTCATAGTATATCTCCTTTTAGTCAGTACTGTATATAATCAATTATATCAATAATAGAAATATAAGTCAAATTTGATACTGCTAAAACATATAGATATATGTTTTTAAGAAGATGAAAGTATAACGAAAGAGAGATTAAAATTTAAAGAAAATTTTTAAGAATTAGTTTTTATTCTTTCATAAGAAAAGAGTAGAAAAGATGAATGTTAGGCTTTATTTTAAATTAATTTTTTAGTATAATGAATGAATATGATAAAAAAATGTCTTTATGGAGGGAAAGTATGAAAAAATTTTTAAAAGGTTTGTTAATTGTTGGAATGTTATTTGCCCTAATTGGGTGTGGAACTTTAGAATCACAGAAGGCTTTAGAATCTCGTTTAAAATCAATACAATCAGGGAAAGAAGCAGAGAACACAGAAGATCAACAACTTAAAGTTATAGTTAAATTATTACAAAAAATGGAGTATAAAATTTTAAAAACTACTGAAAAAGGGAATGAGTCAGAAATAGAAGTACAATTTAAAGTTGTGAATATAGCTGGATATATGCCAGATTTTATGAGGGCATTAATGCCACTTGCTTTTTCAGGAGCTTCTGAAGAAGCAATTGAAGCAGTATCAATAAAATTTTTTGATGATTTATCAAAAGCCAAAGATATATCATTTCTTGAACAAAATCTTACAGTTTATTTAACAAAGAAAAATGGTAAATGGGAAGTAGTAAATAATGAAGAACTTTGGAATATTATAACTGGTAATGTTACAAAAGTATTTGGCGAATAAAATTTTTCTATAAAGAAGTTTTAAAAAGATATTTAAATGAAAAGAGGACTGAGAAATTAGTCTTTTTTTATACATTTTTGGTATAGCTAAAAATTTAGAATAAAAATGATGGGTTTGATTAACCTATCTTTTTTATTTTTTGTATTTTTATCATTTTGTTTTTACATTTTTTATCAAATTACTTTTATATTTTAACATTTTACTTTTCATTTTACAGGAAAAAACTGCAAAAAAATAAAAAAACATTTGACATATCGTGCACAATATATTATAAATATATTAATATATTTAGTACTTAATTAAAACTTTGATTTCAAAAATAGTTCATAAATGGAAAGATGGTTTTATAAGATACAGTAAATAAAAGTTTTTTTACAAAAATAGAAATTAAAATAATTTAATTTAACGAATAGGGAGGGAAGAGAAGAAATGAAATTTAGCTATTATCCTGGTTGTACTTTAAAAACTAAAGCACAAGACCTTGAGAAATATGCCTTAGATTCAGCTGCTGCTCTAGGTGTAGAATTAGAAGAGCAGAAGGATTGGCAATGCTGTGGAGCTGTATTTCCATTAGGATCAGATGAAATTGCTACAAAGCTTTCTTCAGTGAGAAGTTTAGCAGCTTCTTATGCTAAGGGAGAGAAACTTGTGACTATATGTTCTGCATGTCATCACGTAATCAAAAGAACAAATGAAGAATTAAAATCTAATGAAGATATGAGAAGAAAAGTTAATAACTATCTTCAATTAGAAAATAACTACTCAGGGGAAGGTGAAGTAATTCATTACCTTGAAATGTTAAGAGATGAAATAGGATTTGACAAAATAGCAGAAAAAGTTGTGAAGCCTCTTAACCGTAAAATAGCTGCTTATTATGGTTGTATGCTTTTAAAACCTAAAAAAGCAATGAACTTTGATGATCCAGAAAATCCATCAATAATAGAGAATTTTATAAAAGCACTTGGAGGAACTCCAGTATTTTACCCATATAGAACAGAATGCTGTGGAGCTTATCTCGCTGTAAATAATAAAGAACTTACAGAAAAAATGAGCAGTAAGATAATAAAATCAGCTTTAGATAATGGAGCAGAGGAAATTGTTACAGCTTGTCCTTTGTGCAAGTATAACTTGGAACTTAAAGATACAGCATCTGTAAGTTATTTTTCAGAGATTTTAGCTGAAGCTTTAGGAGTTAAGTAAAATATTTCTAAAGACAGGGAGGAAAAATTGGAAAGAGATAAAGTAGTTTTCAATAAAGATAGAAAAGATATACTTACAATAGAGGAAATCAGTAAGGAAAAAACAGCAAACTGCATGCAGTGTGGAAAGTGTTCTGCTGGTTGTCCTGCTGCAGATGATATGGATATACTTCCTCATCAGGTAATAAGACATTTGCAAATGGGAGATGTAGAAACAATAAAGAATAGTAAAACTATATGGACTTGTGCTTCTTGCTTTACTTGTGCTTCTCGTTGCCCTAGAAATGTAGACCTTTGTAAGTTGATGGAAGCAGTTCGTTTAACTATTGTAAGAAAAAAAGGAAACAGTAAATTGCTTCCTGAAGATGTACCAGAAATAATGTCGGATAAAAAAATGCCACAGCAAGCTATTGTTAGTGCATTTCGTAAATATAGTAAATAAACTGTTTTGTGAGGAGGAAAGAGATTGCAAAGAGTTGGAGTTTTTGTTTGTTGGTGTGGGAATAATATAGCAGGTACTGTAGATGTAGAAAGAGTATCTGAAGTAGCAAAGGATATTCCTGGAGTAGTTTATTCAACAAATTATCAATATATGTGCTCTGAGATAGGGCAAAATTTATTAAAGGACGCTGTAAAAGAACATAATTTAGATAGAGTAGTAGTTGCTTCATGCTCGCCTAGAATGCATGAAACAACATTTCGTAATGCAGCTGCAAAGGCTGGATTAAATCCATATCTTGTTGAGATAGCTAATATAAGAGAGCATTGTTCATGGGTGCATAAAGATAAAGAGCAAGGGACAGAAAAAGCGATATCCCTTGTAAAAGCAGCTGTAGCAAAGGCTATTCTTAATGCTCCATTGACAGCAGGAGAAAGTGGAGTAGAAAAAAGAGCATTAGTAATTGGAGGGGGAATTGCTGGTATACAGACAGCTCTTGATATAGCTGATGCTGGATTCAAAGTAGATATAGTTGAGAAACAGCCAAGTATAGGTGGAAAAATGGCTCAGTTGGATAAGACATTTCCTACACTTGATTGTTCAGCATGTATTTTAACACCTAAAATGGTTGATGCATCAATGCACCCAAATATTACTTTGCATACATACAGTGAAATAGAAGCTGTAAATGGTTATGTAGGAAACTTTACAGTATCTATAAAGAAAAAAGCACGTTATGTGGATATGGACAAATGTACAGGTTGTGGAATCTGTGTTGAAAAATGTCCTTCAAGAAAAGCAGGAAATGAATTTGAAGAAAATCTTACTAAAAGAGGAGCTATATACAAGGCGTTTGCACAGGCAGTACCAAATGTACCAGTGATTGACAGTACTCAATGTATAAAAATGGCAACTGGAAAATGTGGAATCTGTGAAAAACTTTGTATGGCAAAAGCAATAGATTTTACTCAAAAAGATGAAATTATTGAAGAAAAATATGGAGCAATAGTAGTTGCCACTGGATATGATCTTATCAATCTTGAAAAATTAGGAGAATACAATTATTCTCACCCTAATGTAATAACTTCATTGGAATTTGAAAGACTTACAAATGCAGCAGGACCTACTCATGGAAAATTCCTTAAACCTTCAGATCACACAAAACCTAAGAAAGTAGTTTTTGTACAATGTGTTGGTTCAAGAGATACAAGTGACAGAGGAAAACCTTACTGTTCAAAAATATGTTGTATGTATACAGCAAAACATGCAATGCTTCTTAGAGATAAATATCCAGATATTGAGGCATATGTATTCTATATAGATGTAAGAACTCCAGGTAAAAACTTTGATGAGTTCCAAAGAAGAGCAGTTGAAGAATATGGAGTTCAATATATCAAAGGTATGGTAGGAAAAGTATTTCCAGAGGGTGATAAGCTGATGGTAAATGGTGTAGATGCACTTACTGGACAGACAGTTGTTATAGATGCTGATATGGTAGTGTTGGCAGCAGCTACAAAAGCTAAAGATGATGCTGTAGCTTTAAAAAGAAAACTTAATATCAGTACAGATACAAACAACTTCTTCACAGAGGCACACCCAAAGCTTAAACCAGTAGAAACAGCTTCAGCTGGAATATATCTGGCAGGAGCTTGTCAAGGACCTAAAGATATTCCTGAAACGGTAGCACAAGCCAGTGCAGCAGCAGCAAAAGCAATAATTCTACTTTGCAAAGATAAGCTTGTAAATAATCCTTGTGTATCTTCTGTAGACACTGATTTATGCAGTGGCTGTGGTCAATGTGCACAGATGTGCCCATATGATGCTATCTCTTTAAAAATGACTGATATTAGAGATCATGGAAAAGTTGTAAGAAGACTGATTGCAACAGTAAATGATGCACTATGTCAAGGCTGTGGAGGTTGTACAGTATCTTGCCGTCCAGGAGCAATTGATCTTAGAGGATTCTCAAATAAACAAATTATGGCGGAGGTAGATGCAATATGTCGTCTGTAGAAAAAATAGAAAAAGAAGAATTCAAACCTTTGATAGTTGCATTCTGCTGTAACTGGTGCAGTTATGCAGGAGCAGACTTAGCAGGGACAAGCAGATTAAACTACCCTGCCAATGTAAAAATAATTCGTGTTCCATGCTCTTGCAGAGTAAATACTAACTTTATAATCCGTGCTTTCCAAAAAGGTGCAGATGGAGTAGTTATTGCAGGTTGCCACCCGGGAGATTGTCATTATTCTACAGGAAATTATTATACAAGACGTCGTTTCTCTGTATTTATTAATCTTCTTGAGTATATGGGAATAGAAAAAGAGCGTTTTAAAATAGACTGGATATCAGCTGCAGAAGCGAATAAATTTGCTACAGTAATGAATGAAGTATTGGAAAACGTTCATAGACTTGGACCAAATAAAAAGTTGAGGGATGGTAGATGGAAATAATGACTGAAAAAATTAGAGAAATAGCTAAAGAAGCACTTTCAAGTAATAAAGTCCAAATGGTAATTGGTTGGGAAAAGGGAGATTTCTCATTTGAATCTATACCAGTTTTCATAACAAATTCAGAAGATACAGATAAACTTGTATTAGATGCTTACTGTATAAACAACTTGAGCAAATACCTTATGGAGCAAACACAGAAGTATGAAAAAATTGGAATATTTTTAAAAGGATGCGATTCATTAGGATTAAACCAGCTGTTAAAAGACCATAGAATAGACAGAGAAAAAGTTTATGTATGGGGAGTTCCTTGTAATGGAATGGTTGATTCTAAAAATAATAAATATACAAAGTGTGAAACTTGCCTTCACCCTACTCCAGTAGTATATGATGAATTGTTAGGAGAGGAGATAACTTCTAAAGCTGATCCTGAAGAGAGATTCAGAGAAGTGAAAATACTTGAAAATATGACTGCAGATGAAAGATACGAATTCTGGAGCAATGAATTTTCAAGATGTATCAGATGTAATGCATGCCGTAATGTATGTCCAGCATGCAGCTGTGTAAAATGTGTATTTGATAATGATGATATAAATGTTTTAGGAAAAGCTAATGTAGCTCCTGAAAATGGATTCTTCCACTTGACAAGAGCCTATCATATAGCTGGAAACTGTGTAGATTGTGGAGAATGTGCAAGAATATGTCCTGCTCATATCAGACTTGACCTATTAAACAGAAAAATAATAAAAGATATTAACGAAACTTATGGAGCATGGGAAGCAGGACTTGATTCTGAAACTCCAGCACCATTGGTATCATACACATTGGAAGATAAAGATAACTTTGCAGTAAAAAAAGGAGGTAAGTAATGAAAAAAGTATTAAAAAGCAGACTGCCTGAATTATGGGAAGCTATTAATAAAAATTTTGATTTATTTCTTCCTGTGGAAAATGGTACTCTTATAAATTTTGGAAGCTATACAGCTGATAAAACTGTAAGACTTGATGTACTTAAAACAAATTCATCTGTAAAAGAATTTGTTTTTCCTCAAACTGAAACATATTTAAAATTTAAAAATACAAGGAAAAAACTTGAACTTACACCAGTAAATGTAGAGGGAAGAGATTATGTGCTTTTTGGTGTAAGGAACTGTGATGCAGCAAGTTTTGAAATAATGGACAACATATTCTTGAGAGAGCCAGTGGATACATATTACAGAGCCCATAGAGAAAAAGGAATTATAGTAACTATGGCATGTAACTCACCTGAAGAAACTTGCTTCTGTAGTGCCTTTGGAATAGATGCTTCTGAAGCTTCATCAGCTTCTGACGTAGTCACTTGGGATATGGGAGATTATATTTTATGGGAAGCAAAAACTGAAAAAGGAGAAAAATTTACAGATGCTGTATCAGCTATACTTGAAGATGCTGAAGATGTAAATGCTCTAGGGATATTGAAAAAAGAAATCAAAGAAAAAATGGAATCACTTCCTCTAAAAGAACTTGATCCTAAAAAAATAACTAAAGAACAACAGGAAATTTTTGATATGGAAGACTTCTGGGGAGATATTAGTAAAAAATGTCTGGCATGTGGATCTTGTACATTTGTATGTCCAACTTGTCACTGTTATGATGTAAAAGATTATGATGGAGGAAATGCTGGAGAGAGATACAGATGCTGGGATTCTTGTATGATATCAGACTTTACTCGTATGGCTCATGGAAATCCAAGAACTAGTCAATTGCAGAGAGTAAGACAAAGATTCATGCACAAACTTGTATATTATCCAAAAATCATGAGGGAATGTATTCTTGTGTAGGTTGTGGAAGATGTGTTGAGAAATGTCCAGTAGGATTAAATATAGTAAGAGTAATAAAAAGACTGGGGGAGGAATAATATGAGTTGTGGTTGTAGTTGTCATGACAATGATCCTTTAATGCCTAAAGTGGCGATAATAACAAATATCAGAAGAGATACTCCTGATGTTACTACATTTAGAATAGAGAGTCCAGAAGGAGGAAAACCTTTTGATTTTATGCCAGGTCAATGTGCTATGCTGTCAGTTCCTCCAATAGGAGAAGCAATATTTTCTATAACTTCATCTCCTACTGTAAAAGACTATATGGAGTGCAGTATAAAAAAATGTGGGATAGTAACTGACTATATACACCAGCTTGAAGAAGGAGCAGAAATTGGTATAAGAGGTCCATATGGAAATAATTTTCCTGTAGAAGAAGCTGATGTATTAAAAGGTAAAGATCTATTATTTATAGCTGGAGGTATAGGACTTGCTCCTCTTCGTTCAGTTATCAATTATGTAATGGATAATAGAGAAAATTATGGGAAAGTGGATATTGTTTATGGTTCACGTACTCCAGATGATCTAGTACATCAAAATGATATTTTCAAAGTATGGCCTGCTCAGAAAGATACAAATGTGCATCTGACTGTAGATAGAGAATTTGAAGGTTGGGACGGACATGTTGGATTTGTACCAAATTATGTAAAAGAGCTTGGGCTTGACAATAACAAAGTTGCTCTTGTATGTGGGCCTCCAATCATGATTAAATTTGTACTTCAAGGTTTGGAAGAAATAGGATTTAAAAAAGAGCAGGTATTCACTACATTGGAGCTTAAAATGAAGTGTGGTGTAGGAAAATGTGGACGTTGCAATATTGGGGATAAATATGTCTGCAAAGATGGACCTGTATTTAGATGTGATGAAATTTTAGAACTTCCAAATGAATATTAATATTGAGAAAAAATCATAGCAAGGAGAGATAAATGGCTGAAAAGAAAATGGTTGATATATATATATTAGGTAAAAAATATACTGTACCTTCAACTTTAACAATAATGGATTCTATGGAATATGCAGGATACCAGCTTATCAGAAGCTGTGGGTGCAGATCTGGATTCTGTGGAGCATGTGCCACTGTATATAGAGTAAAAGGTGAAAGTGAACTTAAAGTAACACTAGCATGTCAAAGTAAAGTGGAAGATGGAATGTATCTTACTCAGATTCCTTTTTTCCCGGGAAAGAAAGCAGCATATGACATGGATAAAGTAGAAGCATCAGCTGATACTATGGTAGAAAATTATCCTGAAATCTATAAATGTATAGGTTGTAATGCCTGTACAAAAGGTTGTTCTCAAGGAATTAATGTAATGCAATATATTGCATATGCTCAAAGAGGAGAATTTGAGAAATGTGCTCACGAATCATTTGACTGTGTAGGGTGTGGAATATGTGCATCAAAATGTCCTGCTGGAATAACTCACTATAATGTAGGACTTCTGGCTCGTCGTATTACTGGAAAACATATAGCTCCTAAGAGTAAACATCTGATTGAAAGAGTTGAAGAAATCAATGCTGGAAAATTAGATGCAGAATTAGATGAAATGATGAACAAAAGTATAGAGGAACTTAAAGATCTATACAATCATAGAGATATCACTAAATAGTAGGAATGGAGGTTTTTAATAGATGTATACGGCAGAAATGAGAGAATTAATAAAAAAGGTTGAGGCAACTCGTCCAAGTAGAATGGGGCATGATTTTCCAAGATTATCTCCAGAAGCTAAATTGGAAATATTAAAAAATAATCACCCAGACTATGTAGAAAGTGGATTCAGAGCACTTAATCTTGGAGTAAATGCAGGGGATAAAGTACCTTTAGAACTAGCTGACCTTATAGAAGCAAAGAGCAGAGTGGAACTAGACAAAGTAAATCTTAATAAAATAGACTATGATGTAGATGTTCTTATCATTGGAGCAGGGGGAGCAGGAGCTGCTGCTGCACTGGAAGCACATAATGCAGGAGCTAAAGTAATGATAGCTACTAAACTTCGTTTTGGAGATGCTAACACTATGATGGCAGAGGGAGGAATTCAAGCTGCTGATAAACCAGATGATTCACCAGCAAGACATTATCTTGATGTATTAGGTGGAGGACATTTCACAAATATTCCTGAACTAGCAAAAGCATTAGTACATGATGCACCAGGAGCCATTCAATGGCTTAACGAATTTGGAGTAATGTTTGATAAAGAAGAAGATGGAACTATGCATACACAGCATGGTGGAGGAACTTCAAGAAAGAGAATGCATGCTGCTGCTGACTACAGTGGTGCAGAAATAATGCGTGTACTTAGAGATGAAGTAAGAAATAAAGGTGTAGAGGTTATAGAATTTTCACCAGCTGTAGAGCTTATAAAAGATACAGAAGGAAAAGTAGCAGGAGCAGTATTGTACAATCTTGAAACTAAAGAATATTCAGTAGCAAAAGCTAAAACTGTAATACTTGCCACTGGAGGAGCAGGAAGACTTCATTATCATGGATTCCCTACTTCAAACCACTATGGGGCAACAGCAGATGGATTGATATTAGGATACAGAGTTGGGGCAGAACTTGCTTTTGCTGATACTATTCAATACCACCCTACAGGAGTTGCATTCCCATCTCAAATATTTGGAGCTTTAGTTACTGAAAAAGTGAGAGGGCTTGGAGCGACACCTCTTAACATAGATGGTGAGCAGTTTGTATATCATTTGGAAACAAGAGATATAGAAGCTTCAGCTATTATCAATGAATGTAATGTAAAAGGAAAAGGAATACCTACACCAACTGGAGAAGTTGGAGTATGGCTGGATACTCCATTAATCGATATGATACATGGAGAAGGAACATTGGAAAAAAGACTTCCTGCAATGTTTAGAATGTTTGAAAAATTTGGAATAGATATGAGAAAAGAGCCAATCCTTATTTATCCAACACTTCATTATCAAAATGGAGGACTTCTAATCAATGACAAAGGGGAAACTAAAATAGAAAATCTGTTTGTTGCTGGAGAATGTGCTGGAGGTATCCATGGAAGAAACAGACTTATGGGGAACTCACTATTGGATATAATAGTATTTGGACGTAGAGCAGGTAAAAATGCTGGAGCTAAGAGTAAAGATGTTGAAGTAAAAGATCTTACACTAAATCATATAGCAGAATATCATGAAGCATTGAAGGCAAGTGGAGTAGAAACTGATAGAGTATCTCCTATGCTACTTCCTCGTTACAGACATGGTGCAGATAAACAAGATTAATATATAAAGGGGGAATAAAATGAATTTTATAGTTGCAATTTTGGTTGTGGTGGCAGTTGGATATCTTATTGTAAAAAAATATTATGCACAGGGTGTTCTACTGCTTGGGGGGGCTGCACTTTTACTGGCTGCTGTCATTTTTAATGGAACTCCTATTCTTGCAAAAGGAGGAACAGGGTCACTTTATCTTGATGTATTTGCTCAATTGAAGGCTAATTTTATTAAAACTACAGGAAGCTTAGGAATAGCTATCATGATAGTGTCAGCATTTGCTAAATATATGGACCATATAGGAGCAAGTAAAGCTCTTGTAAAGGTTGCTATTAAACCTTTGCAGAAACTTAATTCTCCATATATAGTTCTTGCACTATCATATGTAGTAGGACAAATACTTAATATATTTATACCAAGTGCATCTGGACTTGGAGTTCTTTTAATGGTAACAGTGTATCCTATAGTTGTATCTCTTGGTGTATCACCTCTGGCAGCTACAGCAGTAATAGGAACATCAGCTTGTCTGGATTTGGGACCAGCATCAGGAAATGCTGTTTTGGCTTCTAAAACTGCTGGGATAGATGCAGCATTATACTTTGTTGACTATCAAGTGCCAGTGGCAATAGTTACAGTTATTGTTATTACAGCTATTCATTATTTTGTGAATAAATCTATGGATAGAAAAATGGACTTGGCTGAAAAAGCTAAAGAGGAAGCAGAATTTGAAAAAGAAATGAATGTAGAAGGAAAAGTTCCAGGACTCTATGCTCTTTTACCTATTATTCCATTGATTATAATACTTGTATTCAGTCCATTAACTGGAAGTAAAATCAGAGTAGATGTTGTGGAAGCTATGTTTATGAGTATCGCTTTAAGTATGTTTATTGAAGGTATCAGAAGAAAAGCTTTCAAAAGCACTCTTTCTGAGTTGAAAATAGTATTCACAGCAATGGGAAGTCAGTTTGCAAATGTTATCACTTTGATTGTAGCTGGAGAATTCTTTGCTCTTGGACTTACAAAAATAGGAGTTATATCTGCTCTTATTGATTCAACTAAGTCAGCAGGACTTGGACCTCAACCAATGATTTTGGTAATGACTGCAATAATAGCACTTTCTTCTATCCTTATGGGATCAGGAAATGCACCATTCTTCGCTTTTGCTGCATTAGCACCAGCAGTGGCAGCATCAGTTGATCTTAATCCAATTGTTATGTTAATGCCAATGCAACTGGCTGCAGGAATAGCAAGAAGTATTTCTCCTATTACAGCAGTTATTGTTGCAGTTGCAGGTATATCAGGGGTATCTCCATTTGATGTTGTAAAAAGAACAGCAGCTCCAATGGTTGGTGGTCTTATAGCAGTTCTTATCACTAATATGATTCTATTTGGATAATATTTAATTAATAAGGGGGATACTAAAAATGGATATGAAAAAATATTTAGCAGATTTAGAAAAGTTAGTAAATATTGATTGTGGAAGTAATGTGCCTGAGGGAGTACAAGAAGTTACAGAATTTTTCAAGAAAGAGCTTGAAAATGAATGGATAATTAAAGTATATCCTCAGAATGATGGAAAAAATCCTGTACTGGTTGCTAAAAATAGAGATAGTGAAGATATAGACCTTATGTTTCTAGGGCATAATGATACAGTATTTCCTAAAGGAACTGTGCCAGCATGGTCATATAAGCTTGAAGGAAATATAGCAACAGGAGCAGGGGTATATGATATGAAATCTGGAGTACTTTCTATGATAGAAGTTGCTAAAGAATTTAAAAATGAAGATATCACTATTGCCCTTGTAATGAATACAGATGAGGAAATCAGTTCTCGTTATTCAAGACCTGTAATAGAAGAAATCGGAAAAAATGCAAAATATGCAATGGTATTTGAGCCAGCTCGTAAAAATGGAAATGCTGTAATAGAAAGAAAAGGACTTGTAAAATATAAAGTTGAGTTCTTTGGAAAATCTTCTCATGCAGGAAACTATCCACAAGAGGGAATCAATGCTATCCTTGAAGCTTCTCGTTGGGTAACTGAGATATCTAAACTTCATAACTGGGATATAAAGAACTCACTTAATGTGGGACTTATAGAAGGTGGAAGTGGAGTTAATATTGTTCCTGATTATGCTTGTATCAAATTTGAAGGAAGATCTCATCAAGTAGAATTCTTTGAAACTATCAGAAAGACTATGGAGGATTTAAAAGCAAATCCATTAGTTGATGGAATTAAAGTAGAAATTGAAGAGATTGGATATAGACCTCCATTAGTATTGAATGATAAATCAGCTACACTTCGTAATCTTTTTGATGAAAGTAAAGCTGAAATGGGAATAAAATATGACTGGGAAGTAGCTGGAGGTTGTTCTGATGGGAATTTCCTAGGTGTATTAGGAGTAGGAGTTGTTGATGCAGTAGGTCCTGTTGGTGGAGAGGCTCATAGCAAAAATGAATATCTGGACATATCTACTATTGAAGAAAGAATTAATCTAGCTAAAGCAGTAGTTAGAAAGATGATAGATAGAAAGATAATATAACAATTAAATAAGAGATTTAAAATTTTAAAGAGAATGATTAAAAAGTTAAAGTAAATTTTAAGGATTAAGAAACTGGAAAAATTCTAAAATTATACTTTTCCTGCAACTCATTCTCTTTTTTTAATATATACTTATGTTATAATAAGTTTAAAATAAATAATAAAGGGGCAGGGTATGAAAAATTATGGTCTAATAGGAGAAAAGCTTGGACATTCACTTTCTCCCATCATTCATCAGTATATATTTGAAAGATATGGTATAAAAGGGTATTATTCTCTTTATGAGGTTGAAAAAAATAATGCTGAAAATATAATAGAGGGTATGAAAATTTTTGGGATAGAAGGAGTTAATATAACTATTCCATACAAAGAAATTCTCTTAGATAAAATAGATTTCTTGTCAGAAGAAGCAGAGAAAATAGGAGCTGTAAATGTTATTAAAATAAACGATGGAAAAAGTTATGGATATAATAGTGATTACTATGGATTTATAAAACTTCTGGAAAGAGGGGAAATAGATATAAAAAATAAAAAATGTGTGTTACTGGGAACTGGAGGAGCAGCAAAGTCAGTAATAGTAGCTCTTCATAACTTGGGAGCAGAGAGTATAACTGTGGTATCAAGAACCCTTTCGAGCAAACTTACAAATCTTTTAGGAAAATTTCCATATATAAATATAGCTATCTATGAAAACTTTCTGGAAGGAGATATTATAATAAATACAACACCTGTGGGAATGTATCCTAATATTGGAGCTTCGCCTGTAACTGAGGAAGTTATAAAAAGATTCAAAGGAGCAGTGGATATAGTTTATAATCCATTGAAAACAGAGTTTTTGAAATTAGCTGAAAAAAATGGACTGCAATGTGCTGATGGACTTTATATGCTTGTAGAACAAGCAGTAAAAGCACAAGAGATATGGCAGGAAAGAGAATTTGATGATTCATTGGGAGAGGAACTTTACAACTATTTAGCTGATAATTTTATAGGATAAGGGGGAAAGAAAATGAAAATAATGATATTGAATGGACCTAACTTAAATTTTTTAGGTATAAGGGAAAAAGATATATATGGACAGGATAATTATCAGAGTGTATGTAAATATATTATGGATAAATTTGATGACAGAGATATTGAGATAAATATTTTTCAAAGTAATATAGAGGGAGAAATGATAAATATACTTCAGATGGCATATTTTGAAAAATATGATGGAATAGTTATAAATCCTGGAGCTTACACTCATACTTCCATAGCTCTTTATGATGCAATCAAAAGTATAAATATTCCAACTGTGGAGGTTCATCTTTCAAATATTCATCAGAGAGAGGAGTTCAGACATAAATCATATACAGCTCCTGCATGTGTGGGACAGATATGTGGCTTTGGAAAGGAAGGATATATACTTGCCATTGAGGGATTAATAGTTCGTTTGTCTGAGAAAAAATTCAATAAATAGACAAAATATATAATAATTGTAAGATAAAATAATCTTTTATTTCTTTGTCACATTTGCTTTGACAAAATTCAGTATATATGATACTCTAAAAGTAAGGTAATAAAAAAACTCATATATACCTGTGATATGGACAGGAGTTTCTACGGCTGACCTTAAAATAGCTGCTATGGGTGAAGTATACATATATAATCTTTGTTTTTTGATTTTTTTGAAAAAAAGATTTACTTCATCTGAAATAAAATTAGAAATGAAGTACTTAAAATATTTTCGAGGAGGATTATACTATGTTATCTCATAAAAGAATAAAAAAGAAAATAAGATATAATATAAACATAGTAGTAAATCAACCTAAGGATAAAACAAAGGTCTAAGTGTGCACTTAACGGAATGAGTGTGTACTTAGACCTTTTTAATTATTTATATAAAATTTCAAGGGAGGAAATTTGTGAAAACTGATATTCAAATTGCACAGGAAGCTAAAATAGTCAACATTATGGAAATCGCAAAAAAGATAGGACTTGATGAGGACAGCATTGAACAATATGGTAAATACAAAGCTAAAGTAGATTTGAAAGTACTTAAAAAACTAGAGAACAAAAAAGATGGGAAACTGGTACTAGTTACAGCTATCACACCTACTCCTGCTGGGGAAGGTAAATCAACTGTTACAGTTGGACTTACACAAGCACTTAATAAACTTGGAAAATCTTCTATAGCTGCTCTAAGAGAACCGTCATTGGGACCGGTTTTTGGAATGAAAGGAGGAGCTACTGGTGGAGGATATTCACAGGTAATACCTATGGAGGATATAAACTTACATTTTACAGGAGATCTTCATGCTATTGGAGTTGCCCACAACTTAATAGCAGCTTGTATAGATAATCATATTAATTCTGGAAATGCTCTTGACATAGATCTTACAAAGATAACTTGGAAGAGAGTTCTGGATATGAATGACAGAGCACTTAGAAATATAGTGATAGGACTTGGAGGAAAAGCCAATGGAATTCCTAGAGAAAGTTCATTCCAAATCACTGTTGCTTCTGAAATAATGGCAGCATTATGTCTTGCTACATCACTTTCAGACTTAAAGGATAAGATAAGAAGTATGGTGTTTGGATATGCAAGAGATGGAAAAGCTCTTAAAGTAGGAGATTTAAAAATAGAAGGAGCTATTACAGCACTTCTTAAAGAAGCTATTAAGCCAAACCTTGTACAGACATTGGAAAATACACCAGTATTTATCCATGGAGGACCTTTTGCAAATATTGCTCATGGATGCAACTCTATACTGGCTACAAAACTTGCACTTAAACTTTCAGATTATACAATAACAGAAGCAGGGTTTGCTGCTGATCTTGGAGCTGAAAAATTCCTTGATATAAAATGCAGAAAAGGAGGACTTACTCCTAACTGTGTAGTTGTGGTAGCAACTGTAAGAGCTCTAAAACACCACGGTGGAGCTAAGGAACTTTCTGAAGAAAATCTTGAAGCATTAGAAAAAGGAATAGCAAATTTAGATAAGCATATAGAAAATATGAAAAAATATAATTTGCCAGTAGTAGTAGCTATCAACAGATTTGTAAGTGATACTGAAAAAGAACTTGAATTTGTTGATAAACACTGCAGAGAATTTGGAGTACCAGTGGCTCTTTGTGAAGTATGGGCTAAAGGAGGAGAGGGAGGAATCACTCTTGCTGAAGAAGTACTTGCTCAATTAGAAAAAGGAACAGATAACTATACACCATTATATGACTTGGATATGAGTATAAAAGAAAAAATAGAAAAAATAGCAAAAGAAATATATGGAGCAGATGGAGTTGAATTTGTCGGACCTGCTAAGAAAATGCTTAAAACTATAGATGAACTTGGATATGGAAAACTTCCAGTGTGTATGTCAAAAACTCAAAATCACTATCAGACAATGCAGCACTTTTAGGAAGACCTACTGGATTTACACTATCAGTAAAAGAATTAAGAATATCAGCTGGAGCAGGATTTATAGTAGCTATGGCAGGGGATATAATAGATATGCCAGGACTTCCTAAAAAGCCAGCAGCAGAGTCTATAGATATAGATGAAAATGGAAAAATAGATGGATTATTCTAAATAATAGACGAAAGTAAAAAAATTAATAATAAAATATAATTGCAGGGGGCACGATGAATTATCGTATTTATGTTGAAAAGAAAACTGGATTTGATTTAGAGGCTAAGAGATTAGAAAATGAATTAAAAGAAAGTTTTCAAGGTTTAAAACTTTCAAAAGTAAGACTTCTTAACTGTTATGATGTATTTAATATTGAAGCTGCTGAATTAGCAGAAGCTAAAAAGCTTATATTTTCAGAAATAGTTACAGATACAGTAACTGAAACTTTAGAAACAAATGGAGCAAAATACTTTGCTGTAGAGTTTTTACCAGGACAGTTTGATCAGAGAGCTGACTCAGCTATGCAGTGTTTAAATCTGATATCTGATAAAAATCAAAATGTATCTGTTACAAGTGGAAAAGTTATCATTCTTGAAGGAGAAATAACAGAAGCAGATGTAGAAAAAATTAAAAAATACTACATCAACCCAGTTGAAATGAGAGAGAAAGATCTTACTAAGTTAGAGATAGAAGAAGGAGAAAAGGCACAAGATGTTCCTGTTTTCACTGGATTCATAAATTACAGCATAGATGAATTAAAATCTTTCAGAGAAGAGCTAGGTCTGGCTATGACATTGGCAGATGTGGCTTTTGTTCAGGAGTATTTTAAAAATACAGAAAAAAGAGATCCTACTGAAACTGAAATAAAAGTATTGGATACTTATTGGTCTGACCATTGCAGACATACTACATTTGAAACAAGAATAAAAAATATAGTATTTCCAAAATCTTCTTTTGGAGATACACTTCAAAAAGCTTTTGATGAATACTTAAAAGCAAGAGAATTCGTACATGGAGAGAGAATTGAAAAGAAATACATATCTCTTATGGATATGGCAACTATCTGTGGAAAAGAAATGAGAAAGAGTGGAAAACTTGATGATTTGGAGGTATCTGATGAAATCAATGCTTGCTCTGTATATATTGATGTAGATGTAGATGGAAAAATGGAAAAATGGCTTCTTATGTTTAAGAACGAAACTCATAACCACCCTACAGAAATTGAGCCATTTGGAGGAGCTTCTACTTGTCTTGGAGGAGCTATAAGAGATCCATTGTCAGGAAGATCATATGTTTATCAGGCTATAAGAGTAACTGGATCTGGTAATCCATTGGAAAAACTTGAAGATACACTTCCTGGAAAACTTCCACAAAAGAAAATAACTACAGGAGCTGCCAGTGGATATGCAGCTTATGGTAATCAGATTGGACTTACAACTGGACATGTATGTGAAATATATCATGATGGATATAAAGCAAAAAGAATGGAAGTGGGAGCAGTAGTTGGTGCTGTACCAGCTGACTGGGTAAGAAGAGAAAATGCTTCTAAGGGAGATATAGTAATTCTTTTAGGAGGAAAAACAGGAAGAGATGGTTGTGGAGGAGCAACTGGATCATCTAAGGAACACACAGGAGATTCATTAAGATTATGTGGTGCAGAAGTTCAAAAAGGAAATGCACCAGAAGAGAGAAAAATTCAAAGATTGTTTAGAAATCCTGAAGTGACTAGACTTATAAAGAAATGTAATGACTTTGGTGCTGGAGGGGTGTCAGTAGCTATTGGAGAATTAGCTCCAGGGCTTGACATAAACCTTGATGTGGTTCCTACTAAATATGTTGGACTTAGTGGAACTGAGCTTGCAATCTCTGAATCACAAGAGAGAATGGCAGTAGTAATCGAAGCTAAAGATAAAGAAAAATTTATGGAACTTGCTGGAAAAGAAAATCTTTTGGCTACAGAAGTTGCAGTAGTAACTGATGACAACAGACTTGTTCTAAATTTTAAAGGTAAAAAGATAGTAGATATTTCAAGAGAATTCCTTGATACTAATGGGGTTACTCAAGAAACTACTGTAGAAGTTGAAGATATAAAAGAAAACACTCCATTGAATGAAGTTAATTTTGAAGGAAGAGATATTAAAGAAAAATGGTTGAATATGCTGTCTTCTTTAAATGTAGCTTCTCAAAAAGGACTTATGGAGATATTTGATGCTACAATAGGAGCAACAACTGTACTTATGCCTTTTGGAGGAAAATATCAAATGACGCCTACTGATGTAAGTGTACAGAAAATACCTCTGTTAAAAGGTGAAACTGATACAGCTTCTGCTATTACTTGGGGATATGACCCAGTGCTTTCATCTTGGTCGCAATTCCATGGTGGAGCTTATGCAGTAGTAGAATCTCTTGCTAAATTAGTTGCAGTAGGAGCAGATTACAAGACTGTAAGACTTTCATTCCAAGAATATTTCCAAAAACTTGGACAAAATCCAATGAACTGGGGAAAACCATTCTCAGCATTATTAGGAACAATAGAAGCTCAAAGAAAATTTGGTATTCCAGCTATTGGTGGAAAAGATTCAATGAGTGGAACATTCAATGATATTCATGTACCACCTACACTTATATCTTTTGCAGTAACTCCTGTAAAAGCAAGTGTTGTTATATCACCAGAATTTAAAGCTGCTGGAAATAAAATATACTTAGTAAGACATCATATGCTTGATAATTATATGCCAAATATAGAAGAGCTTAAAGAAAACTTTGAGTTTGTATATGAAAATATTAAAAATGGAACTATCCTTTCAGCAATGACTCTGAAAAGAGGAGGAATAGCTGAAGCTGTAAGTAAAATGACTTTAGGAAACAGAGTTGGAGCTAAAATAGCTGATCTTGGAGAAGAGCTGTTCAAGTTAGGATATGGAACATTTGTAGTGGAAACTTCTAAAGAACTTACAGGTAAAAATGTAGAATTATTAGGAGAAACAATTAAAGAATATAAGATTGTAGTTGGAGAGAAAGAAATCTGTATGACTGAAGGAGAAAAGGTATGGTTGGATAAACTATTCCCAGTATTCCCTCATAAAACAATAGAAAAAGTAGAAAACTACATCTGGACACCATATGAGAAGAAAGAAATAATAGTATGCAAAAATAAGATAGCTAAACCAAGAGTATTGGTACCAGCATTCCCGGGAACTAACTGTGAATATGATTCAGCGAGAGTATTTGAAAAAGCTGGAGCAGAAGCCAACATACTTTTATTTAGAAATATAACTCAGGATTATATCAATGATTCAATAGAAAAAATGGTAAAAGAAATAAATAATTCGCAGATACTTATGTTCCCAGGTGGATTCAGTTCAGGAGATGAGCCAGATGGATCAGGAAAATTCATTGCAACTGTGCTTACAAATCCTAAAATAGCAGAAGCAATAGCTAAATTCCTTGAAAGAGATGGACTGATACTAGGTATCTGTAATGGATTCCAAGCTCTTGTAAAATCAGGACTTCTCCCATATGGAGAAATAGGAAAAGTTACAGAAAATTCACCTACTCTTACATTCAATAAGATAGGAAGACACGTTTCTCAAATAGTTAAAACAAAAGTTACTTCAAATAAATCGCCATGGCTTGCAGGAATTGAAACTGGAGAGGAATTTGAAATAGCTGTATCACATGGAGAGGGAAGATTCTTTGCCAATGATGAAGTTATTAAGAAACTATTTGAAAATGGGCAGGTGGCTACTCAGTATGTAAATCTTGAAGGAATTCCTACAAATGAATTCAGATTTAATCCAAATGCGTCTACATGTGCTATTGAGGGAATCACTTCAATAGATGGTAAAGTATTTGGTAAAATGGGACATTCTGAAAGAGCAGGTAAAAATATTTTCAAAAATATCATTGGAAATAAAGAACAGAAAATATTTGAAAATGGAGTTAAATATTTTAAATAATAGATATCTTTAGGAGGATAATAAAAAATGAAAGTTGCCATAATATTTGGTAGTAAATCAGACACAGATAAAATGAAAGGAGCAGCTAACTGCTTAAAAGAGTTTGGGATTGAGTATTCTGCTCATGTTCTTTCTGCTCACAGAGTACCAGAAAAATTAGAAGAAACATTGGAAAAATTAGAAAAAGATGGATATGAAGTAATAATTGCAGGAGCTGGGCTGGCTGCCCATCTTCCTGGAGTTATAGCTTCTAAAACTGTACTTCCTGTAATAGGAGTACCAATAGAAGCTGCTTTTAATGGTATGGATGCACTTCTTTCAATAGTACAAATGCCTAAATCTATTCCTGTAGCAACAGTTGGAGTTAATAACTCATATAATGCTGGAATGCTTGCAGTACAAATGCTTTCTTTAAAATGTCCTGAATTAAGAGAAAAACTTGTAAAATTTAGAAAGGATATGAAGGCAAAATTTATAGCTGATAATGAAACTGGGGTAGAGCTATAAAATAGTTTAGTTAAATTTTTTAATTTTAATACATTAATTATTTCTAGGAGGAAAAAAGAAATGTCTGCACAAAAAAAAGAATTTATTTATGAAGGAAAAGCTAAACAAGTATATTCAACTGATGATGAGAATCTAGTTATTATTCATTACAAAGATGATGCAACAGCTGGAAATGGAGCTAAAAAAGGAACTATAGAAAACAAAGGAATAATGAATAATAAAATAACTGCTATGTTATTTGAAATGCTTGAAAAGAATGGAATTAAAACTCATTTGGTAGAAGTGCTTAATGATAGAGATCAACTTTGCCAAAAAGTAAAAATATTTCCACTGGAAGTAATTGTAAGAAATGTTATAGCTGGATCAATGGCTAAAAGAGTAGGAGTAGAAGAGGGAACTAAACCTGTAAATACTATATTTGAAATCTGCTATAAAAATGATGCTTATGGAGATCCATTAATTAATGACCACCATGCAGTTGCATTGGGACTTGCTACTTATGAAGAGTTAGCTGAAATTTATAGAATAACTGGACAAATCAATGATTTATTAAAAAATGCTTTCGACAAAATTGGAATTACTCTAGTTGACTTCAAAATAGAATTTGGTAAAAACAGCAAAGGAGAAATTCTTCTTGCAGATGAAATTACTCCAGATACTTGCAGATTATGGGATAAAGAAACTGGTATGAAATTAGATAAAGACAGATTTAGAAGAGATTTAGGTGGAATTGAAGAAGCATATATAGAAGTCTTAAAAAGATTGGGGGCTGAATAATGAACTGCACAGAAATGATGTTAGCAAAGGACAAAATGGAAGAGGAATGTGGAGTTTTTGGAGTATACAGTAAAACTCAAAAAGAAGTTTCACAATTAACTTACTATGCCCTATATGCTCTTCAACACAGAGGACAGGAAAGTGCAGGAATAACTGTTTCAAATAATGGAGAATTAATAACATATAAAGGTATGGGGCTTACAGCTGATGTATTCACACAGGAAACTTTAAACAACTTAAAAGGAAATGCAGCTATTGGTCATGTGAGATACTCTACTACTGGTGAAAGCAAAATAGAAAATGCACAGCCTTTGGAAAGTAGATTTAAACTAGGACAGATAGCAGTTGCTCACAATGGAAATCTGACAAATACTAAAGTAATAAGAGAATTGCTAGAAGATGGAGGGGCTACATTCACATCTACTACTGATTCAGAAGTTATAATAAAAATGGTAGCAAGAAAAGCTATGAATGGCTTTGAAGAAGCAATCAGAAGTACAGTTGGAGCAATAAAAGGAGCTTATGCCCTTGTAATACTGGCAGATAATAAACTTATTGGAGTAAGAGATCCATATGGAATCAGACCTTTATGTCTTGGAATGAATGACGAGGGAGATTATTTCCTTGCTTCTGAATCTTGTGCTATAGATTCTATAGGGGGACATCTAATAAGAGATGTAGAAGCTGGAGAAATGGTAATTATAGATGAATCAGGAGTTAAATCAATCAGATATGCTGAAAATAATAAAGTGGCACCTTGTTCATTTGAACATATTTATTTTGCCAGACCTGATAGTATTATTGATGGAATAAATGTATATGAAGCAAGAGTAAAAGCTGGTAGACTTTTAGCTAAACAGATGAAAGTGGAGGCTGATATTGTTATTGGAGTACCAGATTCTGGAATACCAGCTGCCATTGGATATGCTGAAGAGAGTGGAATCCCATATGCAATGGGACTTATTAAAAATAAATATATAGGAAGAACATTTATTAAACCAACTCAGGCTTTAAGAGAACAGGCTGTAATGGTAAAACTTAATCCATTAAGAGTACAGCTTGAAGGAAAAAGAGTAGTAATCATTGACGATTCTCTAGTTAGAGGAACAACAAGTAAAATACTTATTGATATCATTAGAAGAGCAGGAGCTAAGGAAGTTCATTTCAGATCAGCTTCTCCAGCAGTTAAATATTCTTGTTTCTATGGAATTGATACAGCTCATAGAGAGGAACTTATAGCTGCCAGAATGACAGTAGATGAAATCAGAAAAGAGATAAATGCAGATACATTAGATTATTTATCAATGGATAATATGATAAAATCATTAAATTGCAAAGATTATTGTGTAGGATGCTTCAATGGAGTATACCCTATGTGCACACCAACAGAAGAGTAAAAAATTATTTGGGAGGAAAAAATGGCAATTTCTTATAAAGAAGCTGGAGTAGATAAAGAAGAAGGTTATAAAGCAGTAGAACTTATGAAAAAAGCAGTAGCTAAGACTCAAAACAGCAGTGTACTTAATGGACTTGGAAGTTTTGGAGCTATGTATGAATTAGGAAAATATGAAAATCCTGTATTGGTTTCTGGAACTGATGGGGTAGGAACAAAACTTGAAGTAGCATTGACATCAAAAAAATATGATACAGTTGGAATAGATGCTGTGGCTATGTGTGTAAATGATGTACTTTGTCATGGAGCACAACCTATATTCTTCTTGGATTATCTGGCTTGTGGAAAATTAGATGCTGAAGTGGCTGCTGAACTTGTTTCAGGAGTTGCAGAAGGATGCTATCAGGCAGGAGCTGCACTTATAGGTGGAGAAACTGCTGAAATGCCTGGATTCTATAAAGTGGGAGATTATGATATTGCTGGTTTTTGTGTAGGAGCAGTAGAAAAGTCTAAAATAGTAAATGGAAGCACTACTTCTGAAGGAGATATTCTTATAGCTATACCATCTTCTGGAGTACATAGTAACGGATTCTCATTAGTAAGAAAAGTAATAACTGACTATACTAAAGATTTTAATGGAAAGCCTATAAGCGAAACTCTTTTAACACCTACAAAAATATATGTTAAACCTGTATTAGCCGTGTTAGAAAAATATAATGTAAAAGGAATGGCTCATATAACTGGAGGAGGTCTTCCTGAAAATCTTCCTAGAACTATAAGCGAAGGTCATCAGCCTGTAGTTTTTAAAGATAAATTAAGAGTTCTTGATATATTCAAATATATTCAAAAAGAGGGAGAAATTCCTGAAAATGAAATGTTTGGTACATTCAACATGGGAGTAGGATTTGTTCTAGTAGTAGACCCTAAAGATAAAGAGGGAGTAATAGAAGAATTAGCAAAACATGGAGAAGAGGCTTTTGAAATAGGATATGTTCAAAAGGGAGAGAAAGGCCTATGTTTAAGATAGCAGTATTAGTATCAGGAGGAGGAAGCAATCTTCAATCTATAATAGAGAAGTCAAAAAGTGGAGAATTAGCTTGTGAAGTAGCTTGTGTCATTGGAGATAGAGAATGTTATGGAGTGGAGAGAGCAGCTGAACAAGGGATAACAAGCTGTGTTCTTGATAGAAAAGTTTTTAAAAAGGAGTTATGCAGGGAGATAGACAGAGTTGTTTCTGAAAAAGAAGTGGATCTTATTGTTCTTGCAGGATTTCTATCTATAATTGATGAAGAATTTGTAGAAAAATGGAAAGGAAAGATAATTAATATCCACCCATCACTTCTTCCTAAATTTGGAGGACCTGGAATGTATGGAATAAAAGTACATGAGGCAGTTCTTGCAGCAGGAGAGAAGGAAAGTGGTTGTACAGTTCATTATGTAGATAATGGTGTGGACAGTGGAGAGATAATTTTTCAAGTAAAGGTTCCTGTAATGGAAGGAGATACAGCTGAAATTCTTCAAAAAAGAATATTAGTAGAAGAACACAAACTTTTACCAAAATCTATTTCTAAAATAATATCAGAAAGATAAAAAGGAGAAAAAGTTGATGAAAAGAGCATTGATATCAGTTTTTGATAAGAATGGTATATTAGAATTTGCTAACTTTTTAGTTAAACATGGAGTAGAAATAATTTCAACAGGTGGAACATATAAACATTTAAAAGAAAATGGAGTACCTGTAATAGAAGTTGCTGAAGTTACTGGAGCGCCTGAAATGCTTGATGGAAGAGTAAAAACTCTTCACCCAGTTATTCACGGTGGAATACTTGCTATAAGAGATAATGCAGAACATATGGCAACTATCAAAGAAAGAGGAATATCAACTATTGATATGGTAGTTGTAAATCTTTATCCTTTCTTTAAAAAGTAAATGAAGATTTAACTTTTGAAGAAAAAGTAGAGTTTATAGATATTGGTGGACCTACTATGCTGAGATCTGCTGCAAAATCATTTAAAGATGTAGTAGTTATAAGTGACACTGCTGACTATGAAACAGTAATGAAGGAAATGGAAGCTGGAGAAGTAACATTTGAAACTAAAAAAAGACTGGCTGGAAAAGTATTTAATCTGACATCAGCTTATGATGCAGCTATATCTCAATTCCTATTAGGAGATGAGATGCCTAAATACCTAAATGCTTCTTATGAAAAATTAATGGACCTTAGATATGGAGAAAACCCTCACCAAAAAGCAGCTTACTATGTATCTACTACTGATACTGGAGCTATGAAGGATTTTGAACAGTTAAATGGAAAAGAACTTTCATTTAATAATTTGAGAGATATGGATATAGCTTGGAGAACTGTATGTGAATTTACAGAGCCTACTTGCTGTGGACTAAAACATTCTACTCCTTGTGGAGCAGCTATAGGTAAAAATGTTTATGAAGCTTATACAAAAGCTTATGAGTGTGATCCAGTATCTATATTTGGTGGAATAGTAGCTTTAAACAAAGAAGTAGATGCAGATACAGCTAGAGAAATGGTAAAAATATTCTTAGAAATTGTTATAGCACCATCATTTACTGATGAAGCTTTGGAAATATTAAAAACTAAGAAGAATCTTAGAGTTATAAAATGCAAACATATACCACAGGATAAAATTAATATGGTAAAAGTAGATGGAGGGCTTCTTATTCAAGATGAGGATTTAAGCTTTACTACTGATTATGAAGCAGTTACTGAAAAAGCTCCAACTGCTGAGGAAATGGAGAACCTTATCTTTGGAATGAAAATAGTAAAACATGTAAAATCAAATGCTATTGTTGTAGTAAAAGATATGATGGCAGTAGGAATCGGAAATGGTGAAACTAACAGAATATGGCCAACTAAACAGGCAATAGAAAGAGCAGGAGATAAAATAGAAGGAGCCGTTCTTGCTTCTGATGCTTTCTTCCCATTCAGAGATGTTGTTGATGAATGTGCAAAAGCTGGAATAAAAGCTATCATTCAGCCAGGTGGATCTATGAGAGATCAGGAATCTATTGATGCTTGTAATGAACATGGAATTTCAATGGTATTTACTGGAATGAGACACTTCAAACACTAATACAAAGGAGAAATTAAAGTATGAAAATATTAGTAGTTGGCAGCGGTGGAAGAGAACATGCTATCTGCTGGAAAGTAAGCCAGAATAAAAATGTGGAAAAAGTTTTCTGTGCTCCTGGTAATGGAGGAACTGCAACACTTCCAAAGGGAGAAAATGTAAATATAAAAGGAATAGATGAACTTTTAGCATTTGCTGTAAAAGAAAATATAGATCTTACTATTGTGGGAAGTGAAGAACTTCTTGTAGATGGAATAGTAGATAAATTTCAGGAAAAAGGACTTAAAATATTTGGGCCAGATAAAAAAGCTGCTCTTTTGGAAGGATCAAAAGCATATGCAAAGGATTTTATGAAAAAGTATGGAGTAAAAACTGCTGCCTATGAAATATTTACCTGCCCTGAAAAAGCAAAAGAATATATAAAAACTTGTGAATTTCCATTAGTTGTGAAGGCCAGTGGACTTGCAGCAGGAAAAGGAGTTCTTATCTGCCAGAATTTAGATGAGGCTCTGAAAGCTGTAGATGAGATTATGGTAGATAAGGTATTCAGCAGTGCAGGAGAACAAATAGTTGTTGAAGAATTTCTAGATGGTGTGGAAGCTTCTATATTATCAGTAACAGATTCTAAGGTTATACTTCCTTTTATATCTGCTAAAGATCATAAAAAGATAGGAGAAAAGGAAACTGGACTGAACACTGGAGGAATGGGAACAATAGCTCCTAACCCTTATGTCACAAAAGAAGTATATGATGCTTTTATTACAGGAATTATGAATCCTACTTTAGAAGGTATCAAAGCTGAAGGAATGAATTTTGCAGGAGTTATCTTCTTTGGGCTTATGATTAATGAAAAAGGAGTATATCTTCTTGAATATAATATGAGAATGGGAGATCCTGAAACTCAAGTAGTTCTTCCATTATTGGAATCAGACTTTGTTGAACTTCTTGAAAGTGGTTTAGAAGGGAAATTAGACAAGGCTGATGTAAAGTGGAGTAATAAGTCAGCTTGTTGTGTAGTTCTTGCTTCTGGTGGATATCCTGAAGCTTATAAAAAAGGATATACAATTACTGGAATAGAAAAAGCAGATAACATGGTTTTTGTAGCTGGAGCTAAACTTGAAAATGGAGAACTTCTGACTAATGGTGGAAGAGTATTAAATGTAGTAGCTGTAGGAAATAATCTGGAAGAGGCAAGAGTGAAAGCTTATGCAGATGCTGAGAAGATAGAATTTACAGATAAATGCTACAGAAAAGATATTGGAGTACTATATAGATAAAAAATTAAATGGGATATGTCGAAAGATGTATCCTGTTTTTTTATGGAATAGTTTATGAGATATCGGATATATTAGAAAATAAAAAAAGAGAGTAATTTTTAAATAAAATTTTTGAAATTTTCCAGTAGAAAGATTTATTAATAATTTTGTTCTTAAAATATAAAAAAATATTTGAAGGGTCACAACAGTCCATCGTTGCATCTCAGTAATTATAACAGTTAAAATCCTAACTGCTTAATTGCTGGAAACTCACTATGTTCAGACATACTATTTTTTCTTTTGCTTACTTCATTAATTACATAAATCCTTCTAATTTTCAAATTTCTAAAATTTAGTTTAATTTTATAAGCACTCATATTTTTATATTTAAAAGCAATTTATAAAAAAGAGGAAGTTTTAAAACCTCCTCTCTTTACATATTATTATTTATTATAATAGTTTAAAAGTGTAATTCCTGTACACACAAGAGCAAGAGCAGCAATAGTCTGGAATCCAAGACTATGATATTCTGAAAGAACTATGGCAGACAGCAGAGTTTCAAATATAGGCTCCATAGCTTTATAACCTACTATCTTTGATATAGGATTGTATTTTAGAAGTATTCCCCAAGTTACAAATGTAATTGAAGAAACAAATACCAGATAGAAGAGAATGAAAAAGGCTTCAATATTTTCAATATGCAGTCTTCCTCCCAGTCCAATTCCTATAAGTAAAAGGAGAGAACCTCCTATTAAAAACTGCCAGCCACTCAAGGTAACAGCATTTTCATTTGTTGAAAATATTTTAGTTATACAATCTGAAAGACCAAATACTACTGCACTTAAAAGCAGCAGCCCCTCTCCTCTGAAAGTGAAAGAAAAAGTGAAATCACCATCTAAATTCAGAAGTACAATAGCTGAAAAACATAGTAGTCCAGCAATACATTTTATTGTTGTAAACTTTTCCTGACGGAAAATGAAACAAGAAGCCAGCATGGCAAAAACTAGATTAGTTCCATTTATAACAGAAGCTTTAATTCCACTTGTACCAGCAAGTCCTAAATACATCAATGAATAGAAAACAGTAGTACGGATAAATCCTAAAAATGCTATTTTGAAAAAATTACTTTTAGCTGGAAATAAAAAAGATTTATGTATAAGGCTTCCAGTAACTATAGTAGCTATGCCTGCTAATGTGAAACGTAATCCAGCAAATAAGATGATAGTAGCAGTAGCACCAGATTTAATATTAAAAAGGGTATAACCCAGTTTTATACTAGGAAAGGCACTGCCACCAAAAATGCAATATACCATTGCCAGAGTAAATATAACTGTCCCTTTTGAAAAATATGATGATTTAGCTTCAGTTTTCATAGTCTTTCCCTCACTTGTATATAAATTTTTAAGATTTATGATTCAGTTTTTTTGTATTGGAAATAGTTGTAAGTATATGATATACCAGCTAAAAACATAATTATTGTAACTGCTAAAAAAGGCAAAAGTTTATTTATCTCATATATAAATCCAGTAAATAATGAACCAGTTATCATTCCAAAAGATTTAGCTGAATTAAAATATCCTGACAATAACCCATAATTACTACTTTGCCCTTTTGTAAATAGTGACTGTTGTATAGGTACATATATAGCATTAAATATATAAAACAATACACTAAATAGAAAAAAGATAAATATTTTAGAACTGAATAAAAGAATAAATATACCCATAATACTGTTTGAAAAAAGTATCACAGGGAAAATTTTCCTTAAATCAAATTTATTAGCAAGCCACATATTGATGGTAAGATTAGCAAAAAGTCCAAGAACACCTATCATTCCCATTATTCCTCCATTATATGAAGGTGGAAGATTAAGGGCAGACTTTATATAAAAGTTAAAGCTGTTATTAAAACCAACTCTGGAAAATTCTGTAAGTATAACACCAATAAAAAATACTATAATGGGAAAAGTAAGAATATCCTTTCCTTTTTCTATGTCTATTATCTTCATTATTTTTTTAAAATCTATCTTTCCTTTTATTCTTTTTTCTTCACTTAAACTTTCTGGAAGAAGAATTTTAAATAAAAAAGTTTCAATAATAAGAAGAGGTATTTGAAGCATAAAGGTATAATAAATGTTTAATTTTCCTATGAAGC